>JAZRAC010000056.1:0-18370 GCA_045634365.1 Bacteroidaceae bacterium | reverse complement strand
ACGTGTGAGCCAATAAAGCCGGCACCGCCGGTAACAATGATGTTACGTTTCATATTATTGTTGTTTTAGTCGTTTAATACAATAGAGCATCGAATCGCGCCAGTGAGGTATCTCTATGCCAAAGGTTGTTTTTATCTTTGTTCCCACAGGTACAGCCAAGCACCTATGGGTGGGGGACTCCCTCCGTTTCACTCGTCCCTCTATAAGAGGGACAGTTTAATTTGTCTTTCTGTTCTTTTCTCTTTTTTTTGTGGGGCAGACACTGTGGACGGCCCTTGCGTTTTTACCGTAGGGGCGCACCGGTGTGTGCGCCCTTTGTTTGTTGATTGTTTTTATGCACTCTGGGATTTGAAATATTCGTTAATGTTTATCGAGTATTTTTCTATTGCCTCTTCCCAATCTTTCGGTGTTTCAATGACAAAGTTTTCCGGTGTATTCACAATTTTTATATTTTCGATCTTTAATTGTTTTATTTTGGGCATGAAAGTGTTTGTCCAAAGTTCTTTTGCCATTTTAAAGGATTTTATATATCCGTCTATAGTTGAACTGTCGAGAATAGCAATGTGGGCAATAATCTCTTTTAAATCAATAGACAGTGCTTCCCAAGGCTCCTTTGCTTTGCATACGTATTCTTTAATGTTATTGTCTCTATCTGAGATTCCTTTTATTGTTTTGTTAAATGCTATAAGGTCTAAAATCTCTCTCTTTAGTTCCTGTTTTTCTTTTCTTTTTTCCTCGATTTCTTCTTCAAACTTTTGTATTTGTTTTTTATATTGGTCTATCATGTAGGATGTACAACCAACAACTGGCAAGAGGGGAACCAATAATGCCAATGTAATTCCTTCGGTAAAAAACGCACCGATAATGGCACCGATGCAGCCAATAACACCAATGCCATCTATAACTCCCATTGCTATGATGTTGTTTTTTAGCTCCTTTATGCTATTATTGTAGTTTACAATTGTTTTCTCAATGTCGGCAATGTCTTCTGTTTTTATATTTTCTTCTTTGCATATTTCTTTGCTTATCTCGGAAAATATCTTTTCCTGTCTGTCAAAGCTTTCTATAAACTTGGTTATATTGGTGAGTAATGTGTCGAGTTCTTTGTCTATGGGGACAATTTTGCGCTCGAAACTCGCGAGAGAATCAAGTAGGTCTTCTTTTAATTCTTGGCACCTCGGGCATTTTTTCATCTTTTCAAGAATGTTGATAGTTTCTTGGAAACAAGAATCTATTCTTTGGGCTCTTTCTGTGGCAAGTCTGTAAACTTCCGAAAAACCTATACTTATGTCTCCTTTCCAACGGTTCCAGATGAGAGTGAATTCGTTAAGCCAATCGTGAAGTTTATTTTTTGTCTCTTCCGAGATGTTAAATTGACTAAAAGTATCTCGTAGTTTTTTTATATCAACACTTGCGATGAAACAATCTATTTCTGTGATATACCATTGGAAATTTTTTTCTTCCATTCCAATCTCTTGCTGTAGTTGCTTGTTATGTACAGCCAATTTGTGTAATGTTGCAAAATGAGAATACATAAGATGTTGATTTTAGTTTATAATGAGTGAACTTTATTTCTAAAATTATATTTGTTCTACCACTTGTTTCTTTTTATATTTATCTTTCTTTTTTCTTCCCACAGGCACAGCCAAGTACCTGTGGGTCGGGATTAGTTTGTTGCTTTTGTGTACTTTTACTTTTCTCCCGTGTGTTCCCACAGGCACGGTCAAGCACTTGTGGGTGGGGGACTCCCTCCGTTTCACTCGTCCCTCTATAAGAGGGACAGTTTAATTTGCCTTTCTGTTCTTTTCTCTTTTCTTTGTGGGGCAGACACTGTGGACGGCCCTTGCGTTTTTACCGTAGGGGCGCACCGGTGTGTACGCCCTTTGTTTGTTATTTTCCTTGTTGTAATCTAAATATCATTTTTTGACGCTCTATCTCATTTGTCAATTCCTCTTTCGTTGGCAAGAATGTGAGATACTTTGCTTGGAACAAACGGTCGTTGTCTTTGAGCATAGAGTATCGTGCCATATCCTCACTTGTTCGAGAACAAAGAATAAGTCCGATTGTGGGGTTATCTCCTTCTGTTCTTTTAAGTTCATCGTACATTCTTACATACATATCCATTTGTCCTACATCTTGATGGCTTATTTGTTCAGTCTTCAAGTCAACAAGCATAAAACATTTGAGAATGTAGTTATAGAATACGAGGTCGATGTAAAAGTCGCCCATATCTGTGCGGATATGTTGTTGACGGGCGACAAAGGCATAACCCTTTCCCAATTCCATAATGAATTTTTGAAGATGGGTTATTATTGCACTCTCCAATTCTGTTTCCGAGAATTTGGTATTATGAGCCAACCCTAAAAATTCTGCAACAACGGGGTTTTTTATAAACTCCAATTTGTCACCTTGCATAGGTGCTGTAATCTGCTTCATTTCATCTATTACCATATCCTTTGTTTGTGACTGCAACAAACGATAGTAGTATTGCGATGATATATTACGATGAAGTGTACGAACACTCCACATCTCTTTTGATGCCTCTTGCATATACCAATGGCGAGCAGTTTCGTCATAGACAGTAAGCAGTTCACGATAATGAGTCCAAGTGAGATTTGGCACTCGCGAGTGCCAAATCTCTATATCCTTGAAATAGAGGTAGAATTGACGATAATCCTGCAAGCGACGGGCTGAATATGAATTGCCATATATGGGCATCAACTCCGTGGCAAGATTTTTCAACAAAGCTTTGCCATATTCTGCTCGTGAAGCACCGCCTTGCTCTTCCTCCACAATGCGACGACCAACCAACCAATTCGATTGAATCATCAATGTGTTGATAGAGGCGTAGGCCTGGTCTTTTGCCTGCTCTATAATTTCTTTAATGTCGGCAATGATATTTTCGGTATTATGAATCTGTATTTGTTTCATAATGTAAAAACTATCGCTTCTGTTGAGATTTGTATTGTTCGATAAATTTTTTGTTCCCACAGGCACGGCCAAGCGCCTGTGGGTGGGGGACTCCCTCCGTTTCACTCGTCCCTCTATAAGAGGGACAGTTTAATTTGTCTTTCTGTTCTTTTCTCTTTTTTTGTGGGGCAGACACTGTGGACGGCCCTTGCGTTTTTACCGTAGGGGCGCACCGGTGTGTGCGCCCTTTGTTTGTCGGTAATTATTTCTTGTAGATACCGCAGAAATCGAGTATTATTTTGCTCTCGTCCCAGGGGAGTGTCTTGAACTCGTTGTGGGCGGTGAGCATTACCACGATGTCGGCAGCATCGAATGCCTCTTTATAAGGTGTGAGCTTGAACTGCTTGTGCTCGCTTACATTTGGCTCCACTATGAGTATGTCGGCGTTGTTGCACATTTGCATCACTTTGCCTACGATGCTTTTTGAGGGGCTTTCGCGCAGGTCATCGATATTGGGTTTGAAGGCGAGGCCCATCATTGCTACGGTGGGCTTGCGGCCGTTCTTCAATTCAAATTCGAGCATTGTGCTTTTTACTTTCTCGGCACACCATAAGCTCTTGTAGTTGTTTATTTCACGTGCAGTGGCAATGATTTTGCTCTCGGCTGGGTAGTCGGCTGTGATAAAGTAGGGGTCTACCGCGATACAGTGGCCGCCAACGCCGCAACCGGGTTGGAGTATGTTTACACGCGGGTGCTTGTTGGCAAGTTCAATGAGTTCCCATACGTTTATGCCTGCCTTGTCGCAGATGAGTGAGAGCTCGTTGGCGAAGGCTATCTGAACGTCGCGGCTGCTGTTCTCGGTGAGCTTGCACATCTCGGCTGTGCGGCTGTTGGTCTTGTGAAGTTTGCCTTGCACGAATTGCGAATAGAACTCAATTGCCTTGTCGGTACTTTCGGGGGTGAGACCGCCGAGTACGCGGTCGTTGTGAACAAGCTCATAGATTACGTTACCGGGGAGCACGCGCTCTGGGCAGTAGGCAATGTATATCTTGTCTTTGAGTTCGGGGCGCTCGGTGAAGATGATTTCTGCCATCATTTCTGTGGTGCCGATGGGGGATGTGCTCTCGATTACATAGAGGTCGCCCTCTTTGAGAAGGGGAAGAACTGCGCGGGTGGCTGCCTCCACGTACGATACATCGGGTTCGTGGTTGCCTTTGAAGGGGGTGGGAACTACCATAAAATAGGCATCACTCTCCTGTGGCTTGGTGTAGGCTTTGAACTTGCCGCTAGCGATAACTTCCTGCAACATCTCCTCCATTCCGGGCTCGATGATGTGGAGCTTGCCTTGGTTGGTTACTTCTACCACTTTGGGGTTAATGTCGACGCCGACAACGTCGATTCCGTGCTTTGCTGCAATAATTGCTGTGGGGAGGCCTATGTAGCCGAGTCCCATAAAACATGCTTTCATTATATTGTTCTTTGTGTTATTATTTCTATGTTATTTGCTTAATTTTTCCACTATTCTGCCGCAGGCAAGGCCGTCGCCGTAGGGGTTGACGGCGTGGCTCATTTGGTTGTAGTGTGCCTCATCGTCGAGGAGTGATGATACTTCGTCGACTATTTTTTGATAGTTGGTGCCAACGAGTTTCACGGTGCCGGCTTCGAGTGCTTCGGGGCGCTCGGTGGTGTCGCGCATAACAAGTACGGGCTTGCCAAGGCCGGGTGCCTCCTCCTGTATGCCACCGCTGTCGGTGAGCACAATGTTGCTCTTCTCCATAAGGTATACGAACGAGAGGTATTCAAGGGGTTCAATGAAGAACATATTGCCGAGATTGCTCAAATCTTCGCCGAATACTTCGTGTATGGGCTTGCGCACGTTGGGGTTGAGGTGCATGGGGTAGACAAAATCTACATCGGGGTATTTTTGTGTGAGGTCGCGTATGGCAGTACACATATTTATGAAGCCGTCGCCGAAGTTTTCGCGGCGGTGGCCTGTGATGAGCACCAGTTTTTTGCCTCCATCGAGGCGGGTTACATCGTAGCCGGCTGTGGCAAGGAGGTTTTTGAGTTCTTCGTTGAGTGCTTTGTCCTCTTTTATTTTGCTTACCACCCAATAGAGTGCGTCGATTACTGTGTTACCGGTTACGGTGATGCTCTCTTCGGTCACTGCCTCGCGCAATAGGTTCTGCCGGCTGAGCGGGGTGGGTGCGAAGTTGTATGTGGCTATGCGGCCTGTGATTTGTCGGTTCATCTCCTCGGGCCACGGGCTGTATATGTTGTGTGTGCGAAGGCCGGCTTCGACGTGCCCTACGGGTATCTGTTGGTAGAAGGCTGCAAGGGCTGCTGCGGTGCTGGTGGTGGTGTCGCCGTGCACGAGTACAACATCGGGTTGTACCTCTTTTAATACGTCGCGCATTCCCACGAGCACACGGGCTGTTACATCGTAGAGGTCTTGCCCTTGTTTCATTATGTTCAGGTCGTAGTCGGGGGTTATTTCAAAGAGTTGAAGCACTTGGTCGAGCATTTGGCGGTGCTGGCCTGTTACACATACTACGGTTTTGAAGGTGTCGGGGTGCTTTTGAAACTCTTTTACCAGTGGTGCCATTTTTATGGCCTCGGGGCGTGTCCCGAATACTAGCATTATTGTTCTCATATAGTTTTTATTTGCTATTATATATAAGGTGTATCAGTCTTTATGGAAAATGTCGCGGGTGTAGACCTTCTCTGTTACATCGTCGAGGTTGCTGTCGTAGCGGTTGGCCAAGATGGCTTGTGATTGTTGCTTGAACAGGGAGAGGTTGTTCACTATTTTGCTGCCGAAGAAGGTGGTGCCATCGTCGAGCGTGGGTTCGTATATTATTACATTGGCTCCTTTGGCTTTTATGCGTTTCATAATGCCTTGTATGGAGGAGTGACGGAAATTGTCGCTGCTGGTTTTCATTGTGAGGCGATAGACGCCTATGGTGCACTGCTTTTCGTGTTCCCGATTGTAGTCGCCACTGCTGTAATAGTCGTAGTAGCCGGCTTTTTTGAGTATTTGGTCGGCTATGAAGTCTTTGCGGGTTACATTGCTGTCGACAATGGCTTTTATGAGGGTTTGTGGTACATCGCTGTAATTGGCGAGCAGTTGCTTGGTGTCCTTGGGTAGGCAGTAGCCACCGTAGCCGAAGGAGGGGTTGTTGTAGTGGGTGCCGATGCGGGGGTCGAGCCCTACACCTTTTATTATGTCGCTTGTCGAGAGACCGCGCATTTCGGCGTATGTGTCGAGCTCGTTAAAGTAGCTCACGCGCAGGGCCAGATAGGTGTTGGCGAATAGCTTGACAGCTTCGGCCTCGGTGGTGCCCATAAACAGTGTTTCTATATTCTCTTTTATGGCTCCTTGCTGTAAAAGGCCGGCAAAGGTGTGTGCGGCTGCGGCAAGGTGTTTGTTTCCTTGTGGGTGCCCGACGATTATGCGGCTGGGGTAGAGGTTGTCGTACAGGGCTTTGCCTTCGCGCAGGAATTCGGGCGAGAAGAGTATGTTGGCGTTTTTGTATTTCTCGCTTATGTTGCTTGTGTAGCCCACCGGTATTGTGCTTTTTATTACTATTGTGGCTTGTGGGTTGATGGTTACGGCCTCTTCTATTACGCTTTCTACTGCTGTGGTGTCGAAGAAGTTACGTGTATTGTCGTAATTTGTGGGGGTTGCCACTATTATGTATTCGGCACTCTTGTAGGCTGTTGCAGAGTCGGTGGTGGCGGTGAGGTTCAGTTTTTTCTCGCGTAGGAACTGTTCTATGTATTCGTCCTTTATGGGTGAGAGGCCTTTGTTTATCATATCCACTTTTTGTGGTACGATGTCTACTGCCGTCACTTGGTTGTGTTGAGCCAAGAGAATGGCAATGCTTAATCCTACGTATCCTGTTCCTGTTACCGTTATTCTCATTGTTATTCTATCACTTTTAGCATTTCTGCTGCGATGTAGGCTTTTGCTTTATCCTCGAAGTGTGTGTGGTCGATGTGTATGTAGTTGGTGCGGTCGACTATGGGGTTAATGTCGAGGAATTTCAGGTTGTGGGCCTGTGCCACTTCTTGCATAATTTGGTTGCGACGGGTGGTTACGTTGTTTATTTCGTCGTCTTTTTTTTCCTTTATCCACCCACGGTGTATGAAGAATTTATGCCACGATTTATTGGGGATGATGGAGTCGAAGATTGTTTCCACCGTTATGTTGTTGCTGATGTTTTTCAGGTAGGTGATGAGCGAGTCGAATGCTTCGCGGAATTCTTGGTAGTCTTGCTCTATGTTGTTGTGCTCTCGGCGGGGCTCCCTGCCGTGATGTCCTATTTGTATGACAATGGCATCGTATTTATATGTGAAATTGTTGAAGTAGGAGTCTATTTGGTTCACGAAGAGTTCGTCGTCGAGGCGCGAGGATGTGCCTATCATATCTACTGCGTAGCCCGACATTCGGGCAAGGGTGCTGCGAACCATACGCGATGTGCTTTCTCCCACAAGGAGTATGCGCTTGGTGTTTGTGTCGGGTGCTTTGTCGATCCAGGTGTTTCCCCATTCGATTGGTTCGCGGTCGTGGGTGTTGTTGTATACTCTTTTCAGATGTTCGCGGTAGGTCTTCATTTTAAGAAGTTGTTGTTTTGTTGTTTAAAATATGTTTCTTATGGTTATTTTTGTCCGTATCCGTAGTGGTAGCTGTTGTGGTAACCGTATCGGTAGCTGTATTTGTAGCCGTAACGGTTGCTGCCGGCATATACTCCGTTGAGTATAACTGCAAGGTTTTTCAATTTGTTCTCGGTGTAGAGTGTTTCGAGTTCCGGCACCATATTGCGCTCCATTACGTTGGCACGGACGAGGAAGAAGGTGCGGTCGGCGAATTTTTCAATAATATGCGTGTCGGCTACCATATCTATCGGAGGGCAGTCGATGAGTATGTATTTGTACTCCTCTTTCAGTTTCTCTATGAGTGTGGCGAAACGGGGGCTTTCGAGCAGCTCGGTGGGGTTGGGCGGTATTGTTCCCACGGGCAGAATGTGCAGATTGGGATAGCTCTTGTCGGCGATTATTACATCGTTGATGTTCTCTACATCTGCTGCAAGATAGTTGCTTATGCCTTTTTGGGGCGATGATACATACTCGCTTAATGAGGCGTGGCGCATATCTCCGTCAATAATTATTATTTTGTCGCCTTTTATGGCGAGTGAAATTGCCGAATTTATTATGCAGAAGGTCTTTCCGCTGCCGGGGTTGAACGAGGTGCTTATGATTACGCTGTGCGCTTTGTCGCGTGTGAGCATTTCGATGTTGGTGCGCAGCACGCGGAAGGCTTCGTTGATGATGTTGCGGTTGCCATCCTCTACCACTACCGTTATTTTGTCGCTTTTTTCTTTGTCTTTTCTCCAAGGCAGCCTTTTTTTCTTTGTTGTACCGGGCAGTTGAGGAATTTCGCCTATTATGGGGGCTGTTATATTTTCAATGTCTTTGCGACCGCGTATGCGGGTGTTGGCCAATTCGCGCAGAACGATTATGGCGGCGGGAAGCCCGAGCCCGATGGCTATGGCCATCATTATGATGCCTTGTTTCACCGGGGCGGTGGGGGAGGTGCTGCCTGTGGGGGTTGTTATTACTCGGGTTCTGTATGCGGTGAAGGCTTGTGAGAGTTGGTTCTCTTCGCGCTTTTGAAGCAGGAAGAGGTAGAGTTTCTCTTTTACGCTCTGTTCACGCTCGGCCGATGCGAGATATTTTGTCTGTTCGGGGTTCTTTGAGATTTCTGCGATGGTCTTTTTGGTCTCTTTTTCTAATGTGCTTATCTCTGTTTCGGTTTTCTTTATGGTGGTTTTTATTGCAGCTATGATAGCTTCGCGCTTTGCTGCAAGGGCCAGATTTAGTTTCTTTATCACAGGGTTGTTGTCGCTGCTCTTTTGTGCTTGTTCGTTGCGTTCTATGAGGGACTGGTTGTAGTCGGCAATCTGGTTGTTTATGGAGTTGTTGCTGAGGGTTACTCCGAATGGCAACATTTCGTTGGCCGAAATTCTTTGTAGTTTGTGTAACACGTCCTTCATACTTTGAAGGTCGTTGTTCAGCTGTTGCAGTTTGTTTATGTTGCTGCGGTTCTTGCTTATGTGCATAGAGGTGGTTGCACCAATGTCGGGGAGGAGGTTGCGGCTTTTGTAGGATGAAATGTCGTTGTCGACCTCTTCGAGTTCCTCGCTGATGTAGGAGAGGCGTGTCTCTATGAATTTGAGTGTTCCCTCGGCTGCCTTGTTCTTGTCCTCTATCCAATTTTCGTTGTATACGTTGATGAGGGTTGCGAGAATGTCGTCGGCACGCTCTATCGAACTATCGTTTATTCTGATTGTGATAATTTCGCTGTCTTCTCCTTTGAGGCTGAACGATAGCTTGCTGCCGGTTATTCCTATTGCTGTTTGAAGGCTTGTGTGTTTTACTTTTATTGTGCTATTGCCATCAATGTTGCTGTTCTTTCGTATGAATGCTTTGCCGAGTGGGGTTTCGGTGAGGGCTATTCCGTTGAGCAGTTCACCGCTGATGGGCTCGCTTTCGAGAGGGGTGCCGTTGTGAGTGAAATTGTAGAGTGTGAATTCTCCCTCGGTGGTTATGTCGATTGTGGCTGTTGCCGAGCTGCTCTCTTCGAGCTCGTAAAAGTCTATTGTTACAGGCAGCGACTCGCCGTATAGGGCAATAGGGTGAAATGTGCCTTCTTTTTCGTATTGTGTTCTTAAATTGAGTTTGTTTACCACTTTGCCTATTATTTCCGATGAACGGAAAGTGTATATTTCGTTGTAGGTGTTGGTGGTGGTGCGTATTCCCATATTGGCGAAATTGGCCATTTGCTCGTCCAATGATGGCGTCTTGCTTTTTGATTTTATGAGCACTTCGCAGTATCGGGTGTAGGTGGGCGGGGTGGTTGCTATCTTGTGGGCTGCAAAGCCGAGGGCTATGAGGAGTGATATTACGAACCAGTGCCAATGTGTTAAGCAGGCGTATAGTATTTCTACTATGTTGATGTTGCTTTCGCTTTCTAATGCTCTTTGTTTTTTGGTTGTATCTTTCATTGTTTTGCGAATTGCGTGTTGTGTTTTTCCGATGCTTTTGTCGGGTGAATTTTATGCGAATTTGTATGTGTTTCTTGCGAAAAGTGTATACCTTGGGGACATTGACGGATGTGTAAATTGTTGTCTGTCAATCAGTTAAATGCAAACGGGCGGCTTTGCCTGTCTGTTTTTTTGATTATATTGTGAGGGCTTGCCTTGTTTGCGCAGGAGCCCTGCATTTTGGATGATAGTGCAGTGTGGCACTATTGTTAATGGCAAAGATAGTCTTTTTTTTTGTTTGTGTGCGTGTTTTTTCTTTTTTTTGTAGGTACGCGCGTAGTTTTTTTTAACGAAATTGTTGCTTTTGTGCTGTGCTTTGCCTTTGTTGTAAAAATAATTTACCAGCGGGTGCTGTGTCGAGCGTTTGTTTTTGGGGATGGTTGTGTGCGACTCTTTTTGAATTATGGCGCTGCCATTCCCGACGGGCTGCGGAGGGTTTGCCGGGTGTGGTTCTTGCTTTTTGGGGAGGATTTTGTTGCGATGGTGAATTTGATGTGTGTGGCGACGGCTTTTCTTCTTGTGGTTGGATGTTTTTTTGAATTTCTATATATATTATAGGAGTATTGTGTCTGTGTGGGTTGTTTTTCAGTCTGTTTGGGTGCTGTTCTTACGGCCTTTACAGGGTGTTTTCTTCGTTTTTTTGGCAAAAAAGATATTTTTTTTGAAAAATGATGCAAAAAAAAAGCTAATAATGTTTGGATATAATGTTTTTTGTTATCTTTGTGCATCATTAACCTTATTAAAGAATACATTATGAAAGAACTTATTGAAAAAATTCAGGAGACTTATGCTGCATTTGCAGCTGATGCTAACGCACAGGCTGAGAAGGGTAATAAAGCTGCCGGTACACGTGCACGTAAGGCCTCTTTGCAGATTGAAAAAATGATGAAAGAGTTCCGTAAGGCTTCTTTGGAGGCTGCGAAGTAATCTTTACATTACACTCTTAATTGTTATAAATAAAGACTGCGTGCAGTCTTTATTTATTTTTTTGCATCCTTTCCGTGGTGGAGTGGGTGCTTTTTTAGGTTCAGTAGAAATTTACTGTGGATACTACTATTTATTTGCTAAATATTCTTGCTTTTAACTTCTCGGTGTCCCGCGAGTAGTTCTTGCTTTAAACAAATTGTTTTATATGTTCTTTTGTACCCAAAAGAATCAAAAGGTCCGGCACACAAGTACGTTCAAGTCGCTCACGCCTAGGCTCGCGAATTGCTACGCAATATCCATCGTTCGTTCCTTGCTTGTCATTAAAGGCTGTTCGCCGAAGTTAAGGGGCTCCGGAAGCGTGCGGTATTGCGTTGTGTGAAAATTAACGGCATACCGCACTATCTCCTCGCCTGTTTCCTTAACTTCGACGGCCTTTAATTCTTTCTCTTACGGTGCCGGTTATTTTTTAAAATTACCACTGCTGGTATACTACACAATAATTAAAGATTTATTTACCCACACCTTTTTGCTATTGAGCCCTTTTTTATTTATAGCTTTGTCCTCTTTTTTTGTATTTAGCAGAGTTGTGTAAAATAAAATTACCATATTGTTATTCTCTGTAAGGGTTGTGTCTTGCTTTTGCAGGAAAATGTGGATGATTAAAGGCTTTTAATTTCTTATAAATGTATCAATGCTGAATAAAGTGCTGTTTCGGGCAAAATAAATTTTAAATAGCCTTTAAATGTTTATTTTATCATATAAAAGTTTTAATTATAAAAAAAATAGTGTAATTTAGCAGATGTTTATGCAACTGTGTCTTGCTTGGCTTGAAAAGAGGGTACGGTTGTTTGCTTTGGGAAATTATTAATTTTGTTTAAAAAGTTTATATGAAAAAGAAAATTGTTTCAGTAATGATGGCCGCACTTTTAGTGTCGGCTGTGGCTGTGGGGCAGAATTTGAAAGGATTTGCCTACGGCGATGCGCAGGCTCCTGCCGGCAGTGAGTGGGAAAGCCCTACGCAGTTGTCTTTGAACAAGGAACAGCCCAAAGGCTGCTTCTTTACGTTTGCCAATGAGGAGAGTGCTCGCAAGGTGCTTCCCGAGGCGAGTGAGTATTACCTCTCGCTCAATGGAACTTGGAGCTTTAACTGGGTGGGTAACCCGGGTGAGCGTCCGGAGGGTTTCTATAAGATGGATTATGATGTTTCGGAGTGGGATAAAGTGGAGGTCCCGATGAACTGGAATGTTTATGGCCTGCAACCCGATGGCAGCCAGAAGTATGGTACTCCCATCTATGTTAACCAACCTGTTATTTTTAAACATACGGTTGCCGTGGGCGACTGGAAGGGTGGTGTTATGCGTGAACCGGCTCCTCACCACACAACCTACAAACACCGTAACGAGGTGGGCTCTTACCGTCGTACTTTTACCGTGCCTGTCGAGTGGAAAGGTCGCGAGATTTATATAAATTTCGATGGTGTTGATTCTTTTTTCTATCTGTGGATAAACGGCAAGTATGTGGGCTTCTCGAAGAACTCTCGCAACCTTGCTGCATTCAATATCTCAAAATATCTTGTTGAGGGCGAGAATGTTGTGGCTGTTGAGGTTTACCGCAACAGCGATGCCTCGTTCTTGGAGTCGCAGGATATGTTCCGTTTGCCGGGAATCTTCCGCACAGTGTCGCTTACATCGACCAATCCTGTGGAAATTCGCGACTTCCGCGTGGTTACCGACCTTGACAATGAGTATAAAAATGCCGTTGCCAATATTGCGGTTGATGTTCGCAATTTGAGCAAGAAAAAGGTGAAAGGCTACTCGGTTAAGGCGCAACTTTATAAAAATGAACTATATAGCGACGATAATGCTCCGGTTGAGGGTGTAACGGCGTCGGGTGCTGTGAATGTGGTTGAGAAGGGTGCAACGGTTACTGCAAATATTGCAATGCCGGTGGAAAATCCTGCCAAATGGAGTGCCGAACAGCCTAATCGCTATACTCTTATCGTACAGTTGCTCGACAAGAAGGGCAGAGTGGTGGAAACTGCCTCTACATACATTGGCTTCCGCGAAGTGGAGATTCGCGACACAAAGGCCGAGGATGATGAATTCGGCATTGCCGGCCGTTACTATTATTTGAACGGCAAGCCCATCAAGATGAAGGGTGTGAACCGCCACGAAACAAGCTTGGAGCATGGCCACGCTGTGACACGTGAACAGATGTTTGAAGAGGTTATGCTTATGTTGCAGGGTAATATTAACCACGTGCGCAACGCTCACTATCCCGATGCTCCCTATTGGTATTATTTGTGCGACAAATATGGTATTTATCTTGAAGATGAGGCCAACATAGAGAGTCACCAATATTATTATGGCGAAGCTTCTCTCTCGCACGTTCCTGAATTCTTGGATGCGCACGTTGCTCGTGTGATGGAAATGGCGTATGCAACAATGAACCGTCCGTCGGTGGTTATCTGGTCACTTGGAAACGAGGCCGGCCCCGGCGTGAACTTCGTGAAGGCCTACGAGGCGTTGAAGGCTTTTGATGCGTCGCGCCCCGTGCAGTATGAGCGTAACAATAATATTGTGGATATGGGCTCGAACCAGTATCCCTCTATCGGTTGGACACAGTATGCCGTTACCGGCAAGGCACCCATTAAGTATCCTTTCCACATTTCGGAGTATGCTCACTCTATGGGTAACGCCGTTGGTAACCTTAAAGATTATTGGGATGCTATGGAGAGTACAAACTTCTTTATGGGTGGTGCCATTTGGGACTGGGTGGACCAATCTTTCTGGAACGTAGATGCAAAGACCGGCGATAAATATATGGGTTACGGTGGTGACTTTGGCGACCGTCCCAACGACCACACATTCTGTATGAATGGTATAATATTCCCCGACCGCTCGCCGAAGCCTCAATATTGGGAGGTTAAGAAGGTTTATCAGAATGCCGGTATTTCGTTGAACGACAAAGGGGAAATTGAGATTTTCAATAAACGTTACTTCGAGAGCCTGAGCGATATGGATATTCGTGTCTCTTTGTGGGAAGATGGCAAGGAGATTGAGGCTCGCTTCGTTCCCGACCTTGCAATTGCTCCCCGCACAAAGAAGAGCTTTAAGGTTGACTTTGGCAAAGAACTGAAAGCCGACTGCGAGTATTTTATAAAGGTGCAGTTGTTGCTCAAAAAGGATATGCCTTGGGCAAAGAAGGGATATGTGCAGATGGATGAACAACTTCCTTTGAAGGATGCTGTGAAGAATATTTATATTGCCGATGCGGCAAAGAGTGGCAAACTTGCCGGTAACACTCAAACGGTGGAGATTGATGGCAAGAAGGTTACATTGAGAACCGTTGCCGGAGAGTCGTTCAAAATTGTGTTCGACGACAGCAAGGGTGTGCTTTATAATGTAATATATAAAGGTACAGAGGTTTTTGCTGCCGGCAATGTGATGAAGCTGAATACTTATCGTGCGCCTGTGGACAATGATAACTGGGCTTGGAACAATTGGTACGTGAACGGCCTCTATAATTTGCAGGATAGTGTTATGTCGTTTGTTTCTAAATTGAACAAGGATGGCAGCGTGGTGTTGCAGTATACCGTACGCTCGCAAGCGAAGCACCCCGGCCGTCGTGTGAAGCTCGATGATAATAATTTTGATATTGTGGATGATGCTCGTGAACTTGGTGCCAACGATTTTCACTTTGTATCGAACCGCATTTATACAATTTATCCCGATGGTTCCGTTGAATTGAACAGTGCAATAACCGGTAATAAAGATATTGATATTGCACGCATTGGTTATGAGATGCAGTTGCCTGCCGGATTGAAGAACTATTCTTACTATGGCCGTGGCCCGTGGAATAATTACAACGACCGTTGCACGGCTGCTTTTGTGGAGCAGTATAAGAGCACTGTTGCCGAGCAGTTTGTTCACTTCCCCAAACCTCAGGATATGGGTAACCGCGAAGGCATTCGTTGGGCTGCTTTGACAAATGATGCGGGTAATGGTGTTATGTTCGTAGCAATCGATGCAATGTCGGCGTCGGCTCTTCCTTGGAACAATGTTGAACTTACCGAGGCTGCCCACCCCTATCAGTTGCCTGCTTCGTCGGGTACTTGGTTGCACATTGACAAAAAGGTTACAGGCTTGGGCGGTAACAGTTGCGGACAGGGTGGCCCCTTGAATCCCGACCGTACAAAAGCCGGTGAGAATTCGGTTAACTTTATTATGCGTCCTGTGTATGCGGGTGAGGATGTGAACGAGAAGGCAAAGGTACTCTCGTCGGGTGCTGTTCCCGTGATGCTGAAACGCGACCTTCGTGGCGTGGTTACTATGAGCTGTGCCAAAGAGAATGCACAAATTTATTACAAGCTTGGCAAACGTGGTAAGGCTCAAAAATATACCGAGCCTGTGAATATGAGCAAGGGTGGCGATATTATTGTATGGGAGAAGGAAACACCGGCGTTGAGCGCAACATACAGCTACGATGCTGTAACTTCTATTCCCGTAACGGTTGCCTTCTGTTCGAGCCAGGAAACAGGTAACGAGGCAAGCAAGATGCTCGATGGCGACCCCACTACAATGTGGCACACAATGTATTCGGTAACGGTAGCCATCTATCCTCACTATATAGACTTTGATGCTAATGAGGAGGTGATGATAAAGGGCTTTAAATATACTCCCCGTCAGGATGGCGGAAATAATGGTAATATAAAGGATTATTCTATCCAGATAAGCAACGACCGCGAGAATTGGAGTGATGTTGTCAAGGGTACATTCGAGAATAACTCAAAGGTGCAGACTGTAATCTTCGGCAAGCCTGTGAAGGCGCGTTATGTGCGTTTCAATGGATTGAGCTCGCAGAATGGTCAGGACTTTGGTTCGGGTGCCGAGTTTGAACTCATAAAGGAGTAGTCCGTGTTTAGGTGGTACAAGGTTGGTTGCCTTGTACCATCACTGTTGAGAAGGATTTTCCTTCATTTATATGTAAATAGTTAATTGTGCCGCTTGTGCACAGCAAATTTTATAACAATGAAAGGTATTGTATTGGCCGGAGGCTCGGGTACACGTTTGTACCCCATTACAAAAGGAGTTAGTAAACAATTGTTGCCCATCTACGATAAACCGATGATATACTATCCGGTGTCGGTATTGATGTTGGCCGGAATTAAGGAGATACTCATAATATCCACTCCTAATGACTTGCCTTCGTTCAAGCGTCTGCTTGGCGATGGAAGTGATTATGGTGTACGTTTCGAGTATGCTGAACAGCCCTCTCCCGATGGCCTTGCACAAGCATTTATCATTGGCGAGAAATTTATTGGTAACGATTCTGTCTGTTTGGTGCTTGGCGATAATATTTTCCACGGTACAGGCTTTTCGGCATTGCTTAAAGAGGCTGTGCGTGCTGCCGAGGAGGATAAAAAAGCAACGGTGTTCGGTTATTGGGTTGACGATCCCGAGCGTTACGGCGTTGCAGAGTTCGACAAGGATGGCAACTGCTTGTCGATAGAGGAGAAGCCTACCGAGCCAAAATCGAACTATGCGGTAGTGGGCCTCTACTTCTATCCTAATAAGGTGGTTGAGGTTGCAAAGAATATTAAACCCTCGGCACGCGGGGAATTGGAGATAACCACCGTGAACCAGCGTTTCCTTGCCGATGGGGAACTTAAAGTACAATCCTTGCAGCGTGGATTTGCTTGGCTCGATACAGGCACACACGACTCGCTTGCCGAGGCCTCTATCTTTGTTGAGGTAATAGAGAAACGTCAGGGGTTGAAAATAGCCTGCCTCGAAGGTATTGCCTTCCGCAAGGGGTGGATTACTGCCGAAAAATTGCGTGAGGTTGCACAGCCTATGATAAAAAACCAATATGGGCAATATCTACTTAAAGTAATTAAGGAGGTAGAGCGTACCGGTGCAAGTATATATTGATTATGGAGGTAATAAAAACAGAAATAGATGGCGTGGTTATAATAGAACCGCGTATTTTCAAAGACGATAGAGGTTATTTCTACGAATCCTTCTCGCAACGTGAATTTGAAGAGAAGGTGTGCAAGACTGTTTTTGTGCAGGATAATCAGTCAAAATCGTGCTACGGAGTGCTCCGTGGTCTGCATTTTCAAAAACCTCCCTATTGCCAGAGTAAGCTGGTGCGTTGCATAAAAGGTGCAGTACTCGATGTTGCGGTAGATATTAGAAAGGGCTCGCCCACGTTTGGCAAATATGTGGCAGTGGAACTCTCCGAGGATAACCACCGTCAGTTCTTCGTGCCCCGCGGCTTTGCCCACGGTTTTGCAGTGCTCACCCCCGAGGCGGTGTTCCAATATAAGTGCGATAATTTCTACAACAAGGAGAGTGAGGGTGCCATTGCTTGGAACGACGAGAGCTTGGGAATAGATTGGAAGATAGATGTTGAAAAAATAATACTGTCGGAGAAGGATAAACTCAACAAGCCGATTGCCGAGGCCGATTTTCTCTTCGACTATAATACCGATTATTATGCAGAGTAAGAATGTCTTGATTACAGGTGCCAATGGGCAGCTTGGCAACGAAATGCGTCGCTTGGGTGCCGTTTCGCCCAATAACTATATATACACCGATGTTGCAGAGCTTGATATTACCAATGCTGCGGCTGTTTCGCAGTTTGTTCGCGACAACAAGGTCGATGTTATAGTAAATTGCGCCGCATACACCAATGTGGACAAGGCCGAGAGTGACGAGGTTACTGCCGAACTTATAAATGCAACAGCAGTGGAGAATCTTGCCAAGGCAATGAAAGAGGTAGATGGCACACTGTTCCACGTTTCGACCGATTATGTCTTTGGCAACGAGGGAAACACTCCGCGTACCGAAGATATGCCGCTTAACCCGCTTGGCGTGTATGGACGCACCAAACTGCGTGGCGAGCAGGCTGTTGCCGAGGTTGGTTGTAAGGCTGTAATAATAAGAACAGCTTGGCTATATTCGGAGTTTGGCAACAATTTCCTGAAAACCATGATACGCCTCACTGCCGAGCGTGAGCAGTTGAACGTGGTCTTCGACCAAGTGGGTACCCCAACTTATGCCGGAGATTTGGCGCTTGCCATATTCTCGATTATCGAGGGAGATATATATGCAGGCAATGAGGGTGTTTATCACTTTTCGAATGAGGGTGTATGCTCGTGGTACGATTTTGCCACAGAGATTGCAGTTGCTGCCGGTAACACTGCGTGCAAGGTGCAGCCTTGTCACAGTAGCGAGTTTCCATCGCCTGTGAAGCGTCCCTCTTTTTCGGTGCTTGACAAGACAAAGATAAAAACAACCTTTGGCATAGAGATACCTCACTGGCGCGATTCGATGCTCTATTGTATTAAACGACTAAAACAACAATAATATGAAACGTAACATCATTGTTACCGGCGGTGCCGGCTTTATTGGCTCACACGT
>JAZRAC010000055.1:0-7630 GCA_045634365.1 Bacteroidaceae bacterium | reverse complement strand
CATATAAGCCTTGTGGCCGGCGTTGTAGAATGCATTGGTAGTTTCACCGTTTACGGGGTTGTAAAGACCTACTGTGCCTTCGCTGTTCTTGCCAAGGATGTAGTAAGCACCCTCCTCTTTGTTGATGAGTTTTGTAGCAGCTGTACCGGTGAGTTTGTTGCTCTCGATAGCTGTTGCTCCGCTGCTTATTGTGAGGTTGTATGTACCTTCGTTGCCTTTGAGTATAGCACCCTCTTTTGCAGGAATTGTACCTTCGAAGTCAACCAATTGGAGGTATTTCTCATCGTTAACTTCGCCTGTGGTGTAATAAGCCTCAATACCTTCGTAAGTAACATCTACGGGAGCATAGAATGTTGCATAGCCTGCGCTTGTGATTGTAACGGGGAGAGTCTCTACCTCTTCGAGGTTGAAGCAGTAGCCTTTTTGGGTACCACGTGAACCTGCATCGGTGTAATTGCCCGGATTAACATACAACCAACGGTTACCATCATTGAAGCTGATGTTGTATGCACCGGTCAAGTTGTTTGATGCTGCGTAGAAGGCAATCTTTGAGCCGCTCTCTTGTACACCATTGTAACCGAGGAAGTTGCTGTTGCTTACAAGGTAGTTGCCCGAAGCGTATGAAATAAGGTTGTTTCCATCGAAGTAGAAGATGGTGCTTGCATCGGCGTTAGCAACAAAGGCGGCACGAGTGGTGTTGCTCTCTGAATTTACAGATGTTAAATAAGGAGCATCGTCATTCCAGCCAGCAACGGCTTTAATGCGTATGTAGCTGCCGGCAGCGGGAATATTAAATGTGAGTGATTCTACAAGGTTATTGAGCTCTGTTGTTTTTCCATCAACCTCGGCGGGAGTGGGGGTAATTGTCGATGTAATACCGTCAATATATGTTTGATATCCGGCAACAGCAGCGGCAAAAGTACCTTCACCTGTGTAGGTGTATTTTCCTAGCCCTGTACCAATGTATTCGTTCATTGCATTTGCTGCGTCGATGGCTGCTTGCAGTGCTGTAACAGCTTCGGTATTATCCTCTTCAAATGTAGCAACAAGGCTTGCTATTGTTTCGATAGTTTCATTGTCGAGGGTGCCGACAATTTCTACTTTGTGGTTGCTGCCGGCATCGTTTAGGTTTTCCTATCCACCGGTCCAAGTGATAAGGCCTTCGCCGTGGCTGCCCGAGTGGTTGACTACACCCGCATTGTCGGTTGAGAACATTATGGGGTAGGCTGCGTTGTTCGATTTTTTGAATGTAAAATCTCTTCCTTGCGGTGTTGCTGCAAAGGGTACCGATGCGTTGTTGCTGCTTTGCACGCCCATAAACATCTGTTTACCTATGTTGTAGAGGTAGTAGTTGTTGTTCTCCGATTTATAAACAGTCCATTTGAAGAAATCGGTATCGGTGTTGCTTACGCTTGTTTTGGCGGTAGATATTACATTGCTGCTGTTCTCATTTGCGCCCATTTTGCCACGGGTGGTAGTAAATGTGTATATTTTGCCATTTGCGAAATCGGCAACATCTGTAACGTGTATTTTGGGAAGGGCCTTTATTTCTTCAATTGTGAGAGCGTCGCTGTAAATTCTTACATCGTGTATGGTGGCATCGCAGGTTTCCTGTGCAGCGTCGCCTGCCATACCTCCACCAATGTATATCTTGGCATTCTCAAAATCTTCTTTTACCATTTTTGGAGTGGCAATTTCGTAACTTCCGAAGTTGCGGTTCATTGTCCAGTTTGTATTGCTGTTGCCTATATACGACTTGAACAGGTTGTTTGTTTTGTCAAAAACGAATGCCAGTCTTATAGTGCTGTTGGCGGGTATTGTGCCGGTTGAAAAATGCTGGTTGCTTTTTGCTGCAGCTATGTACGCAATGGCTTGGCCGTTGTGTCCGCAAGCCATGTACGAAGTGTTTGTTCCTGAAAAACTGTCGGGAACAGGTTGCTTGGGGTCTGCAACGCAGAAGAATGCGCCACGACCGTCGATTGTAGATGCTGTTGTTACATCCAAGACTATCGTAAGATTGTCGAGGGCGAAAATATTTGCCGCATCTTCGTCGCTCAATTGGTAGGGTGCAGTACCGACATTGTTGACAGTGACTACTGCCGTCTGTGCCATTGCACCAATAGTGATGAACAACGACGCGAAAAATAGGGTAAATTTTCTCATAAGTAAAATGTTAAGTTAAAGTTAATTTCATATTTATTATGTATAAGGGTTGTTGCGTTGTTGTATTTGCACAATCAACCCATTATATATCAATTTGCTGCAAAAATAAGAAAAAATATATAATATAACACGGCCGGCAGGCAAAATTCTTGTTCAAAGTGTTTTTTAGGGGTGAACGCCAAGTTTTTTTGTTAAACAAAACGTTTTTAATTTGTTTTATTCTTAAATTTGCGATGCCTAACAGGGGATGAGCCGCAGTGCTTCCCTCTTGTGTTACGTGTAAAATATGATAGTTTAACAAATAGATATTATGACTATGTTGTCCTCTTTCAGCTGGTTGGATTTTTTAAGTGCCTTCATCGTGCTTTTCGCTATTATAGACCCGGTGGGTTCCATTCCCATTGTGATGGGGTTGCGCGAGAAGGGAAAAACCGTTCATTCGGGCAGGGCAGTGATTTGTGCATTCTCCTTCCTGTTTGTCTTTTTCTTTGTGGGCGATGCCCTTTTGCGCCTTTTTGGCGTGGATATCAACTCGTTCGCGGTGGCAGGTGCGTTGGTGCTCTTCCTGCTGGCTTTGGAGATGGTGCTCGACATTGTAATTTTCAAGGATACCGCGGTTGTGGGTAACGATGCCACTTATGTGCCGGTGGTGTTCCCGCTATTGGCCGGTGCAGGCTCGTTCACGACATTACTCTCCTTGCGTGCCGAATATTCGCCTTTGAGCATTCTGGTTGCTCTCTTTGCCAACGCCATTGTGGTATATGTGGTGCTGGTGATGACAAAGGGCATTGGCCGTTTTCTGGGCAAGGCGGGGCTCTATTTCATCCGCAAGTTCTTCGGTGTTATTCTGCTGGCAATTTCGGTAAGGCTTTTTACATCGAACCTCTCTTATTTGATTGACAGCATCGGTGGGTGAGTGGTGCTTGTCATTTGCCCCTGCATTAGCGTTGTTTATTGGTATTTCCCGAACCCTACGGTCTCTTTTGTTTGCAGATTGCCGGTAGGGTCGCTGTAAATGAAGAGTGCGTCTATGCTGTGCTGTTGGCAGTGGGCGAGAGAGGCGTCGAGCCCCATTACCATAAAGGCGGTGGCGAGTGCATCGGCTGTGGCGCAGTCGTCGGCAATCACTGTGGCGGATAGGAGGGTGTGTTTCACGGGGTAGCCTGTGTGGGGGTCTATGGTGTGCGCAACCTTCTTGCCGTCTATGTAGCGGTAGTTGCGGTAGTTGCCCGATGTTGCCATTCCTTTGTTGCTTATGCGTATAATCTCTTGCAGGGTGTTGTTCTGCCCTGTGGCATCGTCAACGGGTTTGTTTATGCCTATTGCCCAACGTTTGCCTTTGTCGTTGGTGCCTTTTGCCACAATTTCGCCGCCAATCTCCACCATAAAGTTTTTTACTCCCTTTGCTTCGAGGGCGCGGGCAACCTCGTCGCAGCCGAATCCTTTGGCTATGGCACTGCAATCAAGCATTGTCTGCGGGTGCTGTTTCACAATCTTGCCGTTGCTGTATGCTACGGTTGTGTAGCCCACGAAACGGCGCAGGGAGTCGATGGTGAGCGAGTCGGCATTCAGGCCTTTTTTGAACCCGAAGCCCCAAGCGTTCACGAGGGGTGCCACGGTAATGTCGAATGCTCCGGATGTCTTTCCCGAAATATCCTGTGCAAGGGTGAATACTTTAAGGAAAGTGCTGTCGGGGGTTATATCCTCGCCGTTGTTTATGGCGGTGATTGTCGATTGTTTGTTGAATGTGGAGAGTGAATTATCCACACGCATCATTGCTGCTTTTATGGTTGTGTGAAGGTCGTCGTTGCTCTGGTAGGTTATGTTGTAATATGTGCCGAATATCTTGCCGCTTGCGCTCTTGTAGGGTGCTTCGCGGGTTATCACATATATGCTGCCTGCTACTAGAAAGAGCAGGAATATTATTTGCCAAATTTTCATCGTGATTGTTGGTTATTGGTTCTTGCCAAAGGGAATATCCACAATAAGGCTGAATGTTCCGCCGAAGGCGTTGCTCTTATTTTCGCCGTATCCGGGAATATACCACACTTGTGAACTATCCCCCTCGCCCTCTTTCAGGCGGCTTTTGTATCTCACGCTCCATCCAAGATGAATAATCTTCCACACTTTTACCTGTACGCCCACTCCAAGCTCGAACCACGAGCAAGAGGCCTTGACGCCTGTGAGGTCCACCTCTGTTGTCCCTCCCCACACAGGGTCGGTTATTGCGGGGCTTTTTACATCGTATTTTGCTTTTGTCCATCCGTAACGGGCAAGAGCGTATAGCTTGTAGCCGCTCAATTTCCCTTTTTTCTTGTAGAGGAAGTTATAATCCATACCCACGCGAAAGTAGGGAGCACTCGATTTATAGTATATGCCCGTCATTTTGTCGGTGGTGTCGGTGCTGCCGTATCCAATCTCCACTGCGGGGAAGAAACGGTTGCCCAGATTGGCCTGTATGGCTACTTCGCTGCTCACATAGTCGTCGAACAGGGTGTTTATGTAGCCGTATGCATCCACTCCCACGCTCACCCCTTTGAAGGCGAATGTGCTCTCCTCGCTGTTTGTGCCGTTGGCTGTTTGTGCTGCCATAGGCTGCGACAGCAACAATAGCAGAAGGCTACTGATAAAAATATATCCTGATATTCTCATTGCCGTTGAAGTTTACTGCGTTGTTTACTACTGTTGCACCCTCAATCCACACATTGGTGCATCTGATCTCCTCTATTTGATGGTGTATGAGCACTCCGCACTCCATAGATTGGTAGAAGGGCTTTGTTGTGTGGTCCACATAGAGCGAGTCGGTAGTGCTGTCGTCGTAGTGAAAAACCACAGTGTCGGTCTTCTGTGCGTAGCTCATAGGGAGCGATATTATAGTTGCATCGGTTATGTGGTTAATCATTATAGAGTCCTTGCCGTTTACCATAAGCGACACGGTGAGCGGGGCAGGGTTGGGGTAGGGTGCTTCCTTGCCATCGGCAAGGGTGTAGAAGGTTATATTGTTGTACGAAATGTTGTTAAGGTCGCAGTCGTACCCATTGTCGCAGCCTGTCCACGCAAGCATAAGTACCAACAGTGCAATAATGTGTGTTATCTTTTTCATTCTAAATTTCTTTGGCAACGTTATATTTATTCCTCTCCTGCGAATTGCGGCTTATAAGTTCGGCTACGAAGCCTGTGAGGAAGAGTTGTGTGCCCAGCAGTATCATTGTGAGGGCAATATAAAAGTAGGGCGAGTCGGTGACAAGGCGTGCAGGCTCGTTGCAGGCGAGGCTGTATAGCTTGTTGGCTCCCAGAATAAATGCCGAAATAAATCCTATGAGGAATGTGATTGTTCCCCACAGCCCGAATATGTGCATCGGGCGGTAGCCGAATTTCGAAAGGAACCACAGCGACATAAGGTCGAGGTAACCGTGGAAGAAACGGCTGATTCCGAACTTGCTCTTGCCATATTTGCGTGCCTGATGGTGCACCACAAGCTCGCCAATCTTGGAGTAACCGGCGTTCTTGGCAAGGTAGGGGATGTAGCGGTGCATATCTCCATACACCTCAATGCTTTTCACTACCTCGCTGCGGTAGGCTTTGAGCCCGCAGTTAAAGTCGTGCAGGTTTTTTATGCCCGACACCTTGCGTGCCGTAGCGTTGAAGAGCTTTGTGGGCAGTGTCTTGCTCAATGGGTCGTATCGCTTCTGCTTGTAGCCCGAGATTAGGTCGTAGCCCTCCTCGGTTATAAGGCGGTAGAGTTCGGGAATTTCGTCGGGGCTGTCTTGAAGGTCAGCGTCCATTGTAATAACCACGTTGCCCTGTGCACGCTCGAATCCGCAATAGAGTGCCGGCGATTTTCCGTAATTGCGACGGAATTTTATTCCGTGTATGCAGGGGTTCTTCTCTTTGAGCCCCTCTATTACGTTCCACGAATCGTCGGTACTGCCGTCGTTTATAAAGATTATTTCGTAACTGAAATTGTTACTCTTCATAACCCTCTCTATCCACGCAGTAAGCTCGGGGAGCGATTCTGCCTCGTTGTATAGTGGTATAATTACTGAAATATCCATCTTTCTTACCTATTTTGGTGATTTTCTTACAAAGATAGTGCAAACGAGCTAAATACAAAGTTTACTTTGTGATTTTACCGCGAGTGCAGCCTATGTTCGTGATTTTCTCACAAAGATAGCGATTATAAATGTAATTACGGGTGAGAACAGCAGATTTGTGCCAAAAATTTGCAATACCAAATTGCGGGGGGTGAGCGATTTTAGAATTTCGGCGGTGGCACTGAACTGTTCTTTTAATTGAGCATCTGCACCCTCCATATTTATAATAGTATCGAATTGCTCCAATATAATACTCATAAAATATCCTCCATCGATAAAGAGGAAATATATTAGTTGCGCCAGTGCCGTGAGTATGGCCGCGCACACAAACATTATCATAAGGAACAACCACGCCTCGGCGAGGGTTATTTTGTTCTCTTTTTCTCGTTTGCGATAGATTATTGCAAGGCGTCCGGCAATAATGGGTGTTGCAATGAAGAGGGTGAGAAAAAGGGTGGAGAATAGAGCCGATTTTAGCCCTATCAGATAGAAAATGTTGGTTAATATTGCCACTGCGCCCAGAATGGTACCATAGGACATAGCCTTCTCGCTTGTGGCTTTTATACTGTATTCCTGCATACTACTTTAATTTTCTGGGCGAAGATAGTAAAAATATCCAATAAGTAAAAATATATGGCGTAACCTGTTTATTATGGGAAATGTTTATAAAACCAATTGGTGTATTTGTTAAAAAAATGATTGACAGAAAAAGAAGATGCAAAAGCGGAAGGAGTTTAAAAGACAAAAAGAACTGAAAAACAAGAAAGAGCCCATAAAACATTATGTGCTTGTGTTTTTTGTTTTTGATTTCTCCGGTATTCTTGTTCATTCCGAAACGGAGTTCGCCGCCCGAAGGGGGCCAAAGGCAACCTTGTGTGAGGAATCTCAAAATATGCGGATGTTTAGATTTCTCACATTCGTTCGAAAGGACAAAGAACAAAAGGGCGCACACGCCGGTGCGCCCCAACGGCAACAGACAACAGCAATGTAGGGGCAGAGCGATGTGCCTGCCCAAAGGAAAGACAAAGGAACAAAAGAATAAAAGGGCGCACACAACGGCGCGCCCCTTCTACAAAAAGCAGGTATTATTCTACCACAAACTTTCTATTATCTTTAATATATACACCGTGTTTCAACGGAGTTGTTACCTTGCGGCCTTGGAGGTCGTAGATTGTACCATTGCTGTTTGCAACGCCATCGGCTGTGATAGAGTCGATGCCTGTTACGCCACCGGTTACGGTAATCCAGCCTGTGTGGTCGGCAAGTTTCTCTTTTGAGCCGGGAGCCGAGATTACCACGTTCTTGATGGTGAACTGATACTCGCCGTCGGCTGCGCCGTTTACTTTGAGGGCTGCTGTTGCAACGTCACCTTC
>JAZRAC010000054.1:0-1756 GCA_045634365.1 Bacteroidaceae bacterium | reverse complement strand
GGGGAAGTGAGCAGCCACCTTGTCACCAATCTCGTTGAACTGCTCCAACCGCTCTCCAATCCCATCGGTGTAGCATACATAGTCATCGCCATATTCCAATCCTGCTTGATACCATCCATCATTGGGGTCATCGGATGTTGGTACTAAGGTATACTCCCTGCTGAGTTCGCGCACATACTCTTTCATCTTTTCCGCATCCTGCGGATTCACCACATTGATTCTGAATCTCCAAATTGCGGCCATTTCTGTTTTAGTTTTATTAATGTATAATATTAGTCCTCTCTCTTTACGGTCAACACCGTCTCGCCTGTCTGCAGGCCCTTTATGATTCTCACCTGCAGTTGCTCCTCCTCTTCGGTCATCAGCCTGTAGGGGCAACCGTCCTGCTCGGTCTCGGGGAAGTACTTACCCTCGATATCGTTCTTCACATAGATTTCGTTACCGGGCTCCTCGGCCTTATAGTATATGTGCAGTGAGGGGTATGTGTTCTTTATTAGCGCTGTCACCTCATAGCAGGGTGTCCAGGCTGTTTCGAAGGTCATACGCAAGGTATCATCGATGCGCTCGAGTTCCATCCACTCTCCACGGCACAGAATCTCTTCGGGGTTCTTCCCTAAGGCTTTGACCAGGCAGCCCAGCCACGTCGGGCCAAAGTCGCTCGCAACCAAAGGCTGCTCCATCGCCTGTAGCGATGTCATAGTTTCATACAGTGCATCGATTTCTTTCTTCTCACCCTCGATGACATAATAGGCAGTACAGATGTTTGGCATAGTATTTTGAGTTTATTCGTTTATAATTTAACCTGAGTTCGATATCAATGACAGTTCCGCGGTTTTTGAGATGCTTGACTCTCCTCATAAAGTTCCTCTTCAATTTCAACCTCAAGTCCGGGGAACTTTGCGACCAGTGCATAGGCTAATGCGGCCTCGCCACGCTCGGTCTCAATCCTCAGCAGCAGGGCGCCATCTTGCTCATCAACTCTCAGGAGGTTGCCGCAGTAGTATTCCCGCTTGGGGTCTGTGCCCACAAGGTAGTGCATAAAAATGTTTATAGGAACGTACAGTCCTAATTCATTCTCCACATCACCGTATTTGTTTGCAATTTTCTCTGCAAGTTCCTTCAATGGAGCGATGTCACCTCTTACGGTGTATGTGTAAGTGCAAGGGTCGGGCTCGCCGTAGTCATCGCTGTCCTCAAGCGGGTTCTCGTCGGTGTATAAAGCCTTGTCGTAACACTCCTTTGCCTTTTGCTTGTCGATGAAGAAACCGAACTCCTCTTTTCCCCAACGGTAGAGGTCGCCAATCTCCCTGTATGCCCACCTGCGGTCATCTTCTCTAAGGTCATCGGCATTCTCAACCAGCAGGCGTGTGTAGTCCAGCGGGGTGAAATTGCTCAATATCCACACAATATCCGTTATATGGTTAGGTAGGTGGTGACCGTCTTTGCGCACTTTCCCGAACAGAGCCTCTGCTTCACCCTCATTGCTTTCGAACAGCGGAGTATCAAGGAGTTCGTAACGCTCGATATAAACGGTCTCGCCGCTATCGGGGTCGGTATAAGGCTCTTCCCAGCTGCGCCAGCTGTGGTACATACCGGCAAGCACTATGCAGTCTGTTATGCAACTGTCCATAGCAAGCAGCCACCCTTTATCTCCGGAATGCAGGAAACGCATATAGGAGATATCGTGCAACAGAGCTTTCCTTATAAGATAATCACTTATCTTTTTGTTGCCCGAGTGCACAGAGTCGAAAATCTT
>JAZRAC010000053.1:0-4937 GCA_045634365.1 Bacteroidaceae bacterium | reverse complement strand
GTAAGCGATGATATTACAATAGATGTATTCAATGAAAAGAATATCTATGATGTATATCAACGTGTTGTTGCCAACCGTGCTAACGTGGCGACACAATATAATGAAACATTTTTGAACGACAACGAATTAACGGAGCTATGGTAATATTTAATTTTAGAGAATACGGCGAAAATTTAGGAACACGTCCTTTGGGTAAGCGTGTGCGCGAATCGTTGCAGCCATTGATTGAGCAGAATGACCGTGTTGTGCTTGATTTTACTGGTGTTAATGTTGTAAGCAATTCATTTTCCGATGAATGTATTGCAAAATTATTGCTTGTAATGTCACTTACAGAACTAAAGAGCCGGACAACTTTTCGCGGTCTAAACCCAATTGCCTCAGAAAGTGTATTAACAGCGCTTCGTCGCAGACATCTTACAATGGCATAGTCCAAAGGTGCTGAACGAAATAAAATTCCCCAGAACCACCTATAATACAAGGTTGTCCTGGGGATTCGTTGTGTTTAGTCACAAGACTCTCTGATTAAAATGGTTACTGAAACTCTTTGTATTCTCTAACAATTTGCGATTATTTGAACACAAAAACTGTTGAACATAAGATATAATAGTATGATAAAATGTGAAAAATTTCAGAAAACGGCGGTGGATTATGTGAAAATTCACTCTGTTTTAGTATGCAATTATGTGAAACTTGTTATATTTGCATATCATTATTAATACTTTAGCTGTATGGAGAAGTTGCTTAAAAGAAAGATAGATGCTTATTTGGTTGATTGGAAGAATAATCCGGATAGAAAACCTCTCATCATAAAGGGTGCACGCCAAATTGGGAAGACGCACTCCATTGAATGGTTTGCCAATAAGAATTACGCAAATGTGATACAAATAAACTTTGTGGAACAAAAGAAATACAAAGCGATATTTGATGACGGATTTGAGATTGATACGATTCTCAAAAACATCTCGCTACTGAACCCTGAATTCAAATTTGTACCTGGTGAAACAATATTCTTCTTTGATGAATTGCAGGCTTGTCCTAATTGTGCAACGTCATTGAAATTCTTTAAACTTGATGGCAGATTCGATGTTATCTGTTCCGGTTCTTTGATGGGTATCAACTATAAAGAGATTGAATCCAATAGCGTGGGCTATAAGGAAGACTACGAAATGCATTCAATGGATTTTGAGGAGTTCCTTTGGGCAAAGGGATACAATGAGGATTTTATTGAGGACCTTTATAAGCATATGCTGGAAGTAAAGCCTCTTGGACAATTGCAGATGGATATTCTTATGGAATTGTTCCGTGACTATGTAACTATTGGTGGTATGCCCGAGGTTGTAAACACATACATCAAGAACAAAAACTTTAGCGGCACATTGGCTATTCAAAAGCAGTTGCTAAAAGACTACGAAGAGGACATTACAAAATATGTAGAAGGATTGGATAAAGCAAAAGTAAAGGCTGTATACAACCATATATCAACATTTCTGGCTAAGGAAAACAAGCGTTTCCAAATTACAAAGATTGGCAAGAATGCACGCAACAGAGATTACATCGGTTGTGTGGAATGGCTTGCCGATGCCGGTGTAATCAACATATGCTATTGTATGAACCAGCCCGAGCTTCCTCTTAAAGGGAACTACGACCCCAAACTATATAAAATATATTTCAAAGACACAGGACTTTTGATTGCCTCACTTGACGAGGAAGCTCAAGAAGATTTGAGAGCCAATAAGAATATGGGCACATATAAGGGGGCTATTTATGAGAATATAGTAGGAGATATGCTTGTAAAACAGGGATATAACCTCTACTATTATAGCAATGACAGACCTTCAATAGAGATGGACTTTTTTGTAAGAGATGCCGACTCGCTTATACCAATAGAGGTAAAAGCCAATGACGGAGCGACTGCATCACTTAACAACCTGTTGAAAGATGATAAGTATCCCGATATAAAATACGGAATTAAACTGGGGTACAAGAACATTGGTTTCAATGGAAAGTTCTACACCTTCCCATACTTCCTTACATTCTTGCTAAAAAAGTTTGTAGGAAAGGAGAAATTTGTTGGTGATAATTTATAAATAAACATTAATAACTAAAAAAGTGCTTCTTATAAAGGCTTGGAGGAAAGACACGCAAAGTTAGCTGTTGGAAGCAGTATTACATTAGTAAACTTTTTATGGGATTCACACGAAAGACAAAAATTAAATCCTAATGGATAAGGTCAATATACTGTGAATACATTTAAATAAGCATCTATTGCGGGTGCCGCATTGAACACGTTACGAAAGGTAAAGGAACTTTGTTTGGATACTTAAAGGGATTCGGTTGTATTACGACACACCCACTGTACGAGTACTTACATAATTATCGACCGGTTTTTCTGCAAACCCGGCTTCTTAGGGGTAAGATGGTCAGGTACAATGGGCCACGCTCAGTTTCCAATTAGGTTATTCAGGACTGTCACACGCAAGATGATGGTTTCCTCGGTATCGGTGACAACCTGGGTGGTTGGTGCTCCAAAAAGACAAGGATGCCCAACAGAGTTGGGCTATCGCAGTTGATATCGCTGGCGCATTGTGCAAGTAAAAAAATGTCATCCTGAGCGCAAGCGACGAGGGATCTCATACAGCAAGGAGAGAACTCACACGGGTTCTCTCCTTTTTTATAGAGCAGCATTGAGCGAGTAATTTATTGTAATCATATGGAATGAATGAAGTAATTTCTTACTTGCCTATTTCTGTATATATCTCACCAACCGTCTTACCTATATGCATGAAAATTCAAGATTTCTTATCTCTATACTCCGTAGGCGAAAAGCCTGTCTGCTTTTTGAAAAAGCGACTGAAAGAGGCTTGCTCGGAGAAGCCCATCTGTTCTGCAATCTGCTGGATAGAGAGATTGCGCTGTCGCTCGAGCAGCGCCTTGGACTGAAGTACAACGTAACGGTCTATCCATTCGCTAGCCGAGATGCCAGTCTCTTGTTTGATGAGCGTTGAGAAGTATTTTGGCGACAGGTGGAACATACGGGCATAGAAACCAACCTCGCGCGACCGGCGATAGTGCTCTATGACCGCCTCGTTGAACTGTTGCGACAACAGATAGCCAGCGTTGTTTTGTCCCAAAATTTGATCTTGGCGAAAAGAGCTAAGTAACACCATCAGGGTATGGAATGTACTCGATATTAATTCGTTGCGATACACACCATCAACATTGCAAGCCGTTTGAATAAGGTTGAAAGCATCGCACACCTGGCAATACTGCTCATTGGTAAGATGCTGGCAGGGATGGATATCAAAGAAATTATGCGTGGCAAGATGGTGATTGAGATATTGCTGTCGCATACTATTCAATGAAGAGGAAGAAGTTACAATTAGTTGCGCCGAATAGTCGGCAGAAGCGGAAATATTCTTGATTACGTGGCCGGGACGCATAATAGAGATATCATGAGAATGAAATGTAACGGGTTTTAGGTCATATTCACAATCAACGCTCCCCTTATGACATAAAGCAATGACCGAGTAAGGTGAGATATACTCTTTATTGTCAACGAACAGACTGCTATGATAATCGACTATCATAGTACCACGCTCTTCAATAAGTCCACCAATTTGATTAAACAGATAGTGATTGGTGGTATGCGCCCCTTCTTTTCCTTTCATATTTCATCGGTTTATGGAACAAATGTAATAAAAATGCTTTAAATCAATGCTTCTTTTTGGCATTTCATCTATTTCATCCAACCATTTGCCAAACATTTCAGCCAAAATGTTACAATGCTTTTGTGAAATAATCACTACCTATGCAATACAATATCAACGATTTAAAACAAACAAAACAATAAAGCGTATGAGAAAAACATTTCTTTTTCTAGCAATGATAATAGGTGCATTAACGGCGTATGCTGTTGACTACCCCTATTTGACATTTGAGACGACCGACGGTGCGAAGATATCCGTTGAGGCCTCATCATTAAACATCACCATCTCAGGAACAACATTGACAGCTGGCGACCACACGTTCACACTTGTAAACCTGAGCAAGATGTATTTCTCGACATCCGACAATACGACAGGCATTAAGCCTATCAGTGCACAGCAACTTAACGAGGCTATTGAAATTTTCGACCTTAACGGGCACAAGATACAGAAAAAGCAACTGAAGAGTGGCGTGTATGTGATAAAGAGCAAGAATGGTACACATAAAATAGTAACGAAATGAAGAAGATATACGCACTCCTGAGCACAATATTGCTGACAACTGCAGCAACGGCACAGACGCTGAACGTACAGGTGAACAACGTAACCTACCGGTTCCCTTCCGCACAAACAGGTGAGATGACCTATACAGACGGCACCACGCTGACCATTATGGGCAAGACCTTCAAGCTAAGCGACATCAGCACAATGACAATAGATAACACAGAGGTAACGGACAACCTGGTGTGCATCATCTATAGCGGCACATCGGCAACGGTAACTGTTGCAGGCAACGTTGCCCAATATGTTACGCCAACCATCAGCGGGGCCTATGTCTCGATAGCACAAAGCAATACAGATGCCGTAGATAATAATGAAATCACCTACCAACTCAGTGGCACCACTACAGACGGTCAATTTGCACTCTCGGGATCATATAAGTGCACTGTTTCTCTGGCTGGTGTAAATCTGGCTTGCACCACAGGTGCAGCCATCAATATCAGCAATGGCAAACGCATACAAATAAGTGCCAAGAAGGAGACCCAGAACACCCTGACAGACTGTACCGGCGGCCCGCAAAAGGCCTGCATCTACAGCAAAGGACAAATTCAGTTGCAGGGCAACGGCACTTTGAATGTGACGGGCAATACCAAACACGCCATTAAGAGTGCCTCTTATATCAGCATCAAGAACCTTACGTTGAACATCACCTCGGCAGCAGGCGACGGCATC
>JAZRAC010000052.1:0-31524 GCA_045634365.1 Bacteroidaceae bacterium | reverse complement strand
CAAAGCGTAGTCCAGTCCAACAAGCGACAATGAACAGGTCCCGTGTTTCCTCTACCTTTGCTTTATCGCCGACAACTGCCTTGACCGCCTCATCTTCAAAGTTGATAGCGTACAAGCGATTTATTTCTTCCTCTGTGAGATAGATGTTTTCAACATCTTGGCATTTGGTGGTGTAGGAGTGATAGCACTTGTCTATCTCAATGTTGTTAAGTTCTGCCTCTTTCAACCACACCTTTATTATGCTGAATGTACTTGCAATGGTGTTTGCTGAATACTCTTGCCCTAACAACCAAGCAGTCAAGCGTTCTTCAAGGCGATTGTCAAACAGTTGCCAAGTAAAAGCAAGGCGATTGTCGTTGCAGAACTCTTGCAAGCGTTTCAAGGCATTGTAATGGTTGTAGATTGTACCGCTGACAATCTTGCGTTGGGTTGTCTTGTTAACCATTTGCTTTTTGCGTTCAATGTAGTCTTGTATGAATGTCAAAGGTCTTTTCTTGATGTTTGTGTCCTTGCCATTGATTTTGCATTTGAGGTAATTTTCAAAGTTCTCTTTCGTGTGTTCAATCTCGCCCTCTGTAATTGCTTTTGCATAGTCGTTGCAGTAAGATAGTATCTGTTTCAGTGCTTTGTTTACCTCTTTATTATAGCGTAATTGTACTGCTCCAATGGCAGGGTCTTCTGTTGCCCTTTCGCCTATTTGAGTTCTTGTTGTCTTTAACCAATACTGTGGTTCTATGAGCAGTTTAGTGAATACCCTTGCTCGTTGCTTGTCGATTGTAGTTGTCAACCAAATTTGAGATTTGTTGCCTACTGTTTTGAGATTAAAATTGACTCTCATTGTAAATTTACGATTAATATAAAATTCATTTTCGACCATATTAAAAATACTTTTTTCACTTATTATTTTCTAAAGTATATGGGTGGCATATAGAAAAGTCAAGGGGTAAAAGCATTTTTTTTCGATTTTTTTTTCAAAGGTACCTGGAAAATCTCATTTGCTCAAATGGTGGCAACTGCTACTGGTGTCAAAAACTGGTGTCAATTTACATTCATTAGCTATTATGTTAAAAATCCCTCCAGAGAGGTCTGGAGGGTATATATCAATGAAATAACCTCTGCTTTTTGAGGGCAGAGGTTATTCAAATATGCTTAAAAAGGGGTTTTTATTACTCCCACTCAATCGTTGCGCTGGGCTTGGGTGACATATCGTAGCAGACGCGGTTCACTGTGGGTACCTCGGCAAGGATGCGGTCGGTAATCTTCATCAGTATGGGCCACTCAATTTGCTCGATGGTGGCGGTCATTGCGTCCACTGTGTTCACGGCGCGGATTATTACGGGCCAGTCGTAGGAGCGGGCATTGTTGCGCACACCCACCGACTTAAAGTCGGGCACTACGGTGAAGTATTGCCATACTTTCTTGTCGAGGCCTGCTTTCTTGAATTCGTCGCGCAGAATGGCGTCCGACTCGCGGAGTGCTTCCAAGCGGTCGCGGGTTATTGCGCCCAAGCAACGAACGCCGAGGCCGGGACCGGGGAAGGGCTGGCGGTACACCATATCATAGGGGAGGCCAAGCTCCAATCCGCAGGCGCGTACTTCGTCTTTGAAAAGCTGACGGATGGGCTCCACAAGTTCGAATTTAAGGTCGTCGGGGAGGCCGCCTACGTTGTGGTGCGATTTTACCATTTTTGCGGTCTTTGTGCCACTCTCCACAATGTCGGGGTAGATGGTTCCTTGGCCCAAAAAGTCGATGCCGTCGAGCTTGCGTGCCTCTTCTTCGAATACGCGGATAAACTCTCCGCCGATGATTTTACGTTTCTCTTCGGGGTCGGCCACTCCTTCGAGCTTGCCGAGGAAACGGTCGGTGGCATCTACATATACGAGGTTGGCGCACAGCTGCTTGCTGAATACGTCGACAACTGCTTCCGACTCGCCTTTGCGCATAAGGCCGTGGTTAACGTGAACGCACACGAGGTTGTTGCCGATGGCTTTGAGCAGGAGGGCTGCAACAACGGAACTGTCTACTCCTCCCGAGAGGGCGAGAAGCACCTTCTTGTCGCCTACCTGACGGCGTATAAGCTCAACTTGGTCGTTTACAAAGTTGGTCATATTCCAGTTTTTCTCGGCCTTGCAGGTGTCGAGCACAAAGGATTTTACAGCCTCTTTTGTGGCTTCAACATCGTTGGTTATTTGAGGGAGCTTAATCTCGCAGAGTGCTTTGTCGTGGCCGGCTGCCATAATGGGGAAGCCTGCGTTGTATATTTCGGGGTTAACATCAATGGCCACTCCGTCTATTACGTTGTTGGGGCCGCCGTTGATTATTACACCTTTTACATTGGGGAGGGCTTTGAGCTCTTGGGCTGTTATGTCGTGGGGGTAAATTTCGCTATATACTCCCAGTGCGCGGATTGCTCGGGCAAGTACGGTATTTTCGTGGCTGCCGAGATCCAAAATAACAATCATATCCTGTTTCATACTTCCTATTTTATATTATGTATTATTTTTCTGTTGCGAAGATACTGCTTTTTTATCTTATTTTTGCGCAGAATCTTTGTTTATTTATTAACAAAAAAACGAGCGATATTTGTTCGCTCGTTTTTGTATGTACGCGTGTTATTTCTTCTCTTTCAAGAGGTCGCGTATTTCGGTGAGAAGTTTCTCCTCGACGCTGGGCTCGGGTGCAGCAGGTGCGGGTGCAGGTGCAGGAGCGGGCTCCTCGGCCTTTTTCTTGGTTGTCATCTTGGTGATGAGGCGGATAACAACAAAGATGGAGAATGCAATGATGATAAAGTCGAATGTCTGTTGGAGGAAATTACCGTAGTTGAGTGTAACGGCTGCTTTTTCAACCTCGCCGGCCTCGTTGAGAACCTCGGGTGTGAGGATTACTTTGAGGTCTTTAAAGTTAATGCCGCCGACCAATAAGCCGATGGCGGGCATAATAATGTCGTTTACCAATGCTGTTACAATTTTACCGAATGCACCACCGATGATAACACCGACTGCCATATCAATAACATTGCCTTTCATTGCAAAGGCTTTAAAATCTTGAAGGAAAGAACTCTTTGCCATAATTGTTTGTTTCTATTTAAAGTTGATAATTATCTGTTAATCTGCACTTGCTTTATTTTTACAAGCGGTGCAAAGATAGATATTTTTTTTGTATTTTATAATATCTTTGCAATAAATCGTAAATATAAATAAAGTGTTTGTCTGTTTGTGGAATTTGTGACTTTTTTGGGTTTTTGTAAACATTTTTCCCGAATGAGGGCAAAATGTGTGGGGATATTCAATATTTTTGTTTAAATAATGAAGATTTGTTGTTTTATATATAAAAACATTTTCTTAAATTTGCATCGCAGTTTAAAAGGGCGTATTATGAAATGTGCAAAAATTATATGTTTTTTAGCATTGGCAATGTTACTCTTGGTAGCTTGCGCTGCGACCGAATATTGTAACTGCGGTTAAATGAATTTATTTTTTTCACCTTTTAATAAAAAGTAATTATGACAAAAGTAGGTATTAACGGTTTTGGCCGTATCGGCCGTTTCGTGTTCCGTGCCGCTATGAAAAGAAGCGACATTGAGATTGTAGGTATTAACGACCTTTGCCCCGTAGATTACTTGGCTTATATGCTTAAGTATGACACAATGCACGGTATCTTCGATGGTACTATTGAGGCAGATGTTGAGAACAGCAAGCTTATCGTTAACGGTAAGGCTATTCGCGTAACTGCTTGCAAAGACCCCAACGAACTTGCTTGGGATGCAGTAGGTGCTGAGTATGTTGTTGAGTCTACCGGTCTTTTCTTGTCAAAAGACAAAGCTCAGGCTCACATCAACGCCGGTGCTAAATATGTAGTTATGTCGGCTCCTTCAAAGGACGATACTCCTATGTTCGTTTGCGGTGTTAACGAGAAGACTTATGTTAAGGGTACACAGTTCGTTTCTAACGCTTCTTGTACAACTAACTGTCTTGCTCCCATCGCTAAGGTTTTGAACGACAAGTTCGGTATCACCGATGGTTTGATGACAACTGTTCACTCTACAACAGCTACACAGAAGACTGTTGACGGTCCTTCTGTAAAAGATTGGAGAGGTGGTCGTGCTGCTGCCGGCAACATCATTCCTTCTTCTACCGGTGCTGCAAAGGCTGTGGGTAAGGTAATCCCCGCTTTGAACGGTAAATTGACAGGTATGGCTATGCGCGTTCCCACATTGGACGTTTCAGTAGTTGACCTTACTGTTAACTTGGCTAAGCCCGCTACATACGCAGAGATTTGCGCTGCTATGAAAGAGGCTGCCGAGGGTGAGTTGAAGGGTATCCTTGGTTACACAGAGGACGCTGTTGTTTCTTCTGACTTCTTGGGTGACACTCGTACTTCAATCTTCGACGCAAAAGCAGGTATCGCTTTGACAGATACTTTCGTTAAGGTTGTTTCTTGGTACGACAATGAGATTGGTTACTCTAACAAGGTTCTCGATCTTATCGCTCACATGGCAACAGTTAACGCTTAATCGACTTAACGTTACAGATGAACGGCTCCCAATTTTGGGGGCCGTTTTTTTGTGACTTTTACTATGCTATTGTGAGATTGTTGAGTAATTTTTCGGATAAACCTTTATCGGTTTTGTAGATATTTCCCCTGTATTCAAAAGGAATTTAAGTGCAAAATTTATCGTCCTTAATATGGCTCAATAGCAAAAAGTTGTGGACCAATAAATCTTTAATTATTGTGTAGTATATCAGCAGTGGTAATTCTAAAAAATAACCGGCACCGTAAGAGAAAGAATTAAAGGCCGTCGAAGTTAAGGAAACAAGCGAGGACATAGTGCGGTATGCCGTTAATTTTTACACAACGCAATACCGCACGCTTCCGGAGCCCCTTAACTTCGACGAACAGCCTTTAATGCCAAGCGAGGAACGAACGAGGGATATTGCGCAGCAATTCGCGAGCCGAGGCGTGAGCGACTTGAACGTACTCGTGTGCCGGACCTTTTGGTTCTTTTGGGTACAAAAGAACATATAAAACAATTTGTTTAAAGCAAGAACGACTCGCGGGACACCGAGAAGTTAAAAGCAAGAATATTTAGCAAATAAATAGTAGTATCCACTATAAATTTCTACCGAACCCTTAATAGCCGGTGTATGAAAAAAGAGGCCGACTAAAAAGTATTTTTTAGCGGCCTCTTTTGTGTAGGAGATGAATAAAAAGATGTAGTTCAAGGCTTGTATAGCCCGAAAAACCGGAGTTTACTATGTGTAAATGAGGATTTTGAAGGCAAGCGTAACGAAGAAATACACTTTTTAGTCATCTTCTTCTCTATTATGAAAAATTCCTTATACCTTATATTATAAATTTAAGAATAAAGAGTATAGCGAGAATAGCACTGCCAATGCTCACCTTTTTCCATTTTCCGCTTGCAACGTTAATTATGACATAGCTTGTAATGCCAAGCATAATGCCGTTGGAGATAGAGTAGGAGAGAGGCATAAATACCACGCAGATAAATGCCGGAATAGACTCGCTATAATCGAAAATTTCAATCTTTTTGAACGAGGCCATCATCATCACTCCCACAATAATCATTACCGGTGCTGTTGCTGCAGCCGGAACCGACATAAAGAATGGAGCGAAAAATATTGCTAAAAGGAAGCATAGTGCGGTTGTGAACGAGGTGATGCCTGTGCGGCCGCCCTGTTGCACTCCCGACGCGCTCTCCACAAATGTGGTTACGGTGCTGCAACCCATCATAGCTCCCACGGTTGTGCCCACTGCATCCACCGCAAAGGCCTTTTTTATCCAGGGCAACTTGCCGTTCTTGTCGAACATATTTGCGTGGGTGGCTACACCAATGAGGGTGCCTATGGTGTCGAACATATCCACGAAAAGGAGTATGAAAACCGTGATTAGCATATCCTTTGTGAGAATTTGTGAAAAATCGAACTTGAAGAGTATGGGAGTTATCGAGGGTGGAGCGTCGAATATTCCTTTCAATTCCGTTATTCCCAACGGAATACCTATGAGCGTGGTTGCGATAATACCTATGAGCAACGCTCCCGACACTTTGCGCACAATAAGTATAGATGTTAGCAACAGGCCTATGATGCAGAGCAATGCAGTGCCGTTTGTAATGTTGCCAAGCTCAACAAGTGTAGCATCGCTGTTTACTACAACACCCGCGCTTTGCAGACCGATAAACGCTATAAAAAGTCCTATACCGGCTCCAATGGCATTCTTTATGCATTCGGGAATGGCGTTCAGTATCTTCTCGCGCAAGTTTGTTATTGTGAGTAATATGAAAATGAGTCCCTCTAAAAGCACCGCGGTGAGCGCAAATTGCCAGGAGTATCCCATTACTACGCAAATGGTGAAGGCAAAAAAGGCGTTGGGCCCCATACCGGGAGCAAGCGCAAAGGGCAACTTGGCATACAGTGCCATAAGCAGTGTGGCAAGTGCGCTTATGAGAGCTGTTGCGGTGAACACTGCGCCTTTGTCCATACCGGCATTCTCCATAATGCTTGGTTGCACAGCCAGAATGTAGGCCATTGTGAGAAAAGTTGTTGCACCTGCCATTATTTCGGTGCGCAGGTTATGGGTTCCCTTTTCGAACCCGAATAGTTTTTTGAGCATGTGTTTTTCGGTTTTGTTCTTTATGAACAAATGTAATAATTTTATTCTCAATGTAAGTTATTTGTGCCCGTTTTTTTGTGATTGTATTTCGTTTGTCACTATCTTCGCTAACATATTACCTTATTCTATGATAGTTTCTCGTTTAAAGGAGATGAGCGATGGGGATTTTGCCCTTTTCACGGCGAAGCTATTGCCCACGGTGGAACGTGCCCGCATAATAGGTGTGCGCACTCCGCAGTTGCGGGCATTGGCACGGGAGATGTTGCGCGACGGCTCGGCTGCACAGTTTATGGAGCAGTTGCCTCACTGCTATTTTGAGGAGAATTTGTTGCACAGCCTCTTGCTGTCGCAATTGAAAGTGTCGACGGAAGAGGTGCTTGCCCTTGTCGACCGCTTTTTGCCGTTTGTCGACAATTGGGCTGTGTGCGACCAACTGCGTCCCAAGGCTTTTGCGGGCAATGCTTTGCTTCTCTATCCTTTTGTGCGCAAATGGTTGAGTGATGAACGGGAGTATGTGCGTCGCTATGGTGTTGTTGCCTCGATGACCTATTTTCTCGATGATGATTTTGAAGAGAGTATGTTGCGCGATGTTGCAACAGTTCCCACTGCCGAGTATTATGTGATGATGGCTGTGGCGTGGTATTTCAGCTTTGCGCTGGTGAAGCAGTGGGATAGTGCGCTGCCTTATATAGAGCAACGGATGTTGCCACGCAACGTGCATAATAAGGCTATTCAGAAGGGGGTGGAGAGCTTGCGAATATCTCCCGAGCGCAAGGAGTATCTGCGTTCTTTGCGATGGAAGGCCGGCTGAAAGTGTAATTCTTTTCTTACCGGCCTTCTTCGGTGATTTTTATTCTATATTTATCTCCTTGCTCATCTGTTGGGCTTTGCTTGGAGTTTTCTTGGGAATATCTATGTGCAATACTCCGTGGTGTACTTTTGCCTTAATGTTGGCGGTGTCGGCATCCTCGGGCAGTATAAGTGTCTGCTGGAATTTTGTGTAGGAGAATTCGCGACGCAGATAACGACCTTTTGCGTCGCTGTGCTCGCAACACTTGTCGTCTTTGCATTTTTCGCTCTCTTTCTTTTCGTCGCACTTGCAATCCTCGCCATCTTTCTTGCAGTTGCAGCCTTTCTCCATTGTGATGCAGAGGTCGTTGTCGGGGTTCAGGTTAATGCAAAAATCCTCCTTTTTCATTCCGGGTGCGGCAACGTCGATTATATACTCTTTCTCTGTCTCGAATACGTTGATTGCGGGTGCTGTGCTGCCGGTGCGTGCCATAAGGTCGCTGCCGAAGAAGTCGTTGAAAATGCTGGGGAGCCATTGCTGTGCTCCGCGTTTCATAGGCATACTCATTGTGATTTTTGTTTAAAAGGTTATACATAAATTTGCGTCGGCCTCTTTGTGTGCCGTCGTATGTGTATAATGAGTATGCAGGCAAGGTTGTTTGCCGGCGGATTGTTTTTTAACTTTACTTTCGATTGTTGTTACAGCGTGTGGGCCACTCCCTCAATCTCTATGAGTAGTTCGGGGCGGCAAATGTCGCTCACAAGATAGTGCTTTTGCACATTGGTGTAGTGCGCGTTCATATACTCTTTTACTGCGGGGATTGCTTCTTCGTTCTTTATGTATATGCGCAAAAGGTCGTATGCGGCACCGTTGCAGGGAGTGGGGATATTATCCTTCGATATTAGATTGTTCATTATCTGCATTGTGAGCTCTGCTTGGGCCACGGTGTTGCCACTCTCGGTGCTGCGCTCTCCTTTTATGGCTGCGGTTCCCGATATATATATGATGTTGCCAAGAATGCGTGCACGCTCGAATTTTGGGGTGGTGCGCTCGGCAAGTTCTTTCATCACCTTGCCTTCGAGCACACTTTGCGAATAGTTGTGCGCCGCTACCTGCAATGGATTATCGATGGGGCTGTTGGCCACAGTGGTGCCTTTTATGGCGTATAGCTCAATCATTATTCCGCCTCGGCTGGTGCCGATGCCTGTTGCGGCAGGGTAGCCGTTGCTCCATTTTGCCTTGGAGTAGAAGAGGCTGCGTGCATCGTTGAATTCCTGATAATTCTGGCTGCCGTCGTTGGTGATTGTTATATCCTCTATGTAGTTCCATTGGCGGTAAATATCGCTTATGCGGAACCCTTCGCTTGTGAGAATATCCTCTATTGCGATGAATATATCTTTTGCCTGTTCAAAGGTGGTTGCCGAAATATCGGCAGGTATAATTCCCTCGGTTATCAGCTCTTTTGTTGCGCCACGTTCAAGAATTTTGTAACGGCTGTGGTGGGTGATGTGGGCATCCGTGTCGACAAGGTAGGTAACCTCGGCAATGAGTGTGCTCGAACTGCTCTTTTGGGCAATGAAGCTGACAAGCGGAGAAACTTCCCCAAAGTACTCCTTTACAATATTGTGGAGCTCGCGGTTTATGAGCAGATACTCTTTGTTACTCTCGGGCAGGCCGAAGAATGTTATTTTAAGGGCGTTAAGTTCTTTTATGGATGCAAAAATATCGTGGCACATCTCTTTTAATGTGCCCTGTCTGCCCGCTTTTACAACTATTTGCTCCTTGTTGAACATTCTATGCTTTTTACGACCGCGAAGTTATAAAAAAATGCTCAAAAATTAGGATTATTCCTGTTTTAATTTTAAGCAACAGCTTGTATATAGGTGCTACAATAATTTGAATCGCAGGCGCAAGGTTCCATTCTCCCAACTGTGGCTTATTATTTTGAATGTCCCAATCTCGGAGGTGTTCTCAACGTGTGTGCCTATGCAAGCGCAAATGTCGTAGTCGCCCACACGCACAAGACGCAGCGTGTCGCTTGCGTCGGCCGGCAGCTTGCCAAGGTCCACTGTGGCGGGCACATTCTCGCGTGTGCAATATTCGATGCTCACGGGAAGGTGCAGGGAAATTACCTCGTTCACGCGGCTCTCAATTTCGGCAATTTGTTCGGCGGTTGGTTCGTTTGCGAGTGTGTAGTCGCACTTGCTCTTTTTGCGTTCAATGTGGGCGTTGCGGCTTCTCTCGCAGCCGAACATTCTCACCATCGTTTGGTTCAGTATGTGCTCGGCTGTGTGCATAGGTGGGTATTCTGCCTTGTTGTGGTTGTTGAGAATTGGTGTTTCGTTGGTCATTGATTCTGTTGGTTAATGAATAATCAATACAAAAATAATTCACTTTATTGGTATGTGCAAAATTTACATATACCAAGAAATAAATCAACTTGTGCAAAAAATGCACAACTTGTGGTTTTATGCAAAATGTGCATATTACAATTTAGTAAAATCTGTTTCAATGGAGATAATGCTGGTTATGTAAAGTTGAACCAATTTGTTCTACTACTGCTACTACTACTATCCTTATATTTGCAATGCTAAAAATTTATTTAATAATCTAAAATTTTAAAAAATTATGAAAAAATCATTTTTGATGTTTGCATTCCTTTTGTGTGGTGCAATCTGTTTCACTTCTTGCAGTGATGATGACAACAACAACGATTATTTGTATTATGCAATGCTTAACGGCGCTAACGGCGGCGGTGCAGGTGACACTGGTGATGGTGGTACCGATGCTGAGGTAACAGCGGGCTTGGATACTTCTTCTCCCGACAAGATTGTTCTCACATACTTTATGGATATGGATGCTGCCGGCAAGGCAACAGTTGTTATTACAGCTGAATTTGCTGATGGTGCTTGTACTTCTTGCAAGGGCGTTACAACATTGAACGGTGCTGTAATTTCGGAAGAGGACATCACTTCTACTTACGAGGGATTGGCTTATGATGATGTAAAAGCGATTTTCCAGACTGTGTATGATTCTTTCCAAACTGAGGAGTAATCATTATATAAAAAATAAAAAAAGCTGACCCAAAAGCCCCTTATAAAGGTATCGCACCCTCGCCAGAATACACTATGGCGAGGGTGTTTGCTTTGTATATATTACTTTTGGTATAATATTGGAGCGCAAGTTACCGCCCACAAATATTACGATACTCGCAATAGGTGCAACGCTCCCTATTCTCGGTGGCTGTAAAGGGCTTGTTGCTGTCGAAAATATCCTGTAACACACATTGCAGCCTCTCCAAGAATTCATCTTTTAAGGCAGCAACATCGTCGATAGGCTGTTTGTCAATGTCAATTATAAAATCCTCCCTTTCGGCATTAGCTTTCTTGTGAATATAGAGGAGCGACGGAACCACCTGTTTAATGTTGGTTTTCTTTATCTCCTCAATCCACGACAACTCCTTGTCGGTGCCGAAATTCTCATTCTTGTTAAGCAGTTCAATAATGGCAACGGAGTAGAGCAACGCTTGAAAGCGGTAGCCCGAACTTGTGCCTTCATTAGCAAAGATATTCTCCAAAGAGGTCTTTGTATCCTTTTTTCCGCCACCGGTCTTGTAGTCCACAATATTGAGCGTGCCCTCCTTAATGTCTACCCGGTCTATTATGCCGCCAATATTCAACTTAATATCCTCTCCGTTCCTCCCTTTCACCGTGTAGGGGAAGCGCACAAGTTTCTCGCTACCCACATATTTAAATGGCGTGTAGGCATTATCCATTTTCACAAGTCGATGCAGAAAATCGTGTAACACACCCTTGTTGATAAATTGCTCGCCGTTGTACACAGGCTTATTGCCCCGTTTGAAGAATTTTTCCACAAAAGCCTCGTCGATGAAACGGTAGAGAAATTGCGGTGTTTTTATATACTTCTCAAAGTCCGACTTATCGATAGTGCCGTTGTTTGTCCTTAAAATCTCATTATACAACAATTCGGCCGCAGTGTGGAAAATGTTGCCAAAGTCTGTTGGCTTTAATTCCGTATCAATCTCCTCCTTTTCCGATAGGTTCATTATGTAGTAGAAGAAGAATCTTAAATTGCAGGAGAGGTAGCGGTTTATTCCCGACGGAGAGAGAACCGCGGCATCTTTATTTGTGGCAAGGTTGAAACGATTATGCAGTTTCTGCATAATCTCGGGGTTCTTTTCCACCTCCTGCGGCACAATGTCGCTGTTGCTTTGCTTGGCCTCCAATTTCACACGCTTCACATTGAAATTGCTGCCCAAAATCTGTAAAAGGAAGCGCGAGCACTCGCCCTTGGTCTTGCTCTCGGTGGAACTGTTGTAAAGAATGGTCACCTTTTTTGCCCTTTGCAGCAGACGATAGAAGTAGTAGGCGTAGATGGAGTCGCGGTGCTCGCTCAATGTGAGGCCGAATGCACGGCGCAGATTATAGGGTATATAGGAGTTGTCGCTGCTGCTCTTGGGCAGATTACCTTCGTTGGCCGCCAAAATTATAAGGTTCTCAAAGTCGAGGTTGCGTGTTTCGAGCAGTCCCATAATCTGCAAGCCCACAATTGGCTCTCCGTGGAAAGGCATACTTAATTGTGATATAATTCTCACAAGCAGATTGCCGATGGCTGCCTGCTGCATATTTAACTCACCCTTCTCTATGAGCGAGAGAAGGCGAAGCGTCTGGCTGTGAGCCTTTAACAAAGCCTCGCAAAAGAGTTCTTCGTATATATCGTTTGAAATATCGTTCATAGAGGCCCTCTCGTTGGCAATGGCATATATGAGCGTGGATATATTCTTTATCCACTCGGCATTATCCTCGGTGCGGTTAAACAATAGTTCTAAAATATCATCGGCACACAACTCCTCGGTTGAGGGGAAGAACCGTTTTTCTCTCAACAGCCTTTCGCGCAGTTCGTATGCTTGCGGGCTGCACGCTGCAATATAAGGGTGTTTAAGAATACTCTCTACCGCCACCAGAGTATATTTACCTTGTTTCTTGTCGTAGCCGCGCACCTGTAAATCCACTAACAGTTTCACAAGGGTGTATATAGGCGTGTGGGCAATGGGGAAGCCCATTGTCACATTAAGATGTTGTAACTGCCTGCCGTTGGCCTCGTCGGGCAGTGAGTGCAGCGTAGATTGCAGCATTGTCTCGTCGCACAATACAACGGCAGTGTCAATCTCCCTCTCGCTTAAATTCTCTTGCAACCAAGTTGAAACGTATCGGGCCTGTATATTGTCGCTGTTGGCCGACACGAATGTAATCTCCTTCTCGCCGGTAAGATTGTCGAAATACCCTTTCCCCAACGCATTTGGGAAGCGTGCAAGATTCTTGCGCATAAAGTGTCCGGCTTCGTGCTGCCGATTATCGATATAATATTTGTCGTAGTCCCAATAAAAAAGAGTCTCCTTCTCCTTTTTAAGAATATCGAACAGCTTGTTCTCAACGCCGTTAAGAGCATTAAAACCAATAAACACATATTTGTCGTGCAAGAATTTCAATTCTTGGCAATTCTCAATAACATCCCTGTAAAGCATACCCTCGTATGCAACGCCTTCGCTTTTAAGGTTCTCCTTGAATGAAGTGTAGATAGGGTAGAGCACTTCCCACACTCTGGTGAAACGCTCTTTAATGACACTCTCCTCCTCGGGCTTGAAGTTCGAGAAAAATCGCATAATTGCGTCCCTTTGCTCCGGTTCCAGAATATCCTTTGCCGTTCCCAATGCACGCAAATCTTTTATATTCGAGAATAGTTGTTCGGCACAGGCAAGGTTTTTGTCAATATCGTCAAAGTCCCTTATGAGCATTTCGCCCCAATAGTAGAAAGTATCCAGGGTGTCGTTGCTGCCGGTGTACTTTACATATTCCTTGTGAAGGCGGCTCACGAGCAACACAGGGTCGGCAATCACATAGTCGGAACTTTGCTCGAACAACTCGCTGATGGTTATATACGACGGGCTCCAAATTGCCTTCTCACCCGTTCTTTGCAACAGATAGTTGTTGAAGAAGAGGCTTGCACGCTTGTTGGGGAAGACAATGGCCATTCCCTCGAAATTTCCATTATAACGATTGAATAAATCGTCGGCAACAGTTTCTAAAAAGTTTTTCATACACCAACCTCCTCAATTTCATTTTTGTCGACATACCACACATAGCCTTTTATATTGGTATATCCGATCATTTTCAAAAGTTTCATATACTCGGCAACCTGCTCTTTGTGCTTCGGGCTCTTTTTGGCAAATTTATAATCGACCACAATAACCTCGTCGTTGCCCACCATCACCCTGTCGGGGCGGAAGGTGGTTCTCTCCCTGTCGAACCCTTTGCACAGGATGGCACGCTCGTTGAAGAGCCTGTAACGGCCGCAGAACCACTCGCAGGCAACAGGCTGTGCAATGGCTTTTTCTATAATGCTCCTTATGTAGTTCTTCTCCTTTTCGGTGGAAATACTCCCATCGATAAGCATTTTGTTGAGCAAACGCGGCAACTCCTCTCCGGTGTTTATTTGAGCGAGAATACTGTGCATAAGCTCGCCGCGTGCAGCCGAGTCGTAATTGCGCCTTTCGCTCTTGTCGCTCGCAAGGAAGCGTGCAAGTTCGCGCGATTGCTTGAAGGTGAGCCGGTTGTCGTAGTAGGCAAAATTCTGCATTATCACGCTCTCTTTTGCTGAAAATGGATTTTCTCTCTCCTGTTCCTTTTCTCCGCAACTGTTTTTTGTTGCCACAACCTCGCCGTAGCGATAGACCTTCTCCCCTTTGTCGAAAGATGAGCCGTCGAGCATTTTCAGGCTCTCTGTGATGCTGTTCAGCAGTTTCGACATTGTGTATCCGCGCCCTCCCGTTCCGTCGGTGAAAATATAGAGATTATCCTTTGCGCGGGTGGTGGCAACATACAGAATATTCAGGTTGTCTACAATCTGATACAGCAGTTCGTTGTTATACTCCTTGGCGTATATTGATTGCAGCATACTCTCCTGCCTGTTTATCGGCAGCAGGCTTAATTTATTGAACGGTGCTTCCGAAGGCTCGCACCACAATGTGCTGTTGGGCAGTCCTGTCAACTCCCAATCGCAGAAGGGGAGTATTACCGTGGGAAATTCCAACCCCTTGGATTTGTGAATGGTCATCACCGTGACACTGTCGCTTGTTGCTGCCGGAATTGTCTCGTCGCATAGCTTTTCGCTCCACGTATCGAGAAAGCCGTTAATGTCGGTACTCTTGCTGTTTATACATTGTGCCGCTTGGTCGAGGAACGAGAATAGATAGGCCTCCTCTCCCTCGATGGCAGAAAGGTTCAGAAGAGAAATAAGTTTCTCTATAAGTTCATATACGGGCAACCCTTTAAGATAGGGCAACTCCTCTAAATAGTCGGGCGGAAGCATCGCCAAACGCTCCTCCTTGTTTATTAACGAGCAAATGTCGCAATCCCTCCCCTCTATAATCTTGTAATATAGCTTTATAAAGTGTACAAGGTTAATATCATCGTCGGGCGTGGCAATATGCCTCATTGCTGCAATAATCAGCTGCACGGTGGTAGATGCCGATAGACGATAGGCCTCATTCGACACAATTTTGAGCGAGGGGAAGTGAGCCTTGAACGCCTCCACAATGTCGGAGATAATATCGTTGCCTCTCAGCAGAATGGCAATATCTTTTGGGGCAACGCCACGTTCATCGATAAGTTCGTGCAGAGTCTTTATCAATTGTGCAATTCCATCGGCAGCCATTCCTCCTTTGGGGTTCTCCTTTTCTATTTCTCTTATTTCTACATACCCCTCGTTGCCACGTTTGTCGGGCAGTGCCTGCTGAACATCGCGATACGCACGGGTGAGTTTCTCAATGTCGCAGCCCACCTTCTCCTCAAATTCCGAGGCAATTGCCTTTGTGGCGCAACTATACAGAAGATTGTTGAATTCCACTATGCGACGGCTGCTGCGGTAGTTGGTCGATTTATATTCAATGCCCCCTTTCTTCACATCCTGCGATACAATCTTTATAGTTTCCGGGTGGAAGGATTCAATATTGTTCATTATATTCCAATCGCTGTTCCTCCACCGGTAAATAGACTGCTTGACATCTCCCACAATAAGATTGTAATTTCCGCGGGCAATAACCTCGTCGAGCAGAATTTTAAAGCAGTTCCATTGTAATTTGGATGTATCCTGAAATTCGTCGATGAATATGTGGTTAATCTCCGTGCCAATCTTCTCGAATATGAAAGAGGTGTTATTTGTAATCATACTGCTGAGAAAATAGGTTGTCTCGGCAAGCAGGAAACGATTTTCTCGGCCATTCTCCTCTTTTAAGGTCTTTGCAACCGTGTTTAGAAGCCCCAGCTGATGGTATTTGTCGAGCGACAGACGACAACTGTTGAGCGTAATGCTCTTCTCATCTTCAATGCTCTTTGCTTCGGCAAGCAGGGCGGCAATCTTGTCGTTGACAGCCGCCACCGACGATATTTTCCCGGGATTTTCGATGAGCGCGGCAATTTTATCGCTCATTGCTATAATATCTCCGCTTTTCATCTTCTCGAAAAAGCCCCATACGCCGCCACGTGTTTTTCCGAAAAAGTCGCCCGCTGTGTATCCTTGAACAAGAGTGAAAAATGTTGCGGCAATCTGCTTAATCCGCTCGGTAATCTCCTTTTCTATTGCCTTTACCTCTTTGTAGAACTCTTTTAGTCTGTTGCCATTATCCTCCTCAATCTCCTCGCGCAACTTCGCTCCACGCTCCTGATACTCCTCTTTGAGCAGGTTGCGTGCGAAACTTTTTATGGATTTATCAATCCGCCACGTCTTATTGTTGTTAAGGTTCTCTTCTATAAAGTTTATAATCTGCTTAATTTCGGCCGACCCCTCGTCGAGGCGTTTAATATACGTGTCGATAGCTTCGTCGAGCAGTTCCTCTCCGTTGAGCGAGAATTCAACATCGCCATTAAGCTCAAGCTCCTTTGCAAGGCCGCGCAGCACCGATTGAAAGAAAGAGTCAATCGTCTGTATGCGAAAGTGTCCGTAGTCGTGAAGAATGAGATTGAGCGCCACTCTTGCCCGCTCGCTTATCTCTTCGGGCGATAATTGAGGGTAGGCCTCGCGCATCTTCTCCATATAGCTCTGCGACGAAGGCAGATTATAGGCAATGCCATATAGCTGGCTCAAAATACGCTCCTTCATTTCGCCTGTCGCCTTGTTGGTGAACGTAACGGCAACTATATGCTTGTAGGCATCGGGCTGCTTTATGAGCAGAATAATATATTTTACGGCCAGAATAAAAGTTTTTCCCGACCCGGCCGAAGCTCTGAATACCTCTAAATTCTTTATCTCTTCCATCTTTTCTCTCTTTCTCCCTTTTCCCTGATAGAACTCGCTAATTTACTCAAAAAAGCGCAAAAAACACCTGTTTTTTAGTTATTTTCCCAATAAATTCCATTATTAAATAAATTTGCAATACCTTTGCAGCATAAATGCTGCAAACCTTCAAATGCAAAAAATAAAAAATAGATAATATGTCAAAATACATTGTAGAAGACCCACGCAAAGTAACAACCCATCGCTTTATAGAAATGAAGCGTAAGGGCGAGAAAATAGCAATGCTCACCGCCTACGACTATACAACGGCTATGCTTATAGACGGTGCCGGAGTAGATGCCATTCTTGTGGGCGACTCGGCCTCCAATGTGATGGCCGGTAACGTAACAACTCTGCCAATTACCCTCGACCAGATGATTTATCACGCAAAATCGGTAGTGCGCGGTGTTAAACGTGCACTTGTGGTAGTGGATATGCCCTTTGGTACATATCAGGTTAATGCCGACGAGGCGGTAAAAAATGCCATACGCATAATGAAGGAGAGTCACGCCGATGCACTCAAACTCGAAGGTGGCGAAGAGATACTCCCCTCGGTGCGCAAAATTCTCGATGCAGGAATTCCCATTATGGGACACCTTGGACTCACCCCGCAAAGTATAAACAAATTCGGAACATACAGCGTGCGTGCAAAAGACGAGGCAGAGGCCGAGAAACTGCGTCGCGATGCTCGTTTGTTGCAAGAGGCCGGTTGCTTTGCCATTGTGCTTGAAAAGATACCAGCAGCACTTGGTACAACCGTAGCGCAGGAGCTTGATATTCCGGTGATTGGTATTGGTGCCGGCGGCAATGTCGATGGGCAGGTGCTTGTGTATGCGGATATGCTGGGAATGACAGCCGATTTTACTCCACGCTTCCTTCGTCGTTACGCCGACCTTCATTCTGTAATCACCGATGCAGTGGGTAATTATGTGGGCGATGTAAAAGCCTGTGACTTTCCTAACGAAAAGGAGCAGTATTGATGCGCAACCGAGTACAAAGCTATACATTATTATATATACAAGAAAGAGAGATGCCTCACAGCATCTCTCTTTCTTGTATAGTGCGATAGTAATATTACTCTACAATCTCACTATTGTCGTAATTTTCGACATTGGCACCATCTTCCTCTATCGAGTTTATAATTTCGTCTATGGTGCCGGGGGAGTTTCTGTATTCCTGTGTTTCGAGCAGAATTTCGTACAGTGGGTTATTGTCGCTGTCTCTATTCTCCTCGGGCACGGCTGCAAGCAATTCGGCAAGCTCTTTATTGTCGAAGAGGTCGCTATATTGTACAAGCAGGAAAAGGCCCATCATATTATTGATATTCTCTCTGATGGCATCCTGCACATACGCCATAGCCTCGTTCTGTGCAACAAAATTCTTGTTGTCAAGTTCGGCCTTCTCTTCGGCAGTCAATGTGCTGTCGCGGTAGAGAATGTCCTGATAATTAAGCATCTTCATAACATAGCTTTCCAACTTCTCCTCAATCTCAATATTAAGGTCATTCATTGGTGAGCCGACGATGTTGCTGTAATTAGTGCCAATATCGGCTTTAATATCACCCCCTTCGAGGAAAAATAGGGCATATATGGGCACTTCGCCATTCTCGTAACCTATATAGTAAATTTTGCAACCATCCTGCTTGCCCTGAAAATGAAATTCTCCATTCTCTATAATACTCTTGCTCACGGTGGTAAAATCTACTCCGTTGCTCGAATATCCAAGCAGAACCGTGTCGCCATCGACTGCACCCTCTATGCTACCCGTTATTTTATATTCGGGATTGTTGCAGGCAAAGAGTGCAAGTGCCGTAAATAATAATACAAAAATCTGTTTCATTCCTTATTAACAAATTAGCAGATATATTGTTTGCTAATCGATTGGTTGTTTAATACGCACTCGATTGCCTCGGCAAAAATGCGAGCGATGGACAACTGTTTCACTTTGGGGCAACCGCGGTCGTAGGGGATACTGTTTGTAAATACAATCTCCTCCATAGCCGATTCGCGTACACGTTCCGATGCGTTACCCGACATAATGCAGTGCGATGCAATGGCGCGAACCGATTTTGCACCATTCTCCATCATAAGGTTGGCTGCTTTTGAGATTGTGCCGGCAGTGTCCACAATATCGTCGACAAGTACCACGTTCTTGTCCTTAACATCACCGATAATCTGCATAGTATCAACCACATTTGCTTTTGCACGTGTCTTGTGGCAAAGTACCAGAGGCACGCCAAGGCATTTTGAATATGCGCTGGCACGTTTGGAACCGCCTACATCGGGTGTTGCAATCACAAGGTCTTTGAGCTTCAAAGAGTTGATGTAGGGAACAAACACCATAGATGCATAGAGGTGGTCTACGGGAATATCGAAGAAACCTTGAATCTGGTCGGCGTGCAGGTCCATTGTGATGACACGGCTCACGCCGGCAACGCTCAAAAGATCGGCAACGAGCTTGGCACCTATTGAAACGCGGGGCTTATCCTTGCGGTCCTGACGCGCCCAGCCAAAATAGGGCATTACTGCAACGATGCTTTTTGCCGAAGCACGTTTGGCAGCATCCACCATCAGCAACAGCTCCATAAGGTTGTCCGAATTTGGGAAGGTCGATTGTACAAGAAATACATTCTTTCCGCGGATAGACTCCTCATAAGATACGGCAAATTCACCATCGGCAAAATAGGTGGTGTTCATCTGTCCTAATTCACAACCAAGTTCTTTGCAAATTTCTTCTGCGAGGTAACGCGATTTTGTACCTGCAAACACCATGTAGGGGGTATTGTTCATAATATAGTCAATTAGTTTGTTATTTGTTTATTCTTTGTCTCTTCTGTTAAAGTTTGTCGATAACCTTCTTCAAACGCTTGAATCGGTCGATGAGTTCTGTATAATCGGTCGAGCGACAAGCGTCGAAATTGGCCCACAATTGCTCGTCGAGTATAACACCGCCGAATCCATAGGCCGGCAGACGTTTCAGGTTCGATTCGTCTACATTTCCATAGGCCCACGTTTTTTTGTTAATCATCTTCTTCCCAATCTCGTTAAGTTCGGCACTCTGGTGGAATGTGCGGCCGAGCGGGCCGAAGCATACAATGTCGTAAATGTTGCGCAGGTCGCCAAGCTCTTTGAGATTGTGAGCATAGCCCACCAATTTACCCTTTTCGTTGCCCATAGGAGGGTTCGAAGAGAGGGAAAAGAGTGTTCCTGCAAGAGTGTACTCCTGCATCAGGCGGCCATTGCACGAAAATATGCGTTTGTGATACTTCTTGGGAATAAGGCTCAACAACCTCTCGATGAATTGAGGATGGGGGTACTCTTTATAGAGGAACAGATAGTCCATCCCCTCTTCAAATAGTCGAGTGATAATTTTGTCCTCCTCGACAAAAAAGGTGGGTTTTGTGGCAACTGCCAGTTTCATATCTTAAAATAGTGTAGTTTACAATCTTTCTGCAAAAGTAATAATTTTTATTATAAAAGCACAGGAATATAAATAACATTTATTTATTATTTTTAATATGCGGGATTTTTACCCTCTTTTTCCGGTTTTTTGCCTCCTTAAAGAGCTTTTGGGTAAATATTTTACGGCAAAGAACAAATGCCGCGTTATTTCTGTTTAAGCAGTATAGTAGTTATAAAATCTTTTCATTATGGCAAAAGAGAGTATTTTAATATTAAGACAGCGCATCGAGGTTCCAAAATTACTCGACCAACTAAATGCCGCGCTCAGCGAAGAGTGGCTCGCCTATTATCAATATTGGGTGGGCAGCCTTGTTGTAGAAGGTGCAATGCGCTCCGACGTGCAACGGGAGTTTGAACAACACGCAATGGAGGAATATAACCACGCAAAAATGCTTGCCGACAGAATAATTCAGCTCGAAGGGGTGCCGGTGCTCGACCCGGCGCAGTGGCTTGTGCTTGCACGTTGCCGATATTCCCCTCCCATAAAAAACGATGTTGTAACCTTGTTGAAGGAGAATATTGCAGCCGAGCGTTGCGCTGTCATTCGCTACGAAGAGATTGCCTCTTTTACCAATAATATAGATTACACCACTTGCGATATTGCCAAACGCATTATGGCCGAAGAGGAGGAGCACGAGCAGGATTTACAGGATTGTTTGCGCGATGTTGAGTGGATACTTCAATCCTTGGCGGTTAAGGTGTAGAAATTAAGAGTGACAGCCTTTAAAATGATATTTCTAAAAACAAGTAGAGGATGACTCAAAAGTCCCTTTTTAAGACATTACACCCTCGCTAGAATATACTCTGGCGAGGGTGTTTACTTTGTATATATTACTTAGGGTCAGCCTCTACTTTAAGTTTGTTAATTATGACACACTGCCTTATTAAGTGAAAATGAACCTTCTATTATTCACTCATCAGTCTGTTTTTACTCCTCGTCTAAAAAACGTTTGGTGATAGGGTGGTACTCCTCTATGCGTCTGTCGCGCAGGAAAGGCCACCATTGGCGCACCTCTTCGCTACGTTTAAGGCTCACCTCCACAACCTCAATCTGCTCCTCCTCGCCAAAATGTGCGATAAACTCTCCTTGCGGGCCGGCAATGAAACTGTGTCCCCAGAATTGTATGCCGTTGGTCATTCCAGAGGGGTCGGGCTCGTGACCGCAACGATTTATTGCAATTACCGGCAGGCCATTGGCAACGGCGTGCCCGCGTTGCACAGTCTGCCACGCTCCCAATTGACGCGCCTTCTCCTCTTGCGTGTCGCTACTCTCCCAACCTATGGCGGTGGGGTAGATTAGAAGGTCGGCCCCGCGCAGAGCCATAAGGCGTGCTCCTTCGGGGTACCATTGGTCCCAACAAACTTGCACGCCCAGCGTTCCTATGCTTGTTTTTATGGGGCGGAACCCAATGTCGCCGGGTGTGAAATAGAATTTTTCGTAGTAGGCAGGGTCGTCGGGGATGTGCATCTTGCGATATTTGCCGGCGATGCTGCCGTCGCTGTCGAATACTACTGCGGTGTTGTGGTAGAGCCCTTTTGCGCGCGCCTCGAAAAGCGAGGTTACGAGCACAATGCCACACTCGGCCGCAACCTTGCCATAAAACTCGGTCGAGGGGCCGGGGATTGGCTCGGCGTAAGAGAAATTGGCTGTCGATTCAACTTGGCAGAAGTATGGCGAATTATGTAATTCCTGCAACACCACCAATTGTGCACCCTTATCGGCTGCTGTGCGTATTGCTGTTGCAAGTTTCTCTTTGTTATTCTCAATGTCAGCACTAATGGACAGCTGAATCATTCCTACTTTTATAGTCTCCATCTTTTTTATTTTTTTACAGGATATTGCATTGTTACGCAGTGCAGTGAGCCGTGCTGTTTTATGAGCGCACGGCAATCGATGCCCACAATCTCGTAGCCGGGGAATGCAGTCCTGAGAACCTCGGCAGCTTTTGTGTCATTTTCAGGCTGGGCGTATGTGGGGTAGAGCACTGCTCCGTTCATTATGAGAAAATTGGCGTATGTGGCCGGCAGACGTAACCCCTCTTCGTCGTATATGGGTGTAGGCGAGGGCAGGGGCAGAAGGCGATAGGGTTTCCCCTCCTTTGTGGTGAAGGTGGCAAGCTGCTCTTCCATTTTTTTCAAGCAGTCGTATTGCTCGCTGTCCTCTTCGTTGTATTGCATATATACAATGGTGTCGTCGGGGGTGAGGCGGGCAAGAGTGTCTATGTGTCCGTCGGTGTCGTCGCCTATGAGCTCTCCGTGGTCGAGCCACAATACACGCTCGCAACGGAGCATCTGGCACAACTCCTTTTCAAGCAGTGCCTTGTCGGTGGTGTTACGGTTGGGGGCTGTGAGGCAACATCCGGTGGTGAGCACCGTTCCTTTACCGTCGCTCTCGATGGAGCCACCTTCGAGCACAAAGTGGTTAAGATTGTGGTAGGTGCCCTTTACAATGCCTGCATCGTGAAGTTTGCGGTTTATGGCATTGTCGAGCGAGGCCTCGAACTTCTTGCCCCATCCGTTGAAGCAAAAATCGAGGTAGTGCGGCCCGTCGTCACCCAAAAGGGTTATAAATGCGTGGTCGCGTACCCAAGTGTCGTTGGTGGCGCAAGTGAAGAAACGTATATTCTCCATTGTGGCACCGGCCTGTTGCAAAGTGTAGCGGGTTTTCTCCTCGCAAGGAGTGACAATGAGCAACTGCTCGCGCAGGCTTATGGCCTTTGCAAGGTTGGTGAAGCACTCCTCAACCTCCTGTAACATATAGGCCCAATCGCTATTTTCGTGGGGCCAAGTGAGCTGTACAAACTCCTGCTCGTGCCACTCGGCAGGCAGGAACAGATTTTGTGTGTCGGCTGTCATTGTTTACGTTTCCTGTCGAAGAATGGGTTTTTCGATGATGCGCTCACGGGTATTCCTATCACATAGTTGCACCCTTTCATCCATCCTAATTGCAGAGCAGCGTATCCCACCGAGTACATTACGCGGGTGTCGAGACGCAGGTCTGCTGCTGTTGCGCAGGCCGAGCCCACAGCAATTCCAACATCTATGGTGTTCATTGCACAAGGAACTCCGGCGGGGCGAGCGTCGCAAGTGAGGCTGCCACAATAAGCACAGTTGAGCATCATTGCCTCTTCGCGTGAGCCTATGAGCAGAACCGCCTCGGCCGACAGAATATTCTCCGCATCGCGTTGAAGCCCGCCGCGGTTCATTTTCTCGCCAATCTGGCGAAGCCCGTTGCTCAGTGCCACAATGTCGTCGTCGGTGACAAGTGCAATCTCTATAATATCCACTCCCTTTGCCTTGGGCGCAGTGCGTGCCGCAGTCATCATCTGCTTTGCGGCCTCAATAACGTGCTGATGGCGCATTTCGCGCTCGTCGTAAATCATATTGCAAAAAATTAAATAAATTCTAAATATATTGCGAAGATAGCTAAAAAAAACGAATATTCTCTTATGCGCTCTTCCAAAAATGAAAAATATTGGAGGCTTCTTTGTTTCTGTGTATAGTATATTTTTTGTATCTTCGCAACCGTTTTTTCAAGAAGATGCTTATAATGAGAGTATTTGCCAAATATATATTGCTTGCAACAGCTGTGCTGTTGTTTGCTTCGTGTGGAAGTTTCGTTCCCATTGAGCGCAGCAATTTCACCGACTCGGAGGTGGCCTTCAAAGGGTATCTGCAAGGGGAGAATATTGAGATTGCCGACAGTAACAGCGTGGAACTTCTGAATGGTGCTCACGCTAAATTTGCAGATATGTTTGCAGCCATAAGCGAGGCGAAGCATCACATCCATCTTGAATATTTTAATTTTCGCAACGACTCGATAAACGCCGTGCTTTTGGGGCTGCTTGCCCAAAAAGCGAAAGAGGGTGTAGAGGTGCGCGCACTTTTCGACGCTTTTGGCAATATGTCCAATAACCGCCCGCTTAAAAAGTCGCACATAGAAGAAATAAGGGCAAACGGAATTGAGATTGTAAAATTCGACCCGATAACTTTTCCTTGGATAAATCACTCCGTTTCGCGCGACCATCGCAAAATTGTGATAATAGATGGCAAAATAGCATATATAGGGGGAATAAATGTAGCCGATTATTATCTCACCGGGCTCGAAGGCATTGGCAAATGGCGCGACATACACGCTCGGGTAGAGGGAAAGGCTGTTGCCGCCCTTCAAAATATTTTTCTCGAAACGTGGAACCGCGAAACGGGGCAACAAATATGCGGTGCCAATTATTACCCCTCTCTTGCTTCTATGGGCACGGCGCAGGTGGCGGTAGTCGACCGTTGGCCTTGTCGCACGCCCAAGAGTATTCGCCGTGCATACGCCAATGCAATAAGCTCGGCAAAGGACAGTGTGGTTGTTGTGAGCCCCTATTTTCTCCCGCCGCCCATAATAAAGAGGGCAATTAAAAAAGCGATAGACGATGGCGTTAAGGTCGATATTATGCTCACTGCCCAAGGTGATATTCCCTTTCTTCCCGACGGAGTCTGGCGCGTGGGCTATAAACTGATGAAGCGCGGTGCCAATGTTTATATGTACACCGGCGGGTTCAATCACTCAAAGGTTATGTGTGTCGATGGCAAATTTATGACCGTAGGCTCGGCCAATCTCAACAGCCGCAGCTTGCGTTACGATTACGAAACTAATATTTTTGTGTTCGACAAGCAGGATACTCGTGAATTACAAAATATAATCGACGGCGATAAAAAAGAGAGCTTCCTGCTTATGAAAGATATTTACAAAGAACGCTCACTGTGGAGCCGCATCTGTGGCTTTTTTGCGGAGCTCCTTACGCCTATAATGTAGTGCTCCCCGGAGGGCTGATGAATATACAAAGAAACAGTGTGTCGTAATTGAAAAACGACACACTGTTTCTTTGTGTTACATTTAGGTTTTTATTCAAATTCCAATTCTCCGAAGAATTCCGGGCGGTGGAAGCTCGGCTCTTTCCATTCTATCGGGGCCCACGAAATAAAATGAGGAGTGGGCAACTCGTCGCCACATTTATAGAAGTTGGCACTCATCTTCTTGCCCTCCCAGCTGTTAATACCGCTGCGGAAGAGGGCAGTGGCAGGGACAATCTCAATCACGCTCCAACTATGCTCGCCCTTGCGCAGGGGGAAACACTCCGTGCCAAGCGATGGGTGTCGCACGACGCTGTTCAACACTTCGGCCGGAGCACTCTCTTTCGGCTCGTCGGCAGGGTGCCACGCGAGCAATAGCTTGCCGGTGCAGGTACACTCGAAATTGTAATAATCCATATTCCCTTGTGGCGAAACAAAGAACTCTACACAAGGGTCGGTCCAAGTGCGTCCTTGGTCCTCGGCAACCTTTGCTTGAATATCATTTTCCGTCACGTCGAATTTTATATACAATTTCTCTCCATTGTGAAAAAGTTTTACACTCACAGCGGGAGTATAGGGGAACTCCGCGGGCCAATTGCAAATGGCAACAGGCTCGCCATTCAACGTGGCAAAAATCTTTTCAATCTCGTCAACACTCTCTGCTGCGGGAACCCTTTTGGGTACAATAATTTTTTTCATAAATAGTTTCTTAATTACAAACTATGCGAATATAGTTCTATTTTTTTAATTCGCCACAATTCGGTTGTAAATAATATCTTCTTTTAATATCTTCGCACAAAATTCAGAATAATGCCGATAATAGAGATAAAATCCCTATCGCACCCGGGGGTAGAGCTTTTTTCCACCCTCACCGAGGCACAGTTACGCAAGTGCGTGGAGCCCGAAAAGGGTATTTTCATTGCCGAGAGCCCCAAAGTAATTCGCGTTGCGCTCGATGCGGGGTACGAACCGCTTGCGCTTCTATGTGAGCAGAAGCATATAACCGGCGACGCTGCCGACATTGTGGAGCGTTGCGGCAATATACCCGTGTACACAGGTGAGCGCGACCTTCTTGCAACTCTCACAGGCTACACGCTCACTCGCGGCGTTCTTTGTGCAATGCGTCGCCCGATAGCCCGCAGCGTGGAGAATGTGTGCTGCGCCGCTCGCAGGGTGGTGGTTATCGACGGAGTGGTTGATACAACCAATATTGGTGCCATATTCCGCTCGGCGGCGGCTCTGGGCATTGACGCAGTGCTGCTCACACGCTCGTCGTGCGACCCTCTTAATCGTCGTGCGGTGCGTGTCTCTATGGGCTCGGTGTTTCTTGTGCCGTGGGCTTGGCTCGATGCACCCATCAAGGCGTTGAAGGAGTGCGGCTTTCGCACAGCGGCAATGGCGTTGAGCGACAATTCCGTGTCGATAGAAAATGAGGCACTTGTGGGCGAGGAACGTTTGGCAATAATTATGGGTACCGAGGGCGAGGGGCTTGCACAGGAGGTAATCGACGCTGCCGATTATGTGGTGCGTATACCTATGGCCCACGGAGTAGATTCGCTCAATGTGGCTGCCGCCTCGGCCGTTGCCTTCTGGCAGTTGCGGGCAAGATGACAATCTTTATTTTTTATCCATCATCATCTACCCATTGTATTATTCTGTCTTTCATAGTTTGTATTCCCTTTTGGGCAATGAGAATTGTGAAAAATATCCCCTTAAACCTGAAAGTATAGTTTTTGCCCACCCGTGTTAAATATTTGATAATCACAATGTTATTATTTTGTGTTTCCCTATCTTTCATTTTCGGGCCAAAATAAAAGATAGGGTGTGTAAAACGGAAGATGGAAAATTTGCAGTCCCGTTAATTAGTTTGTTCTTTTGCCCACAAATAAAAACAAACGAGGATTATGAATTACAAGAGAATTTTTCTTTTACTATCTGTTTTTTGTCACATAGCAGTGTGTAACGTTGCCGGGCAGGAGAATGCCGACAGCCTAATGTTTTTCGGTAGGGTGATGAACAATTTAACCTACGAACTTATCCCCGATGTAAAGATAGAAGTGCTTAACACCGATAGCACTTTGGTCGACACATTGCGCAGTAGAACCTTTCTTTTTAACGGCGAGCCGATGAATATATCTTCGCGTCGTAAATTTAAACTGCCACGCGACAAACAATTTATTTTTCGTTTCACACACGAAGGTTACGAAACTACCTTTTTAAATTACACAAGCAAGGCGGGGGTGCGTGAATATTATAAGCTTATCAGCGATGTTTTTATGCAGAAAAAATGCCAGGTGAATTTGGATGAATTTGTCGTTACCGCGACAAAAATCAAGATGGTGATGAAGGGGGACACAATCGTGTATAATGCCGATGCTTTTCAACTGTCGAGTGGTTCTATGCTCGATGCACTGATAGCACTGTTGCCCGGCGTGCAGCTTGATGGCAGTCGCATAACCGTGAACGGCCGATTCGTGAGCAGCCTGCTTGTGAATGGCGAAGACTTCTTCCACGGTGATGCAGCGGTTGCGCTCAAAAATCTCCCGGTATATATAGTAGATAAGGTAAAAGTCTATGAAAAGGCTCCCGAATACGAATATATCACAGGACGCGACGAAACACGTGAACTTCCTTTGGTGGTCGATGTTAATTTGAAGAAAGATTATAATGTAGGTTGGATAGCCAATGCCGAAGCCGGTTACGGAACGCACGACCGATGGTTGGGGAGGCTCTTCGGGCTGCGTTTCAGCGACCATTCACGCTTGGCACTTTACGGGAATGTCAATAACATAAACGACACGCGTGAGCCGGGAACATCGGGCGATTGGAACCCTTCGTGGGCTGCATCGGGGCTAACAACAATGAAACTTGGCGGTGCCGAACTTCTTTTAAAAGATAAAAAACGTGTGTGGAAATATACAGGTAACATAAAAGCCCTGCGCGAGGATATTGACGACAAGCAAAAAGCATCGAGCGAAAATTTCTTGCAAACAGGCAACACCTATCGTCGGCACACTAGTGGCAACGAAACGGGGCGCACAAAAATTATGAGCCACCATACAACCGAGCTCAAATTACCAATGGCAATGGTTGATATTAGAATTTACGGAGAGCTTGCCGACGGGCGTAGCGATAAGGCTTTTACAGCAGCAGAATTTTCACAACCGATTGACGAAAATTATATGTGTGCCACGCTCGACAGCCTCAAAGAGAGTGTCTACAAGCCCTTCTGTGCAGCCTATCTGCTCAACTATAACAATAACAAGGGAATAGAGAAGAACCGCTATTTAAAAGGCAATATAGTAACAAATTCATACATCACAATTCCCGGAACTCCCGATTATGTGCGAATGAATATCAGTGGTAAATTCAATAAATCGGAGTATGAAGTATTTTCTCATTATTCATTGTATTTTCCCAATGCCGCAAGCGAGGAAAAAAACACCTTCCGGAACCGCTACGGCAATGGCCCAAGCACCAATTATAATATATCGGCAAATGCAGAATACCGCCACCGCCGAAAAATAGGGGAGCATTCATTGCGCATAAATCTGGCGTATAGCTATAATTACGTTTACACCGACAATCTTCTTAATTATTATCTGTTGAGCAGAAACAGCGGTTGGAATAGTGAGGAGAATACACCGCCGTTGGGAATGTTGCCATCGTCGGACGAGGAATTCTACCGCGCACTCGATGCACAAAACAGTCTTTGTGCCACTTCTCATAAAAGTGTCCACATTCCAAGAATCGAGATTACATATTTCTTTTTCAACGATAAGCACAATATAAAATTAGTACCCAAATGGCGCATACAGCGCGACCGTTTGAATTATCGCCGCGCATCCCTCGACACCCTTTCCACCCGCACCACGGTAGCTTTTGAACCGAGTGTGCGATACGGATTCGACGACTTTGGGCTGGAATACTCAATGAGCATTGCCGAACCCTCAATGGTGAACCTTCTCCCCGTGCGCGACGATGCTAATCCTTTGGTAATTCGTGAAGGTAACAATGGTCTTAAAAACACAAAAACCCACAAAGTAAACATTTATCGTTACTTCTGGAACAGAGCCACACAATACAACCTGTCGTTGAAGGGGCATTATACGCTCTACAAAGATGCCGTTGCGCAGTGCCTCACCTACGATGCAACTACCGGCGTACGCACCTATCAACCGCGGAACATTAGCGGAAATTGGCAGGCAGGCGGTTCGGTAGACTTCTCTCGTGCCGTGGATAAAGACCAACGCTTTTTCCTGTCGACAAACACCGCAGCCACATACGCCAACAGTGCCGATTATATTGCCATTGAAGGAGTAACGGAGAGTGTGCGCAGCAGTGTGCGCAATTTCTCACTGTCGCAGGGCATACAGGGAAAATATAGCGAAGGAGGTAACAGTATCACTCTAAAAGCCGATGCTCGTTGGAATTATGCCACAAGTAATAGAGCCGGCTTTGAAAATATCAGCTGTGTCAATTTTAACTATGGAATTTATGCAAATTGGAAATTACCGCTTAAACTACATATAGCTACCGACCTCACCGTTTACAGCCGTCGCGGTTATAACGATGCACAGATGAACACCAATGATGTAGTGTGGAACGCTCGTGTGGAGCGTGCTTTTTTATCGGGCGGCAACCTTGTCGTAGCGATGGAAGGATTCGATATTCTTGGACAGTTGAGCAATGTGCAGCGTACCTTGAACGCGCAGGGCAGGGTAGAAACGTTGTATAATACAATACCTCGTTACGCAATGTTGCGTGTAATTTACAGGCTTAACGTGGAACCGAAGAAGAAATTATAGGCTCTTTTTATCGGTGCAATATAATACTATCCTTTCTTTTGTAGGTGATAATATGGATGTTGCTTAATCTATACTATCCACAACCAACTGCAAGGCCTTATCCTTTATGGTGACGAGCCTTATTCCGTCTATTTTATGCAAATTCTCGCGCAGACGCCAGCAAACACCATTATAGGCTGTTGTTGCATCTTTTTCGTTCAGCCCCCAAAGTTTGCTGCAAATGTCGGCTTTTGTTGCCGTGTGCCCTTCGACCTTTGCGAGCAGTTCCATAAGCTGCGCCTGTGTGGCTGGCAGTTTAAGGCTCTGTCCGCTTGTAGAGTTGTGCAGGGTGCGGGTGACACAGTCGTAGATTATGTTGCCGAGGGTTATTCTTGTATTATGTACATTTATTATTGTGGTACGACTCTTTTTTATAACCTTAATATATACAAACACAAAGAAGATAAGGGCAATGGTGGCTGCAAGCATAAATTCCCGGTCGAAGAAATTGCAGTTTTTTATTACAGTGGTTGCTGGCAAATGTACTTTGCTCACTATCAGGCCCTGCTTGCAAAAGCCCAACCCCACAGTGTCGGTTACAAAAATATTCCGGCCTTGCAACTGCCTGTCGCTCAAAAGTGTTGTTTCTGCATTGGTTATAAGGGTGTCGGGTGTGGGGAACATTTGAAACAGGCTCTTTACCTTCATTTGCAAGGCAACATCAACATTGTAGCCGGCGGCGTTTAGTTGACTTTTCCACACAGAATCCATTGTTGCAATATCCTGTGAGCCGGTTTCCAAAAAAACGCTTTCGATGAATATACTTTGTGTCATCTGTACATCGTGTTTGTATTGGTCACCCGATATTTGATATTTTGCAGCTATTATGCAGATTCCTGTTTCACTCTCTATGGTGCAGGGACGTGCTTCGAAATATTCGTATGAATTGAAGTTGCGGGTGGAGATGAAGGGAATCTTTTTAACCTTTGCTATGCTGTCGTGCCAGTGTTGCGAGTGCTCCATAAAAAGGCGGTTAATATCATTTTTTATAAACTCCCTTTTTGCTCCATAGCCGAAGGCGAACAGCACGCCGTATGTTGCGATAAAAATAAAAAGTGCTTGTGTAATTTTTCGTTTCATCATCGGTTCTCTCGTTCTTTCGCTTGCGAAGATAGTGAATTTAAAATAACCCACAATGTGAAAATCTTTTTTAATAGTTTTTTAGAAATTTATTTAATTTGCTGTGATTGAGTGCATTATGCGTGTATCTTTCATTTTTGAAACAAAATGGAAGATAGGGAAAAGAAAACGGAAGATGGAAAATTTGTCGTCGCTGGGTGGTAAACATAATTTTGTGCCGACAAAAATAGATTCAAACAATTTCTTTAAAATTATGTAACACTTTCGATATTTTCCCGTCTTACTATTAAAAGCATAAACAGATGAAAAGCAGATTGATTATTATTGCGGCTGCACTGCTCGTAACAATTGCGGCAGTGGCGCAGAAGAGAAGAGTGGTGGAGAATCCCACTCTTTCCGCAAAAGTAGGCTTAACTTGTTGTAAATCAATGAGTTAAGCCGAATTTAATTAAAGGCCTCGGACAAATTACGGACAAAACAATTGTAAACATTTGCATTTTTCATCGCCGAAAAATGTAAAAAA
>JAZRAC010000051.1:0-18305 GCA_045634365.1 Bacteroidaceae bacterium | reverse complement strand
ACAAAGATAAAAACAACCTTTGGCATAGAGATACCTCACTGGCGCGATTCGATGCTCTATTGTATTAAACGACTAAAACAACAATAATATGAAACGTAACATCATTGTTACCGGCGGTGCCGGCTTTATTGGCTCACACGTTGTGCGCCTGTTTGTCAACAAATATCCCGATTATCACATTATAAATGTCGATAAGCTCACCTATGCAGGCAATCTTGCCAATTTGAAGGACATTGAGGATAAACCCAACTACACTTTCTTCCGTGGCGATATTTGCGATTTTGACGCAATGTACAAACTTATGGTGGATTACAAGGTAGACGGTGTTATTCACCTTGCTGCCGAGAGCCACGTTGACCGCTCCATAAAAGACCCCTTTACCTTTGCACGCACCAATGTGATGGGTACACTCTCCTTGTTGCAGGCTGCGAAGCTCTACTGGGAGTCGCTGCCCGAGAAGTACGAAGGCAAGCGTTTCTATCATATTTCAACCGACGAGGTATACGGTGCGTTAGAACTCGACCGCCCCGAGGGTGTTGAGCCTCCCTTCACAACCACAGCATCGTCGGGCGAGCATCACTTGGCCTACGGTACCGACTTCTTTTACGAAACAACAAAGTACAACCCCCACAGTCCCTATTCGGCATCAAAGGCCAGCAGCGACCACTTTGTTCGTGCGTTCCACGACACATACGGCCTGCCCACAATAGTAACCAACTGCTCAAACAACTACGGTCCCTATCAGTTCCCCGAGAAACTGATACCTTTGTTCATAAACAACATACGCCAGCGTAAGCCTCTGCCTGTTTATGGCAAGGGCGAGAATGTGCGCGACTGGCTGTATGTTGTCGACCACGCACGAGCAATAGATGTTATTTTCCACGATGGCAAGATTGCCGACACTTATAACATCGGTGGCTTTAACGAGTGGAAGAATATAGATATTATTAAGGTAATCATAAAAACCGTCGACCGTCTTTTGGGCAACCCCGAGGGTGCTTCGCTCGACCTCATTACCTATGTTACCGACCGCGCAGGCCACGATATGCGCTACGCAATCGACTCTACAAAGTTGCAGAAGGAGCTTGGTTGGGAGCCCAGCTTGCAGTTCGAGGAGGGTATAGAGAAGACTGTGCGCTGGTACTTGGATAATCAGGAGTGGATGGATAATATCACCAGCGGTGAGTATGAGAAGTACTACGATGATATGTACAAGAACAGATAATCGATGTAATTAAGGTCACAATATGTCAGAAGGTATAAAAAACAAAACCGTTAAAGGAGTTAGTTGGAGCTTTATAGACAATATAGCCAATCAAGGAATTTCCTTTATTATAGGCCTTGTGCTGGCTCGTCTTCTAACTCCTGACGAATACGGATTAATTGGCATTATTATGATCTTTATTGCCTTGTTTAACAGCATTGTTGATAGCGGTTTTTCAAGCGCACTTATAAGAAAGCACGATATAAAAGACGAAGACTATAACACAGTTTTTATTACCAATCTCCTAATAAGTATTTTCCTTTTTGTTACTCTTTATATATGTGCACCACTAATAGCAATATTATTTAAACAGCCACAATTAACAGTTCTAACGCGAACTATGGGCATAATTGTCATCATTAATGCCCTTGCTATTATTCAACGCACAAGATTAGTAAAAAGTATCAACTTCAAGACACAGGCCAAAATATCTTTAATTGCATCAATTGTCAGTGGTATTATAGGTGTTTCTATGGCTATATGCGAACTAGGTGTATGGAGTCTTGTCGGGCAACAAATATCACGACAGGTTATAAATACAGTGCTTTTATGGATATATAATAAATGGTTCCCTAAATTCCAATTTTCAAAAAAAGCCTTTAAGGAACTATTTGGATTTGGATGGAAACTACTTGTTTCTGGACTCATTGATACCATTTGGAAAGATTTATATCAAATAGTCATTGCAGGATTTTATAGTCCGGCCATATTGGGCTTCTATAGCCGTGCCCATCAGTTTGGACAATTGTTTTCAAGTAATATAAACAATAATGTACAACGTGTAAGCTATCCTGTATTGAGTAGTATACAGAATGATAAGCAGTATCTAAAAGAGGGTTATCGAAAAATAATAAAAACCTCTATGCTGGTAACGTTCATACTTATGATCGGATTAGCAGCAATTGCCAAACCTATGATTTTGGTCCTTATTGGCGAGGAATGGTTACAATCGGTTCCAATGTTACAGATTCTATGCTTTTCAATGATGCTTTATCCCCTGCATTCACTAAATTTGAATATGCTACAAGTACAAGGACGCTCCGACCTTTTCTTGCGATTGGAAATAATAAAAAAAATAATAGCTATCGGGCCATTACTTTTAGGTATATTCATAGACATATATTTAATGCTATTTGGCAGCCTCGTAACCAGTTGGATATGCTTGTATATAAACGCTTGCTATTCTGGTCCCTTCCTAAAATATTCAATTTTGGAACAATTCAAAGACATCTTACCATCATTAGGAATTGCAATAACAATTGCAGCCATAATTTTCCCAATATCACTATTGCCAATTTCGCCATTTTACCAGTTATCATTACAGATTATTATCGGCGCAATCGTCGCAATATCACTTCTTGAATATACAAAATTAGATGCATACAAAGAAATTAAAAAGATTGTAATGCCTATTATATACAAATTAAGAAAGAAATAATAAACATAAAACATAGCCTTATGAAAACAAATGAGCCAATTACCGTAACAGCCCCATTACTGCCCAACCTTGATGACTTCCACGAGCTCCTTAAAGACATATGGCAGAGCAAATGGATTACCAATAATGGGCAATATCACAAAACCCTTGAAGCAGAGCTATGCAAATATCTAAAAGTACCTTATATAAGCCTTTTTACAAACGGGACATTGCCACTTATCACCGCCTTGCAGGCCCTGCGCATATCGGGCGAAGTAATTACCACCCCATTCAGTTTCGTAGCAACAACACACAGCATCTGGTGGAATAACACAAAGCCTGTATTTGTTGACATAGACCCTAATAATTGCGGAATAGACCCCGACAAAATAGAAGCAGCCATTACCCCAAGGACAACAGCCATTATGCCCGTACACTGCTATGGCAAGCCCTGTGATACAAAACGCATACAGGAAGTTGCCGATAAATATGGACTAAAAGTTATTTACGATGCCGCCCACGCTTTTGGAGTAGAAGTTAATGGCGAAAGCATACTTAACGCAGGCGATATGTCAACACTCAGCTTTCACGCAACAAAAGTTTATAACACCATAGAAGGTGGCGCACTGGTTATGCACGATGAACAAACAAAAAAGCGCATCGATTACCTTAAAAACTTCGGTTTTGCAGGGGAGATAGAGGTTGTTGCGCCTGGTATAAATAGTAAAATGGACGAAATGCGTTCGGCGTATGGTCTTTTAGCTCTCAAAGATGTTGATGCCGCAATTGAGGCTCGACAGAAAGTAGCAATTCAATACCGCAATGAATTGCGCAACATACCCGGATTGCGTTTCTTCGACGATATGGTCGGTGTACGTCACAATTACTCATACTTCCCAATCTTCATCAATGCCAATGAGTTTGGTATTACACGCGACGAACTATATGCAAAACTAAAAGAGAACAACATTATTGGGCGACGCTATTTCTACCCACTCATCAGTTCATTCTCCACATACCGTGGACTGCCAAGCGCCACCCCCGACAACTTGCCGGTAGCAACACGCATTGCCGACGAAGTAATATGCCTCCCAATGCACCACGAACTCAGCAAAGAAGATGTTGAAAGAATAATTACAACTATTGTGAAAAAATAGTTGTATTATGTATTATGAAATGAATAAAAAACATAATACATCTACCTCTTATATTTTCTTCGACACATAATAGTATTTTATAGGTATTCTATCAAAAAATATCATTTTATGAACAAACAAAAAATACTTCTCTTGGGGGGTTCGGCCCAACAAGTCATTGCTATAAAAAAGGCAAAAGAATTAGGATTATATACTATTCTTTGCGACTATCTGCCCGATAATCCCGGACAATATGAAGCAGATAAATTCTATCAAGTAAGCACCACCGACGTAGAAGCCATCTACGACACTGCAAAAAGAGAATGCATAAACAGCATTCTTGCCTACGCTTCCGATCCTGCCGCTCTGCCGGCTGCAATAGTTGCAGAACGTCTGGGATTAAACACAAATCCATCCAAGGCCGTCGAAATATTGGGATTGAAAAACCATTGGCGCACCTTTTTATCAGAAAACAAATTCGCCTGTCCAAAACATTTCTCTTTCAACCCCCAAATTTCACTAGAAGAGTTGAAAGCGAACATATCAACATTTTCATTCCCAATAATTGTTAAGCCCACCGACTCTTCGGGAAGCAAAGGAGTAAGCAAGCTGGAAAACCTTGATGAATTGGAGGATGCAATAGCTTGGGCAGATAGTTACTCACGCAACAAAATACTACTTGTTGAAGAATTTATCACCAGAGGGTTCCCCTATGTAATAGGTGGCGACATATTTGTATGGAACGGAAAAATCGTATTATACGGCGTAATGTCCTGTTTGAGAGATATCGAACAAAGCCCATTAATCCCAATTGGCAAGAAGTTACCAAGCGGCCTAAATGAAAAGCAAACAGAACAGTTACACAAAGAGTTACAAAAAATTGTAACAGCACTTGGTGTAAAATTCGGAGAATTGAATATCGAGATTCTTTTAGACAAAGAGGACAATGTACACTTTTTGGAACTAGGGCCTCGTGCCGGTGGCAATATGATACCCATACAATTAAGCGATGCATTCGATATAGACCTGATAACAGCTAATATTCAAGCAGCAATGGGCATTGAGCCCGATATTGTAAAATCACCCATTGTTAAGAAAGATGGATGTTTTATGCACTATGTATTACATAGTTATAAAGAAGGCTTGTTCAAAGGCATTGAAATAGACAAATCAATTGAGCACTTTGTTTACCGCCAAGTAATCTATAAACAAGCAGGCGATACTGTTGAATATTTCGATGGAGCAGGAAAAGCGCTTGGTATCATTTTTCTACATTTCGACACCATTGAACAAATGGAGCATTTCTGTAACAACCATAATAACTTAATAAAAGTTATACTATAAAAAGCCGGAACAACAATACAAATAATATTTAAGCAAGGACACAATTATGGATAATCTCATTATTGTAGGAACAAGCAAGACCGCCAAGCACGTATATGAATTTGTCAAAATGCATAATTTATATAACATTGTAGGCTTCGCAGTAAATGAAAAATATAAAAAAGAAGATAGTTTCTTAGGATTACCACTCTACACTCTGGAAAACATTAACACAGAATATGGAAGTGATAATTTCTATCTATTTATAGCTGTTCTATGGAATAACTTAAATAAAGATAGAAAGGAACTATACAATTACTGTAAATCAATGGGGTATAAATTAGCAAATATCATATCCCCTACTGCCATTATCAGAAGTAATATCATTGGAGATAACTGTTGGATTCACGATTATGTTATAATACAGAACGATGCTAAAATTAACGCCAATGTAGAAATGATGGCATTTACCCTTATTGGAGCCAACACAAATATTGGAGCCCATTGTTTCTTTGGTGCGCGCTCATTAGTTGGCGGAGGTAGTTCTATTGGAGAACAATGTTTTATTGGAATTAATTCAACAATTTTTGATGATACAACAATAGGTAATAAATGCATCATTGGCGCATGTACCGCTGTAAAACGAAACATTCCTGATTACACACGATATGTAACTCCATCTGATAATTTCGTAATGAAACAATATGGAGAAGAAGAAATAGAAAGCAAACTACAATTTGCGAAGAATAAAAGATAAATAAGACTTTTAATTATGAATCAATCAGTATTAGGACTATACTACGAGGATTTCGTAGTTGGTGCAGAAATTAAACATTCACTTTCAAAAACAATCTTCGAAAGTGACAATAACTTTTTCAGCCTCATAACAATGAACCACCACCCGGTTCACACAAACATAGACTATGCCGCAAAAAACCAGCACGGTAAAATTCTTGTCGTGGGTACACTTGTATTCTCGCTCGCAGCAGGCATCACCGTGCCCGATATAAGCGGAAAAGCAATCGCAAATTTAGGATACGAAGATATAAAACACCTGAACCCTGTCTTCATAAACGACACAATATATGTGAGAACTAAAATTCTCGACAAACGTGAATCCAAGACCAAAAACGACAGGGGCATCATCTATGTTGAATCAATCGCATATAACCAAGATGGTGTAGATGTTCTATCCTTCCGCCGCAAAGTTCTTGTAAAAAAAATGAATAAAGAATAATATGGAAAAGGTATATCTTTTGCGCAGTATGATGTTCGTTCCCGCGCACAATCAAAAATTACTCGACAGCTCTGTTAAACGCGATGCCGACGCCATAATCCTTGATATTGAAGACTCGGTACCGGCAAACGACAAACAAGTTGCTCGCGAGAACATAAAAGAATTCGTCAAGCGAGAAGACCTTAACGGCAAGCTCATATTCTGCCGTGTTAACGACCGTGAAAGTGGCGAACTGCTTCGCGACGCATACCAGCTGACAATTGATGGAGTAACAGGCTTCATTTATCCCAAAGCAACAAAAGGCGAAGATATTTATTTCTTTGGCAAGTTGCTCGAAACCATAGAATATGAGAAAGGAATCCCCGTCGGCACTTTCAAAATAATTCCACTAATTGAAACAACAGGTGCAGTAATGAACATACAAGAAATCTGCAAAGCCTGCACACGAGTAATAGCCGTTGGTTTTGGATGCGAAGATTATGTTACCGACTTAAAAGGCAAACACGACGATGCAGGACAGAGCATTTTCTTTGCTCGCAATATGATAGCCAACGGTGCACGCGCCTGTGGAGTAATCCCCATCGACACACCCCACATAAAAGTACACGACCTCGACGACCTTGAAAAAAATCTTAAAGTTGTCAAACAAATGGGATTTGAAGGAATGTTTGTGTTAAATCCCAAGGAACTGCCATTGGTAAACCAATATTTTTCACCATCGCAAGAAGAGGTTGCTTGGGCCGAAGAAATGGTACAACTTGCCGAAGAAGCCGTTAGAGAAGGTAAAGGAGTTGCAGTAAAAGATAATAAATTTATTGGCCCTCCTATGCTTAAAATGGCAAATAATATTATTGAGAAACAAAATATTATAAATAAAAGGAAGCTATGACTTGCAGCAAACAAGGCGAACTAATGGTAACCATTAGATGCTTGGTATATAATCACGCCCCCTACCTTCGAGAATGCCTTAATGGATTTGTAATGCAGAAAACAAACTTTCGTTTTGAGGTAATCGTGCACGACGATGCCTCAACCGACGGAAGCACTGCAATTATACGTGAATACGCCGAGAAATACCCTGAAATAATAAAACCCATATATCAGACAGAAAACCAATATTCAAAGCGTAATGGTGCCATTAGGCGCATTATGAATGCACACACAAGAGGGAAATACGTTGCAATGTGCGAAGGCGACGACTACTGGATCGACCCGTTAAAATTGCAGAAGCAAGTAGATTTTTTAGAAGAAAATCCAGAATACACAATGTGCTTTGCAATGGCATCAGAAAAAATAGAAAACTCTAATGAGGAAATACGCCCTTTCAAAGAGATTGAAAATAGAGATTACACCGGGCTCGAAGTGTATAAAGAATGGTTAGTAGCAACCAGTACTATTATGTGCAGGAGAGATATCTACCAGAGCGAGCTATATAAGGAGATACAAGAGAACAAGAACTTTGTATTCGGCGACATTACCCTTATACTAACTTGTGCACATTATGGTAAGTTGCGTGGAATGAATGAAATTTTCAGCATTTACCGCAGGCACGCCGGTGGCTTAACAATACTCACAAGAGGTAAAAAAGAGTTTAAAGAGCGCTACGCCAAACACACTTATGAAATACACAAGGTATTTGGCAAGCAATATAAGAAGGTGTCCTGTTTCTATTGTCAAAGCGTATATATTAGCCTATTCTTGCATTCTATTGCAGATAAGAACGATAAGATTGAGTTTAGATATTTGAAAGAATCATTAAAGATATCAATCGGGGGAACCTTAAAAGCAATAATGGCAGCTATACAAAGAAGATACTAAGTACATTAGAAACTATTTATAAAAAAATCTAATACTCTATCTCACAAAAACTATTACTTACGAATTTATTATACAATAATTCTACAAAAGTAAGAAAGACATTTTCAAATTTAATATATGGAAATTATCATACAAAGTATAATAGTTTACGGACTTATCATCTGGGTAATGACCTATTTTGGTAAAATTGCCTACAAAGTACAATACCCACAAGGGTTTGGTAATATAGACAAGTTGGCGAACAAGAAAATCTCATTTATGTCGCTCTTTACCAAAAGTTACTTTGTAATACCCATATTTATTTTCTGCTTTTTTGCAGCTGTCCGGTTCCGTGTAGGTGTCGATTGCGAAAGTTATAAAAATATCTTCTACAGTATAAATCAAATAGGAGAAAGTAATAGAAAAACAGAAATAGAGTTTCTATATATATTACTATCAAAAATAACATACTCAATAACCCACAGCCATTATTTACTATTCTTTATCCTTGCATTCCTTGAAATAGGTTTATACTACATAGCACTGGCAAAAGAGAGGCACGCACTTATTTTCTTAGGCCTTACAATAATGATAACCGGGCACTATTGGTCATTGATGAACGGAGTACGACAAAACATTGCAGCCTGTGCCTTTGTAGCAATGATTCCTTGGCTGTTGAACAGGAAATGGTACTATTTCATTGCCGGCACCTTGTTGGCAAGCACGATGCACCGTAGCGCATTGCTATTGCTGCCATTAGGCGTCTTTGCTTACCTGTGTAAAGATATTAAATTAAACAAATATCTTCAACTTGTAATTTTAGGTATCAGTTTCCTATTAATGAACAAGTTTGACAATATCTTTTCGGAAAGTCTAATAATTTTTGCCAGCGAAGCCGGATACAGCGAAACTGAGATTACATCATACACGAATACCGAAGCAACAGAATATACATTCGGTTTTAGAATGATACTGCGATATGTCGTATTCGGTATCACAATCATATACAGCGGCAAGATGTATCAATTGTACAAAAGCAGATTCTTCAATATAATGTATCTACTATTCTTTATCGGTATATGTTTGAGCCTTATATTCTATAACAACTTTACTATACATCGACTCTTATACTACTTCATGTGTTTCACACCTATAATAATATCATACCTTATATTCTACCTTTGGAAATACAAAAAAGTAGATATGTTATTTATAACTATTGCCCTTTTAACCATACAAACATTATGGAGTATCTATTCCGATATTTCCAGTAAAGGAATAAACGAACCTATGCTTTATAAATTTGATTTATAATTACAAAATATATGCAAAAACTACTTATAATATCCAGAGGACAGTTCGGTTACCACACCGATATCTACAAGTGGTGTAAATATCTGCGCGATGAATATGCAATAGAGGTAATCACATTTAAAGGAAAGCCCCAAATTAAAATGGACGGGATTAAAGTACACTATGTATCCAATGCTGGAAGCCGCAGCATCAGAGGTTTAAGATACGTACTAACCAGCCTATGGCACATTCTATTCTTCAAAGGAATCGTTCTTGTTTGTTATTTTAAGGAATGCCGTATACTAAAATGGAGCTTTCCTTGGAGAAGAATGATTCTTGATATAAGAACACTTAATGTTAACAGCAATGAAGAGATAAGAAAAAGGGAAGATTGTTTAATTAAAAAGGCTACACAATTATATGATTTTATAACTATTATTTCTGAAGGTACAAGAGAGAAAATAAATATACCAAAAGAAAAATCGGCAATACTTCCACTTGGTGCTGATACAGTCTCTACTACAAATAAAAGTTTCGACAACATCCGTATGTTGTATGTAGGAACATTATTTAATCGCGATATTCATAAAACAATAATAGGGTTGCATCTTGCCTTAAAGAAGAACACCTCCTTAAAGATTCATTATGACATTATCGGGGATAGCTCCGGAAATGTACTTATAGAATTAAAAGAACTTGTTAAAAAATTAAATTTGGAAGAATATATAACACTGCACGGCTACATTCAACACGAAGAACTTAAACCTTTTCTCGACAAGTGCAATATTGGGGTCTCTTTTGTCCCTGTAACAGAATACTATGAGCACCAACCTGTTACAAAGACTTTTGAGTATATATTTTCAGGACTATTTACAATTGCAACAAAAACACACTGCAACAAAGATGTCATTACTGATAAAAACGGAATTCTTATAGACGACACACCCGAATCATTTGCCGAAAGCATTGAATATATAGTACTTAATACCCCCAATTTAGATTCTAATATTATCCGTAATTCATTATTAGAATATAAATGGGAAAATATTGTAAATAAATATTTGAAGCCTATATTAAAAAACAACTTTTATAGGCCTAAATAATTTTGACAGACACTTTAAGAATAAGAATAAATATACTACTAATGATAATAATAATTTAAACTTATATATGAAATTTTCAAAATTATATCCTTTAAAAAGAATTGTAAGAATGTTTTGGATAAAACTACTACCCGTTTTACCAATGCGAGGAACCCTACGTTTTAGATTAATGCGATTAGCCGGTGTAGATGTAACATTGGGAGGAGAATTAGGCGGAGGCTTCATTGGACACGGAACAAAATTAGATAGTATATATCCCGAAGATATCCATCTTGGCAAGTGTGTACGCATAAATATGGATTGCATAATTATGACACATCATTTGCGTAGCAATAATTTTTTCAAAGGTAACGAGCCGTGGTTTAGACGCGGGCCTGTTACCATAAAGCATCATAGTTTTATCGGGGCACGTACCATAATCTGTAATTCCGTCACCATTGGCCCTAATTCAATTGTTGGAGCAGGTTCGGTCGTAACAAAAGACATACCCGAAGGTGAAATATGGGGAGGAAACCCCTGTGTCTTCATTAAGAAAAGAGAGATGGAGGGTTTGCCAACAGAATAAACCTCTTTTGCTAAATAACAGACACAAGTATTTTATAAATAAAGACGATACATTATGATTAGGATACTCCATTCGATTAGTTATATGAGCCGTGGCGGAATAGAGACAATGCTTATGAACTATTATAGGCATATGGATAGGGATAAAATCCAGTTCGATTTCTTGTGTCACAGCTACAACAAAGGGGCATACGACGAAGAAATAGAAAGGCTTGGCGGTCGCATTTACAGAACTCCGGGACTGAACCCTTTGAAAATAGCCAAGTACCTCAAATATATGAAAAACCTATTTGCGACTCATCCCAATTATCGTATTCTCGAATCACATAATGGTCCCTTTGGTGTATATTCCCTTTACGCAGCAAAAAAATACAACATACCCATACGCATATACCACGCGCATGGTGCTTCATTAGCATTAGACCTAAAATTCCCATTAAAGTTTTTCTGCAAAAGCATGCTTAAATTTTATATGAACAGACATTTTGTTTGTAGCAAAAAAGCCGGCTACTATTATATGGGCAAAGATATTATGGAAAAAGGAAAGTATAGGTTCATACCCAATGCTATTGAAGTCGAGAGATTTATCTTTGATTCTACAAAGAGAGAGAAAGTACGTAATCAATACAACTTGAATGACAAAGTTGTTATTGGGCACGTTGGAAGATTCTCATATCAAAAAAATCACGAATTCCTTTTAAATATCTTTGCAAAAGCATGTAAAATAAATCCAAACCTAATATTGGCACTTTTAGGTAGTGGCGAGCTAATGGGTGAAGTGAAAAAACAGGCTAAAAAACTAAATATTTGTGACAAAATAATATATGTTGGCAATGTTTCCAATACTAATGAATGGTACCAGGCCTTTGACCTTTTCTTGTTGCCTTCACGTTGGGAGGGACTCCCTGTTGTGGGAATTGAAGCACAGGCTGCCGACCTGCCTTGCATCTTCTCCACAGCTGTAACCGACGAGGTTGCACTCTCACAGAAAGCCACATTCATTGACCTTAAAGAGAGCGACGATGTTTGGGCCGGGAAGATAAACGAAATCATTAACAGGAAAGAGAGCCGCAACAACAATTACAACCTGTTGACCGAAAAGAACTACAACATTAAAACCGAAGCAAAGAAATTGCAGGATTTATATATATCCATGTATAACGAATTATAAACAAGACACCAAACAGATTATGAAAATAGGTATTCTTACACACCACGCAGTTGTAAATTTCGGTGCATTTTGGCAAGCCTATTCGCTGCAAAAAGCCATAAAAAGAGAATTCCCCGACAGTGAGGTATATATTATAAATTTCATTCACATAAAGCACTTGTTCATAAACAATGTCGGGTGGTTCCTCTTCTACAAGAACAGGGAAAACATAAAGAACTGGGGCAACGTGTTCAAGTTGCCTTTCACACTCTACCGCGCTCGCAAGAAATATATGTCACTTACAAAACTGTGTTTCTCGGCTTCACAGATAAACAAGATGAATTTCGATGCCATTGTTGTGGGCAGTGACGAGGTGTGGAACTATAATGACTCAAAGAGTGTGCTTCCTTTGAAATTCGGGCAAGGATTGAATTGCAAGAAACTCATATCCTATGCACCGAGTGCCGGCAACAGCGACCCTGAAAAGGATATACCCCAATTTGTACTCGATGGCTTGCGCAAGTTCACTGCTATTTCTGTAAGAGACCAGACAACTGAAAAACTGGTGGAGAAGGTTACCGGCAAGAAGCCTCAAATTGTACTCGACCCCACTTTCCTTGTCGACTGGGAGATAAAAGAAAAGGCACCTGTAACCCAAAAAGAGTACATACTTATGTACTACTGCGAGCATCTTCCACAGCATATCAAGCAGCAGATAAACGAATATGCCGCCAAGAACGGACTTGCCGTCTATGGTGCAGGAGAGAGCGATAAGGAGTACAAGGAGTGCACCGTAAATATGACACCGCAAGAATGGGTGGCTATGTTCAAAGGAGCAAAGTTTGTATTCACAGGTACATTCCACGGAGCAGTATTCTCAATACTCAATCACGTACAGTTCAAAGTATATCTCACCAACAAGGGGCGTATTGCCAAAGTGGGCAACCTGCTTAACCTATTTGGCATAACAGGCCGAAACATTGACGATAATTTTCTTTTCGACCTCGACAAGCAGAAAAACGAGATAGACTACACTGCTGTCGATGAGCAAATAAAGAGAAGACGCGAGGAGAGTATAAACTATTTGCGTGAAGCGTTGAAATAATATGGAACTATTCAAAAATAAATTCGATTGTTGTGGATGCGAAGCCTGTGCCAATGTGTGCAGCAAAGGAGCCATATCTATGCAGGAGGATGAGAACGGTTTCCGTTATCCACTAATAGACAATAGCAAATGTATCGATTGCGGGCTATGCCGCAAGGTGTGCGCGTTCCAGAATATTGAGGAAACCAACTGTGCAAAAGATGTGTATGTTGCAGCATCAAAGGATGATGAACAGATACTAAAATCGGCCTCCGGAGGAATTTTTGCAGTGATTGCAAAAGAGGTGATTGAGAAAGGCGGCATTGTATGCGGTTCGGCACTGATGGTAAAAAACAACAAAGTGTGTGTCGAACATATACTTATAGACAGTATCAATGATATAAACAAACTGCAAGGCTCCAAGTATGTACAGAGCAACATAAACGATTGCTACAAAAGAATAAAGCAACTGCTTGCCGATGGGCGCATCGTGCTGTTTTCGGGAACCCCGTGCCAATGTGCCGGATTAAAAGGTTTCTTGCGCAAGCCATACGACAATCTATTTATTATAGATATAATATGCCACGGTGTTCCCAACCAACGTTTCCTTAACGACTACATCGAATATAAACACCCTTCAAAAGCCCAAATATGTAATTTCGCTTTCAGGGACAAGTCAAAAGGCTGGGGCCTGACAGGAAGAATCGATTACAAAGATGGCTCTTCAAAGTTGATACCGGCAGGTTTAAGTTCATACTATTCCCTCTTCCTCGACTCACAAATTTACCGAGAGAATTGTTATAGATGCAAATACGCATCGCGTAACCGCCCCGGCGACATCACATTGGGCGATTATTGGGGTATTCAAAAAGAGCATCCCGAACTTCTATCAACAGGCAGATACACCCCAAAAAATGGAATATCCTGCATTATAGTGAATACAAACAAAGGAAACACTATCCTATCCGACATTTCCGACAAGATTGTAAAAGACAAAAGCACTTATGAAAAAGTTGTAAATATGAACAAGCAATTAGTATCCCCAAGTAAACGTGGGAAACATTACGATACAATCTTTTCATTATACTCACAAAAAGGATACAAACCTGTTGATGACTTGTTCTACAAAAACTACAAGAAACAAATATTCATACACTCCATATTCAGCAAGTTACCTTTTGGACTGAAAGAGGTTATCAGAAAAATATTCAAATAATATGAAAATTATATTTATAGGTTGCAGAGATATTCATTTACTGGGAGGAATAGAAGCCTATATGAAAAACCTCACAGCCGAGTTAGTGAAACTCGGTCACGAGCCTATTATCTATTGCGAGAGCAATAGAAACTCCACCGAAATATACAACGGAGTAAAGGTTATACACCGCACAGGATTCAAAAACATTCTATTGTGCAAGCCTTGGGTAGGCCTCAAAGCAACCATCCACGCCCTATTTAAGGAGAAAAACATATCCATCATACATTACAATGCGTGGCCCCCATCGCTGTGGAGTTTCATCCCCCGCATATTCGGAATAAAATCCCTGATGCAAGGGCACGGACTCGAATGGCAACGCAGCAAATACTCTCCACTGCAACAGAAAATTTTGAAGTTTATGGAGAGAGTAACAGCCCACACTAACCAACACCTTATTATGTGCAGCGAGGGGCAGACCATCTACTTTAAAGAAAAATACAACCGAACGGCAACAACAATCCCCACCGCCGTGAACCTTCCGCCACAGCAAGGAAGCAACGAAGCCACAACACTAAACAAGTTCGGATTAGAGGCGAAGAAATATTTTCTCTTTATGGCTCGCCTTGTTCAGGACAAGAACCCCGATTTTCTCATTAAAGGCTTTAAAGCCTGCAATCACGGGGAATTCAAATTGGTAATTGCCGGAAACAACGATGCCGACCCTCAATATGTAGAGCATCTGCATAAATTGGCCGGCGGCGACAAGGACATTGTATTTACCGACGCAATATATGGCGACGAGAAGGATGCCATATTGAGAAACGCCTATACATTCTGCATCCCCTCGACTATTGAGGGACTATCTATTGTACTGCTCGAAGCAATGAGCTACAAACTACCTGTTATAGCATCGGACATCGATGCCAACCGCGAACTTTTAGGTGATGATGCCGTGTGGGTGAAGCCCGAGAATGCCGACGACATAAGCAAAGCTGTTGAGTTCTGCATCGAGAACAAAACCACTATCAAGGAATTTGAAACTATCAATTACAATAAAGTTGTAGAGAACTACACCTGGGACAAAGTGGCAAAGAAGTATATTGACTACCTGCACAGCATTGGGGTAAAATAACAAGGCCGACAAAAGTAGATAAGAAACAGTAATTTTAGCCGCAAAGTAAAAAACTTTGCGGCTAAAATTGTTTTATTAATGTGAGTTCGATATAACAGTTTATACTGATTTAGCGTATTTTGTCATCTCGAACGTATGTGAGAGATCTCTTGTTTCACGATATTTTAAGATTCCTCGTCGCTACGCTCTGTCGGAATGACAAATTCTCAATTTGCTTGAGTTTATATCGAACTCACGTTTTATTACCAACTCTATTAAACACCCACAGTAATTCTCAAAAGTTACTTTAACAAGAGAGCACAGCCTCTTATCCCTGTTCCAATAGTATCTTCAATCTCTTTTTCGCCACAAACAATTGGCTTTTGACGGTGCCGAGGGGGAGTCCCGTCTCGGCGGCAATCTCCTCGTATTTGTAACCCTCGATGCGGCGACGGAGCAGTAGCGACAATTCCTGTGGCAGGCTGTCAATAAGCGATTGAAGTTCATTGCCATAGTAGTCACTCTCGCTGTCGGCAACAGATGTCTCAAAATAGCAATCATCGGCATCGTCGTAACCCATTATAAAGGCACGGGAACGACTGTTTGCACTGCGCTCGTTGTTCAGGAATATGTTGCGCATAATTACAAACGCCCACGAGGAGAAGGAGTTACGTTCGTCGTAATTACCGGCATTGTTGAGAATGCGCAAGGTGGTATCTTGCAAAAGGTCGTCGGCACGCTCGGCGTCGTGTGTTAATCTCTTGGCGTAAATATGAAGCTGTTTCTGCACCGCCAGCACCTCTCGTTCGTAATCTTTTCTATACATTGTTGCTGCTTTATATATATAAAACAGCATTGCGTTTCAAAAAGTTTTATAAAATTTATATTTTTTAGTGATAATATGGCAACAATATTGTAGAATATATTAAAGACAGAAGAACAGAAGCAACAAAAAAGCGCGGAGGGAGTAAAAAAAACAATAAGAAACAAGAAACGCAACTCCTCCACCGCAAGCGGTCCCCCTCCTCTCACGGAGGAGGAGTACGACGGTAAGTATAAACAACAAGCAAGAATAGCGGGCGGACACGCCGGTCCGCCCCTACGGCAAAAGCCCCAAAGTCCTAATGAAAGGAACCTCGGGGCTCACTATTTTAACAAAGAGAAAGGAGTTCTTTATAGTGCGGGTGGAGGGGGAGAGTCGCTTCCACACGTCTTTCCAATTCATAAATCCTTGCTTGAAGGTCGTTTAGGGCACCGTTAATTTCGGTAATAAGGCCATCGTTGTAAAGTTCCACCTTCACATCTGTCCACTCGGGCTTGCCTCTGTATGCCGGCATTGTAGCATAAAGAGTTTTGCTTTTGCGACTCAACGGCAAGGTTGTTGTGGTTATAGTAGGTTCGGGAGCACTCGAAATGTACTCTACTTTACCATCGACATCAACAACATAACCAAACACCACATTCTCACCATCGGCAGCCGCGCGGAAACGAACATTGGAAAAATCGCCTTTGAAAGGCTGTAAATCGACACGGTAGCAGGCATAGTTCTTTGACATCCTGATTTTCCCATCGGCTGTTGCCGCACCGTCGATTATGGCACTTGCATCCACCACACAGGGAACACCTATGTAACGCGCCAAGGCATTGTGTTTCTCGTTAAGAATTTCGAGTGTCAGTTTTTTAATAAGATTGCTTTTCGCTGCAACTTCCTTTGCAGTATCAGTTTTTTCATTGTTTTTCATAATAATTTAATTTTATAAAGATTGGATTGATTGTTTCTTCTTGTAATCCTCCCACGCTTGCACTTCTGCGTCTGTTGCCACTCGGTAGTGCTCGTTTGTGGCACTCACACCCTTGCCCTCGCGGAAAAACACACGCTCCTCTATGGGCAAGTTCTCAATATTCTGTGTGTAATACACACCCTCTTTTTTCTCTAATTTATTCATATTAAGCAGATACTAATGTTATCAATGGTTGTGCTTCAAGAGCCGCTATAATCTCGCTATCCTCGGCAAGGCGTGCATACGCATCGGCATTCAGGGTAATCGTTATTGCAGTAGTCGCGGCGGCATTCTCTATCATATACAGCACACTCGCTTTTGACAGAACAGGACTATCTTTAAAAATTATATTACTTTTCAAATTCTTTACACGCACCTCTTCCAGTGCTGTACACTCCTCAAAAGCGTTGCTACTCCAAGATGCAGACGACAACAATGCTCGTGGGTCTATTATTCGCAACTTTGTCGACTTGCCGACAAATAGGTCAGTGCTTGTAGAAACGGTTATGGCACAAGTTGTAGTCACTGTGTTATTGGTGGTTATATGCAAATTCAATGTTTCCGCCATCGTATTATAAGCAAAATATCCTCCTTGTATTGTTGCATTCCACGGCCCCCTGCGGCAAAGATTTGTTCGCGCTGGATTGTGTGAGCCATACCCCAAAGGACATTTATCATTGTCGTTGAACATACCGCGATTATATATCTTTGCCATCTGTGCCTCGGTAATATCGCCAAGCCCGTTAAGGTAATAATGCCCGGGGAGGTGCTGTACACTCTCTTTCCACGGTGAAGTGCGTGTGATTGGAGCATCGGTGTCGTTATAAAGAGCCCCGGCAGCGATGAA
>JAZRAC010000050.1:0-14296 GCA_045634365.1 Bacteroidaceae bacterium | reverse complement strand
ACCTCACGATTCGAATAAAGCTTTGCTCGTGAGTTGCTATTGCAACATAACTCGGTCGCTTTATTCTCGCCGTTGTTGTCTTTACGCGGTAAATTCGGGAATGGGGCAACTCGCTCTTCACACACACAGCAACGCCGCATTCCACCGCTCAAACAAATCCCCATTCTTTTCCTCATTTGCCGCTAACAACAACTGTCGCTCACACAGTGCCGGTTATTTTTTTTAGAATTACCATTGCTGGTGTACAGCACAACATACTCGTCGCTGAAAGCGAAAATAACGATTAAGCGAGTGCAGAAGGTAGTTTACTTGCATTATAAAGTTATTTCGTTAAACAAAGGCCCCCAGAGTTTGCAGGTGAGCCGCGATTTTGGCTGATGTAAATCACCTGCAAATATAAACAAAAAGCGAGTTGAGAAATCAACTCGCTTTGCTCTTCAGGTAGGACTTGAACCTACGACCCCCTGATTAACAGTCAGGTGCTCTAACCGACTGAGCTACTGAAGAAGATGTCGTTCCTTTTTGACGATGCAAAAGTAGTACATCTTTTTTACCTGTGCAAGCATTTGTCACTTTTTTTTTCAAAAAAAATCAAAAAAAGATTCTACACTGCCATTTTTACACCAAAAACGAGGAATTTGAATATCTAAAAAGCAGAAATAACCTATAAAATAACTATCTTCGCAAGAACAAAACAAAAACACAATCTATTTAAATAAGGTACAACCCTGCAAACAAAATATGAAAAAAAGAAAATCCATATTCATTATCCCCATTGCAATAGTAACCATAATATCGTTGCTCTCATTCAGCAACGATAACCGCAAATATCAGCTATCGAAACAAATAAGCATCTTCAACGCCATAGTAAAAGAGCTCGACCTCTTCTACGTAGACACCATACAGCCCAAGAAGATGATCGACAAGGGCATCGACGCAATGCTCCGCAACCTCGACCCCTACACAGAATACTACCCCGAGGACGAGGCCGACAACCTTAAAATGCTCACCACCGGAAAATATGCCGGAATAGGCTCGGTTATACGCTTCCACAAGGAGAAGAACACCACCGTCATTGCCGACCCATACGAAGGGCTCCCGGCAGCAAAAGGAGGGCTCAAAATTGGCGACTATATATTAAGTATCGACGGTACCGACATACACGGAATGACCATAGACAGCGTGAGCAATATGCTACGCGGAACAGCCGGCACCACCCTCACCCTCGAAATAGAGCGACCTGGCGAAAAGAAACCACGCACCGTAAAACTCACCCGCGAAAGTATAACAATGCCCGCAATAAGCTACTACGGCATACAAAACAACAACATAGGCTACATACAATTGGAGAGTTTCACCGAGAACTGCGCACGCAATATGCGCCACGCCCTCATAGAACTGAAAAAACAGGGTGCAACAGCCTTCATAATAGACCTGCGAGGAAACGGAGGCGGTCTCTTGAACGAAGCAGTGGAGATTGTAAACCTATTCGTTCCCAAAGGACTCACCATCGTAACCACCAAAGGCAAAATTAAACAAGCAAACACCACATACAACACAAGCAAAGAGCCATTCGACACAGAATCGCCACTCGCAGTGCTTGTCAACGGGCACAGCGCATCGGCCGCCGAGATTGTAGCCGGCTCACTGCAAGACCTCGACCGCGCAGTAATCATCGGCTCGCGCACCTACGGCAAAGGCCTCGTGCAGACGACCCGCCAACTGCCCGGCGGCGCATTCCTAAAAGTAACCACCAGCAAATACTACATCCCCAGCGGACGTTGCATACAAGCACTCGACTACTCCCACCTGCTCGAAGATGGCAGAAGCACCCGCATAGCCGACAGCCTTACCACCATCTTCCACACAGTAGCAGGGCGCGAAGTGCGCGACGGCGGCGGCATACGCCCCGATGTTGAGCCCAAAGACGAAGAGCTCTCCACCCTGCTCTACCACCTTATGCAAGAAATGGCAATATTCGACTACGCCACCAACTACCGCTTGAAACACGACACAATAGCCCCCGCCGAGCAATTTACAATGAGCGACGAAGACTACGAAGAGTTCAAGAAATACCTTAAATCCATAAATTTCAGCTACGATGCAGAGAGTCTTAAAATCCTCGACCAACTAAAAAAGATTATTAAATTCGAAGGATACGAAAAAATCACCGAAGAGGAGATTGCATCGCTCGAAAAGAAACTGCAAGCCGACCTCGACCACTCCCTCGCCCACTTCGAGAAAAACATAAAAGAGATAATCGCCAACGAGATTGTGCTTCGCTACTACGGCAACAAAGGAAGCATCGCTTACAGCCTGCGCGAAGATAGCGACATAAAAGAGGCCGACAGACTCCTTAACGACAAAGAGGAATACACAAAAATACTCACACCCGATAGAAAATAACAAAACCCCAGGATGTAACTTAGGGGGATATAGTCTTAATTGCTATATCTTCGGGATAATTGGGCATACAAGTGAGCATTTCCACCTCTACACCACTGCATTTCAGCCCCTTGGCAAGGTTGTTATGCAGTAGAGAGCAGCCCCAAGTCCAGGTTCATAATAAAACAATACTATGACTACTCTAATTAATTTAATATAATCGTAAATTATCTTAAACTTTCAAACTATCTCTTTCGAGCAAAAACTCATAGATGTTCATAAAAACCACACCGTTTTCGTCTTGATAACGCTTTATAGGGTCTTCCGTAATCACAAACTTCTGAAAGCTGTCTGATATATTTATCAACGAGCGTAACTCCTGCTCCCTCTTCTCCTCATTTGGTAATCTCAACGCTGATTGTATGTAGCATCGTTTACTACCTTCATTACATACGAAATCAACCTCCAATTGTTTGCGTTGGCTTTTGCCTTCCTCGTTCTTGGTGTTCACAACAACAACACCCACATCAACCATCAATCCACGAGTGCGAAGCTCGTTGTATATGAGATTTTCCATCAAATGTGTAACCTCGTGCTGACGAAAATTTATACGCGCATTGCGTAATCCTAAATCAGCGAAATAATATTTGGCAGGAGTATCAATGTATTTCTTTCCTTTAATGTCGTATCGTATGGACTTTTCAACCATAAAGACATCTTGCAGTATCTCAAGGTAGAAACTAATCGTATTTGGAGAGATAGAGATATTTTTGACCGACTTAAAGGTATTCACCAACTTATTAGGATTGATAAGACCTCCAATTGACGATGAAAGAATATTGATAAGCTCTTCCAATTCCTCCTCGTTCTTGATTTTATATCTCTCCAATATATCTATGCCACTGAATATTTTTGCGTCAATACGCATTTTTAGTCAACAAATATAACATATTCCGCAGAAAATACAAAAACTACGACTTTAATTATGCAAGATTATAACCCATTCGACCTACCAACACAATACTATACAAGAGTTTTCAGCCACTTGGCAAGGTTGGTTATGCGGCTGGGGGCTGCCCCAAGCTCGGGTTCATAATAAAAAGAAACTATGAGTACTTTCATATATGTACAATTCGAAACAAAATTCTTTTTTTAATTGATGTAAAAATAATGTAAATAACGCAAAGAAAAAAAATTTTATTTACGGTGATTATATACGATGTTACACCTATTTGTCATTTCGTAGTAACATCGCGACAAGAAATCCAAAAAACACTTTAATACAACTTGGTTCACCGGGAATTATATATAATTGCTTTATTTACATAATCATTTTATATACATCCATCATTATATCCACCGATTTTGTCCAAGAATAATATTCAAGCACGTGTTTACGAGCCGCCTCGCCCATTTCCGCAGCTTTTTCCCTATTGTTCAGAAGATAGGAAATCTTATCGGCAGCGGCAGTAGCATTATTTCTTGGAACAACAAAGCCGGCAACGCCATCGGGCACAACCTCCTTGAATCCATCAGCATCGGAAGCGACGACAGGCACCCCGCACGACATTGCTTCCAGCATAGCAACGCCGAAACTCTCGCTACGCGACAGGGAAACATAGACGTCAACATTGGACAACACTTTCGGCACCTCGCTGTTGGCTATTCTGCCCAAAAAAGTGACAAACTCTTTCATTCCGGCACGCTCCACCTGCTCTTCAAATTTCAAGCGCTCTACTCCATCTCCGGCAATGAGCAACCGTAGATTTTTCTGCGGATTATCGGCAAGCACCTTTGCAAATGCGTCAATAAGAGTGTCTATTCCATTTATTGATACAAGTTCTTTAACAATACCTATTACAAACTCATTTTTGGTCTTTTTTTCCGTAACCGGGACAAATTTATTCTCATCTACCCCAAAAGGAGTTACAATTATATTCTTCTTTGTATATTTTGACACTTCACGCGCCATACAATGACTGGTAGAGAGTATGCGGTCGGCTTTTGCAAAATTGAATTCGAGCAACTTGCGGTGTATTATGGAAACTTTGGGGAACAAATAAGCATCGGAACCCCACAAGGATATTATCAAAGGATGAAAGCCCGACAACACACCCAACAAGCCATAGCTTGTGGCATAGTGCGCGTGAACAATGTCCGGTTTAAACTCACGGATACTGCGTTTAAGAGCAAACAAAGGTTTTAGATAGTTCAGTTTCTCTATCGTACCATTCGTTTTTGTATCTTTAAGTTTGCCAAAAATATTATGTGAATAGAAAGTAAGCCCTTCTATTTTTTCATAGAACTCCGCACCTTTTGTATTCAAGCTGAAAAGTGCCACTTTGTGCCCCCTTTCGGCAGTTGCCTTCACCCAACGTTTCGTATGGTCGCTGCTTGAATCGGCAAGTATCATCACCCGCTTCGGACCTCTGGGCGCACCACTCCAACCGGCATTCAATGCCTTTGTAAAATCATCGAACGTTACGCACTCCTTCTGCCGCGAATTCCTGTACAACCTCTTTATAAACGCATTCATATACACTCGCGGACAGCCGTTTATGGCAAGGCCGCGCTTAATCATCGGGTATGAAACTGTTCTGAATATATAATAGAACGGCAACCCGTAATTTTGACGTATATTTATAAAACGATTGAGATAATGGATATACGTTTTACCGGGAAGCGAAATTGGATTTGTCGAGGAACCTACCTTATGATAAATCACAGAATCCAACACACACGCAACCTTAACGCGTTGTTTCTGCATACGTATCGAAAATTCGCAATCCTCTTCACCAAAAAAGAAATTCTCGGTAAACACAGTATCGTCGTCGCGCAACACCTCCGGAGTAAAATAGAGTGCACAGCCTGTAACAAATGTAATTGGGATATACTCTTTCTCCTTAATATCGGCAGCCTTGCAGTTGGCATAGTAATATTTTCTTATTCCCCATTTGAATTGTCCGCCGGCATTCCATATTTTTGTTTTATCGCTGTGAAAGAAAATGAGCGGAGTGAGCACTTTATATTCAGAATGAGAAGAGGCAAAGACTTGCAGCTTGTCCAAAAAATCGGGAGTAACCTCCGTGTCGTTATTCAAAAGAAGGAAACTATCGGGATTATCCTGCTTGGCAACTGCAATTCCTTTATTGTTTCCTTTTGCAAAGCCATAGTTCTTACCCAGAGGAATTATGCGCATATCAAAATTCTTATACTCACCGGCCCATTGCGTGATAAGTTCCAAAGAATTGTCGGTAGACCCATTATCTACGACATATACGCGAAAATCTCCACGCACCTTTGTCAACGAGTCCAAGCAAGGCAATGTATCTTTGGCCCCGTTCCAGTTAAGTATAATAATTGCTGTCATAGAATTTCTTTTAGTTTAAAATCGCCAATTATTGTTTCCAAAGTATCTTTAAAAGCAACACATATACACAAGGAAGGATGCAAGCTGTTATACTCCTTTGCAACCTCCACATTCTCCACATTTACAGAGTGTGCCCCCTTAAAAGAGAAAACCGCCACGTCTGTTACAACCTTATCGGCTCCCACATTCAGAATTTTTACGTCGGGAGCCAAATGGAAATAGGCAACAGCCTCGCTATTGCCGTCCTTTATTGTATCGACGACACACAATGCATCGTTATTGAATAAGAATTTGCGATAGCAAGAAAAATCACCATACCCATTATGCTGCATTTCGAAACAATCGGGACCATCATTTAACAGGTTCACAGTCGCTCGTTTCGCACAGCGGAAGGCACCCCACACATCCGAGGAGTTACGGCCGTTCACTACCACAGTATTATGCGCCCTTGTCGAGCGTTCATAATCCCTGCGTTCACCAGCATTATAGGTCGACGTTCCCGTATCTACAAGCAACGGCCGTTCTTTGCACCACACGAGGAATGTACCAGTATCGGCGTGAGAGTGTCCCAAATTGTACGAAACACCGAGCGGTGCCACGTCAAGAATGGTAGCGTAATTCTCTTTTACGATGCGACGATAGCCACTCTCGCCCAAGCGACCTTCGCCCCATTCAATCTTCAAACTACGTGCATAACTGCGCAGAGCCGATGGAGAGAGAGCCACATTTTCGGCCGAATCGTTCAACAACGGAATTCTATCATCGGCAACCACAATCGCATCGAGCCACGACAACATCGCTTGCGCTTTCTTCAAAATAAGATTGCACAAAGCATCGGCACCCGTAAACAAGTTGCCCACCCTGTTGTTGCACAAGAGGTTGTAGCAATCAAGCACACGTTCAAGTATCACGCAATGATACATTGGGCTCAATTCAAAATGGGCACCATCGGAAAGAATCTGTTCGGGCAACTGTTTTCCAAGGATACTTTCCGCCTTTTTCCATATTTTTTCATCACCGAAATAAACTGCTGCAAAAAGCAAGGAGAATGCATTTTCAAGATAATGATTGGCAAGCAAATGACGTTCAGGACGCTTATACAGCATCAGATACTGCGAGTAGAGGAAAGTATCTGTTTTTTTCAAAAACTCCCCAGACAGCTCTTTCTTATGCGAAGAAACGAACTTAATCCAATTTATTCCACGCAGGGAGATCGGGTACGGGTCATTGGCAATGCGATTGCCATTGGCCGAATCTATAAAACTTTCAATCCACGCACACTTTTCCTCAACGCTCAACGAGGGTTGAAGAAGAAAATCCATATAATTAAGATTATATCTCCACAAATCGCCATTGGCCCGCTCGTCCCAAACACCATTGAACTTGTGGGAGATATTTAAAAAAGAAAAAACATTCTCTCCGCAATATGTCGCCGGCTTACAAGGCAATTCACCCAGCTCCACCGGTGTTCCTTTTTTGTAGCAATCATAGTTGCTCTTCAACCTTAATACAGAGCATAATTTTGCCGAAAGCTTATAATAAATCTGGAAATATATCTGCTCAAATTTAAGGAAACGTATCGTATGAAAATATCTTGCAGGCTGCATACCTCTATCTATCTACACATTATTATAGTAAAAACTCATTTACGCTTATTCTTTATAAGCCTTATACTCAACAGGCATAATGCAAACAACAATATCTCGGAGAAAGACATTGCCCAAGCTGCAGCCGTTGCACCATAATAGGGAGTCATCAACAGCATAAAAGCCACGCTGAACAGGCCGGTTATTATTACCGAACGAAAGAAATAATTCTGCCCATTCATATTTATGAGCCCCACAATTCCCACAAGATAATTTATTTCGCCAAAAAATATCACCAAAGTCATTATGCGGATTAGTGGCACAGCTGCAACAAACTCTTTGCCACAAAGAATATCAGAAATCAATGGTGCAAAAATATATACAAGCAAAGTTACCACAAGCACCACAGCAGTAAATGGTACTGATATTTTTCGTAACAATACAACATTACTTTCGTAACTCTGCCCCTTGAAACGCAGACTTAAATGCGGGAAAAGAGCCTGCGCCGCCGGAGATATTATAGACTGGAAACCTTTAATTACCTTTTCGGCTGCCGAGTAGAGGCCGACAATATCATCGCCTACAAACTGTTTCAGTATAATTATATTTGCGTTTCTGTAAAGATTCATTCCGAAGGTGGAGCCAAAAACCGCACAGCCGTCTTTCAGTTGCAACACAATATCGCGCCACTTAACCCATTGCAAGCGAAGGTCAAATTGCTTATACACCAGAAAAAGGCTCAATCCCCCAGCAAGAATATAGCCACAAGAATTAAGCAGAATGAGCAGATTTGCATCATCGGCCGAACGTATTACAATAAATATAAGAACAGTAAACAATATCTTCGACGAAGCATTCACAATTGTCATATACTTCATACGCTCCATTCCCTGAAACAGCCACACAGGAGTAAAAACATCGCCCACCACCATTCCCAGGCCATACATAAACATAAGAATGCCGGCACTGTCCTTCAACACAAAATCAGAGAACAACAGCAGAAGAGCAATCACAGCCACCGCAATCACAGCCTTGCTTGCCGTCACCGCGCTATAAATTCGGGAAACAGCAGCAGCATCGTCGCGGAATTGTGAAATCTGCTTTGTAGCCGAGAAATTGAACCCGTATGTGCTGAACAAAATCACATATTGTATTATCGTATATATATAAGAGTATGCGCCATAATTACCCTTACCTATAACATACAGTATATAAGGCAAAGTAATCAAAGGAAGAAGAACATTTAACGCATTCAGAATCGAAAGCGAAAAAAAGTTCTCTATCAGTTGACGGTTTTTATGTAAATTCTGTTTCATACTTCTATCACGAGTCATTCCTCGCACTTATCCTCAATTAACACGTTTATTTTTTAGGCTTTACTCCAAACAGATACTCTGCCAGAATGGGACTTGTACGCAAAATATTGCTTATGAGCAGACAAACGCATATAACCAACAATGATACAACAACGCTGACAAAGAGTTCGAGAACCACATTATTCCAGGTTTGTATAAAACCGCTTACAAGCAACAAATTGGGCAACAGGAAATAATGCAACATATATATATCCAAAGTTCTCTTGCCTATGTACTGCAACGAAGCACCTATTTTTGTATCCGACGTAAAAGAGCCCTGATACACCCTCATTGTATTATATACTATTACCAATCCCAGATACCCCAGGATAAGCTCGGCAAAAGTATCGAGCAGTTTCCACACATCTATTCCCTCGCCCACAAAATTGCCTATGTAGCACTGCTTCACATAAAATCCCGCAGCAAACAACAGCAACAAACCTGTCACGACAAACCTATTATCAAGAACCTTATTGAAAAGTTCCTTATTCATCGAACAGATATACCCGAATGCAAAATATTGGAAATAGTTGAATGTGTGGTGCAAGGTAAAAATATTGCCAATCTCATTAAGTGCCGGAACCACTTTAAGAACAAATTTTGCAATGAACAGCCCGCCCGACAACAGAATGAGAGCAACAACCATACGTTTGCGGAAAGTCTTCTCGTTTGAACTATACAACAAAGTATTAGCGGTGTATACAATGAGAAAAATTTCGAGCAACGCAATGGTGAACCAATAGCCCAATTTACCATTATGAGTGACAAAACCCATAAAATCGGAGTTAAAATAGGCATAAGCATATATCAGGCCAAAAATAAAGGTGGGGACCAATTGCACCAACATTTTCTTCTTGCTCATACTGCACCATTTTCCCCAATTCCACTCGCCCCCCGCCTTGTAGGCAATAAAACCGCTTATAAAGAAGAACAGTGGCATACGGAACAACATAAACATACTATTCAAGAAGGTGGGAGGAGTAATTCCCAACGAAGTCATTTCCACGTGAGAGAACACCACCAATATCATAGTAAAGCCTCGCAGGGCATCGATATATTCAATTCGTTTTTTAGGTTGAGCAGTAGCAGTCATATTTTTAATATCAGATAATTATTTGTGTCACTATATTTTAAGCTTCATTTATTTAATAATGTGTTACGGCGAAAAGCCTATTCAGGAAACCCCTTTCTCGCAACATATCTCATCGGGAGTTTGCTCCTTTGTAAACATCAACCTATCGGCAAGCCACATAAGCAACACAAAGGTCGGCAACTCAAAAACTATCAAATGGAAATAATAAAATTCGAACCACCCCATAGCCAACAGGCCACACTGGAAGAAATAGATTGTATACATATATATATTATTCCACTTCAATATTGCCAATTTCAGGCAATACATCAACGTGCTCGACAACAATATGTAAAATACAAATTCAAGCGCATTTGTATATATATATACTGTACCGAAGAATGTTCGCACATTGGTAAGGTTCAATCCCGAATTAAAGTATACAGGATTTACCTGACTTACCAATTCGCCAGAACCTGTAATTACATTTATAAGATTTATTATCGGAGCCCATAGAATTTCAAAACTGCCGGCATCGGGGAAATTATTATAAACATCCATACTGAATCCTAAAACCCCGCTTGTCAAATAGTGAAAAAAGTGTCCGAATATAAAATTAACGAACCCCATTTCAATCTCTTTTCCGTGAGCAATAATAATAGCCAGACCATAGGATACGAAAAACAAGAGAATTCCTCCTAAAAACACGGTTAAGCACAAACGGACAGAGAGTTTCATTTTGCCGGTGTACAGTCGTATAAAAACCCCCGACAATATGGGTATTATAATCCAGCCTTTTACATTATAGAGAAACCCGACAAAAATAAATACCAATATAAAGCAATTTACCAACCAGGATTTACGATTGGCATAATATATCAACATTATCAACAAGGGGATTGTCAATATGCGAAGATGCCCCCAAAGACCACCTCCGCTGAACCCATCCTTAAATTCGCCACTACCCACGGCCGGAGCCCCACCTCCTCGGAATGATATAAAATGGAGTATAAACAACAATGCCAAAACAAAAGAGATCATTATTACAAAATTCTGCCTTGAACAATGTTTATACTCTCTATCCAGGTTTATATTATTTTTACTGAACAAGAAGCTTAATGCAAAGCTTGGTATTGCAAACAAAAGCAGCCCTATATTCCATACCATTATGCTTGGATAATAAAATTCGACAAAGCCAAAATCGCTGCCGGCGACTGCTACCGTTATCAGCAATACAATTGTGTATGGAATCATTAAAAAGTTCAAAGGGGTGTAATAGGTGTGCCAAGCCTTTTTCTCGATGTAAAAAAGCACGGCAACTTCCAATAGAAAAGTAACAAGTATCAAAAAATCTTGCAACCCACCCATAAAACTATATTACAGATAAATATCGACAGATTAACTATTAGAACTTTATTTTGTCCAATATACGATTTTTTAATATCACCCAGCCACTGGTTCCAAAGAATGCAAGGAACACAAACAGCAAGCCTATCATCATTTTCTTGGGCGAAGAAGCAAGTATGGGAATCACAGCCGGCTGTATGGTTACACACACCGGGGTTTCCTCCTGTATTTTGGCAACAGCCATTTCGCGCTGCTGTGCCATCTGCATATACACATTGAATGCCAGATCCATTTCATTCTTCAAGCGCTCCTGCTCTACCTGATATCTTACGTTTGTTATTCTTTGATGCTGATTGGTGTAATCGGCATAAATAGTCTGCGTTTGTTTGTATTTGCTCTCTATATCTTTAAATATCTGATCTATGTACTGCAAATCTGCTTTTGCTTTTGCCGTACGATATTCGGTAATACGCTCCTTCAACTTTTCAGCAACCATACTTGCCACATAGGCCGATATTTTCTGGTCTTGCATTGTTACATTTATAGTGACAAGAAAATTACCGGGGTCGACATCTGTTACTATTTTCTTTTTCAACGACTCCAATGTCAAATATTGGCGACGGGTCAGACTAATCTCACTGCCTGATGACGAAATTATTGTATCATTCTCATTCAGGCCGGCTATACGTCTGACAACAGCAACAGGTGCAACTATTATATAGCCCCACCACGGCATTTTTTGATGCTTGGTTAGATATTTATACATATTGGTGCGCAACTCGCCATCCTTTGTTTCCAGTTCCAAAGACATCAAGTCGCAAAGGAAAGGAGTGGAAGAAACTATCTGCGGATAGAGTTCGGGGTATAGCGCATCCTGGTTCTTCGACATTGTCGATAAATCAATGCCGGCAATAGAAGCCAATGAACTAAAACCTTCGGAAACCTTTGTGCCCGAAGTAAATTCTGGTGCGAGCACTACTGTGGAGGTGTACTCCTTGGGAATACTAAATGCTATAATTATGGCAAGCACTCCACCAATAAAACAGTTCCTTATAATTAGTTTACGTTTATTCCACAGAAGTCGCAGCAATTCTATAATATCTATTTCAATCTGCTTTACACTATTATTACCCATTATCGCTATATTTAAATTTTATTTTAAAGTTTCTATCACAGAATCTACCATTTGCGGAAATAGTATCTTATATTATCGTCCGACAGCATCACAAGCAGTTCGCTACCCAGATTTTCTATAAAAAAATTCACCTCGTTGCTAAAAATATATAGTTTCTCCAACTCCTCGGGGTTGCTCTCGCCACTTACTCCCGGATAGCGATAAAAATTATTCATCAGCATACTGTTGCCGTTGCGTGCAAAAACACCCATATAATAATTAGATGGTAAACCTTCTTCCTCGGTATAATCACCCATCATCACAAGATGGCGTTGAAACGAATAATATATATTTTCGGGAAAAATCTCTCTCCCATCCTTTTCAACTTTAACCAATCGCCACATACCATCGAGGTCGCCATTTACAAATGCCTTGTCGCACGACGATGCGACGATAAGCATTGCAAAAAAGAGAAATATGTATGTAATTTTCTTCATTCCAAATACTATTTAAATATTCCTACACGAGTTACAGAAAGCATAAATCCCAAATTCTCGCCTATCCAATTGCTCTTGTCGTAAGCCAATGAGAGCGTTGCCATCCACTTCGACTCTTTTGGAGCAAAACCAATATCGGCAACCACCGAGGTTGTATATTTCTTCTCGGAGAAGGGATTATAATATGTACCCCAATTCTCGCTGTAAGTGTACATCAATCTATAAATAAGAGGAAGTTTCTCGCTCACTGCACCATTTACTCCAATGTGGTGAGCCTTCAAGCGGTTACCGGCGAAGCGCAGGCTGCCATTCTTGTTGTACAACGGAGAGAACACCAACGGATTGCCTATGCCCATTCCATAGTTGTGCCAACCGGCATATATGCTGTGATTATAATAATCGTCCACTCCATCCATCTGTTCGGTGAAGTAAGGGCTCGGGTCGTTGTACCCCGCACCACTCTGGTTATATGTAGAAATATATTCGTAGCTGATGTTCGAAATAAAGGGCAGGAACGAGGTTTTATTTGTAATATTTACCCCAAGCACTATATCTTTCCAAGGGTAATATATGATATTCTTGTCGCCATTTATGTCGGACTGATATTCAACGAAGAAGAGCTGTGAAAAATCCTCGAACATATGTTGCCCGTAGAACCTAACATCGACAGGCTTTGTGTGCAATGTCAGTGCAAAATGCCAATTGCCTATTTGGTTGCCCGAAATATTAGATTGCTCTCCTCTAGGTGTTTCGTCGCTACCGCTCATAGGAATAAACGCCTTAAAATAATCCTCTATCCCATTGGGCATTGAAATAGTTTTTCCCTCGCCGTGCTTGTATACATCGCCACCGAACTGTGAATACATTTCGAGCCCCCCTTCAAATGTCACGGGGAATTTCTCGGGCTTACCCAATTTTATAAACAACGATTTACTATGATAGAGCACATTCTTTGTGTAGCGTGTATTTTTGTTTCCGACTGAAAAATCCTCCTGAAAGCTACCATCGAGGAACTTTCCGTATGCAATGTGTGCGCGCACCTTCAACCACCCTTTTGTCCAAGGGAAGTTCACATATTCGGGAATCTCTATACGCAGTTGAGGAATGGGGCGGGAGTTTCCACTATACCCTTGTGCACCGCTACCAAGGCTGGTGAAGCGATTATTGTAGAGGCCCGGGAATAGTGCGGTTGCCCTATTATCGGCAAAGACGGTGGTGTTATAAATGGTGCTTAACCCCGACATTTCACCAAACTGTTCCTTCATTCCCAGAGTAACATTCAGCCGTTTCCACGAAAGCTCGCCATAGAGCTGATGCACCGCAAAATTGTTTGTTTGGTGGTAGCCGCCCACAATATCGGCCACAGCTTTATAGGAAAAGTTCTTATTCTTGAAACTACCCGACAGCGACACTCCTGCACGCGCATAGCCGTTGGATTTATCGACCGATGAAAGCCCCTGACGATTGGCAGTGAGCCAGAAGGGGGCATAATCCCCTTTTGATATTATGGTATTAAGCTCGGTAAAATAATTTACCGAGCATTTATTTTGAGAGTACACCCCTGCCGACA
>JAZRAC010000049.1:0-51506 GCA_045634365.1 Bacteroidaceae bacterium | reverse complement strand
GCAAGGTTGTGCTCTACCAACTGAGCTATTTCCGCAGTTTCTGTTTGCAAAAACATTCATTTAATAGAACTTCCTTGCCAAGGTTGGAAACCTTTTTATTTTTGCGGCAAGGTTGTGCTCTACCAACTGAGCTATTTCCGCGTTTTTTGCAAAACGCGAGATTTTCTGCTGCGCTCGGCATAAGATTGAAATCTTCTGCACTCGCCGGCAACGAAAATTCCGCATTGCTTTCGTATTGCGAGTGCAAAGGTAAAACAATTTTCTTATCCACAAAAGTTTTTCGGCCTTTTTTTTCAAAAATCTTTAAAAGATTACTCTTTTTTATCTAACAACTCTATTTTAACTTTCAAATACACTCCGCATAGTTATTATTTTCTAATATTATGCACCAATTTCACTCTGCATATATTACCTTTGAAAAAGAAACAACACTCTAATCCTAATTATATACTATGCGCAAAAATTTTGGTAAAAAGAGTTGGCTCTACCCTATGCCTGTTTTAATTGTAGCCACATATAACGAAGCAGGAGAGCCCAACGCAATGACAGCAGCTTGGGGAGGAATGTACACCATCAACACAATCGGCGTGTGCATCAGCGACCGACACAAGACAACAGCGAATTTCCTTGCCACAAAAGCCTTCACGGTGAGTCTTGCCACTGCCGAACAGATTATCGCGTGCGATTTTGTCGGCATTGTTTCGGGAAAGGACGAGCACGACAAATTCACAAAAGCAGGGTTCCACGCTATACCCTCGAAATATGTCAACGCCCCCACAATAGAAGAACTACCGATGACTCTTGAATGTGAGGTTGTAAAATATGACCAAGAGAGCAATCACCTTGTGGGACGAATTATAAACGTAAGTGCCGACGAGAGCATCCTCACAGACGGGAAAATAGACATTCGCAAACTACGACCCATAACCTACGACCCCATCAATCACCATTATATTGAACTTGGAGAAATTGTCGGCAATGCATTTTCCGACGGCAAGAAACTTATACAAGGAGAATAATCCGGCGGAGTTTCATAATTAACAAACAGTTTCGTTGTTATCAACATTAAGGCCCAATCGACTACTTTCCCACGCGCACAAAAAAAAGAGACCGACTAAAAAGTTTTTTAGCGGTCTCTTTTGTGTAGGAGATGAATAAAAATATATAGTTCAAGGCTTGCGTAGCCTGAAAAACCGGAGCTTACTAAGCGTAAATAAGGATTTTGAAGGCAAGCGTAACGCAGAAATACAATTTTTAGTCATATTCTTTGTATGTATCATTTTAAATCAGCACATACGGTCGCGATAATCCTCGTAGGCAAAAACCCTTAACATCTGCAGTTCGCCATTCTCGCGCAAGAAAGCAATCGAGGGATGCGAAATTCCATTGAACATATTGGTCTTAACAGTTGTATAGTGAATCATATCCTCGAAAATCACCTTATCGCCAACCTTCAACGGTTGCGAGAAACGCCAACTACCCATATAATCACCGCTCAAACAACTGTTACCGCCCAAACGATATATATTCTCACTGAAAGGCGCACCCTTCACAGCATCCGCCTCCAACGACTCGGCTCCACGTACTCGCGGCTGATAGGGCATTTCAAGGCAGTCGGGCATATGGCAAGTGAAACTGACATCGAGTATTGCGGTGCGAATTCCACGGCTCTCCACCACATCCACCACCGACGACACAAGGCTACCCGTCTGCCAAGCAAACGCCGAGCCGGGCTCCAATATTATATGCAGATTAGGATAACGCTTGTGCAACCCCTGCAACAAAGAGACAAGATGCTCCACATTGTACCCCTCACGGGTCATCAAATGGCCGCCACCAAGATTAAGCCACTTAACCACAGGCAACCAGCGGCCAAACTTCTCCTCAATATGCTCCAAAGTATGTTCCAAGGCATAGGAGTCCGACTCACAATGGCAGTGACAATGGAAGCCCTCAATCCCCGCAGGCAGTTCCGCAGGCAATAAATCGGCCGTAACACCGAAACGACTGCCCGGAGCGCAAGGATTATACAATTCTGTTTCAATCTCGGAATATTCGGGATTTATTCTTATACCGCACGATATTTTATGCCCGGCCTCCTTTGTACGATTATAGAAACGCTCATACTGCGAGAGAGAGTTAAACGAAATATGGCTGCTGCAACGCATAATTTCGGCAAATTCCCCATCGGTGTATGCCGGCGAGAAAGCGTGTACAGGGCTGCCAAACTCCTCGAAGCCCAAACGAGCCTCATTCACCGAGCTTGCCGTTACCGAGCCTATATACTCACGAAAAACAGGAAAACTCTTCCACAAAGCAAACGCCTTAAATGCCAAAATAATTTCAACATCAGCCTCTTTTGCCACACGGGCTATGAGCGCGAGATTACGGCGCAACAGTCCCTCCTCCATCACATAACAGGGCGATGGCACCCCACTTAAAATCTCCTTATCCATTATCTTATACAATTTCCAATTTTGCAAATTTAAGCAACAAAGTCTTCTCCCCCGCATTCTTGAACCTTATGACAGCCTTTGCATTCTCGCCCGCTCCCTCTGTCGAGAGAACCTCACCAATACCGAACCTTGAATGTCGCACAACACTCCCCGGCAGAAGAGAATTTTCCGCACCACTCGACGGCGAAAAGCCGCGAGTAACATCGGCTACACGGCGTAGATTAGGCTTCTCATTAAACGCCGACACGTGAATAGTGCGTTGAGGCATAGGATGCTCGGCACCGCCCCGCAAAGAATTACCGCCAAACGAGCGTTCCCTTGTACCCGCAAAAGCTGTTCCACGCGAATTTGTGCCGGCAAACATTCCTCCACCGGTACGCGGCGCACTCTGCACGGCACTGCCCGACAAATAGCGAGCATCGATTTCCTTTATAAAGCGGCTCGGTTCGTGATACTCGGTACTGCCATAATGGTAACGTGTCTTTGAATAGGACAAAATGCAATAGTCCTTTGCACGGGTAATTGCCACATAAAAGAGGCGACGCTCCTCCTCCAACTCCCGTTGCGATGTCTGCGCACACTGGTTGGGGAAAAGTTCCTCCTCCAAGCCCACCACAAACACAGTGCTGAATTCCAGCCCCTTGGCCGAATGCACAGTCATAAGAGTAATATGGTTATCATCATCTTCGCCATTAACATCTTGGTCGGACAGCAACGAAACCTCGGCCAAAAAATCGGGCAGATGATTATAGGTGTTACCCTCTTCTATGCGCATATCCACAAACTCTTTGACAGCATCCATCAACTCCTCCACATTCTCTTGACGAGCCTTTCCCTCCACGCTATTGTCGCGGAATATATCGCCCCAAATGCCACTCTCACGCACCACTGTCTGCGCAAGCTCAAAAGCATTCTTGTCGGCAATATCGGCAGTAAAGGCCTCTATCAGCCCCACAAACCCCTGCAATTTGGCAAGCGTACCTTTATTTACATCGAGTGAGTGCGACAAAGGCTCTTTCAGCACCTCCCACACTGCGACTCCGTGCGCAACCGCCGCGGCTCGCACCTTCTGCATAGTAGTATCGCCGATTCCTCGTGCAGGATAATTTATTATACGTTTAAGCGCCTCTTCGTCGTGATTATTGCAGATGAGGCGGAAGTATGCGATTATATCTTTTATCTCCTTGCGCTGATAGAACGAGAGGCCGCCATATATGCGATAAGGGAAAGAGCGTTTGCGAAAAGCCTCCTCAAATATACGCGACTGGGCATTTGTGCGATAGAGCACAGCAATATCGCAAAATTGCAAGCCCGCCCGGCGACGCAATTCCGCCACCTTGTTGGCAACAATCTCACCCTCCTCAAAATCGGAGTAGGCCGAACAGAGCAACAGAGGCTCGCCCGCCTCACGCTCCGAGTAGACACTCTTCTCTATCTGGCCGACATTCTTTTTTATAAGACTGTTGGCCGCCCCCACAATCATTTTTGTAGAGCGGTAATTCTGTTCCAGCTTAAATATTTTAGCATTATCGTACCTGCGCGTAAAGCCAAGAATATTACCGATATTTGCACCACGAAAGGCATAAATACTCTGCGCATCGTCACCCACCACACACACCGCCTGACGCTCCTTCGTAAGCTGCCACACAATAGCAGCCTGCAACTGATTCGTATCCTGATACTCGTCGACAAGCAGATAGCGGAACTTCTGCACATACTTTTCGCGCACCTCGGGAAACTCCTCAAAAAGACGATAGGTATTCAGCAACAGGTCGTCAAAATCCATTGCATTAGCTTGGCGGCAACGCTCGCAGTAGACTTTATATATCTGATGAGTACTCGGAATACGCGCACGCTGGTCGTCACCCACAAGCCCCGCATCGCACGAATACTCACGCGGAGAGATAAGGCGGCTCTTTGCTCCCGAAATACGCTCGCCCACCGCAGCCGGCTTATAGAGTTTATCGTCGAGCTGCATCTCCTTTATAATACTCTTTATGAGGCTGCGCGAATCGGCCTGATCATATATGGTAAAATTAGATTCGTAGCCCAAGCGGTGAGCCTCCTTGCGCAATATCTTTGAAAATACCGAGTGAAACGTACCCATCCATATTGCCGAAGCGTCAACCCTGCCCACACGCGTGGCAATACGCTCCTTCATCTCCCTTGCAGCCTTATTGGTGAAGGTGAGGGCAAGAATAGACCACGGCTCATAGCCCATCTGCAACAGATAGGCTATCTTGTAAGTCAACACCCTCGTTTTTCCCGAACCGGCCCCTGCGATAACCAGCGAAGGGCCCTCGCAATAAGTTACGGCCTCCAACTGCGCCGCATTAAGCTCCTCTTCAAAATTAATTCCCATCAACTTGAATTATATTACCAAAAACTATTCACTGCAAACAGTGCGAAGATACAAAAAAAAGCAGACACCACCGAACATAAAAGAGAAAGCCTTGTTTATTTGAATAAAATATAAATTATTCACCCATTATGAGTATAATTGTAAAAAGCACTATGACAGGCTTTCAAATGCCGCCCCTCCTCTATCCCACAAGCGCCCTTGCACCGGCAATAAGCCAATCGACCGTGGAATACCACTACGGCAAGCATCTGCAAACTTATATCGACAAGCTGAACGAACTTATCACCGGCAACGACTTTGAGTATATGACACTGCGCGAAATTGTCGAGCAAGCCCCCGAAGGCCCTCTTGCCAACAACGCCGGACAAGTGCTCAACCACTCGCTCTATTTTGAGCAATTTACCCCCACAGCACCGGGCAACAACCGCCCGAGTGGAATATTGCACAACTCCATACGCTTCGATTTTGGCAATTTCGACACACTAAAAAAGAAGATGGAAGAGGCCGCAAGCGGGCTGTTCGGTTCAGGCTGGGTGTGGCTCGCACAAGACGAGACAGGGAAACTAAACATACTCTCCTGCCCCAATGGCGACTGCCCCATACGCCACAATCAGACACCGCTCTACGGAATAGATGTATGGGAGCACGCCTACTACCTCGATTATCAGAACCGCCGCGCCGAACACGTCAAGCAACTATGGAGCATAGTCGATTGGGAAATGGTGGAGAGCCGTATGAATATGTAATATACAACAAAGGAGGTTGCGTGCAACCTCCTTTGTTGTATATATTATGTTAAAATCACTACTTCATCTCCTTCACAAGATAAATAATCACCGGCAAGTGGTCGCTGTAACCATTGAGCCACACACCACCCGCGTGAGTGCGCTTGGGAGAGCCCTTATACTTTCCATCTGTCTGGAACATATAGTTACGCGAGAAAATCTCGGGCTTGTAATATTTCAGCGTGGTTCTATCCTTACCAACAAGATTAGCCGTGAATACCACTTGGTCAAAAAGGTTCCAATTTCCTTTATATTTCAAAGTACCGACACCATCCTCACGTAAAATCTTCCACCAAGGATTATAGAGGTCCGACGGCTCTTTAAGTTCCTTACGGTCGCGCACAGCACCCAAGCAGTTCTTCATACTCTTGTCATCGGGGTCGTCGTTCATATCACCCATAATAATCACCTTCGCCTCGGGATTCTCTCTCATAATGGAATCCTTCAAGGCACGCACCTGCACTCCCGCACGCTCACGGGCAGGAGATTTTGCATAGCGCGAAGGCCAGTGATTCACAATCATATGAACGTGCTCACCGCTCATCATTCCACTCACAATCAAAAAACCGCGAGTGCGATACTCGTCGCTGCCATTCTCCAAAAGATAGGGAGCCAATTTGTAAGCATAAGGCTGATAAAGAGCAGGATTATAGAGCAGAGCACAATCAACACCGCGAGCATCGGGCCCCTCCACGTGAATAAATTTCCAGCCACGGGAAGCAAGCGCCTCCGACTCCACAAGAGCCTGCATCACTCTACTATTCTCAATCTCCGACACTCCGACAGCCGCCATACCCATAGGCAACATATCTGTGGCCATTTCGGCAAGCACCTCCGACATATTCTTCACCTTATTTATATACTTCATAGTACCCCACTTGTTGGTACCATCGGGCAGAAACTCAAAATCGTTCTTACCCTCATCGTGAATAGTGTCGAACAGATTTTCAAGATTGTAAAAACCAACACCATACAATTCAAAGCGTTTCTGTTGAGCAAAAGAGTGCGACACAAAAGCCACACAGCACAACAACGCAAAAACAGTTATAAATCTTTTCATAATAATAAATCCTTTATCTCGCGGCAAACACAAAATCCGCTACCTGCCTGTAAAAGTAACACAAAATATTCACATAACCGACAAACTGAATACAAATTTCATCACAAGCACTGTTAACATAAAAAAAGAAGCATTTTGTTTTATTAAATAAAATAATTTTATCACCTTTGTATTTACGTGCAGAGACAATCCCCTGCTCACACAAAGCAAGGCTGTTTCACACAACCCTGTTTCCTCAAAAAAACAGAAACAGATAAATTGTAACAAAAGTTTAAACATTAAATATTTTACAACAAATGAAAAGATTTTTAAAGTACACGGTACTGTTCCTTACCGGTCTTGCCTGGTGCTGCAACGCCCAAGCAATTACAGACAGCAAGGACCCCATACAAGTCGTATTCAGATTTGTAAAAGGGGACAATATGTTCTATGTACCACTCAGCGAGAATGCCGAGAACCTCGACAATCTGTGCAAAGCCCTCAAAGAGAATGCACAGGGGAACGGCTCGGTATATGTTGACGGATACAGCGACAGCAAAGCATTGTCGATGATTCGATGCAACAGAGTAAAAACAGAACTTATTCTCCGTGCAGGAGTAGCCGAGAGCACCTTCACCACAACCAACAACACAGGAGAGTTCAACGGAATTAAAGATGTTGTTGTGGTTACGGTGGTGGTTCCCGAAGAGAAACAAAAAGAGGTTGTCCCCCTCACCCCTTCGACACCCGCAAAAACAGACACTCCCGCAAAAACAGAGGTTGAGAAAAGAGCCTCGACAGGAACACAAGAACTCATAAAAATGCAGGAGCACGCAGCCGGACAACTATACCAAGTGCCTGCAACCAACACAACAGCCATTGTTCCCGAATTCACAGGCATTGGCGGAGTGGACAAAGACCAATTCACATTCACCGAGAGTATGCTCGACGAAGATGAAGATGTAATACAGGGAGCATCGGCAATGACAACATCGAGCGACGATTACTTCCTCTCCGAAGTTGGTTACCGTTGGAGCTCAATGCGTTTCAGAGTGCGCGGCTACGACTCTCAATATAATAATGTATATGCCAACGGCGCACTACTGAACGACGCCGAGCGTGGCACATTCAGCTACGGAATGATTGGCGGTCTTAACGACGCAACCCGCAACCAAGAGAGCAGCATATACCTCGAAAACAGCAATTACGGTTACAGTACAATAGGCGGTGCCAGCAACATAAATATGCGTGCGAGCCAATATGCCGCCGGACACAAAATGTCATTCGTAGCCTGCAACCGCAACTACCTCGCCCGCCTTATGTACACCTACTCCACCGGTCTTATGAACAACGGCTGGGCATTCACCGCATCGGCATCCTACCGCTGGGCCAACGAGGGAGTAATCGAGGGAACCTTCTACAACTCACTCGGCTACTATTTCAGCGCACAAAAGGTAATAAACGACAAGCACAGCATCTCTATCGCCACTTGGGGCTCACCCACCGAGCGCGGCCAGCAAGGTGCAGCCACCGAAGAGGCCTATTGGCTTGCCAACGACCACTACTACAACCCCAACTGGGGATACCAGAATGGCGAAAAGCGCAACGCCCGCGTGGTAACCTCATACGAGCCCACTGCCCTCCTCACTTGGGACTACAAGATTAACCGCGAGACAAAGCTCACCACCTCGGCAGCATTCAAATATGGTATTTACGGCACAACAGCCCTCGGCTGGAACGGCAACGCCGCCGACCCCCGCCCCAACTACTACAAGAACCTGCCAAGCTCGGCCTACAATGTGTGGGACCTCGACTATTACAACGATGCTAGCAACGCAGTAAACCAAGAGGACAACCGCGCAGAATGGTGGCGTCTCTACAACTACTGGACAAGCAGCAAGGCCAACCGACAGCTCAATTGGGACTATATGTATTTTGCCAACCGACAGGCAAATGCCGTAGGTGGCGAGTGCCTCTACTATGTAGAAGAGCGTCACAACGACCAGATGATGTTAAGCATCGGTTCGGTTCTCGACCACGAATTCAACAAGCACAACCGTGCAAACATCGGTGTTAACATAAACACCACCAAAGGAATGCACTACAAGAAGATGGACGACCTGCTGGGCGCACACAAATACACCGACATTGACAAATTCTCGGTAGGCGACCACGGAACCGACAGCTACATTATACAGAATGACCTCGACAACCCCAACCGCCTCATACGCGAGGGCGACAAATTCGGCTACGACTATAATATATATGTAAATAAGGTAAACCTCTTTGCACAGTACCAATACGACCGTAACAACATACACCTATATTTAGGAGCCAACATCGACGGTACCACAATGCAACGCGAAGGTAATATGCGTAACGGCCGTGCCGCTTGGATAGACTCTGACGGCATTATGCACGATATTTCAAAAGGCAAGGGCGAGATTGCCCGTTTCCTCGGCGGTGGTGCAAAAGCATCGTTCCTGTGGAACATCAACGGCAACAACAAACTTATGATTGGTGGAGGATACTCGCACCGCGCACCCCTCTCCTACAACTCATTTATAGCACCCCGCATACGCGAAGATTTTGTCGACGGGCTCGAAACAGAAAAAGTGTTGAACGGAGAAGCCTCCTACGCCATAAAATACGGCCCCGTATCGGCCAAGATAAGTGGCTTCTACACCCGCATACAGGATGCCGTGCAGCAGAGCGCATTCTACAACGACAGCGAAGGTAAATTCACATACTTCACAATGACCGGCGTTGAAAAAACCTATTTTGGCGGAGAGTTCTCATTTGTATACAATGTAACATCGGCACTCTCGTTCAACATCCTCGCATCAATCTCCGAGGCACAATACACCAAGAACACCAGAGGCACATCGATGACCGAGGACCAGCAAGAGCTCAAAAACAAAAACTCCACCGTATATATGGACGGAGCAAGAGTGGGCGGTTCACCCCTCACTGCATTGAGCCTCGGCGTCGACTACAATGTGAACGGCTGGTATCTTAGCGCCAACCTCAACTACTACGACCGCATCTACGTGAGCCCCTCACTCTTTGCCCGCCTCGAAAGTACCGTAACAGGTGACGGCGGAGTCGACATTAACGGCAACCCGGTAATGAACCTCCCCTCGCAATATCGTGGCGACGGAGGATTCCTGCTCGACGCATCGATAGGCAAGAGCATCCGACTCAAAGGCGGCAAGCAGCTCAACATCAACCTCAGCCTTAACAACATTCTCAACAACGAGAAGATGGTTACAGGCGGATACGAGCAGAACCGTGGCGACTACAACGAGGACAACGAGCAGAAAATTTATAAATTCTCTAAAAACCCGTTCCTTTACTACGCAAGCTCATTCAACGCATACCTTAACATAGGACTACGTTTCTAATTAAACGAAGGAGGAATAAATATATGAAAGCATTAAAATATCTATTTATAACAGCACTCGCGGCATTCACTCTCACATCGTGTATGAACGACCACGACGAGCCCGACAGCGACATTCCTGCATATGGTAACAACCTCATAGGTGCACCCAATATGTCAATCACCGAGTTTAAGACAAAATACAAACAGGCAATGTCGAGCACAACACCCACCACCATCACCGACAATGTAATAATAAAAGGAGTGGTTGTGTGCAACGACGAGAGTGGCAACATCTATAAACAAATAGTAATAAACGACGGCGGCGACGCAATGCTCATTTCGGTCAACGACGTAGGAATGTACGCCCAGCTGCCTCGCGGCCAGATGGTTGCCATCGACTGCAAAGGCCTCTCCGTGGGAGCCTACGGCAAATTGCCCCAAATAGGCCTCCCCTACACCAACAAATATGGAGAAATAGCCATAGGCCGTATGAACAAGCAGGCATTCCAGAGCCACATAAAACTGATTGGTACCCCCAACCCCTATTATAGCGAACTTGTCCCCGAGGACCTCACCGCAGAATTCCTCGCCGACAATGCCAACAAAGACCTGCTCCCCCGCTACGTGCGCCTCAAAGGAGTATCGTTCCAAGAGGCCGACGGCACCACAATGTATGCCCCCGAAGAGGAGGTACAGAACAGCGCCGTTGAAAGAACCGTAAAAGTGGGCAACACCAGAATCATCTTCCGTTTGAGCAACTACGCCGACTTTGCCTACGAAATACTGCCGCAAGGCACATTCGACATTGTGGGAGTGCTCACACGCTATAACAGTGATTGGCAATTTATGTTAAGTTCCACAAGCGACATAACCCCTGCCAAATAAAATAAAAACAGAAAAAGAAATAATAATAAAAACATAAACGACAATGAAAACATTAAAGTATCTATTCATTGCAGCGTTGGCAATACTCAGTTTCAACGCCTGCGAAGATGTACCTGCCCCCTACGACATTCCGGCAATGAGCGGACAGAGCGGCAGCGGTAGCGGAAGTAGCGAAAGTACACCCGAGGGTGACGGCACATTGGAGAACCCCTACAACCCGGCAGGAGCAAATGCTTACATAAGCACTTTGGAAGACGATGCCGAGTCGGATAAGGCAATTTATGTAAAAGGTATAATATGCAGTATCAAAGAAGCTCCAAACAGCCAATATGGCAATGCGACATTCTATATCTCGGCCGACGGCAAAACCACAGGCGAGCAGTTCTATGTATATCGTTGCTACAACCTCGGAAACAAGAAATTCACCGACAACGATGTTCTTAACGTGGGTGACGAGGTAATCATCTATGGCAAGGTGGTAAACTATAGAGGCTCCACCCCCGAAACAGTGCAGAACGGAGCTTACATCTACTCGCACAGCGGTACTACCGACGAGGAAGAGGAAACCGGCGAAGTAATGACAGTAGCCCAAGCCCTTGCAGCCTACACCGGCACAGCAAAACCTGCCACAGTAAAAGGTTACATTGTAGGCTGGGTCGAAGGAACCAAGTATAGTGAAGGTGTAAGATTCAACTATAATGTAACAGATGACAAAGAGAATACCGAAGTTGTAATCGCCGACTCTCCCGATGAAACAGATTACAACAAATGTATGCCAATTCAACTCCCAAGCGGCAATATCCGCAACAAAGTAAACTTGCTGTATAACCCCGGCAATTACAAAAAGATGGTAACCCTCACCGGTTCACTCGAAAAATATTTCGGTGTAGCCGGCTTGAAGAGCGTTTCAAAAGCACTCTTCGAAGGTGAAGAAGATGGCGAAGGCGACAACAACGAAACACCCGCTCCCCTCGGCAATGTATATATCGACAAGAAATTTGCCGACGGCCTCGGCTCGTTCACAACTGCACAGATTGTAAACGCATACGCTTGGAAACACGAAGTCTACAACGACAAAGCATACGCAAAAGTATCGGGCTATGCCAACGGAGCAAGCCAAGATGCCGAAAGCTGGCTCATTTCTCCCACAATGAACTTTGCCAACGAAACAGCAGCAACAATCAGCTTCGACTATGTGATAAACAAAGGCGATGCAAGCCTTGCTGCCGCCAACCACAAGCTGATGATTACCGACAGCTACACTGGCGACTTCTACACCACCAACTGGGAAGAGATAGACTTTGGTGCCGAGAACGACAACACTTGGAATTTCCGCAACACAGGCAACATCGCCATCCCCGCAGCATATATGGGCAAAGAGGCTGTTGTTATTGCATTCAAATATCTGTCCACAACATCGGCATCGAGCACTTGGGAGGTAAACAACGTACTTGTAACAGGTGAAGTTGGCGGAACAACAGAAGATAACACAGGCGGTGACGACAATACAGGCGGTGACGATAATACCGAAACAGTAGAAGGCGATGGCACATTGGAAAACCCCTATACCCCCGCAGGAGCCAACGCATTTGCAAGCGCATTGGCATCCGGTGCCAATTCCGATAACGAAGTTTACATCAAAGGTGTAATCTGCAATATCAAGGAGGCACCAAGCAGCCAATACGGCAATGCAACGTTCTATATCTCTATCGACGGTTCAACCACAAGCGAGCAGTTCTACATATTCCGTTGCTACAACCTCGGAAACCAAAAATTCACAGGTAGCGAGAAACTCAATATTGGAGACGAAGTTATCATCTGCGGTAAAGTAACCAACTATATGGGCAACACACCCGAAACAGCGCAGAACGCAGCCTACATCTATTCTCTCAACGGAAAAACAGGAAATGACAACACAGGCGACGACAATACCGGCGACGACAATACTGGTGACGACAATACCGGCGACGATAATAATGACGACACTACCCTGCCCGAGGGTTCTATAAGCGTTGCAGACGCTATCAGCGCATACAACAACGGAACAACCGGCGAAACAACAATAACCGCCTACATTGTAGGTTACGCAAAAAGCAGTGGCAGTTCATTCGTAGGAGAGTTTAGCGTGGGTACAGCAGCATCCAACATAATCATTGCCGACAACCCCAATGAAACAGACTCATCCAAATGTATGCCCATACAATTGAAGAGTGGCACCGACATTAGAGCAGCCCTTAACCTTGCCGACAACCCCGACAATTTGGGCAAGATAGTTACACTCACCGGCTCGCTCGAAAAATATTTCAATGTTCCCGGCCTTAAAACCCTCACTGCCTATTCTTTCGAATAATCAAGCAATTATTCAATAAAAAAGTGAACGGCACCCGCGAGTGCCGTTCACTTTTTTATTGTACGCGACAAAAGGGTATTCTACTTTTTGTCGAGAATACCAAAAGAGAGCCACACTTCGGGTGGGAACTCTTGCTTCACAGGAGTCTTAATCTCTGTATAATACTCTTTGAGCGCTGTCAAGCAATCGTGAGCAGTGGCACGCGCCTCTTTTAGGCGAGCCTCCGCTTCATCTTGCGCCGCACCCGCATCGGCAAGTGCAGAACAAAGTTGCTGCAATCTATCAACATCGGCAACAATGCCTTTTTTTGCAAGAACCTCGGCTTGCGCCTTAAACCCCTTAATCACACTCTCAGCCTTTTGCATAGGCTCCAAATAAATTTTGTTCATAATAACATTGTTAAAATTAATAATAAGAACAGGCCTGCAACAGACGTTACCGCAGTCCTTCGCACAAATTTAAGCAAAAAAAAGAGCGGTTGTAACCCTTACCACACACACTACGCTACGCTTTTATACACAGCTATTATATTGATATTCATCAATTTGCCAATTTGTTAATAATTATTAAACTTTTATATTCGCCCCACATATAAATTATTTTTAAGGCAAAAATTAGAAAATGTAACAGCGAAGAATTATCTTCGCAACAGATATAAAAACAAAAATCAAAAGAGTATGAAACTATTAGAGGGAAAAACTGCGCTCGTAACAGGTGCCACACGAGGAATAGGCCGCGCAATAGCCGTTAAATTTGCCGAGGCCGGGGCCAATGTAGCCTTCACCTACCGACAGATAAACAACAACGCCCAAGAGCTCATAGAGCAGATTACGGCAATGGGCGTTACCTGCAAAGGGTACGCAGCCGATGCAGCCGACTATGCAGCAACCGAGGAGACTGTGAAACAGATAATAAACGACTTTGGCAAGATTGATATTCTGGTAAACAACGCCGGAATAACCAAAGACGGAATGCTTATGAGAATGACCGAGGAGCAGTGGGACAGCGTTATAAACACCAACCTAAAATCGGCATTTAATTTCACACGTTGCGTGGTTCCCTTTATGGCGAAACAGCGAAGCGGCAGCATCATAAATATGACCTCAATCGTAGGCGAGCACGGCAATGCCGGACAATGCAACTACTCTGCATCGAAGGCCGGAGTGATAGGCCTCGCAAAGTCGGTAGCCAAGGAGATGGGCCCCCGCGGCATTAGAGCCAATTGCATTGCCCCGGGATTTATTCTCACAGATATGACAGGTGCTATTCCCGAACAGATGCGCGAGGAGTGGGCAAAAAGTATCCCCTTACGCCGCGCAGGAGCCCCCGAAGATGTTGCAGGCGTCGCACTGTTCCTTGCCAGCGACCTTTCGGCCTATGTGAGCGGGCAGGTAATAAACTGCTGCGGTGCAATGAGCTGCTAAAAAACAGAAACAACTATTACAAAAAATATAGGGACTGCCGTTAAAAAGCAGTCCCTATTATTATTTGCTATTGTAGTAATTATTCCCCTTTGCGGGCAACAACCTGCTTCACAAACGCCATAACCAGCGGAGAGGGATGAAGCACGGTACTCGAATATTGAGGCTCATAGATAGCACCCACATACCAATCGCAAGCAGGCACCTCCACAATATCCACAAGGCCCGATTCAGGATGCGTACCCGAACACTTCAATCCCACCTTTTCAAGCTCCTCGCGATACTCCACATTAAGCTCGTAACGATGATAGTGACGCTCCACTATCTTTTCGGCACCATAAGCATCATAGGCCTTTGTACCCTTCTCTATCACGGTATCGTAACCGCCACGACGCATTGTGCCGAAGGGGTTGCCAATGCTCTTCAAATCCTCCATTATATCCACAATCCTGTGCGAAGTCTTGTCGTCCATCTCATAGCTGCTCGCATCAGCGTAACCAAGGAGCGTGCGGGCACACTCGATAGCCATCACCTGCATTCCAAGACCAATACCAAGAGTAACCAAGTTATTCTCGCGGCAATACTTTGCAGCAGCCACCTTACCCTCAAAGCCACGCGGGCCCACACCCGGGCATATAACATAACCATCCATACCCTTCAAGGCATCGGCAACAGTTTCGGCAGTAATTTTCTCGCTGTTTATAAAATGGAGTTTCACCTTGCAATCGCAATAAGTACCGCACTGCGAAAGGCTCTCGTGAATACTCTTGTAAGCATCCTGTAAGTCGTATTTACCCACAAGGCCAATGTTCACCACCCTCTTCGCATTCTTTCTGCGCTCCACGAATGAACGCCACGGAGCAAGCGCGGGAGTTTCGCCCACGGGCTCGCCTGTGAGTGAAAGAATTGCAGTGTCGAGGCCCTGCTCCTGCATCTTGATGGGTACCTCGTATATCGACGGAACATCAAGACTCTGCACCACACAATCGGGGCGCACATTGCAGAAGCTTGCAACCTTCTTGCACAACCCCTGGCTCAATTTATGCTCGGCACGCAACACCAGACAGTCGGGCTGAATACCAAGGCTCTGCAACTGTTTCACCGAGTGCTGCGTAGGCTTTGTTTTAAGCTCACCCGCAGCCGACAGATAAGGCACGTAGGTGAGGTGCACACACACAGCCCTGTTGCCAAGCTCCCATTTAAGCTGGCGTATCGCTTCGAGGAAAGGAAGGCCCTCAATATCACCCACGGTACCGCCAATTTCGGTAATCACATAGTCGAATTTCTCCTTTGTGCTGCCACGCTTCATTTTGCGCTTAATCTCATCGGTAATATGCGGAATAACCTGCACAGTCTTGCCAAGATAATCGCCACGACGCTCTTTCTCAATAACCTCGCTGTAAATTCTACCCGTGGTAAAAGTATTCCAGCGAGTAGTCTTAATATCGGTAAAACGCTCATAGTGACCAAGGTCAAGGTCGGCCTCGTGACCATCTATTGTAATATAGCACTCACCGTGCTCCTGCGGATTAAGCGTACCCGGAGATACATTTATATAAGGGTCGAACTTCTGGATAGTAACTTTATATCCCCTCGCCTGCAAAAGCTTGCCGATGGAAGCAGATATAATACCCTTACCAAGCGATGACGCAACGCCACCCGTGACAAATATAAATTTAGTTTCAGCCATATAGAAAGTTTGTATTTAATAATCAAAAAAATGAATTATAGCGTCCAAACACCAATGGCTCTGTTACCCATAGCTTCGGACATACAAAGATAGTGCAAGACGAGAGCAATACAAAATAAAATCGATTTTTTTGAAAAGAAAAAAAGAAGAAAATTCACCACAATAAAAGCAACAAAAAAGGCGAGACAAATTATTGCACGAAATTCGTTGGGAAGCTCGCTTCACAAAAGAATTGAAGAGCAATAATTTACAACACGAGCGCAGCGAGGGTTGCTTATTCGCAAGAATAAGCAGGCTTTTTTCTTTAAAGGAACAACGATTAAACAACAGTATTGCCGAGGCGCCGCCTATCTTCACCGAAGGTAAAGATAGTGCAAGCAAAATGAAGATTGCACTAAAAGGCGACAGCCAAAGATAGTGCAAGCGGGTGAAACAAAAGTTACGCAACGAGCGCAGCGAGGGTTGCTTGTTCCGTTCAAAAAAAAACAAGCCCGGCACCACCACAAGGAAGCGTCGGGCCTGCAATTATAAGAAATTATTTATCTCACCATCACCTTCTCGCCATCAATCAGGTAAAAACCCGCAGGCAGATAGAAAGTGTGGCAGCCGTCAACATAAGCCTCGGCAACTTTGCGGCCCATAATATCGTGTACAAACACTGTTGCAGGCGAAGCAGTGGCAACCATCACCCCATCGGGTAGAATAGAGATTTTAACAGGCTTCTCCTCCATAATATCAACAATACCAACCACACCGAGGGTATTCTCCATTCCCTCCTTCTGGTACACGCGCACCCAATCGAAAAGCGTCTCGTATGTGTGCGTAACATCGGCGTTGGCAGCCCACGCGCCATTGCCCACACTTTGGTTAAGGATTATGTGGAAATTGTCGTCGAAAGGCCACTGTCCCTTGTTGAGCGCATCCTGTGACGATGATTTATAATACTGTGCAACCTGTCGGCCATCGACATACCACACGAGCGAAGTTTCGTCCCACTCCAATGAGTATATGTGATAACGGTCTATTGCAGTGTACTCGTTGTAGCTCGATTGCGGATTACCGGTGTTTCCTAAATTATAGGTCCAATTACTATGCACTGTGTGCCAAGCACGTTCCTGTGAGTCTATGGTTTCCCAAATATCAATTTCGCCATCATTGGGCCAGCCACCCGATTGGTCCTCGGGCATCATCCAGAAGGCAGGGAAGTTGCCTACCCAGGGATTTGACTTTATGCGGCCCTCTATGCGACCATATGTAAAACCAAATTTATTACGGCTCCAAATACCTCCCGTAATCATAGGAACATTGTCGACCGACGTGTCGGGATTGGGGATGGCACGGGTAACCAACTTTCCATCTTCTATGTAAACAACCTCTTCACGGTCGCTCAACCAACGGTTCCAAGTTGCATTCTGACGCAAGCAGCGGCTCCACCATTCAGCCGAGGGCTGTGTGCCATCGGCTGCATTAAACTCGTCGCTGAATACAAGGTGCCACTCGCTATCGTAGCTCTTTATAAATTCGGCAAAAATCTCAATCTCTCCATCGGCATACTCGGCAGGCACAGTAATAACACCGTCGGTTGCCGCAAGCACCTCTTCGCTCCACTGCTTGTTGCCGTTCACATACTGTGCCCCCTTTATATTATGGCCGTGACGCACAATAACCTCCTGTGCCTCAAAGCCCGGGGCACCGGCTAACAACTGGAATTCTATTTGAGTGAACGGAGCAACAGCCACAGGCAACGCACTGTTATTTACGCCTATAATGCCACCGTTCAAGGTGTTAAGGTCGAGCGGACAATCACCTGCAACAATATTTATGAGAAAATCCACCACCGCACCGCCGGCAGCGACAATATCGGCCGAGCCTGCGGGCGATACACTGTTTACATCAGCCTTCAAGCGGGCACGATAGACACCGGCAGGCATATTGGCCGGAAGAGTGTAGAGCGGCAACGATTTTCCGAGAGAAGCCACCGCATTACCCTCGCTGTCCTTTCCATTATAATAGGTAAACGCCACCAATTCACTCGAATAGGAGGGTACACCCTCATTGTTCAGCAACGCCGAGAATTTTCCATCGTTGTTAAGGTCTATATAGAGATAATAGTGCAGCCCTTCGCGATTATCCTCCACAGAAAGGGTTAGCGATTTTGGCGACAAAAGCGAGAGGGGAGCGTCGGTACAATCCTTATAGACCTTTTCACCCTCTATTGCCATATAATAATCGTTAAGACCCACAGCAAGAGTGAGCACGCCATTATAGCCATCGGCAACGGCAGCCTCCTTGTCGAAAGAGAGAGCATACCCCTCACCTGCAACATCGACAGAAGCCTGTGCAAAGAGAGCCTCAACCTCAACATCGCCATCGACACACTCGGCAGGCAAGGAAATAATACCATCCTCACACATATATGCAGGAATATAATACTCCTCATACTGTTTCACCCCGCACTTCTCGGCCTCACCTGCCAGATTATGACCGTGACGCACGCGAACCGCATCAAGAATATAACCATCGGCAGGCACAGCCTTCAATTCAAAAGCCTCACCAAAAGAGAGAGCCGAGGGCAAGGCCGCACCATCCACGGCAAGCAGAGAACCATTTTCGGCAATAGCAGTGAAAGCACCCTCGGCAGCGTGAACATTTATGCACACATCGCAAATGGCACCGCCGTTCTTAATAATTCCATTGCCATCCTCGGCTCTTCCCGCAGGGTCTATCGAGGCCCAATCAACCTTGTAACGCATAAGGTAGAAACCCGGAGCAAGGCCCGCAGGCAAAGTGAACGAAGGCGGATTAAGCACATTGGCATTAGAGACCGAAGCACCGGTACTGTTGTATCCAACGCCCGTATTTACCACAGGTTCCGCATAAGAGAAAGCCATAATATCACTGCCGGCCGGAATTGAACCGTCGCTGTTAAGCTCGGCAGTAAAAGAGCCATCCTGCCCGCAATCCAAATAAACAAAACCGTTCATCCAATTGCCTGTAAAGCCAAAAACAGGAGTAAGAGTCTCCCCTGCCTTTGCAGTGAGCACCGCATCATCTATACGGCTGTATACTTTAAGAGGCGTAGGCAGATTTATTGTCTGATTACCATCGGCCGAACCGTTCAATGAAACATTGTTCAAGCGACGCGAACCATGCGTGTAGCCCTGCTCCTTGTCAAACACCACAGGATAATACTCCACAGGCGCATTACTCTTCGCTATCAACTGCATACAATCAATGTCGCCCATCCAACCATCATTATAAAGGCGCACCACATTATTGCCCTTGGCAAGCGTAACATCCACATCCACCGTACCCACCACATTCCATTTACCGGCATTTGTGGTAATCTCAACGGGAGTGCCGTCGTTAACGCTCACAAGCATTTTGCGTGCCTCGCCCGACATAAAGGAGAAGCGCAGCGTATACTCGCCACCCTCCTTGCTATACACATTGCGCCACTGCAAGTCATTCTCGGCACGACCACCCAGCCAGCCTACCGCAATGCCACCCGAGCAGGCAGCCTTCTCCACAGGAAGAGCCGTGCCATAAACCTCGTGATTTTTCAGTTCCTGATAGCAAGAGAGCCAAGCAGTTTCAGCCTCATAGAGGGTGCGTTCAAGGCGCTCCTCGGCCACCAATTTATATATGCGTGTACCGTGTGCAGGCACAGTCACCGCCAAATTATCCTCAAACACTCCCCTATCCTTTTTTTCAAAGAGGTCGCGCACGCTCACCTTGCCGGCAAGGTCCACCTGCGAGAAGTTTATGCTCATCGACAACTCCGCATCGGTGGGATTATAAAAAGCAACCACACGCTTGCTGCCATTGAGTTCCTCAACATCCTTCACAAGTACATAACCGCCATTGTCACGCTTCACCACATAAGCCTGCAAGCCAAGCGCATCTTGGTCCACGGCAATAAGCTCCTTATTCTGCATAAGAGCAAGAGCATTGCCTTTTATATCATTTAGGTCGCAACCTATGAGCAGAGGAGAGCTCATCATACACCACATTCCAAAGTGGGTTTTATCCTCCTCATCGGTGAGGCCGCGCCCCACCTCCAACATATCCATATCATTGTAACGCCCATTGGCTGTGTAAGCCGACAGATAAAGGCTCTGATTGATGATACTCTTCACAGACTCCCAACCAAGATAAATATCCTCGGTAGTGCGCCAAGAGTCGGCAATCTCGCAAGCCCAAGTACCGGGAAACGCCCAACGGCAGATATTCCACGTTACATCGGTGCGACCGGTATTCTTAATAGCCTCGTAAATCTCCTTGTAACGAACCTCAACATCAAGGTCAAGCCCCTCGGAGTTATTTCCCGCATCGGCACCGCAATAATCCACCTTTATAAAATCGAAATTCAACTCATTAAAATAGAGGTTCATATCCTGCGCATCGTGCCCATACAACCCCACTCCTATGCCTATTGTATCGCCACCCCAGAAAGAGGCACAAGTGTTTCGCCCCGCATCGGAGTATATACCGGCTTTAAGCCCCTTGCCGTGAATATAATCGACCAAAGGGCGCAACCCGTTGGGGAAGCGTGTAGGGTGAATTATCAGATTACCATCCTCATCGCGACCGCCAAAAAAGCCATCGTCGATATTTATGTGATTATAGCCGCAATCGGCAAAGCCAAGTGCCACCATAGCATCGGCCTGCGCCTTTATCACAGAATCGTTAATCTGGAATCCGTAAGTATTCCAAGAGCTCCACCCCATAAGCGGAGGATTTTTCGCAACAGCCACAGCCGTTGCCGCAAAAAGCATTAAACAAAGTACAATTTTTCTCATAATATATGTAAATAATTCGTTAAATTCTATTTCCTGTAAAAATATAAAAAGTAAGATAATATTACAAGATTGAACAAATTTATTATCAACATTTACACAAAAATGCGGATACCCCAATTGAAGCACCCGCATTTTACAATATATAGATACAAATTCTTATTGCTTGAACCTAATATAGCGGCTCTCAACCGGCTCGCCCTCCTCGGCTGCAAGGTCTTTCAGATAAAGAGTATCGGCAACAATATTCATCTCAAATGTTTTTCTCACCGAAGTTTGCGACGAATCGCTATTGAATATAAAGCGGATATTCAGCAACGAATCCTCGCGCCACAAAGTATTGCAATATAAAGTATCGGCAACAAAAACAAAACCGTTATTATCCTCGGTAAACATCATTTCCCATTTACTCTCCATTACCGGTTCCTGTTGCACCCACATACCCCAAAGAGGGCTCGCGATTTTCTCTTTTTCGGCTTTATTGTTGCCGCCGCAAGCTACAAGCAGCAACAACGCAAAAAGATAAAGAACACTCTTTTTCATAATCAACTATGTCTTTCGGCCAATTCACGTTCAACATCTTCGAGTGTAAAGCCCATCTGCTCATTAAGCACAAGCAGATGATAGAGAAGGTCGCACGCCTCGTAAAGATAACGCTCCTTATTACCGTCGATAGCCTCTATTACAGTTTCCACAGCCTCCTCTCCCACCTTCTGAGCAATTTTGTTCACACCCTTATTAAAAAGCATTGTAGTGTAAGAGCCCTCGGGCATAGCTGCGTGACGACCCTGAATAACCTTTTCGAGCTTACGCACAAAGCCCTCATTCTCGGGAGTATCGAAACAGCTTGTGGTGCCACGATGGCAGGCGGGACCGTAAGGCTTGCCCATAATGAGCAGAGTATCATTGTCACAATCGGGATACATTTTAACCACCTCTATGTAATTGCCACTCGTTTCGCCCTTTGTCCACAGCGCACCGCGTGAACGGCTGTAAAAAGTAGCCTTACCTGTTTCCACGGTCTTTTCAAATGCCTCACGGTTCATATAAGCAACCATAAGCACTTTCAGTGTAGCGTAGTCCTGTACAACCACAGTGAGCAGGCCATCGCCGTTCTTCGATAAATCAAAATCGGAAAATTTCATACAGTTATATTTTAAAATTCATTATAATCTAACCTTAATATTCTGTTTGCGCAGTTCCCTTTTAAGTTCCTCCACCGTAATTTCGCCATAATGGAAAATGCTGGCAGCAAGCGCAGCATCGGCCTTTCCGGTGGAAAGAACCTCGGCAATATCGTTTACACTGCCCGCGCCACCCGACGCTATTATGGGAATAGACAATTGAGAGGCAAGCTCGGCAAATGTGTCACAGGGGTAACCGTTGCGAGTGCCATCGTGGTCCATCGACGTAAAGAGAAGCTCGCCGGCACCACGTTCCTGTCCCTCGCGTGCCCACGAAAAGAGCTCCTTCTCGGTGAGATTACGGCCACCGTGAGTGGTAATGCGCCAAATGCCGTCCACCCTCTTTGCATCCACCGCAAGCACCACAAATTGGCTGCCATACTTTGCAGCAATCTCATCTATAAGCCCGGGGTTACGCACCGCCGCACTGTTAATGGAAATTTTATCGGCACCCGCATCGAGCAAACGTGCCGCATCGTCGATGGTGGAAATACCGCCACCCACCGTGAAAGGAATATTTATATTACGGGCTATGCGCTCCACAAGTGAGGTAAAAGTGTTACGCCCCTCGTGTGTGGCACTGATATCAAGGTACACAAGCTCGTCGGCACCCTGTTGGGCATACATACGGCCAAGTTCCACAGCATCGCCCACATCCTGTAAACCCACAAAATTTATCCCCTTTACCGTGCGCCCCTCCTTAACATCGAGGCAGGGAATTATGCGTTTAGCAACCATTGTTTCAATTCGTTTAAAGTTATTCGGCCCTCATATATAGCCTTGCCTATGATTACACTGTGCAACCCAAGCTCGGCAGCCTTCTCAATATCGGCCATAGAGCTTATGCCACCGCTCAACGTGGTGTTAACGGTGGGATACTTCTCTTTCAGCTCCACATAAAGTTCAAAATTGGGGCCCTGCAACATTCCATCCTTCGAAATATCGGTGCAGATAAGCTGTTTCAGCCCCGAGGGAAGGAACTGCTCTATTATACTATCGATGGTAACCTCCGTCTCTTTAAGCCAGCCGTGAGTAGCCACATTACGCCCACGAATGTCGGCACCAAGGATTATATGCTCGGCACCATACTCTTGCAGCCACGACGCAAAAAGCTCGCCATTATCCACAGCCACACTGCCACAAATTACACGATTGGCACCCGCATCTATCGCCCGACGCAAGGCATCGCCGCTCTTTATTCCTCCGCCCCACTCAATATCGAGCGAAGTTTCGGTGGCAAGCCTCTCCAACACCCGCAAATTGCAAGGCTCCTTTGCCTTTGCCCCATCAAGGTCTACAACGTGCAGACGGGAAATACCGCAATCGGCATACATTTTTGCCATATCCACGGGATTCTGCTCATACACCTTTCTATCGGCATAATCGCCCTGTGTAAGACGCACGCAACACCCGTCTATCAAATCTATTGCAGGAATAAGCTCCATCATAATTCAATAAAATTTTTCAAAATCAATTCTCCCACGACACCACTCTTTTCGGGGTGAAACTGCGCACCATAGAAGTTACCCCTGTTTATTGCCGCAGCAAATTCGCGCCCGTTGGCCGAAGTTGCAATCGTGCCCTCGCAAATATCGGGAGCAAACGAGTGTACAAAATAGACAAAAGCACCCTCCTCTATTCCTTTAAAAAGCGGCGAAGAGAGATTTTTAATCTCGTTCCACCCCATATGAGGCACCTTCACCCCCTCGGCCGGCGAGGGAATAAATTTACGCACCTCTGTATCGAAAATACCCAAACACTCGGCATTTCCCTCCTCGCTGCGGCGGCACATAAGCTGCAAGCCTATGCAAATGCCAAGAACAGGCTGTTCGAGCCCTCTTATTACATCGCACAAGCCACGCTCGCTCAATTTCTGCATAGCCGACGAAGCCTCGCCCACTCCGGGCAACAGCACCCTGTCGGCATTTCTTATAATATCGTGATTATCGGTAATGCAATATTCGGCACCAATGCGGTCGAGCACATTGCACACCGAGCGCAGATTACCTGTATCGTAGTCAACTATCGCAATCATAATACACCCTTGCTGCTTGGAAGTTCGTAACTGAACGGCTCGCGCTTCACTGCCATACGCAGTGCACGCGCGAACGCCTTGAAAATACCCTCGGCAATATGGTGATTATTCTCACCCCTCGCCTGAATGTGCAAATTACAATTCATTGCCGCCGCCAACGCCTTGAAAAAGTGGCTGAACATTTCTGTGGGAACATCGCCCACATATTCGCGGGTAAACTGCACATCCCAGCAAAAATCTATGCGGCCGCCAAAGTCCACAAGTACCATCGCGCGGCTCTCGTCCATAGGAAGCACAAAGCCGTAACGACCAATGCCTCGTTTGTTGCCAAGCGCCTTCACAATTGCATCGCCAAGCACAATGGCAATATCCTCCATTGTATGATGCTCGTCAACTTGCAGGTCGCCACAAGCCTTAACTTCGAGCGACACACCCGCGTGGTGCACAATCTGGTCGAGCATATGGTCGAGAAATTTAAGCCCCGTATCAATGCCCGAGAGCCCCTTGCCGTCAAGGTCGATGGTAACGCGAATATCAGTCTCCCGTGTCTTACGCACCACAGTGGCAGTGCGCTCCTCGCAACGGAGAAACTCGGCTATCTGCGCCCAACTATCGGTGGCAAGCACACACGTATCGGCGTATGGCAAGGAGCGCACCGCCTCCACACGCGCCTTGTCGGCAGTGTAGAGAATAGCTTTTGCACCAAGATTTTTGGCAAGCTCAACATCGGTGAGACGGTCGCCAATAACGAAGCAGTTAGCAAGGTCATATTCACCCGACAGATATTTGCCGAACATTCCCGTTCCGGGCTTGCGTGTGGGCTTATTATCGCTCTTGTAAGTAACATCTATCAGTTGGTCGTAGAACTTCACCCCCTCGCCTGCAAGCACCTGTAACATTTTGTCGTGTACAATATCAAACTGCTCCTGCGGATAGGCATCTGTTCCCAATCCATCCTGATTGCTTGCAATCACAAGCTCAAAATCCATTTCTGCTATTCGGCCGAGCGCACCAATAACCCCCGGCTCAAAAACAAGCTGTTCCAGCGTGTCCACCTGCTCGGTTACAGGCGGTTCCCATATAATTGTTCCGTCGCGGTCTATAAAAAGAGCCTTCTTCATAATCATCCTTTAAAATTCTTAACCACCGCAAGCATCTTTTCATTCTCTTCGGGGGTTCCGATAGTTATTCTCAAACACTCGCTGCAACCCTTCACTCTCGAACGGTCGCGCACAATCACCTGCTCGGCAATGAGAGCATCGTAGAGCGCACGGGCCGCACTCACCTGCACCAGCAGGAAGTTAGCGTCGGAGGGGAATACCCTCTTCACACAGAGGCAAGAGGCCAATTCCGCAGCCACACGCTCGCGCTCGCTCTTAACAATCTCAATCTCACTCTTAACATCACGGGCAAGCAACTCCTTGGCACGCTCCATTCCCGCAAGGTTAATGTTGTAAGGGTATTTCACGTTGGCAAAAATTGCCATAATCTCTTCGGCCGCAAAAGCAAGCCCCAAGCGCAACCCCGCAAGGCCGTATGCCTTTGAGAGAGTTTGCAGCACCACAAGATTGGGAAACTCGGCAAGCAGTGTCGTAAGGCTCGGTTGCGATGCAAAATCAATATAGGCCTCATCGACCACAAGCACACCGTTGAAGCCCGCAAGCAGACGCTTAATCTCCTCCACGGGGAATATGTTGCCCGAGGGGTTATTGGGCGAGCAGACAAACATCAGCTTTGTCTTTTCGTCGCACGCTGCCAACAAATCCTCCACCGGCAGTGAAAAATCGCAGCCCAACTGCACCTCGCGCACCTCAACATCGTTAATATCGGCCGACACGCGGTACATTCCGTAGCTCGGAGCAATGGCAACCACATTGTCGATGCGCGGTTCACAGAAGATGCGGAAGCATAGGTCTATCGCCTCGTCGCTGCCGTTGCCTATGAACATCTGCTCCACCGTCACACCCTTCTTGGAGGCGATAATAGCCTTCAATTCCGCCTGACGAGGGTCGGGGTAACGATTATAGCCATTCTCAAAGGGATTCTCGTTAGCATCGAGAAAAACGCCCAACGCCCCTTTATATTCGTCGCGTGCCGTAGAGTACGGCGCAAGCGCCTTTATATTTTTGCGCACAAGGCGCAATACATCGTTCATTTCCATAAATCAAATATCTTTTCCCATACGCAAGAGAGCCGCAGCAGCGTGAGCATCGAGCCCCTCGGCCTGCGCCATAGTGACAATGGTGCCTCCAAGCGCATCTATACCCTCTTTTGTAAGTTCCTGATAAGTTATTTTGCGCACAAAGCTGTCGAGATTAACACCACTGCACGAGCGTGCCCAGCCGCTTGTGGGCAGCGTGTGATTGGTTCCCGACGCATAATCGCCTGCACTCTCGGGCGAGTAGTTGCCAATGAACACACTGCCCGCCGCAGTAATCTCGGCAGCAATCTCCCAAGGATTTTCCATCGAAATTATCAAATGCTCGGGAGCGTAAGTGTTCACAAAAGCAATCTGCTCCTCTTTCGACGGCAGAATTATGGTGCGACTATTCTCCAAAGCCTTTGCAGCAAGCTCCTTGCGTGGCAACTTCTCCAACTGCACGGCAAGTTCCCTGTCCACCGCATCGGCAATGGCGGCACTGCCGCAAACGAGCAACGCTTGCGAGTCAACCCCGTGCTCTGCCTGAGAGAGAAGGTCGCTCGCCACAAATGCGGGATTAGCCGTCTCGTCGGCCATCACAAGCACCTCCGACGGGCCTGCCGGCATATCTATCGACACGCGATTGGTAACGCGCTCCTTTGCCTTTGTAACGTAGCGGTTGCCCGGGCCGAAAATCTTATCCACCGCAGGGATACTCTCCGTGCCGTATGCCATTGCAGCAACAGCCTGCGCACCGCCCACTTTGAATATGCGGTCGACTCCACACACCATAGCAGCCGAAAGAACAGCCGGAGCCACCTTGCCCTGCTTGTTCACAGGCGTGCACAGAATAATCTCCTTGCAGCCGGCCACCTTTGCGGGAATGGCAAGCATAAGCACCGTGGAGAAGAGGGGTGCTGTTCCGCCTGGAACATAAAGCCCCACCCTTTGGATGGGCACGGCACGTTGCACACACTTAACACCCGGCGAGGTAACAACCTCAATATCGTCGAAACGCTGCGCCATATGGAAACGGGTGATATTGCGTGCGGCAGCAGCAATAGCATCTTTAAGTTCCTGCAGCACCTGTTCAAAAGCCTCGCGTTTCTCCTCGTCGCTCACCTCTATGCAGGCAAGCTCCACTCCGTCAATCTCCTGTGCAAGTTCACGCACAGCCTTGTCGCCGTCGCGCTTAACACGCTCTATTATAGTATCGACACGACCGGCAATAACAGCATCGTCGGCCACCATGCGCTCGCACAGTTTTGCCCACTCCTCTTTTGCCGGGTTTATATATCTTGCAATCATAGTTCCTTACAATACAATTTTTTCGAGAGCCAGCACCAGAATATCCTCGGCGCCAATAGCTTTCAGTTTCTCAATAATATTCCACAGCTGCTTCTCGTCGACAACAGTCTGCAAAGAGCACCACCCCTTCTGCGCGAGGGGAATAACCGTGGGGCTGCGCATCGCGGGGAGCAAAGTAACAGCCTCTTCCAATGCCGCTTCGGGAATATTGAGCAACAGATACTTCTTGCCGGCCCCTTTGAGCACCGACTCGAAGCGCGACATAAGCTGGCGGGCAATAGCCATCTTCTCCTCCGAAAGGCCGGGAGTACCAATGAGCACCGCCTCCGACTGCAACACCTGCTCCACCTCCACAAGCCCGTTGGTGATGAGCGTACCGCCCGACGATACAATATCGAAGATAGCATCGGCAAGGCCTGCGGCGGGAGCAATCTCCACCGAGCCTGTTATTGTGTGAATTTCGGCCTTAATGCCATTCTCCTCAAAAAATTTCGACAATACATTGGGGTAGGAAGTAGCAATGCGCTTGCCGTTGAAATAACTCAACCCCTCATATTTATCAGCCTTGGGGATTGCCAACGAAATGCGGCAACCGCCGAATCCCAGCTTCTGCAAAATATCAACATCGTAGCCACGCTCGGCAACCTCGTTGTAACCCACAAAGCCAAGGTCGGCCGCACCCATAGAGACAGTCTGCGGAATATCATCGTCGCGCAGGAAAAGCACCTCCACGGGAAAATCCGAGGCACGCATAAGAAACTTTCTCTTCTCCTCCTTTATTGTAACTCCTGCATCGCGCAGCAACTGCATACTCTGTTCATTCAAGCGACCTTTTGTCTGTACAGCAATTCTTAACATATCATCATTATTTTTTTACATTCAAAAACAAAAAGAGCCCACCATCTTGCAGGCAAGCTCATCATCCATTTACACCGAAGCAAACACACACAGCAACGCTTACCCTGCTCTCTTTTCAGATAGGATGCGATGATGGTGATGATATTTGTTCTGTGCAAACATTGCTTATCTCTTTATCATTTTTTCTCTTCGGAAAGCTGCTTGCTCGCAAATTGCAAGCATAATAGCTTTTCAACTGCGAAGATAGTAAAAATAATTATATCGCATCACTTATTGCCCACTTTTTTTTACAATAGAGCAAAAAAACATTCTTTGCGCCCACTATTAACATGATTTAACCAAACGGGAGAGTAATTACAAAAGGTGATTATTAATTTTGCTAAAATTATTTAAATAATTGGTCGATTGTAAACTAAACATTCTATAATCTATGAGAAAATTTTACACAAAAACCCTGTTCGCAGCACTGCTGTTGCTGTACAGCAACGTAGTGAGTGCTGCCGACTTTGAGGTGGGCTCCTTTTATTACAACATCATTGATGCTAATGAAAAGACTGTGGAGGTAACATTTATCGGCTCTTCTTACGATTATGTAAACGATGATTATCGCGGCAACCTTGAAATACCATCGAAAACAACTTACTGGGAAACAACATATACTGTTGTAGGTATTGGTAAAAACGCATTTCGAGACTGCTACACTATCAAAGGCATTACAATTCCCCAAAGTGTTAAATACATTGGAGAGTATGCATTTTATAATTGCCCGGCACTTACAAATGTAACTATCGGTAGCGGAGTTACAAATATGGGGCAATATGCATTCAGTGATTGCCCGGCACTCACAAGTGTAAAAATCTCTAATGGCGTAACAACGATAGGTAACTACGCTTTCTATAATTGTATCGGCCTCACAAACATTACAATTCCCAATAGTGTAACAGGAATAAAAGAGTATGCATTCTCAGGTTGCACAGCACTCACAAGTGTAACAATCGGTAGTGGCGTAACTACGATAGGATTTTGTGCGTTCAATGATTGCACCGGCCTAACAAGTATTACTATACCAAATAGTGTAAAAGACATTGGAAGCTATGCGTTCGAAGGTTGCAAAGGATTAAGAAGTGTTACATTATCTAATGGCGTAAAGTCAATAAGCAGATGCGCGTTCCAAGGTTGCACAAACATAAAAAGTATAACTATACCAAACAGTGTAACAAGAATAGACGATCGCGCGTTTGGTTCTTGTTTCGGCCTAACAAGTATAACCATACCAAACAGCGTAACAGACATTGGAACAAACCCATTAATGGGGGGTCAACTAAAAGGGAACCCATTCAGTAATTGTTCCGGTTTAATCTCTATTAAAATAGAAAACGGAAATACAAAATATGACAGCCGTGATAATTGCAACGCAATTATAGAAACAGCTACAAACACACTTATCACAGGTTGTAGAAATACGATTATCCCCAACGGAGTAACAAGCATAATCTCAGCATTTGAAGGTTGTTCTGAACTAAGAAGCATAACTATACCAAACAGCGTAACATCGATAGGATATTATGCATTCAGCAATTGCGAGAAACTGACAAACATAATTATACCAAACAGCGTAACAACGATAGAATCTCACGCATTCTACAATTGCGAGAAACTGACAAACATAACTATACCCAATAACGTAACAAAGATAGGATACTGTGCGTTCGAATATTGCGACGGTTTAAAAAAAGTTATAATACCCAACAGTGTTACCACAATAGACGATCGCGCATTCTGTAATTGTCGTGGCGATGTAAGTATAATCTCATTGGCCACAACAGCCCCTACAATTGGAGAAAACACTTTTAAACCAATTTCCTCCAAAAAGCTCTATTATCCATTAGGTAGCGACTACTCCTCATGGATACCATATTTCATTACGGCAGAGGAGATTTTCGAGAAAGATGGAATAATCTACTCAATAACAAGTTCCACCGATTACACTGTTGAAATAATTGATTGCACAGCCATCGGCACTATAAAAATCCCCGAAACAGTAAAACTTGGCACTAAACGTTACGAGGTAACAGGTATTGCCGCAAGCGCATTTACCGACGGTGTTACAAACATAGAAATTCCCGCAACGGTAACAAGTATCGATGCACAAGCATTTGTCAAATGCAACACACTCAAAAGCATTGTGGTTGATGAGAAAAACACAACATACGACAGTCGTGACAATTGTGTCGCCATTATATCTAATAGCACTCTTGTTGCCGGTTGCCCGAATACAATTATCCCCAACAGCGTAACTGCAATAGGGAGCAATGCTTTCTATGATTGCACAGGACTAAAAACTATTGCAATACCAAGCAACGTAACTACAATAGGAAGCAAAGCATTCTACGGTTGCACAGGACTAAAAACTATTGTAAACTGCTCAAAGCTATCAATAAGCAAAGGCTCTACCGACTACGGCTATGTGGCCTACTATGCCGACAATGTAAAAAACATTGGCACAAATAATGTAATTATAGGAAATTTCATATTTAACAATAATTCGAATTTACTTGTAGCCTATATAGGCAACACCAAAGAAGTCACACTTCCCTTAAATTTTCAAAACAGCAATTACTCAATAGGCGAGAATGTTTTTCAGGGCAACAGCGACATCACAAGCATAATTATCCCTGCAAGCGTTATAGCCATCGGCAACAATGCCTTTGCCGACTGCGAGAATATAACCTCCATCACCTCCTACATTCCCGCCGAAGAACTTTTTGAAATTTCGTGGAAAGTATTTAACGGAGTCAACACCGAAGTTTGCACCCTATATGTACCCACCGGAGCAAAAGAAACATACGCAACTACCGACTATTGGAGCGATTTTACCAACATTGTGGAGATGAACTTTGCTGAAAAAGGCGACCTTGACAGTGACGGCGAGATACTTGTAGCCGACGCAACAGCGTTGATTGCAATGATTCTCGATCCTGCAACAGCTACCGATGCTGCCGATATTAACAGCGACGGCACGGTGGATGTCAGCGACCTTACCTCCATAGTAAGTATAATTCTCGGAACCACCGATACAGGCGACGACGATGATAACAACGGCGACACTCCCTCCACCGACAGCCGCGCAGTGGATCTTGGCCTTTCTGTTAAATGGGCAGCATTTAATGTTGGTGCTACCGCCCCCGAAGAGTATGGCGGTTACTATGCTTGGGGAGAAACAGAAGAAAAGAGCAATTACTTTTGGAGCACCTATAAATATTATAACGGCACTGATGATTCAATGACCAAATACTGCACCAGTAGCGGTTACGGCACCGTAGATGGCAAAACCACCCTTGAAGCAAGCGACGATGTTGCCACCGTTAAATGGGGCGGCGCGTGGCGTATGCCCACCACCGAAGAACAACAAGAGCTAATAGACAGCTGCACCTGGGAGTGGACCACCCTTAACGGCGTTAACGGTTACCGCGTAACCGGTCCCAATGGTAACAGCATTTTCTTGCCCGCAGCGGGCTACCGCTACGGTACGGGAGCCAGCAATCGGGGGTCCAGCGGCTACTATTGGTCGAGCTCGTTGAGTAGCAGTGGCAGCGCCCACGCTTACTACCTGAGCTTCTACGATGGCCTCTGCAGCTGGAACTACCACTACTACCGTTGCTTCGGCCACACAGTGCGCCCTGTGTGTCCATAGTACAGATATTAATAGCTGCTTGAACTTATATTACCATAATTTTATAATACAAATAACACATAATACCGATGAAAAATTTTAGTCTCAAACACTTTTCGATACTTCTTTTATCGCTATTCGCATGGTAAAAAAACAGAAAAGATAGTAATTCCCTCCACCGTGTCTGTAATAGGAATTAGAGCCTTTGAATATTGCAGCGGTGTGCTCGAAATAAATTGCGAACTAACCGACGAAATCTCTTCATATAACTATATTTTTGATTATAACACTTTTACCGAAGTGAAAATTGGAGAGGGAGTGACAAGAGTGAGCAAAAATTTATTTAATAACAGTAGAGAACTGCAAAAGGTATCTTTGCCCAACAGTCTGAAAGAGATAGGTGCAACTGCATTTAGCAACTGCCCTAAACTTACCGAAATAAAAATTCCGGCAGGAGTTACAAAAATGGGTAGCGACGCTTTCTATGGTTGTAATAACCTACAAGCAGTTTATGCTAAGCCTGCGACTCCGCCAAGCGTGTATTATCCGTTCAGCTATACAACATACGAGAATGCTACCCTCTATGTTCCCGCCGGCTCAAAAGAGGCTTACGTGGCAGCCGATTATTGGAAAAAGTTTACCAACATTGTGGAAATGGATTTTAATATTAAAGGTGATATTAATGGCGATGAATCGGTCGATGTTTCCGACATCACAACATTGGTAAATATGGTTCTCGATAGTTCACTATCAACCAATGTGGCTGATATTAACAGCGACGGAGAGGTAAATGTCGCCGACATTACTGCCCTTGTGAGTATAATTCTGGGCAACGAATAACAGCAAAATCGCATAGATACAAATAAAATAATCCTCGGCTATCAACCGAGGATTATTTTATTTGTACAGACTTTCCCCTACTTTCTCTGCACAATCTGCGCACCGGCAGGCACACTGTCGGTAACCCAAATGTTACCGCCAATAACAGCCCCCTTACCCACGGTTATACGGCCGAGAATCGTGGCGTTGCTATACACAATTACATTATCTTCGAGAATGGGGTGACGGGGAATACCCTTTATGGGGTTACCCTTCTCGTCGAGCGGGAAGCTCTTTGCTCCAAGCGTAACACCCTGATAAAGCTTCACATTATTACCAATGATACAGGTCTCTCCAATAACAATACCCGTTCCGTGGTCTATTGTAAAATACTCCCCTATGCTGGCCCCCGGGTGAATATCAATCCCTGTCTCGCTGTGCGCAATCTCCGAGATTATGCGGGGGATAAGGGGCACTCCAAGTTCGAGCAGACGGTGGGCCATACGATAGTTGCTCACAGCCTTCACGCCCGGGTAACAGCTTATTACCTCACCGAATCCTGTGGCAGCCGGGTCGCCGTTGTATGTAGCCTCAACATCCTTTGCGAGCTTGGCACGCAGAGTGGGCAGATAGGCTATAAAATCGAGCGTGGCTTTCTGCGCAGCCTCGGCAGCCTCCTCGGCAGGCATATCCTCGTTGCCGTAGCAAAGGCCCGCATACACCTGTTCGTAGAGCAGTTTATAGAGCCTGTCGACATTCATTCCTGTCTTATAGGCGAGGGTGTGCGCCTCCTGCACCGAGTCGCCAAAGTAACCGGGAAACGCTATCGCACGCACAAGGTTCACAACCTCGTTTATCACGCGCCACGAGGGCATTGGCTCGCCGTCGCGACGATGATTGAACATATCCGTTTCGGCCTCATTGCCCACAAGTTCCTTTATGGCGGTGGAGAATACCGATGCAATCTTTTTATTATTCATATAATTCAATTATTTCCTTATTTTCGTTAATTCTACAATTTTCACGCAACACGTAAATATTTAATGGCGACTCTGTCATTCCGATACGCAGTGAGGAATCTCTCTGTTTGTATTTGAGATTTTTACGACACTGCACCCTATCGATTACTCTTTAAAAAGGTCGGTCGAGAGGTAACGCTCGCCACAATCGGGCAGAAGCACCACAACATTCTTGCCCTCACAATCGGGACGGCGCAGAATTTCGGCGGCTGCCCACAAAGCCGCACCCGACGAGTAACCTACCAACAGCCCCTCGGTTGCCACCAGCCTGCGTGCAGTGGCAATGGCATCCTCGTTCTTGACGGTAATAACCTCGTCTACCACAGCAGCATCGTATATTGCCGGCACAAAGCCCGCACCAATACCTTGCAGCTTATGTGCGCCTTTTTCCCCGCCCGACAGCACAGGCGAAGAGGCCGGCTCCACAGCCACCACCTTCACCGCAGGGTTAAGTTCTTTGAGCCTGCGCCCCGTTCCCGTAATTGTTCCGCCGGTGCCAACGCCCGCCACAAAAATATCCACGTTGCCGCAAGTGTCGCGCCAAATTTCATTGGCCGTGGATAGGTGAGCCGCAGGATTGGCCGCATTCTCAAACTGTTGCAGAATTACGCTGCCGGGAATTTCGGCGACAAGTTCATTGGCCTTTTTTATTGCGCCGGCCATAGCCTCGGCACCAGAGGTGAGCACAAGGCGGGCGCCGTAGGCACGCAACAGGTTCATACGCTCGGCACTCATAGTGTCGGGCATTGTGAGTATAAGTTTATACCCCTTTATTGCCGATACAAGAGCAAGCCCCACGCCTGTGTTTCCGCTTGTGGGCTCTATAATGGTTGCCCCCTCACGCAAGAGGCCTTGTGCCTCGGCTGCGGTTATCATCGAAAGGGCCGTGCGGTCCTTAACACTGCCCGCCGGATTAAAATACTCTATCTTCGCAATGGGCGCGGTTGCCAGCCCTGCGGCCGCGGCGTAACGCGACACACGCAAAAGAGGCGTGTTTCCTATGAGCGAGGTTAAATTATCGGCTATTTTCATATTCTATGGTACCTGTTTAAGTTCATTGTAAAGCCGTTGTACGGGGAGCCCCATCACATTAAAGTAGGAGCCGTCGATACTCGAAATTCCTATGTATCCTATCCACTCCTGCACCCCGTAGGAACCGGCCTTATCCATCGGCTTATATTTTTCTATATAATAATCAATTTCATCGGTGGTAAGCTGTGCAAACGTAACCTGCGAACAGGCAACGAAGCTGCGCACAAAATCCTTTGTTACTATTGTAACACCTGTGTACACCGAATGGCTCTTGCCCGACATAAATTCGAGCATACGGCGAGCGTCGGCCGCATCGGCGGGCTTGCCCAGCGGCTGTGAGTCGAGCCACACGATAGTGTCGGCAGTAATCACAAGTTCATCGGCCGCCATTTGCGAGCGATAGGCCTCGGCCTTCTTCTTCGAAATATAAAGAGGAATATCGCCTCCCTGCAACGAGGGTGGGAACGACTCGTCAACATTGGGCAGAGGGCGCACCTCAAAAGGAATATCAAGCCCCGCAAGAAGCTCCCTGCGACGGGGCGAGGCCGAAGCGAGTATCACCTTGTATTTTTTTATATTATCGAGCATAAGCATTACCATCCAAAGGCATTTGCCTCGTCCATCCATTTACCTTGCGCACGCATCACCTGCTCTATCACATCGCGGCCGCAGCCTTCACCACCCTTTCGGGGCGAAATATAGCGCGAAATATTTTTAATCTCCACGGCAGCATCGGCCGGACAGCAGGGAAGGCCACACATCTGCATAACCTCGTAGTCGGGAATATCGTCGCCCATATACAAAATCTCCTCGGGTTTAAGGTCGTACATAAGCATAAGCTCCTCGAAGCAATCGCGCTTTATCGAAGCACCCACATAAACATCGGTAATTCCAAGGCCATTGTAGCGAACCTTCACAGCCTCGGTGCGTGCTCCTGTGATTATGGCAACTCTGTAACCAGCCTTTACGGCAAGCTGCAAGGCGTAACCATCCTTAATATTCACGGTACGCATAGGCTCACCACCGGGATACATTGTTATTGTCTCGCGGCTCAACACCCCATCAACATCAAATACAAGGGCCTTTATTTTTGTTAAATCGTAATTTATCATATTTATCGGTCTTTTTTGTTTTTTGCGGTTATATATTCGCTCATAGTGGAGTAAATCTCTTTTAAACGGCCATCGAGCATAGCCAGATGAGCATTCATCACATTCTCGTCGCCACGGGCAGCCGGCCCTGTCTGCGCATCGGCCGGATGCAGATGGTGCACCTTCTCGGCAGTCTCATCCAACAACGGCAACATTGCCTCGAACGGAAGGCCGTTTGCCTCCAACAACTCCGCCGCCATAGAATAGGCCGCGTTTGTGAAATTACAGGCAAACACCGCCGCAATGTGCAGATATTTTCGTTGCTCGCTTGTGGCCCTCACAGCCTTGCTGCCTATTCTCGTCGATATTTGTTCCAAAATAGCAGTTACATCCTCGCTGCTTCCCTCCACAAAGGTGGTTATCTTGGAAAAATCGGCTGTGCGTTGCTTGCTGAATGTCTGCATAGGGTAAAAAACTCCATAATCCCCGGCACCTGCACAGCGTAATATATCCATCGACACACTGCCGGCAGTGTGTGCAATAATGGCTGCTGGGTAACGCGAGGCAATTGCATGTGCCACAGTTTCCAATGCACTGTCGGCAACCGAAATTATCACAATATCGGCCACGGGCAGTTCATCCATATTGCACCCCCACAGACACCCTATCCTCTCCCCAAGCTCCCTTGCCGAAGATTGTGAACGGCTCCACACTGCAACAGGCAGCATTCCCACCGCTGCAAGAGCCACTCCAAGCGAGGTTGCAAGGTTGCCGGCACCAACAAGCAATATTCTCTTATTTGCCACCAAATTTACCAATGTGAATCTTCTCCCACTGCATTCTCTCCTCGTCAAAGGGCTTTGCCTCGCGGGCCTTGTGCCCCACCGCCACGATGGAAAGAACAGCATAATGCTCGGGAATATCCAATAATTTTCTCACATTATCCTCGGCCGAAACACCCTCGGAGTCCTTGCGGCAGCGCATCTGCACCCAACAAGAGCCCAATCCAAGCTCCTGCGCAGCAAGCTGTATTATAATAGTTGCTATTGAACAATCCTCTATCCACACGTCGGTCTTTGTAGTATCGCCAAGAACCACAACAGCCATTGCAGCCCCTTCGAGAAGAGCCGCCCCCTGCGCCTTTGCCATAGAGAGAGCCTTCAACACCTCCTTATCCTCCACAAGAACAAACTCCCACGGATTATAACGATGGCCCGACGGCGACATTAGAGCCGCCCTCATAAGGTTGCACACATCCTCCTTATCCACAGGCTCACCTGTAAAAAGCCTGCAACTGCGTCTGTTCTTCAATAAATCGAAATAATTACTCATAACTATATAATTATCGCATTATAGCATAAATCACGCGAAGATATAACAATATCGTTAAAACTCAAAAATTAAGAAGCGAAAAATCACGCGAAGCAAAACCATACTCTCCCCGCCGATGTTCTATTCATAAAAGCGTTGATTATGAGCGATAAAATAGATAAAAAAGCTCTCGAATACCACGAAGGCAAGAGAGCCGGTAAAATAGAAGTTACCCCCACAAAGCCATACAGCACCCCCGAAGAGCTCTCGTTGGCCTACTCCCCGGGGGTTGCCGCACCCGCAGCAGCAATAAACAAGGAGCGTTGGCAGGCCTACCGATACACCAACAAAGGGAACCTCGTAGCAATAATATCCAACGGCAGCGCCCTGCTGGGGCTGGGCAACACAGGAGCATTGAGCGCAAAGCCGGTGATGGAGGGAAAGTCGATGCTCTTCAAAATATATGCCGACATTGACGCATTCGATATTGAGCTTGCCGAGGAAGACCCCGACAAATTCATCGCCACCGTGCAGGATATTTCACCCACCTTCGGTGCAATAAGCCTCGAAGATATTAAAGCCCCCGAATGTTTCTACATTGAGGAGCGGCTGCGCAATCTGCTCGGAATTCCTGTGATGCACGACGACCAGCACGGCACCGCAGTTATAATAGCCGCCGCACTCACAAACGCCGCCGAAATTGCAGGCAAGGAGCTTAACAACCTGAAAATAGTTATAAACGGCGCAGGGGCAGCAGCCATAGCCACCGCCAAAATGCTTGTGACAATAGGCGTCAAACGCAAAAATATAACAATGCTCGACAGCAAAGGAGTAATAAACATTGCACGCAGCGGCCTCACCCCTCAAAAATCGCTCTTTGCAATAGAGGATACGAACATAAACACCCTCGCACAGGCTATCATCGGGAAAGATACATTCATAGGTCTGTCAACAGGAAACCTTTTCACAAGAAATATGGCACTATCAATGAGCGACAACCCCATAATTTTTGCCCTCGCCAACCCCACCCCCGAAATTGATTACAACGAAGCAAAAAAGGCACGCCCCGATGCAATAGTCGCAACCGGACGCACCGACACTCCCAACCAGATAAACAACGCAATAGCCTTCCCCTATCTGTTCCGCGGCGCGCTCGACACCCTCGCCACCAACATAAACAGCGCAATGCAACAGGCCGCCGTAAAGGCCATTGCCTCACTCGCCCACGAGCCTGTACCCGACAATATAAAAAAGAGCTACGGCACCGACCTACGCTTCGGCCCGGGCTACATTGTGCCCAAAATAGGCGACTGCCGCCTGCTCACCTCCGTTGCCAAGGCCGTTGCCAATGCAGCAATGGAAAGTGGCGTTGCACGGCGCAAAATAGTATCGTGGAGCGAATACGAAGAGACACTGTTATGCCGCATGGAACGGGAAACCCACTACTGCCACCACACCCACCACAGTAGCGCAGAACAGCTGCACAAAAAATACAATACAGGAATGAACAAACTCCCATAATTTATGAAAGAGCCCAAACTGACACCCGGAGAAGTGGAAGCCACCATCGACAAATTCCTGCAACAGCTCCACGCCCAAGCCCTTGACAACTGCTCCCAAATTAGGAGAAAAGGATTTTATGCCACAACCCCCTCGTACATCGACGAAGAGGAGGATATTTACGAAGACTACAATACCGACGACCCCTCCCCCGTCGACGAAGAGCCCATACACGAGAGCGACGAGGAGCTCTACCTGCTGTACCGTCGCGTAATTCGCCGACGGCTCAACTGAACAAGATGCTAAAAAAGCTCTGATAAAATTTGTAAAAAAGAGAGGGAAAAAACATTTCATTTACTAACTTTGCAGACACTATACAAAAACAAAAATATAATATGACACAAAGTTGGTTCGAAGTAAAAGTATCCTATGAACGCGCAGGCGAGAAAGGCCTCAATACAAAAGTAAATGAAGTGTACCTTGTACAAGGGTTCAGCTTCACCGAAGTTGAAAAACGCATCACTCTGGAACTGCAACCCTCGGTAACAGGCGAGTTTACCATAAACGAAATGAAGCGCACAAAATATGGCGAGCTTGTAGACAGCCCCAGCGAAACTGCCGATAAATGGTTCAAATGCAAGATTGTGCTTGTTACCATCGACGAAGTGAGCGCAAAAGAGAAAAAGACCTCGGTTGTGATACTCGTCAAGGCCGAAGATTGTGCCGGTGCCGTAGCAGGGCTCAACAAACATATGGAAGATTCGGTAATGGCCTACGACCTTGCCTCGGTTAACGAAAGTTCAATCGTGGACATTTTCCACTATGAAGCAATACTCTAAAATAGGAGAAAAAATAGACAAGATACGTGCCACACTCCCACAAGGAGTGACGCTCATCGCTGTGTCGAAGTACCACCCTGTGGAGGCCATAGAGGCAGCCTACTCCGCAGGGCAACGGCATTTTGGCGAGAGCAAGGCACAAGACCTTGTTGTTAAGCAACAGGCCCTGCCCGCCGACATTTGCTGGCACTTCATAGGGCATCTGCAAAGCAACAAAATAAAATACATAGCCCCCTTCATTCATTTGATACACAGCATTGACAGCCTGCGCCTTCTGCGCGAGGTTGACAAGCAAGGAGCAAAAGTGGGGCGCAAAATTCCCTGCCTGCTGCAAATACACATTGCACAGGAGGAAACAAAGTTCGGATTTACCCCCGACGAGTGCCTCGCAATGCTCGCCGAGGGTGAGTGGCGTTCATTCGACCACATTGAGATACGCGGCCTTATGTGTATGGCAAGCAACACCGACGACGAAGAGCAGATAAACAACGAATTTGCCACCGTGGAGCAATTGTTCGGTACCATACGCAACAAATTCTTTGCAGAGAGCGAACAATTCAATATACTCTCGGCAGGAATGAGCGACGACTACCCTATTGCCATTGCTCACGGCGGTAATCACGTGCGCGTAGGCTCGGCAATATTCTGCGAGTAAAAGGAGGCCTCTATCTTCTCGGTTCAACGTAAAAAGTTGAGGGGTAAAGTAAAAATCTTGTCAGTCTAATAAAAAACTTGCTCTAAAATCCTCGATGTTATTTTCGGCTACTCTCTCAATCTGCTTAAATTCTCTCTCTTGCACTTTTCAAAAAAAGTACAATAAAGTTTCTCAAATAATCGAGAGAACTACCGACCAATAACACCGAGAAGGTGGGAGTATTTTGAAAATCCCTCAAATTTTTACGTTGAGCCATCTTCTCCCCGACTCCTGTAACAATAATACAATATATAAAGAAAAGGCAACAGATAGATAATATCGGTTGCAACAGAGGCATTGTGCGCAGTTATACCCAGAAGCGAAAGGATACCCGCATATTCGGCACAAGGCACAATACCCGAGGCCGGCAACAGAGCAACAACAGCAGGGGCGAACAGCGAAAAAGCCTCGCCCACGGAACGGGCAACATCAACCATACTGCGATAGTTACCATAGACAAAGCCATAGACTGCCGTTACAAACAACAACCCCACAAAAGTTATAATTGCCCCCCCCTGCATAATGGGCGAAGCAATTAAACTGCCGGTAACCCCCATAAATATATTCCAAGGATATAGGGTGCAGGCAAAAAGCAACAACAGATAGAACAACAGTGCAATCCCTGCCGACAGCCACGCTCTCCTCTCTATAAAAGTGAGCGAAGCACCACGCATAACCGCACGGGCACTCCTCACCATTCCCGAGCCGGCAATCAAGCCCATCGACATTACAAAAAGCATAATGGAACCCCAAGGAACCCTCTCTATTGACACCATTGCCGAGCGCACAGCCCAACGCAACCCCTCGGCACTGACAAGCGGAACAACCTCGGCTCCACCCTCGCGCAGCAGGTTGGCAACAGCCATCACCCACGAAAGGAACCACACGCCGGCAAGCAACGCCGTATAGGCCACTGCCGGATAATACAAGAGTCGGCGGTTACTCATCAGCTTCAAGATTTTCTATATCTATTATATTCAGTTCCACGGCACGCACCACAAGGCGGGTTACATTAACGCCACGCTGCTCCTCGTCGGGGAAAAGGCGGGTTATAAGGTCGGCCTGACGCTTTTCGAGCGACTTTACTCCGAAAGGCATTGTTTTTAGTCCGGCAATCATATCCTTTGTATAACCCAACGCCAAGTGACGAAGGAAACACTCATCGTAACGATCAATCTCATATTTTATAAGCGACCTTCTGCGAGCCGCCTCACGCACAACCTCATCGCGGAAACGCTGCACAATCTTCTCCATTATTGGAGTATTGAACACCGGACGTTTGCCTGCCATCACCGCCATAATCTCGTGCCTTGTAAGCAGCTCGCCGGTTTTCAGCGCAATTCCGTCGGCACCGGCATCAAGCACATCCACCCATAGTTTCTCGTTCAGCAGTTCACCGGTAAATACCAGCACACGCACCGAAGGATACTCGCGTTTCACCCTCTCACAGATGGAGACACCCACGGTGGTGGAGCCACCCAGCCCAAGGTCGAGCAGCAACAGATGAGGTTGCTCCTTTTCCATCAGCGGGTAGAGTTCATCCTCGCACATTGCAACACCTATAATATCGGCCTCGGGAATTTCGGTGCGAAAAATCTCCTCGGTACCTTTTAATTCCAGCTTGGCATCCTCCACTATTATTACACTGAATTTATTGCTCATAATATATTTTGTTTAGGCATTGTAAACAGAAAAACAACCCCCTCCTCGTCGCTGCGCGCCTCTATGCGACTGCCACGCTGCAAGAGGTTATCCTCGTGCAGACGCACAATCTCTTTGGCCACAAGATACTCCATTCCCGTGAGCCCCGCAGGGGTTATATTATTCTTCGACGGCACAAACATAAGCGATAGTTCCTCTTTTGAGAGAGAGAGCCTCTTGTCGAGCAACTCCACACGCACAACGTCGCCACAATCGACGGTACGCAAAAGCAGTTCCCCTTCCTTGGGCACACTCAAAGCCGCGTCGAGGAGCAATTCGAGAAGATAGGTGAGCATAACCTCGTCGCAATTAACCTCTAACGCAGTAGGGAGGAAATTCAGCACCACCGAAAAAGATTTTTTCTTGGCCTTGCGCTCCACAAAGCGACACATCTCCTTGAACTTGTTGCATAAATCTATCTGCGCACAGTGCAGATTAACCTCATCAAGCTGCTTCGATGCACAATTGCTCAATATCCCGAAGATTGAAGAATAATAGTCCATAAGCTCGCTCATTGCCGACACATTATCCCTGTACACAGCCTCATCATCTATTCCGGCAATTGCCTGCTTCACGAGTGCCTGTATGCGGCTCGGATAGTAGAGCGTTTCGTGCTTTATTACCGACATACAATTGTCAAGCACCATATTCTGAACGTGCAAGCGATGCTCCTCGAACTTCACCCGCTCGGTCTCCTCTTCCATTGTTGCAAGGTCTTTATACTGTTCGGCCATACGCACCATAGAGTGGTAGGCAACCGAGGCTGTGTAACGGGCTGCAAGCTCTATGTTAAGCACCTCATTGTCGCTCAACGGACGCCCTGAGGCAAACTCCAATGCTCCCACAAGATGTTTCTCACCGGCAATGGTCACTGTTAACGGGAGGGTGAGCAACAGCCTGTCGGATGCTATATGCGTTTCACCACTTTCGCACACGCTGCGCATATATAGATTATCCACCACTCTGTCGCCACGCTCGGGCAATGAAACTGTCAGCCGCCGTTCACCGGAGCCGGCATTAAGCATCACCGACACTCGCTCTATGCACATAGCCTCGCCGAATGCCGCGAGTATCTCTCTCGACAGGGCTGTGGCAAGGTCTCTTCCCGACATTGGAGCAGCGGACCCCGTTACATCGAGCAAACGCCTGTTCAAATTGAGCACCATACGGCTGTTCATACGCCCAATAACTCCGTGACGCACATAATATATAAGATAGGCTGCAACCATCACCACTATCAGGAATAGTATAAAGGCTATTGCCACCTGCCTGTAATTGGCAAGCTGCTGCATATTGTAGTAATATTCGTCGAGCCCACGGTCCTCGTGTACCAAACGATAGAGCGACACGTATATATTGTTATTGTAACGATAATCGCTCCACCGCTTCGTTGCAAGCGCAGCAACGGCAAGTTCGTTGCGCACATCAAGAATATTGAAATAAATATCCTCGTTTAAGGATGGAGGGAAAAGAGCCTCGCGCCACCACATAAGCTCGGCCGAAGAGTCGCCGGAAAGAGTAAGCGTATCGGTGCCTCCCACCGTAGCCTTATAGTAGGAGTTAATGGCACCGACAGCCTTTTCTGCGTAGCCGAAGGCTTTGTCGTAATTGCCGTTCACATTGGCAAGGAATAGTGAATCGGCATAAATGCCGGCACGTTCAAGCGATGCACCATCGGCAAATGCGGTAAACGGCAAGCAGATAGCAAGCAGCAACAGAATGCAACGTACAACGCCTCCCAGCAGACGGAACGAGAAGCGGCTCCCCTTTCCCTTGTTGCTCGATACATCCATACGACACACCGAGAATATATCATCGCTCCTGCGATACTTTTCAATTATACCCTTGCAGTTCATAAGCCCGAAGCCTCCCCCTTTATTCTTGCTCAACGGCTCCCAGCTATCGCCTATAAGAGAGGCATCATAGACCTTCTCACCCAAAATGCGCTCAACATCACTCTGCGAGAGCCCTATTCCACTATCGGTCACCGACAGTTCCACATACCCCTCGCCCTCCTGTGCCTCCACCACAATGGAGCCACCCGCAGGAGTGAACTTTCCGGCATTGTCCACAAGGGTATTAAGCATAAAGAGAGTGAGGGCACGGTCGGCACGCACCACAGCATCACATTTTCTCACATCGAGTTTAATGCCGCGTGCCTCAAAAAAGGGCTCGCTCTTCCCTATTATATCCAAAATATCGCGCACCGAGAAATTCTCAATCAGCAAGTTAAGCTCGCCACGACGCATCTTTATCCATCGTTCCAGTATCAGATTATAGTCGTTCAGTTTCTCGGCAAGCTCACCCACATACTGCAAACGACGCTCCACGGTGGCGCGTTGCTCCTCGCCCGACAAGTGACGCAGTTCGTTGAGCATTCTATCCATATAAGGGCGCATCCCGTTAACAATAGAAACAGAGACACGCTTCAACAGATTCTCCCGCTTATATTCGGCAAGATAAAGCTCGTGCGAGAGCCTTTGTTCCTCCAAACGCGACCGTTCATCAAGAATATCGGCTATACGCAATCCCTCTTCCACCGCAACAGAAATATAGGGCAAGGAGAGCTCCACGAGTGCCTCACCATCGCCATCGAGAGCCTTCTCGGCAGCAATATATAGTGTGCAGGGGCGCAAAACTTCTGTCACCGGCAAGCGGTAGCCATACACAAAAGGCAACTCCTCGCAAGGTACAAATTCATCTGTGAGTGAGAAGCACATTTTTCCCGAAAAGCCCGCGAAACATTCGGCGAGTATATCGCAAACAGCAGCATAAACCTCACTCTCGCTCCCAAGCTCACGCGGCAACGACGACATCAGACTATGCGACATATTGAGCAGACGTTTAAGGTTCGAAGTATAAGCCGCATCGTGAATGTGCCAACGACGATTCATATAATAGAGAACCGCCGCAACCACAATCAAGGAGATTACAACCGCCAAGGCCCACCAATAGAGCCTCACAGCAGTATCGGTCGCATTCTGCAAACGACTCTCCATCTGCTTGTTCATTCGTGTGGTGCGCAGAAGGTCAAGATAGGCCTCCCTGTTAATATCCGACAAGGTTTTATCGCCCAACCCCGCATAGGCACAGCTTGCCTCGCGCCTTATACTCAAAAGACATTCGGGAACATTTATAAGCGCATCAGGCGACATTAAGGCCTCTTCGTCGGAGTCGTCGGAATATACCACGGCAGACAATGACAAAGTGTCGGCACCCGAAGAGTAACGACGATAATAATCGTTAATTCCAGCCACAGCCTCATCGAGCACAGCAAGCGCCTCGCCATACACCCCCCGTTGAGTATGACACGATGCCTTTACGGCAAGTGCCTCTATCTTCATATAATCATCACCGTAGAGAGAAAATTCATTCGCAGCATCAGCAGCCAACGACAAGGCAAACTCCCCAAGCGGCAACCGAGCAGTATTCAAATGCCCCACTATCGCCGGCACACTATCGCCGGAGTGCGATTGCAGGGCTGCACCACGCACGGTTATTGCCAACAGCAGTTTATAATTGGCCGAGAGCCACTGCAACCCCCTGCTCCTCGTCACATTTACTCCCAATGCATAAGCCTCGGCCCTCTTCATTGCATCGGGCTCAAAGGCGGCAAGCATCATACGAGCGTAAGAGCGCAGCGCAACATCGTCACACCCATCAAGCTCTTGCAACAGATATTCCCGAGCCGCCTGCGCCTCGTCGAGCAACCCTATGCCCGAAAAATAACAAAGAGAAACTACGCCAAACTCCACCTTTGCACGCACAAAACTCACCCTGTCGGCTCCGGCGAGGAGCTCCTCCTCCTCGGCAATGCGGCATATACGCTTCCAAGCACTCGTACGATAGTCGAAGAATTTTCTATTGGCTGACACTCTGTAACAAAGAGTCATAAGCCCAACGTCGGCAACAAGTTTTTCTATTTCGCATCGCGACGCGTTTCTCACCTGTATATAAAGATTTTTGGCAGCGTGATAATCCATACGCATAAGAGCCGAATAGGCAATGGAGGCAGTTGCCACGGAATTATACTCATCGCACACATCCATAGCCAGCAACTCCTTTGCTGCACTATCCAAGCGCTCCACACTCCTGTAACGACAGTCGGCAAGCAACAGGCACAAAGAGTCGGCAGAAGCAGCATTGCCCCCCGCTCCCGATGAACCGCTGCAAGCTACAAGCGAGAAAAGAAAGAAGGATAATAATATTTGAAAAACAATATTGCGCATATCAAAGGCGAAGATAAGAATTATTATTGAATGTCGTGCCTCGTACACAAAAAAAGCCAAAGAATATGCAAAAATTCCCAAGTAGCCATAAAGCCCACTTGGGAATTTCATCTAACAAACAATATAAGAAGCTAAAAATCTTATATCAAAGTTCAATCTTGCCAATAACCTTGGCATTAAGGTCGGTAACCCATATAATATTATCGGACGACACGGTTATATACATTTTGTTTCCGTACACAATAATATCGTTGGCTGTATCGCCAATGCCAATACCTTCGTTCACCGCCTTAAAATAATTATTGGTCACCGCACCGGTTGTAACATCATACATTGTGAGTGAAGAGTTATTGGCATTCTGCAAGCCCTCGTTCAATATATAAATTCTGCCATTTGCATTTACAGCCTTGCGAGGGCCTGTTCCCGCCTCGAATTTGGTAACAAGTTCACCGGCCTCGGTAAAAAGATAAACATCCCCGTTGTTCACATAATCCGATGAAGATACGCACAGATAGTTACCCTCGGTAAACACCTTGTAGGGGTTGGGAATTGTGGTACCATCGGTTATCCACGCCGCTGTTGCCGTTCCTGTAACGGTATTATAGCTTTTGTAGGTTATTGTATTATTCCAATCGGCATCATACTCCGAGAGAAGGCCATATAGCGAACCATTCAAATAGCACATTTCGCTCATATTGGCAACCGAGGATATATTGCTCACTTCGTGGGTAGAGGGGTTTATCTTCTGCAAAGTGTTGGGGACATCGGCATAATTACCTAACGATACAAGATAGAGAGAACCATCGGCAGCCGATAGAATATTGGCAGGATTCGCTGCAACATCAATCTTTACATCCTCGACAAATGTAGGAATATCCACCACCGAAACAGTCTTATCATAACCCAGCGAAGAGTTCCACCCAAGACCACCACTGTTGGCCACATACATTTTACCCTCGGAAACAGCCATCCTTTCGGGGTTACGCCCAACCTCCACCATTCCGTCTATCAACAAGGAGGTTGTATCTATGCGAGCCACGTAACCACTGAAAAACGTAGCATACACCTTGTTCTTGTAAGGCTCCAAATAGCGAGGAGTAGAGAGCTCCTGCAAAGGCAACCCGCTATCGGGAACAAATACAAATTCTTCATCATCACTACCGCTGCAAGCAGTAAAGCCCAATGTAACTATCACTGCAAAAAGGCAAACAAGATTTTTTTTCATTGTTATATATTAAAAAGTTAAAGAAGCGGAAAGACGCCACGAACAACCGGGCATTGGATAGTAACGAATTATATCGTAATTCTCGTTACCTATATTGAGCAACTCCCCCTGCACACGCAAGCGAACCTCACGCCCAAGCACAAACTCCCTATTGGCCGACAAACTATGCTCCACATAGGAGACAATCTCATTCTCGGCAATATTCTGCGGCAGCATATAACGCTTGCCAACAGCCGTGAACAGATAGGAAATATTTACCCATCTGTTATTAAGAGTGAGTGAGAAATTACCCGTGTGACGGGGCGCATAGGGAATTTGGTGACCATAGTTCTTCGATTCTGCATCGGTAACATCCACCGTGTGACGGTAACTGTACGTTGCATCGAGAAGCAAAGATACCCGCAAAGGCAAAGAAAACTCGGCCGACAGATTAGCATCGACACCCTTCATACGCACCTTGCCATAATTCTGCATACGCCATATATACATTGTGGGAAGAGCCACAATCTTGTCCTTCACACTATTGTAATAACCATCGACCGACAAAGAGAGGAAGCTCAACCGCCCCGTGGCCACCGAATAGGTTACACCCACATTATACTGCGACGCACGCTCGGGTTTAAGCCCAGTATTGCCCATACGCTTGTAGTATAGGTCGGCAAACGTGGGGACTCGAAAGCCATCCTTATAAGAGGCACGCACACGCAGCGGAATTACCCTCAACGGCTGCCACGAAACAGACACAGCCGGCGACAAGCGTTTATTATCCTCGGCAACGGTTGCATCCTTGAATTTATCGGAAATATATGTGGCAAGCAGGCTTGCCGTTGCCGTAATTGCACTATTTTTAAACTGCACCGCCAATACCATCTGCGAATTCCAACGACGCGGCTCCTTGCCATCTGTAAAATTATTTCTCAACACAGAATGGGTAATATCGCTCGTGAATGCAAGCGACAATGCCGGTAGAATCGCATAATTCGCCCCCAGCGATGCATAATACTCATTATGGGTATTTTTATCAGCCTGCGCACCACCCTGATAATTTTTATTCTCCTCAACATAACGCGTAAAGGAGTAATTATACTTTGCAAGAGCCTGCACACGCAAACGAGAATTTACAGGTAGATTGTAGGCTGTCTGTACAAAAAAATTATCATTCCACAAACGCTCGCTATTATCCTTATTATAGAGGTTCACAGCCCCGGGAAGCCCCCTCTCCGAATTATAATAGTAGACCTTTGTCGCAAGGTTGCCGCCCGAGCCGAAATTTCCGAAAAGATTAACCTCGGCGTTAACACTCTTAATATCACTATCCTTGCGTTTCTCGTTGCTCACCTTGCTGCCATTCACCAATTCAAAGGAGTAACCACCGTCGGCACGTTGCGCATTCAGAAGAGCCGAATAGCTCCACCGCTTGCCGAACACCCTCTCGCGCACAGCCGAAAGCCCGGCAAAGCCGAATGAACCTCCTCGCAATTTCACAGAGGTTCGCGTTTCGTCGGGCCTCCTTGTAGCAATATTCAGCACTCCGGCCGAACCATAAAAACGTGCAGGCATAAAAATTTCATCACTCTGCCCTATCACCAACGATAACATCTCCACATTGTCGAGCGCGAAGCAACCAATATCAACCTGCCCACTCTGCGTTTCAGCAACAGCAATACCATCGTAGCCCACAGCCGTGTGATTGGCCCCAAGGCCACGCAACGACACGGTTTTAAGGCCGCCAATGCCACCATAGTCTTGAACTTGCGCACCCGACATTCGCTTCACAGCATCGGCAACATTCAGCATTCCGAGACGTTCAAAGTCGCCACTCGACATTGCCTGCGTGGGTGAACCGGCCGTAGTTACTCCCGACGACACACTGCCAACAACCTCCAATTCCACAAGACTGCGCTGCGAAATTGAATCGGACACTTGTGCACTGCACCATTGCCCGCACAAAAGCCATATACAGAAAGTACACGGCAGATACTTCAAAATTTTCAATTGCATAAAAACAAGGTTACCAAGCCTTTACCCGAGGCGTTGCATAATACATAATCGATAAGGCAGGTTTTCTGGCTCGTCCGTCTTTCGGTCGCCTTCCCATTGCAAAAGCAACAGTGGCTGTAAAGATTACCGCGACATTTATGGACACACAGCTACGGGTATAGCTCCGGATTTTAACCGGATTCCCTTTTACTAACACCATTCGCAAGAAACGGTGCTACACCTTTATCCGTGGCAAAGGTAAGTAAATTTACACACTTCTGCAATAGTTTACAAAAAAAAGAGTGCAGCCCCGTGTATCACTACAGAGGGCTGCCGGGGGAATTGAATGATTAAGAAAAAGTTTTTATATCGAAATATTGTTGCTGTTTACATATAAAACACTCAAACATTCATAATGTTCAAGCAAGATAACTTTTCTTGGAGAAACACCATAAAAAAAAGAAGATGACTAAAAAGTGTATTTCTGCGTTACGCTTGCCTTCAAAATCCTTATTTACGCTTAGTAAACTCCGGTTTTTCAGGCTACGCAAGCCTTGAACCACATCTTTTTATTCATCATCCTATACAAAAGAGACCGCTAAAAAATACTTTTTAGTCGGTCTCTAATCACTATATAAAAGTGCTGATTATTCAACAGCCTCTGCCACTACTGTGTAGGCAATCTTAACAGCAACCTCCTTGTGCAAACGCACGGTAGCTGTGTACTCGCCAATCTCTTTTGCAGCCTCAACAGCAATAATCTTGCGGTCAATCTCAAAGCCGAGTTTAGCAAGCTCCTCTGCAATCTGAATTGCACCAACCGAACCAAAGATAGTACCTGTTGCACTTACCTTTGTGGGGATTGTGAGTGAAATACCCTCCATCTTCTTTGCAAGCTCCTCTGCATCTGCCTTAATCTTGGCAAGTTTGTGAGCACTCTGACGAAGATTCTCTGCAAGCACTTTCTTTGCCGACTCTGTTGCAACAACAGCTTTGCCGGTGGGAATCAAATAATTACGGCCATAACCGTCTTTTACCTTAACAATATCGTTCTTGTAACCAAGGTTGATTACGTCTTCTTTCAATATTAGCTCCATAATTATTCCTCCTTATTATTTCATCATATCAGTTACGAAAGGCAGCAAAGCCAAGTGACGCGCACGCTTAACAGCCTGAGCAATACGACGCTGGAACTTCAAAGAAGTACCTGTGATGCGACGGGGAAGAAGCTTACCCTGCTCGTTCAAAAATTTCTTCAAGAATTCGGGATCCTTGTAATCGATATACTTAATACCATTCTTTTTGAAACGGCAATATTTTTTCTTTTTGACATCAACTGTGGGAGGTGTCAAATATCTTATTTCTGAAGGTGTCTGTGCCATAATTAATTCTCCTTATTACCTTTAAGATTTCTTCTTTTAGCAGCATATTCTGCAGCATACTTGTCCAATTTTACAACCAAAGAGCGGATAACGCGCTCGTCACGGCGATACTGAAGCTCCAACTTTGAAATAACTTTGGGTTCAGCATTGAACTCGAACATCACATAGAAGCCTGTTGACTTCTTCTCAATGGGGTAAGCAAGTTTTTTAAGACCCCAATTCTCCTCATTGACAATCTCAGCACCTTCAGCAGTGAGAATGCCTTTGAACTTCTCTACCGCTTCCTTCATCTGAGCATCAGACAAAACGGGAGT
>JAZRAC010000048.1:0-11738 GCA_045634365.1 Bacteroidaceae bacterium | reverse complement strand
AATGGGAAGATTTGTAGCAAACGAAGTAGACAACTATGGTGGTAGCGGAGGCAGTTCGTTCTTCACACTTAAGGACGACGGCGATGTTGCCAGAGTGCGTTTTATGTACAACAGTATGGAAGATGTTGTAGGTTACGCAGTTCACGAAGTAGAAATTGATGGCAAGAAGCGTTATGTAAATTGCCTGCGTTCTTATAACGAGCCTAAGGCAAAGTGCCCGTTCTGTAACGCAAATTCATTCCAGAGAGCAAAACTGTACATCCCTGTGTACGATATTGACGAGGACGAAGTGAAGATTTGGGAGAGAGGCAAGAACTTCTTCGCAAAGATGTCCGCACTTTGCGCAAGATATTCTAACGCCAAGACCCCTCTTGTAGCTCACACTTTCGATGTCGAAAGACACGGCAAGAAGGGCGACACTGGCACAACCTACGAGATTTACGAAACTGGTGCAGACGATACTACTCTTGAAGACCTGCCTGAGATTCCCGAAGTTCTCGGCACAATCATTCTTGACAAGTCTGCCGATGATATGGAATACTATCTCGACAATGAGTGTTTCCCTAACAACGACGGTGCTCCCAAGCGTTCCGAGTCCGCAAGAACCGAGAGAGCAGACAGAGGTCGTGGCGATGACGCACAGCCTACTGGCCGTAGAACTCCCTCCCGTAGAGGCGATAGCTCGTTCTAATGGCACTATTCAAAGTGCCCGAGAGAGCGGGACGCTCTGCTGATTCGTCCATCGCAAAGCGTGCCAACTCTACAAAGAAGTCTTCCACTACCGTAAAAGGCGGTGGTGGGGGACTCGTTGAGAGAATAAACACGGCGAGGGCGTTAACAGAGAAGAATCTCGGGAAATACAAAGATGATTATATGTGTATTCAGGACGAAAGTGTACTGATTACATATTTTAACCACATAATAGATTATGGCGTAGTTGCCATAGATACTGAAACTACCGGGTTAGACCCTATACTTGACACTATTGTAGGTATAAGTGTATATACTCCTGGTATGAAGCCTGCATATATTCCTATCAATCATAAATCGTATGTTACGGGCATTAAGATTGAAAATCAGTTGCCTATAGCATTGATTCAGGAACAATTAAACAGGCTGCGGGAACATAATACCAAAATTATTATGTTCAATGCACCGTTTGATATTAGAGTAATTCGTAACCAAGCAGGCTCTCGTCTCACTTGTTTTTGGGACTGTTATGTAGGCGCTCGATTACTCAACGAGAACGAAGATTCTAATGCCTTGAAACTTCTGCACCAGAAGTACTGCACAGATGGACAGGATACGGCGTCAAAGTTTGCTGACTTGTTTAAGGGCATATCGTTTGATTTAGTGCCTATAAATATTGCATACTTGTATGCCGCACACGATGCTAAAATCACCTTTGAGTTGTTTGGGTTCCAAGAGCCTTATCTCAACCCCGACAGTCCTATATGTATTGAGCGCGGACTTGAAGATGTTGCGAGGGTATTCTTTGACATCGAGATGCCTATTGTAGCTGTTGTTGCAGATATGGAAGATACAGGCGTTGCATTTGATATGTCACTTGCCGATGAGCTTCATATTAAGTACAAGGCAGAGCTGGAGAATAAACTGAAAGAAGTTTATAGCTCCATCGATATGTATAGTGCCGAGATTGAGAATTATAAACTCAAAAATCCCGGGCACAAACTGTCAGACCCTATAAATCTTGACTCGCCTACACAGATAGCCATACTTCTGTATGATATTATGAATGTCGGTGTGATAGATGACAAGTCACCGAGAGGCACAGGAGAAAAGATACTCACGCAGATTGACAACTCATTTACGAAAGCACTCCTCGAATACCGAGGAATAGGTAAGTTAATCAGTACATATATTGATAAACTGCCTACTTGTGTAAATCCTAAAGACGGACGCATACATTGTAAGTTCAACCAGTACGGAGCAGACACAGGACGATTCAGTTCTAATGACCCCAACTTGCAGAACATACCTTCTCACAATAAGGACATCCGTAAGATGTTCAAAGCGTCCGATGGTTATGTGCTGATGTCAAGTGACTTCTCACAGCAGGAGCCCAAGGCACTGGCTGCTATGTGTAGACAGGATGGCGACCCGCAGATGTACGATGTCTTTATGGCAGGCAAAGACTTGTATAGTGAAATTGCAAGTAAGGCCTTTAATAAGCCGTATGACGAGTGCAGAGAGTTTAGACCTGACGGCACAACTAACAAAGAGGGCAAAGAGAGAAGAAGCCAGGCGAAGAGTATTCTCTTGGGAGTTCTTTACGGAAGAGGCATCGACAGTATTGCCGAGCAGTTAAAGACAACCCCTAATAAGGCGAGAGATATTAAGGAGTCTGTATTTAGAGGATTCCCTGCGATTAAGAAATTTGAGGCAGACTCAATTCGTATGTCGCAAGAAGTTGGCTTTGTAACTACAATCTGTGGTCGTAAGCGTAGACTTCCGTCTATGATGTTGCCCGACTACGAAATCGTATGGAAAGACGGAGCACCACCCGATGATGACCCGCTCTCTTTCGATGATGATTTGCCTTGGGACGATGGCCCCGCAGAAGTGCCTGAGCATATTCAAAAGAAGTGGCTCACTCGCATAAAGTCTGCCCCGTTCTTCAAGCGCAGAACTGTAATTGAAGCCGCGGCGACAGAGGGAATCTCTATTATAGACCATACGAAAGACAAAGATACTACCAAAGTAGTTAATGCCCGAATCCAGGGTAGTGCCGCAGACCTTACAAAGGCTGCTATGATTTCTCTACATAATAATGAGAGATTGAAAGAACTCGGGTTCCGTATGCTCATTCCCGTACACGATGAAATTATCGCAGAGTGCCCGGAAGAGAACCTCAAAGAGTGTGCAGACCTTCTTGCCCAGACAATGTCCGATGCCGCAGCCCGTATTCTTGATATGCCCATCAACTGTGATGTAGCTTGTAGCTATCAGTGGTATGGAGAGGAGATAAGCATATGACAAAGAAGTTTGCCGTATTCATACTCACTCACGGAAGACCCCACAACCAGTTAACCGTCAAGTCTTTGCAGTCTGTTGGGTATACAGGTGAGTGGTATCTCGTACTTGATGACCAAGACCTGACATATCGTGAATATTTGGATGAGTGGGGCGAAGATAGGATTATCGTATTCAACAAAGCCCGTTTCATACAAAGTACCGATACAGGTTTGCATACTCCTGTTCAAAAGTTTGCTGTCTTTGCCCGTAATGCCATTGAGTATATCGCAAAGGAATTGGGTTATAAAACTTTTATGATGTTGGACGATGACATCACGAAGTTTAGAGTCCGTCTTCCTGAGGGCGATAGTTTGAAGTCGTTCCAACTCACAACCCAATTTGATTCAATTATAGAAAACTCCGTTAACTATGTGTTGAATTGTGATATTGCTTGTCTTGGATTGGGCTTCTGTAATCTGTATATAGGTGGGGTCGCTAACTTCAACAAAGAGAACCCGCGACAACGATTATGTGCAGAAGCATTTATCCGTAATACATCTCATCCTATAGACTGGCGGTTGAATATGGTAGAAGATTTGATAACTTCTATAGATGCCGCTATTAGTGGCGAAGTGTGGTTTCAATTCTTGCCCATTCAATGCGAGATTAAAATGAGTGAGGGAGAAGTTGATGGCGGCAATAGTGATGTGTACAGGCAGTTGGGTATGTATAAGATAAGCTTTATGCCCGTAATCGCTCATCCGTCGTCTAATGCAGTTAAGTTCGGCAAGAAGAGTTGGATATCAACTACTGCGCCTGACAAATGTATTCCTAAAATAATCAGTAGTAGATACAGAAAGGAGAGATAAGTATGGGTATGAGATTATTCAATGTAACATCCACTACAAACCCAGACAATCGCTATACCAAGAAAATCGAAGTACCACAGTATGCTCCGAGTGATGAGAAGCCTCCTATAGAATCCCTCATCGACTATGAGAAGTATAGCAAACTGTTGGCAAATATCAATAAGTCTAATGTATCCGAAGATGAGAAGAAGTTCCTTAGATTCGCGGCTGCACGGCATATTGTATTTAGATACTCTCGTATTGCCGACTACTATGCACACGCATCCGCAGAGATGCAAGAACTTATGGAGCAGAGTGCCCTTGTTATTCTCGACATTGACGATGCCATCGCAAACGGCTATGTTAAGTTGAGTAAGGACATTCGTGCAATCTTGGAACAGAGTGGAGAGATTGCAGGTGAGAAATGATTTTGTAGCCTTTATACTTACGCACGGAAGACCCGAGAAAGTATATACCGTCGAGGCATTGAAAAATGCTGGCTACACAGGCAGAATTGTCCTTGTTATAGATAATGAGGACAAGACTGCTGACCAGTACTACGAAAAGTTCGGCAAAGAAAATGTAGTGATGTTCGATAAGTTGAAGAAGTCCAAAGAGTTTGATACTATAGACATAGGCAGAGATAGACGAGCCATCGTGTATGCCCGAAATGCCTGCTTCGATATAGCAAAAGACTTAGGCTATAAATACTTCCTCGAACTCGATGATGACTACACAAACTTCCGACAGAGGTTCATTAAAGATAATGGACAGTTCGGTTCGTGGTATCTAAAAGACTTCGATGCCGTTGTAGATTGTATGCTTGAATTCCTCGAAACTTCAGGCGCCCTTACTGTAGCGTTTGCGCAGACAGGTGACTTTATCGGCGGTAGCGGAAGTAAAGTATTCAAGGATAAATTAGCACGAAAGGCGATGAACTCGTTTTTCTGCAAGACCGAAAACAAGTTTGATTTCATAGGCCGTATCAATGAAGATGTTAATACCTATGTAAATCTGGGCTCAAAAGGACATCTGTTCTTTACTGTGTCCGATATGTCACTTGACCAGACACAGACCCAAGCAAACTCTGGTGGAATGACAGAACTGTACTTGAACGCAGGTACTTATGTAAAGTCATTCTTCACCGTAATTAGCAACCCATCATCCGTCAAGTTATATACTGTAGGCTCCAGTCATAAGAGAATACATCATTCCATAGACTGGGACAATGCAGTACCAAAAATAATCAGTTCCTATTATAAAAAAATAAATCCGGAGGATATGAACCAATGAAACTGACAATCAACACATCTACCCTGCAGAATATGGTAGCAAAAGCTATGAAGGGCGCATCTTGCAATAAGATGATTCCTCTCACTGGTCTTATGGCCATCCATTTGAATCACAACCGCCTCACGCTTCTTACCACAGATGCCACTAACTATCTGTATGTCCGTGAGGATAAGGTCGAGGGCGAGGACTTCTATGTAGTCGTTCAGGCAGAGATGTTTGCTAAACTTATCTCCAAGCTTACCTGCGAGAAGGTTTCCTTTGAACTTAAGGACAACACGCTTATGGTTAAGGGTAACGGTAAGTATTCTATCGAACTTCCCCTCGATGAAGAGGGTGAACTCATCAAGTACCCCAATCCTTTCGATGACAAGGCATTTGTCGGAGATACTGCAACTGTTAATCTCTCTACCATCAAACTCATTCTCAATACTGCAAAAGCAGCCCTTGCTGACACCCTCGAAGTGCCCTGCTACACTGGCTACTATGTAGGGAACAAAGTTGTTGCTACTGATACATACAAGATTTGTGGCATCAACATCAAACTCTGGGACGAGCCCGCACTTGTTAGCCCCGAGATGATGAGCCTTCTCGACATCTTCACCGATGAAAAGATTGCCGTATATCGTAATGACAATATCATCGTGTTCAATACCGATAACTGCACAGTATACGGAACTCTTATGGATAGCATTGATGACTACCAGATTGAAGCAATCGAAGGTCTTCTTGAACAGGGCTTCGAGAGTTCTTGTAAACTTACCAAGTCTTCTCTCCTTCAGCTTCTTGACCGTCTTGCTCTGTTCGTAAGCCCCTACGATAAGAACGGCATCTATCTCACATTCACGAAGGAGGGTCTCCAGATTGAGTCGAAGCAGGCGAATAGCGTTGAGCTTATTCCCTATATCGAGAGCGAGAAGTTCTCCGCGTTCACTTGCTGTGTAGACATTGAGATGCTCCACTCTCAGGTCAAAGCTAACACTGGTGATAGCATCACCCTTCATTACGGCGAAGATAACGCCATTAAGATTACTGATGGCAATGTAGCTCAGGTCGTAGCACTTCTTGAGGATGAGAGATAATGAGTGAGCAGGTATTTACATTTCTCTGTAAGAATGAAGTAGTAGAGTATGTCCGCAAACATCTCGGCGAACACATAAAAGAGGACGATGTTTATGTAGTTTGGCTCTGCAAGACTCTCCAGAACAATAAGGCACTACTCTCTACACCCTTGCTCGATGGTATGTACTACGAGATTACACACAACGGAAACGACGGCGTGCTTTACGTTGACGCCTACAAAAAGGTAGATAATTACACCGTAGTTGTCTAAGGATTTTGATTGAGCAGGATTGAAAAATTCTGCTCAATTTTTAGTAAAATATGCTATTTGCCAGTTGTAATTTTTGCTTTTATGTAGTATAATATTAATGTAAGAAATTACAGAAACACACAAACCGAAAGGAACAAAAACTATGCAGAACGAAGAAAAGATTATCCAAACAATTCGCAAAATTCTTGAATTGAGCAAGAACAACCCGAGTGAAGAAGAGGCAAAGTCAGCCGCACTTAAAGCGCAGGAATTGTTAGCAAAGTACCACATTGATATGAAGGAAGTTGAGAGCATCGACATTGATACCGTCGAGAGTATTGATGAAGTTCGTATAGATGTGCCTACAAAGAAGTGGAAGTACAAACTTGCCCACATCGTTGCGAACAACTTCCGTTGCAGACATTTCTACATCGGCAAGAAAGTCCTCGTATTCTACGGACATAAGACTGATGCAGAAATTGCCGCAGAGACCTTTAAGTATCTGTTCAATGTAGGCAACAGACTTGCTGGCAGAGAGGTTGACAGAGTGTTTGGAGAAACAGGAACCTCTGCAAATGTATACAATAGCTTTGTAGCAGGCTTCTGTAAGGGCATCGAAGAGGGTTTGAGTCAGCAGTGCCTCGCTCTTATGATTGTTGTGCCTGAAGATGTTAAGACCTCGTTCGATGAGATGTCAAAGAATTTTGGCACGATGTCGGGCGGAGCATTGAGAATTGGGCTTAACGAGCATTGTAGAGAAGCCTACGAAAGTGGCAGAACAGAGGGTCGCCACGCAATTCGTTCAAGACAGATTGAAAGTTAATGGGGGATAAATATGGCAAGAAATTCACTTAAAGGAATATGTAAGTTGATTGACCAGGCGAATGAAAAACTTTCGCCTGACCAGTCCTTTTTGAATGACCTTAAACGAAGCATCGAGCTTTCAGCAGAAGAGGAGAAGCGTAAGCCTTCGCAGTCCTATAAGCCAAGCTCAATGAAGTGTATTCGTAATATGTATTACCAGAGAACTGGCGTAGAGCCTGATGAGGAGCTGTCAAGCTATTGCTCAATCGGCATCTGTAACTCTGGAAGTGATATTCATATTAGAATACAGACCGCAGTTGAGAATATGAAAAAACACGGCATAGACTGCGAGTATATAGATGTTGCAGATTATGTGCAGAGCCGTAATCTTGACTACCTCGAAATCGTGTCGAAGTCCGGTATGGAAACCAAGTTGTATCATAAGACCCTAAATATGAGTTTTATGTGCGACGGTATCATTAGATACCATAATCACTACTACATCCTCGAAATCAAGACAGAGGCGAGTTTCAAGTGGAGCAACCGAACAGGCGTAGACCCCGCGCACTATAACCAGGGTACCTCATATTCAGTTGCATTTAACATTCCTGAGGTTATGTTCCTCTACATCAACCGCGATATTCTTGATATGAAGTCGTACCTGTTTGTACCTACTAACGGGCAGAAAGAAAGCCTTGTTGGCAACATCGAAGAATGTGAGGGTTATGTAGGCAGACTTATCTGTCCTCCGAAGCCCGTAGACCTTCCGAGAAATGTATGCAACTATTGTTCCTATAAGACCAAGTGCAGAAAGGACGGCTAATATGGAAGAAATTAAGTGTTGTATCTGCGGCAAGATTTTTATAGGCTACGGAAACAATCCTTGGCCAGTAGTTCGTGACGAGAATGCCAGATGTTGTGATGAGTGTAATTACACTGCGGTAATTCCTGCAAGACTCAAAGCTATGGGGGTAAAGAGAGATGGCACAGAACAGAGTAAATAGAGGAAAAGACTTTGAGGGCCAAGTTCAGAAAGGCTTCGAATCTATACCTGGCGTATCTATCGACAGACTGCCTGACCCGATGGCGGGCTACGCAGGAGTAAAAAACATCTGTGACTTCATCGTGTATAAACATCCTCAACAGTATTACATTGAGTGTAAGAGTTGCTATGGAAATACATTGAGCATACACTCGAATGACCCCAAGCGTAAGTACGGCAATATCACTAACAATCAGTGGGAAGGCCTACTTGAAAAGTCGAAGATACCGGGCGTGAAAGCGGGAGTACTCGTATGGTTTATAGACCACGATGAAACATTCTGGTTAGACATTCGCCTATTGCAGAAGCATAGAGACTTAGGCTTTAGAAGCATTTCATACTGGTGTGACTGGGTAGACTTCACCAAGGAGACTAACGAGCTGTGGACACGTATCAATGGCAAGAAGCGTAGGGTCTTATTCGACTATGATTTTACCACATTCTTAAAAGAAATGGAGAACAACTGATGGGAACAATTAGATTAACCGATGTTGACAGAAAAGCCATCGGTGGAATACAGACTAAAGTAGAAGACCACTCCACTGTGCTGACTGATATCGTGAATGACATAATCGAGCCTTACTGCAAAGACCTTGATAGGTATGTTACGTTCATTAAGGAGTGCCTTCACGATGGCGAAACCCCTCCTACAAATGATGAGCTGGATGACTTTTGTATGAATTTGTCCACACTTATTTATTTTGCAGGCGGTATGTGCGAACAGTTAGGTATTCGTGATGACATATCTAAGGCAGTTTATAAAGAGGTCTATAATGATGCTCGTTCTGCATTATCCGAAGGCACTATTGCAGATAAAGACTCCATCGCAGAACTGCAGGCACAACAGGAGCAGATTACCAGCGTATGCTATAACAGAGCATACCGCATAGTAAAGGCAAAAGTTGATGCTGCACAAGAACTTCTGGCATCTTGCAAGAAGGTACTTACAAGAAGAACCCAAGAGTGGGAATTAACACATTTACAAGGAAGGTAACAAATGGAAATTAAGGATTCCGGCAATCGTAGAGAATTTAACACCGGGGCAGTAAGAGATATGTCCGAAGGTAAGGGTCGTATGGACTTGCTCCCGTGGACTGCCATTATGGAAGTGTCGAAGCATTGTGAGAACGGTGCTAAAAAGTACGGAGAGCATAATGTAGATAAGGGATTACCTACTCATTCATTCTGCGACTCTGCCGCAAGACATCTTGCGAAGTATCTTGAAGGATGGGACGATGAGCCTCATCTTCTTGCAGCCACTTGGAATTTACTTTGGGCGGTACAGATGGAACTAAAGCACCCCGAAATGGTAGATACACCCTACAAAGGAGACATTAAGAAATGATTAAGATAGAACATACCGAAGTATTTGGCTGGGATGCCGCAATTCGAGGAATGCGAAACCCGAAGAACAGTTGGGATAGAAGTGACAGTGGTTGGGAGTTTGTAGAAGATCCGAGTATTATCAATCCTAACGATGAGGTTAAATTTGTTCTCGGTGAGAACGATGCAGACCTTGCGAGAAGGCTCTGTAAGGGTGGCCCCGTACACGCAAAGTTCCGTAGAATGATTAAGGTATATGCAGACATCACCTGTCACCATACTTGGTGGGCAGAGTTTGATACATACAAAGTCGGCACAGTACGAAACAGTTGTTCCAAGATGCATAAAATCCACGTAAAGGAATTTGTGTACGATGATTTCAGTACAGAGGGCATTGATGAGTGCGGAGGCAGAACTGTTGAAGTATTTGTAGCCGTACTGAATGAGCTGGAAAGATTAAGAAAACTATTCAACGAAACCCAGGAAAAGAAGTACTGGAGAGCCATCATTGATTTACTTCCTATGGGCTTTAATCTTAAGGCAACCGTAGAGGTGAACTACGAGGTACTCGCTAATATCTACAGATGGCGAAAGAACCACAAACTTGTCGAGTGGCACGAAGTTTGTAGATGGATTGAAAGTCTGCCTTATTCTTGGATAATTACAGGAGAGGTGAACGATAATGGCGAAACTTGATGATGTAATCAAAGACCTAAACAAAAAGACAAAAGAGCAGGTTGTTACAGTAGGACTTCCTACTTATGACCTCAAGAGAATTCCTTTTACCAGCCCTCGTATGAATTACTGCACCTTCGGCGGTATTCCAGTAGGCAAGATTACAGAGTTCTTCGGCGAAGAACACGGCGGCAAAACTACTACGGCTCTCGATATTATCGCAAACTATCAGCAGATGGAAGATGCGAGAAAGGTTCTCTATATAGATGCCGAAAATACTCTCGATGTAGAATGGGCAAAGAAGCTCGGCGTAGATGTGGATGCTATGATTGTATTCAAGCCTACATCCCAGAGTGCCGAAGAGATATTCCAGTTCATTCTCGATGCCGTAGATACTGGCGAGATTGGTCTTTGGGTACTCGATTCTATAGGCGTTCTCGCATCTGCACAGGAACTCGATAAGACTATGGAAGAAAAGACATACGCAGGTATCTCTGGTCCACTCACAGTATTCGGCCGTAAGGTAGAAATGCTTATGCATAGACACCAGTGTACAGGCATCGGCATCAATCAAATTAGAGATGACCTCGGCGCTATGTATGCAGGTGCAGTCAAGACACCCGGCGGTAAAGGATGGAAACACTACTGTAGTTGCCGTATGCAGTTCAGTAAGGGTAAGTATATAGATGAAGATGGTAACGACTTGAATAGCCGAGCAGAGTCGCCCGCAGGTAACTATGTGCTTATGAGTCTTGTAAAGGCAAAGTTCTGCCCGCCCACGAGAAGAACAGGTTTCTACACTCTCAACTATGAGTACGGTATCGACTATCTCAAAGACCTTGTTGAGGTTGCGATGAAGTACGGAGTAATCAATAAGTCAGGTGCTTGGTATTCTATTATAGCAACAGACACTGGCGAATTAGTAGAAAAGTTGCAGGGCATAGCAAATGTGTACAAGTACCTCGAAAATCCCGATAATGAGCGTACATTGACTATGATTGAGGACTTTGTAGACTCTCAAATAACTATATAATATGTAAGAAAATTTTTTCAATATTCCCGTTGCATTTTACTACAATATGTAGTATAATATTTATACAGTCAGTTGACTGAATAAATTGCAACGGGAGATTTTATATGGAAAACACAGTTGAGTACATTATCACCGAGAAAACAGACAAATACGGATGGTGCTTATGGAAAGTATGCGGCAAAGACGAAGAATGGGCATTGCAGGTTCTTATGAAAGAGCAGAAAGCCCATCCTGAAAAAGAATTCCGCATCGAGGTTGTAAACAGTGAAGATTGCTGGTGGAACGACCCATTCCTATCAAACTAAAAAAGGAGAAAACGACAATGACATTACCTAACGGCTACGAGATGCAAACAACTTTTTGGGAAGACTTTACGATTGCAGATTGCTTCGGCGAGGCTGCGATTAAAGATACCTTTAAGAGAGCCTTCAATGA
>JAZRAC010000047.1:0-14594 GCA_045634365.1 Bacteroidaceae bacterium | reverse complement strand
ACAAAGATAAAAACAACCTTTGGCATAGAGATACCTCACTGGCGCGATTCGATGCTCTATTGTATTAAACGACTAAAACAACAATAATATGAAACGTAACATCATTGTTACCGGCGGTGCCGGCTTTATTGGCTCACACGTGGTGCGCCTGTTTGTCAACAAATATCCCGACTATCACATTATCAATGTCGACAAGCTCACTTATGCAGGCAATCTTGCCAATTTGAAGGACATAGAGGATAAACCCAACTACACCTTCTTCCGTGGCGATATTTGCGATTTTGATGCAATGTACAAACTAATGGTCGATTACAAGGTAGATGGCGTTATTCACCTTGCAGCCGAGAGCCACGTTGACCGCTCCATAAAAGACCCCTTTACCTTTGCACGCACCAATGTGATGGGTACACTCTCGCTGTTGCAGGCAGCAAAGCTCTATTGGGAGTCACTGCCCGAGAAATATGAAGGCAAGCGCTTCTACCACATCTCTACCGACGAGGTTTACGGCGCATTGGCGCTCGATCGTCCCGAGGGAGTTGAGCCTCCCTTCACAACCACAGCATCATCGGGCGAGCATCACTTGGCCTACGGAACCGACTTCTTTTACGAAACAACAAAGTATAACCCCCACAGCCCCTATTCAGCATCGAAGGCAAGCAGTGACCACTTTGTTCGTGCGTTCCACGATACATACGGCCTGCCCACAATCGTTACCAACTGCTCGAACAACTACGGTCCCTATCAATTCCCTGAGAAACTTATTCCTTTGTTCATAAACAACATACGCCAGCGCAAGCCTCTGCCTGTTTATGGCAAGGGAGAGAATGTGCGCGACTGGCTCTATGTAGTTGACCACGCACGAGCAATAGATGTTATTTTCCACGATGGCAAGATTGCCGACACATATAACATTGGTGGCTTCAACGAGTGGAAGAATATAGATATTATTAAGGTAATCATAAAAACCGTCGACCGTCTTTTGGGCAACCCCGAGGGTGCCTCGCTCGACCTCATTACCTATGTTACCGACCGCGCAGGCCACGATATGCGCTACGCAATCGACTCCACCAAATTGCAGAAGGAACTTGGTTGGGAGCCCAGCTTGCAGTTCGAGGAGGGTATAGAGAAGACTGTGCGCTGGTACTTGGATAATCAGGAGTGGATGGATAATATCACCAGCGGTGAGTATGAGAAGTACTACGATGATATGTATAAGAACAGATAGTATGCTGTAAGCATTTATCGGAACGTACTATAATGCAACAGCCCACGCATTGCGTGGGCTGTTGCATTATATAATATTATAAGGTGTTCTCTATAATATCCTTACCGAATAACCGAGTTTGACGGTGATTGTTTTATTGGCCGAGCGTCCAAAATCGTCTATCTTGGAGTTGTTGAAAATGTCGTTTAGTCCATAGTAGTAACGCCCCTCGACAAAAAAGTTGCCTATCTTGGTTTTTAACTCAAAGCCTGCGCCTCCGGCAATTCCATAATCGAATCTTTTGTCAATCTCCTTTCCATATATGGGGCGCACAGTCTCGGGGCGTGTGCTTGGTTCAAGCCCGCCTCCATACTCCTCTTTGTCGCTCAAAAGTATGCCGAATTGCGGGCCGAGATTTATGAAAAATTGCAGGCCGCGCTGCTCTTTTCCCCAAGATAGGTGAGCGAGGAAGGGGACTTCCAGATAGTTGAGTGTGCGGCTGTATGTATAGGGTACTCCTTTGTCGAATTCCTCTTCCCATCCGCGTTGCGAGAAGTTTACTTCGAGTTGCGCTGCACATATCATACTGAAATATTTTTCACTCGTATAGCGCACATAAAGGCCGCTGTTAAGGCCGTTGAGGTTTGTTTGGCGTATTTGGGGCTGAACATCGAGGCTGCTCATATTAAGGCCGCCGGTAATACCCAATTCCAGGTTTCTGCGTGGTTGTTCCACTTGTGCAAATGCGGTTCCTGCAACAAATGCAAGGGCAGTTAATATAATGTATCTCATTTGTCGAAATCTATTTTTTCAATATTATAGCCGGGGGTGTAGTGTACGAAATATATTTTCTTATTTACCATTCCTCCCCAATTGTTTACGCGCTCAAATTTAAAGCCTGTCTGTATGGGGGTGAACGATATATTGTTTATTTTGTCGGGCATCTCTTTTCCCCATTTTGCAATGGCGAGGAGGAAGGTGTACCCTGTGTCGTAGCCCAACATTCCGTATCGTGGGTATATATTTTGCAGATTGCGGTTGTACCATTGGGAGTATTCTCCTTGGAACTTTGCAGCTTCGGGCAATGAGTAGTGGCTGAAAAATGATGCATAGAAATATGTATCGGCCTCATAGAGCTGGGAACGTAGCTCGTTGGCGTATATTTGCCACTCGGGATAGCCGAACAGCTTGAATGGGGGAAGTTCTATGGTGCTGTTTTTTAGGATTATAAGCGATGGTAGTATGGTGGACAGGGTGCCGGCACTCGAAGAGAGGGGAATGAATATGTTTTCCTTGTCGGCCATCATTGCCCCTTTTAAAGTGTTGATGATTAATGAATCACCCTTCTGCTGTGTTATTGTGGCTGCACTGCCTACAATGTCGCTCATTTGTATGGTTGTGTGGGGAATGTTGCTTTTGTCGAGCCCTTTTGTCAACGATTCGATAAATTCCTGTTTGTTGCTCTTGGTGCTGTCGGACACGAATATCACATTGGAGTTTGGGAACTCTTTTGTAAAGTGGTCTATAACTTCGGAGAAGAAGTAGGATTGCATTGTGTTTACAACGTAGACCATAGGGTTGCGGAATATTTCGTCCTCTTTAGATGTGAAGGGGATTACAAGGGGGATGTTTTTTTGTTGGGCAAAGCGGGCAAGCTCTTTGTTGTGCTCGGGGTAGAGTGCTCCAATTATTAAATCCATATTGTCGAGAGCGCCGCTTGTGAATAGGTGATTGAGGCTTTTCTCTTTTTGTCCCGAATCGAATGTGCTTATTTCAAAGGAGTATCCGCTCTTTTTCAGTTTGTCGACGGCTATGAGCAGCCCCTGGTAATATTCCACCATACGGTTCTGTTCGTTGGGGGAGTAGCTGTCGAGCAGGAAGGGGAGAATGATTGCTACACGTGTTGCTTTGTTGCCTGCCAATGAGGAGAGCGAATCTCTTTTCTCTTCGGCTTTTGTAAAAATTTCTCTGTTTGTAATCTCTGCTTCTTCCTTCTTCTTTTCGGGCTTTACCGCCGGAAATGGAATGTTTATTATTGTCTTTTTTTTGAGTTTCTTTGTTTTTGAAAGTTCGGGGTTTGCTGCCAGCAACTCCTCGATGCTTATTCCATATTCACGCGAAATGCTGTATATTGTTTCTCCTTTTTCCACTTTGTGTGTAGTACGTATTTGTAGCGTTTTTTTGTTGTTGTCTTGCTTTTCGGGTGTTGCGGCGACTGCTTTTGTTTTGCTGTTGCCGGTGGGGATAAGAATTACCTCGCCTGTGCGGAAGTTGTTGATTGAGAGGCCCGGGTTGGCTTCGCATATTTCGATGGGTGATACGTTGTACATTTTACCCAAGCGGTAGAGGGTCTCTCCGGCCTGTATGGTGTGGTAGCGTGGCTCGCTGTTTTCATTGATCGAGGTCTTGTTTTTAGCAGTGGCTCTCTCTTGCGGAATGCGCAGTTTCTGTCCTACGGAAATGGATTTCTCGCTTCCAGGATTCAGCTCTATTATCTCTTGAATGGATTTTTGATACATACGAGAGATGGAGTAGAGGGTTTGCCCTTTACTCACGGTGTGAAGGAAATGGTTACTTTCTTGCGCGTGCAAAGTGGCGGTTGCGTGTGCAAGGAATAGTGATAATATTATGGTAATGTATCGTTTCATATTGGTTCTGCTATTTACAGATAGTTGTATATTATTGTGCGAAGATACGATTTATTCGTTAAATTTAGAAGCGATGTGTTGCAAATATTTGCAATATTGGCTGTTGTGGCTTGTGTGGGGCCTGTTATTGTTGTTCGAGCGTTTTTTTTGTGGAATTTTAGCTGTTTTATGATGGTTTTTCCGTGTATAAAGATTATTTTTGCTTGTTGGTTGCGCTTTTTTTGAGGCGGTAACCGAAGTAATTTAATATTTAAGTGTTTTAGTATGAAGTTAAGATATTTGTTTGCAGTGGTTTTTCCCCTTGCTCTTTTTGTGCGTGTAGATGCTCAGATAGCAGTTCCGCCTACTCCTTCACCCACGGCGAAGGTGGTGGAGAAGGATGGCCTTGAAACGGAACTGGATGTTGAAAAGATATACGAGGCACCGTTGACAGCCTTTTTCTATGCAAATGCCGAAGAGGTGGAGGGTTTTTCGGTTGTCTACACTTGGGAGTTTATGCGTAATGGCGAAAATTATCCTTTTCTCACTCGTTACGATGCCGATGTTCAATATACTTTCAATACGAGTGGAACCGTTCTTGTTTACCCCAAGATTACTTATACAAGCATTACCGACCCGAATGTGGTTTATGAATTTGGTCCCGAAATTGACCCGTTCCGTGTGATAATAGCCGAGTCGAGCATAAAGGTTCCTAATGCTTTTTCACCAAACGGCGATGGTGTAAACGACTTTTTCAATGTGTATGAGGTGAAGTCTATCGTGGAATTTAATGCGGCTATATACAATCGTTGGGGGCAACAGCTATATTCTTGGGGAATCGACCAGATTGATTGTGAATCCTGCGGTTGGGATGGTACCTACAAGGGAAAGCCTGTTAAGGATGGCGTCTACTATGTTGTTGTTACGGCAAAAGGTGCCGATGGCATTGTGTATGAGTTTCAGCGCGATGTGAATGTGTTGCGTGGTTATATAGAGGAGAGTGCTTACTGATATAAATGTTGCAGTTGTGGAAGAGGAGAGTGGAAAAATAGAGGTCTTTGGTGCGAGAGTCCATAATTTGAAGAATGTGGATGTGGAGATTCCGCATAATTCGCTCACCGTGATTACGGGATTGAGCGGTAGCGGTAAGTCGTCGTTGGCATTTGATACGATTTTTGCCGAGGGGCAGCGTCGCTATCTTGAAACTTTTTCCACCTATGCTCGTAACTTCCTTGGGGGAATGGAACGCCCCGATGTGGATAAAATTACAGGATTGAGCCCTGTAATCTCCATAGAGCAGAAGACTACTAATAAAAATCCGCGTTCAACGGTGGGAACCACCACCGAGATTTACGATTATATGCGTCTGCTCTTTTCGCGTGCCGCAGAGGCCTATTCCTATCTGTCGGGAGAGAAGATGGTGAAATACTCCGAAGAGCAGATACTGAATTTGTTGCTCGAAGAGTATTCGGGGAAGAGGATTTATATGCTTGCTCCTCTTGTGCGAGGGCGTAAGGGACATTATAAGGAACTCTTTGAACAGATGATGCACAAGGGATATTTGAATGTGCGTGTCGATGGGGAGTTGTGCGAGCTTGTGCGCGGAATGATGCTCGAAAGGTATAAAAATCATAATATAGAGGTTGTTGTAGATAAACTTGTTGTCGACGATAAGGATACTGCTCGTTTGAAACAGAGCCTTGCGACAGCTTTGCATCAGGGAGAGGGGCTGGTGATGATTATGGAGTTGCCGTCGGGCGAAGTGCGATATTTCAGCAAGCATCTGATGTGTCCGGTTACAGGCCTCTCCTATAAGGAGCCCGACCCGCATAATTTCTCTTTTAACTCGCCACAGGGCTTTTGCAACAAGTGTAAGGGCTTGGGAGTGGTGAGCTGTGTGGATGTGGACAAAGTGGTGCCCGACCGTTCTTTGTCGGTCTATGATGGTGCGCTTGCTCCTCTTGGAAAGTATCGCCGTTCTTCGATTTTTCAGCAGCTCGAAGCGGTGTTGCAACGCTATGATGCCGATTTAAAAACTCCGGTCGAGGAGCTGCCCGATGAGGCGATAGACGAGATACTCTATGGCTCGCCGGTTCCGTTGAAGCTCTCTTCTGCGTCCGATTCGCTTTATGATGGCTTTACTACCTACGATGGCCTTGTTAAATATATTCAGTTGCAGAAGGATTCGAGTACCTCGGCCAAGGAACTTCGTTGGGCCGAGCAATTTTCGGTGATGCAGGTGTGCCCGGAGTGTGGTGGCGCAAGGCTTAATAAGGAGGCATTGCATTACAGGATCGGGGGGAAGAATATATATGAACTTGCGTCGATGGACTTGTCGCGCCTTAACGAGTGGTTGAACGGGCTCGATGAAGTGTTGAACGATAAACAGCGTGCCATTGCATCGGAGATTGTGAAGGAGATACAATCGCGCATAGGGTTTTTGCTTAATGTGGGGCTGGGATATTTGTCTTTGAATCGCTCCTCCGCCTCATTGTCGGGTGGCGAGGGGCAGCGCATTCGTTTGGCCACACAGGTGGGGTCGCAGCTGGTGAATGTGTTTTATATTCTCGATGAACCGAGTATAGGGCTTCATCCTCGTGACAATGACAGGCTTATAAATTCTTTAAAGTCGTTGCGCGACACAGGTAACACTGTTATTGTTGTGGAGCACGACCGCGATATTATGCTTGCTGCCGATTATGTGATAGATATGGGACCGAAGGCCGGTCGAAAGGGTGGTGAGGTTGTATTTTCGGGCACTCCTGCCGAAATGTTGAGGTGCGATACGCTCACTGCACGTTTTCTCGATGGTCGCGAGCGTATTATGTTGCCCGAGAAGCGTCGCGAAGGTAATGGCCGATCGTTGAAGATTTTTGGTGCACGCGGCAATAATTTGAAAAATATAGATGTGGAGTTTCCTTTGGGTAAACTTATATGTGTCACGGGTGTTTCGGGCGGTGGAAAATCGTCGCTGATAAACGATACTTTGCAACCGATTCTGTCGAGTCATTTTTATAATTCGTTGCGCCAGCCGCTCCCCTATGATAGAATTGAAGGGGTGGAATTTATTGATAAGGTTGTGGATGTAGACCAGTCGCCGCTGGGTCGCACTCCGCGTTCCAATCCTGCTACATACACGGGAGTATTTTCCGATATTCGCAATTTGTTTGTGGAACTTCCCGAGGCTAAAATACGTGGTTACAAGGCGGGACGTTTCTCGTTCAATGTGTCGGGCGGTCGTTGCGATGCTTGTGGCGGTAATGGTTATAAGACTTTGGAAATGAACTTTTTACCCGATGTTATGGTGCCTTGTGAGGTTTGCCATGGGAAACGCTATAATCGAGAGACGCTCGAAGTGCGTTACAAGGGAAAGTCTATTGCCGATGTTCTTGATATGACCATAAATATGGCTGTGGAGTTTTTTGAGAATGTTCCCACCATTTTGAATAAGATTAAGGTGTTGCAGGATGTGGGCCTTGGTTACATAAAATTGGGGCAGCCCTCTACTACCTTGTCGGGTGGTGAGAGCCAGCGTGTGAAGCTTGCTACGGAACTTTCGAAGCGCGATACGGGTAAAACTCTTTATCTTCTCGATGAACCCACCACCGGCTTGCACTTCGAGGATATTCGTGTGCTTATGGGTGTTGTTAATCGTTTGGTCGATAAAGGGAACACTGTTATTATTATTGAACATAATCTCGATGTGATTAAAATGGCCGACCATATTATAGATATGGGGCCCGAGGGTGGGCGCGACGGAGGTGTGGTGATGGCTGCGGGGACTCCGGAGGAGGTTGCAAGGCTGGGCGTGGGGCACACGGCGCCTTATCTTGCCAAGGAATTATTGTAATACCTTTATTTCTTTTATAAAAATTAACATTTGAAGCTGTGAGAATAGTTCTAAAATAAACTCTATAAGGTGACACACATCCTTATTGATGTTTAAAATCTCGACCATTGCAGGTGTGCTGTTGGAATTGCATTTGTCGGCAAAGTTACGTTTTTCGCTTGTTGCTTTTGTGTTTTGTAACTTTGTTTGTAAAATGGCAACCGTTTAGGGGTAGTTTCTACTTTTCTCCCTTTTCAGTTGATTGCACGGTGGTGCGATAGCCCATTTTACAATTGCGATAGGAATGTTTTTCTATAAGTTTCATTGCAATGGTCGATTTTTTTTAGCCTGTTTTAACAACATTTTGGCGCGAAGAGTTGTATTTGTAGGTAAAATATATTATTTTCGCAAATTGAAATTGTACCAAAAGCACAATGAGACAATTAAAAATTACAAAAAGTATTACAAACCGCGAAAGTGCTTCGCTTGATAAGTATTTGCAAGAGATTGGCCGTGAGGATCTTATAACCGTTGAGGAAGAGGTGGAATTGGCCCAGCGAATAAGAAAAGGCGATCGTAGAGCACTTGAAAAACTAACCAGAGCCAATCTGCGTTTCGTGGTTTCGGTGGCAAAGCAGTATCAGAATCAAGGATTAAGCCTTCCCGACTTGATAAACGAGGGAAACTTGGGACTTATTAAGGCTGCCGAGAAGTTCGACGAAACAAGAGGTTTCAAGTTCATTAGTTACGCTGTGTGGTGGATCAGACAATCTATTCTTCAAGCTCTTGCCGAGCAATCGAGAATTGTGCGCTTGCCGTTGAACCAGGTGGGTTCGCTAAACAAGATAAGCAAGGCCTTCTCAAAATTTGAACAGGAGAATGAGCGTCGCCCATCGGCCGAGGAACTTGCCGAGCAGTTGGATCTTCCGGTGGATAAGGTTGTGGATTCACTAAAAGTTTCGGGCCGCCACATTTCTGTCGACGCTCCTTTTGTCGATGGTGAGGATAACAGCTTGCTCGATGTGCTGGTGAACGACGACTCTCCTATGGCAGATAATCTTTTGGTTAGCGAGTCGCTTTCACGCGAGATTGATCGCGCTCTTTCAACCCTCTCCGACAGGGAGAAGGAGATTATCCAGATGTTCTTCGGTATTGGTATGCAGGAGATGACTTTGGAGGAGATTGGCGATAGATTTGGTCTTACACGTGAACGTGTGCGTCAGATTAAGGAAAAAGCAATTCGCCGTTTGAAACAGAACCAACGCAGTAAATTGTTGAGATCCTATTTGGGATAAATTGATAAATAGGATTAAAGGGTTGCGGGCCACACTCATAGTGCGGCCCGCTTTTTTGTTGAGTAGTTCTGCGGATGGGAGGTTGGGGTGTTTCTGGCTCAATGGCAAAAAGTTGTGGTCCAATAAATCTTTAATTATAGAGATAATATAGCAGTTGCCCCACATTCCAATAGTTAATGTCATTCTATATTATTACCTTAATTATTGTGTAGTATATCAGCAGTGGTAATTCTAAAAAATAACCGGCACCGTAAGAGAAAGAATTAAAGGCCGTCGAAGTTAAGGAAACAGGCGAGGAGATAGTACGGTATGCCGTTAATTTTCATACAACGCAATACCGCACGCTTCCGGAGCCCCTTAACTTCGCCGAATAGCCTTTAATGACAAGTGAGGAATGAATGATGGATATTGCGTTGCAATTCGCGAGCCGAGGCGTGAGCGACTTGAACGTACTCGTGTGCCGGACCTTTTGGTTCTTTTGGGTACAAAAGAACATATAAAACAATTTGTTTAAAGCAAGAACTACTCGCGGGACACCGAGAAGTTAAAAGCAAGAATATTTAGCAAATAAATAGTAGTATCCACTGTAAATTTCTACTGAACAGTGTTTCTGCCGTGCCGAAATTCCGGTAACTTCTAAATTCTGTGTTAATTTTTTCAATATTGTTTCTTGCGTGATGATATTTTAGTACTTTTGCGAAAAGAATCGCCCTCGATTGGGCAATGTGATAAATGTAATTCTCCATAGATTATGAAATATATATATATATATGTTATAGCCCTCTTGTTTGTACCTGTGGCAATGTCGGCTGCAGAGAAGGGCGAGGATGTTGTCTATCTTTTCGGGGCTTCGTACTCTTATAGCGATTCCATTGTATATTTTACCGAAATTCAGCCTGTTGAGGGTGTGAAATTGTCGAAGAAGACGAAGATGCTGCCCGATCGTCAGCACTATGCTTATGAACTTAAAGATTATATGAACTTTAAGGAGGGCAAGCCCGGTAGAATTTCTATGATATATTTCTCGAAAAAACGCTCTAAATTGGAGAAGGTTGAGGCGAAAGTGAAAAAACGCCTGTTGTACAAGGATAATAAGAGTGTGCTCTATTTGGGTGATAAATTTACATTTACAAAGCCTTGATGGCTGATGAAGCGGGTTGATTTTTTTCTGTTATTTCTCTTACTCCCACTTTTATTTTCGTGCGGTGGTTCTTCGGACGAGGAGTGGGGGCTTCCCACTATATTGGAGATAACTCCTCCTATCGAGGAGGGGAGCGTGGCTCGTCGCTCCTGCTTGGTGTATATTGTTGCCGATAATGACCTGAAAAGCTATGCGCAGGACGACCTTGATGAGATGCTTGCAGGGGCAGTGGGCGTGCCGGCCGATTGTTATATGCTGGCCTATGTGGATGATTATGATTCTCCAAGAATTCAGCGTTTCTTTAATAAAAACGGGGTTGGTGCTTCCGAAACTTTGTATACTTTTGACAGGGAGATGGCATCGTGCGATACGGCTGATATGCGCAAGGTTCTCGAATGGGTACAGAGTTATTGTCCGGCCGAGAAAATGGACCTTATTATGTGGTCGCACGCAACGGGGTGGCTCTTTGATAATGGTCGCCCTCCTTCGCTCTACTCTTTTGGCGATGATTGGGTGCGTGGCGAGAATGATATTCGTCGTATGAATGTCGAGGAGCTGGCTGCTCTATTGCTGAAGGTACCGCAAAAGCCCGAGAGGCTCTTCTTTGATGCCTGCTTTATGCAGTGTGTGGAGAGTGCTTATGCGTTGCGTAACAGTGCCGATTGGATTATTGCTTCTCCTGCCGAAATTCCTGCTGCCGGTGCTCCTTATGATAAAATTCTCTCTCTCCTGTTCGACGAGAGTGTGGGGCTGCAAGCTATTATGGAGGCCTATAAGGCAGCCTATACGGGGTCGGGTACCGGAGTGGTGCTATCGGCTGTGCGCTGTTCGCAGATGGAGAGTTTGGCTGCCGTTGCAGCCGATGCGGTAGTGGGGCATTTGAGTAGCTCTATGCGTCCGCAGTATGATGGTCTGTTTGCCTATTTGCCCGGCGGTAAATGGGGTTATTCCCAGAAATTTCCCAACTATTATGATGTTAATTCTGTAATGCTCAAATATCTGCCTTATGATAAGTATAAGGCATTGAAGGAGGTGCTCGACTCGGCTGTTCCTTATAGAGCGGCAAGTGATATGTGGGTGTCGGGTGTTATTGGTCGCAGTATCTATCTCTCTTCGTCGTGGAGTGGAATTTCTATGTATCTGCCCAAGGATGCAGCTCTTTTCCCCAATAATTTTAATGAGGATTTTACCTATTGTGAGTGGTACGAGGTTGCCGGTTGGCGTGAGGCCGGTTGGTAGAAGTCTCGTAAAGCAAAAAAGCTGTGTCAAGAATTTTGACACAGCTTTTTTGCTTTACAAGGCATTGAAATTCAACGCGAAAGATGTGTACGATGCTGCTTGGCTGCGAAGTATTTTATTGACACGCTGCCATTTAGAATTGCACGTGCAGCTGTATTCTAATGCCGTCTTTGTCAATTCCGGGTAGGTCGCGGTACGTGATGCGGCGCACATAGTCCACGCGCAATATCCTGAATATATTTTCAATTCCTATGCCTATTTCTACGTATGGCTTGCCGTCGAGATAGTGATATTCGTCGTTCTCATATGGGAATTTATATAGCGAGCCGGTGTTCTCGGGGTTGGGGCGGTTGCGCTCGCTTAATCGGCCGTACATTCCTCGGCACGATATTACTTCGCGCCAATTGAGCTTTCTTATAAGGGGGATGCGGTTGAATATCAGGCCGTTCATATAGTAGGTTAAGTCCCAAGAGGCGTATTCATCGTTGAAGAACTCCATTGCGTTCATCAGTGCGTATGATTCGTCTTGTATGGTATAAGATAGGTTGGCGTTGGGCATAATGAGTAGTGGGAAGGGTACCTTGTTCCATACTTTTCCTGCTTTTATTATGCAGTCGGTGTAGCCGAAGGCCGAGAACCAGAAGCGTTTTTCGAAACTGAATTCTGTGTGCTGGTAGTTATAGTCGCTGCCCAATATTCCTTTGATGCCGAGGGTGTGGGTGAGTGTGAATACGGGGTGCTCGGGTTGCACACGGTAGCGGTTCCATTTGGTTTGTGTGAATTTCTCTTTCGGTGCCCAGCGTAGTTTTATTTCTGCTTCGCTTTGGGTGAGCTTTTTTGTGAAATAGCTTTGCGAAACTCTGTCTATTGTTTCTACCCGTTCAAATGGTACAAGGTGCGATGCTATATTCTGGCGGTTGCGCAGTGTGAGCTGGTAGGAGAAGTGGTTGTAGAATTCGCGGGTGTATGTGAATTCTGCGTTCTTTATGTATCCTATCTTGTTGTCGCTCTTGCGTTTGATGCTCAAAAATATGTTGTCTTTGTTTGTGTACAGGTAGTTCTGCCCATATTGGAATACATCGTTCTCGTAGTGCATTTTTATGGAGTGTATGGGGAATTCGTTGGGGTGCTCCTTTTTGTTCTTGAAGGAGTACTCTATTTCGCCCATATATTTGAGTTTCTTGTCTTTTGTGCCGTAGGCAATGTATGCGGTACCGAAGAGGCGTGGGTGGAGATAGGCCGAGGTCATCGCTCCTGCGCGCAGACGGTAGCCTTCGAGCGCATTGTGGCTGATGGTGGTGTTTATGGGGCCGTAGAAGAAGGGAGGCTCGTGCTCTCTTATGGGTATCCAGCCTGTGAATAGGAAAGTGAGGCCTTTTTCCAGCCAGTAGTATACGGGGTTGTTGCGTAGCTCGCGCATCATCTGGTCGACGGACATCTCTTTACCGGTGGCTTCAACTATGCGGTTGTCGGTCCAGTACTCTTGTGTGCGGCGTGTCGAGTGGTCGTCCTCGTATGTCTCTCCGGGGAAATTGAGGACAATGTTTGCCATACTGTCTTTTTCGAATTTGTAATCGCGATATTCTACCTGACGGTGGGCGTAGAGGCCGTTTACCCCGTCTACTAATTTAAATTCGGCTACAAGGGATTCGTTGTTTAGTATGCGGGTTCCGTCGGGCAGGCGGTCGAAGTGCTGTTTTATGTTCATATATTCTATAAAGTTCATATTGATGTCGTGGGGCACGTTCATCTGCACGAGCTTTATGAAGTATGTGGAATCGCAGGTTACATATATGTGTCCGGTGAAGCCGAAGGATTCGGAATTGAATGGTACGAATGCAAGGTCGTAACAACGTTCACTCTCTATATCCACAGTGTCCATTATGTAGTACTTGTAGAATGTGGGGCCCAATTTCGATAAGGGGCTTACGAATTTGTTTCCGAAAAGCGATACGTTGTCCTGGAATATGTCGAGGTCTCTGAATGCTTCTTGGTACACAGCCTCCATATTCTCGTCCGACACAACATCGTCAATACCATTGCGTCTGCGTGCTTTTATATATTGTCGCTTGCGTTTGGGGTCGTTGCTATGATAGTCGCTACCTATCATTTCGCGCGTAGATATATATAGGATGGGCTTTCCCGACACGAGCGAGGTGTCGATGTATTGGTCGAGGAACGAAAAATTCTTGCCAAAATGGCTCTCTTTTGCCGAACTGAAATTGTTGAGGGCGACATTAAGCCTTTCGTGGCGGTTGCGTGTGTAGAAGGGCTTGTTTTCGGGGGAGTTGTCGTTGCGTTGCTCGGTGATTTTCTTCGCCAGCATCACAGCCGGGTTATTTTTCTTCTTGTATTTCTCGCGTTTGGGCTTTATGGTGACTCCCGCAAGTTCGTAATTTTCTGTTTCCATTTTCACGCTCAGCGGGAAACGTGTTTTTGAATTTAGAGGGATGCGCACCTCTTTATACCCGATGCTCGATATTACAAGCGTGTCTTTGAGCTCTTGGGCAAAGAACGAGAAGTAACCGTAATTGTCGCTGCTGCATCCTTGCGTGGTCTTTCTTATTCTAATTGAGGCGTAGGGCAAGGCTTCATTTGTTGCCTTGTCTTTTATCTTGCCATATATACGTGTCCTATTGGTTTCTTGCGCATAGGATGTTAGGGTAGCGCAAAGAGCAAAAAGCAATAATATGTGGGTAAATGTTATTCTCATCAATGATGTTTTTTCCTTGTTTATAATATATATACGTAAATACTCAGCAAAAGTACGGAAAAAAAACAAGTTTTCTGTAAGCGTTTATCTGTTTTTTACAATTTCCTTTGAATATGTAAAATAAAAATTTTCGTAGTGAAAATAAAAAAACTTTAAAAAAGTATTGCAATATAATTTTTTTTGCTTTACTTTGCCATTCCGCAGCCATTTGAAAACCCTCCTTTTGGGGGAGTTTGAAAGTGGGGTGGATAAAGAGCGCTGAACGGTAAAAAAAGTTTTTGTGTAACTTGCTGAGAATAACGCTATTGTAAAAAAGTGTGAAAAAAGTTTGAATTTTTCTTCTCAAAAAGTTTGGTATTATAAAAATTTGCTATACCTTTGCACTCGCTTTCGGCAAGGAACGCAGTTCCACTGCTCGATAAGCAAGATGATCCTTGAAAACCATTCCATACAGACAAGCAGTACAACGAAGATTTATTTAGATAAATCGTGTATAAGTAAGGAACTTTAAAACAACCGTCAAATAATTTGATGTACTTTTAATTC
>JAZRAC010000046.1:0-22280 GCA_045634365.1 Bacteroidaceae bacterium | reverse complement strand
TGTAACTATACCTAATGTTGTACAACAATAAAAAAAGGAGGAATAATTATGGGACTTTTTTCAAAGAAGAATAAAGAGGCGCTCAATACTCCTCTTTTAAAAGAGAATCCGGTAACCGTTCAGGTGCTCGGTATATGTTCGGCATTGGCTGTTACAAGCAAGCTCGAGCCTGCAATTGTTATGGGTCTTTCTGTAACTATTATAGTGGCTATGGCCAACGTCATAATCTCTCTCATTCGCAATACCATCCCAATGCGCATCCGCATCATCGTTCAGCTTGTAGTGGTTGCTGCGCTTGTAACTTTGGTGAGTGAGGTGCTTAAGGCATTTGCATACGACGTGAGCGTTCAGCTTTCGGTGTATATTGGTCTAATCATTACCAACTGTATCCTTATGGGCCGTCTCGAGGCGTTTGCAATGCAGAACAAGCCGTGGCCTTCGTTCCTCGACGGAATTGGAAACGGTTTGGGCTATGCAATGATACTGATTATAGTAGCCTTCTTCCGCGAGCTCTTAGGTTCAGGAACACTCTTTAACTACCCGATATTCGAAAAACTCGGCTTGTACGAGATTGGATACATTAACAACGGTCTTATGCTTTTGGCACCTGCAGCGTTCTTCCTTATCGCTTGCGTAATATGGTACCAGAGAGCAAAAGACGAGAGTTTACAGGAAAAATAATTTTAGATACGGTTAAGAATAATAATTATGGAACATTTCATTAGTTTACTTGTCCGCTCTGTGTTTGTGGACAATATGGTATTCTCCTTTTTCTTGGGTATGTGTTCATATTTGGCTGTATCTAAAAGTGTAAAGACAGCCATAGGCTTGGGTTTTGCTGTTGTGTTCGTGCAGGTAATTACACTCCCGGTGAACTACTTGTTACAGACAGAAGTGCTCGACCCGCTTGGCCTCACATTCCTTGCGTTCATCCTATTCATTGCGGTTATTGCAGGTATAGTACAGTTGGTTGAAATGATAGTAGAGCGTTTTGCTCCCGCCCTTTATAACCAGTTGGGTATATTCTTGCCGCTTATTGCCGTGAACTGTGCCATTATGGGTGGTTCGCTCTTTATGCAGCAGAGGATAGGTCTGCTTGAGACTGACCCTAAACATATTGGTGACATTTGGGATGCAGTGGCATACGCCTTGGGTTCAGGTATTGGTTGGATGATAGCGATTGTGCTGTTTGCAGCCGTGCGTGAGAAAATGGAGTACTGCCACATCCCCAAGCCTCTTCGTGGTCTTGGTATCGCCTTCATCACTGTAGGTCTTATGGCAATGGCGTTTATGTGCTTCTCTGGTATTAAAATGTAATAAACTTTAGGAATATGGATTTGATAATTTCAAGTATAGTAGTTTTCCTTGCAGTGATAATCACATTGGTGATTATACTTCTGCTGGCAAAGCGTTTCTTGCTTCCCGGTGGAAATATCAAGGTTAAGATAAACGGTGAAAAAGAGGTAGAGGTGGCAGCCGGTGGCGCGCTCCTCGGAACATTGGCCGAGAATGGCATATTCCTTCCTTCGGCTTGTGGCGGTAAGGGTTCTTGCGGCCAGTGTAAGTTGCAGGTAACAGAGGGTGGTGGCGAGATATTGCCTTCGGGGTCCAGCCACTTTACACGCAAGGAGCAGCAGGCACATTGGCGTCTTGGTTGCCAAGTAAAGTGCAAGAACGATATGGAGATAAAGGTGCCCGAATCGGTTATGGGCGTCAAGGAGTGGGAGTGCGAAGTTATATCGAACAAGAACGTCGCAACCTTCATCAAGGAGTTTATCGTTGCATTGCCTCCGGGCGAGCATATGGACTTCGTTCCCGGCTCATACGCGCAGATAAAGATTCCTGCATACGATATGACATACGATAAGGATATCGACAAGAGCCTCATTGGCGACGAGTATCTTCCCGCTTGGGAGAAATTCGGCCTTCTCGGCTTGAAGTGCAAGAACACCGAAGAGACCATCCGCGCCTACTCTATGGCCAACTATCCAGCCGAGGGCGACCGCATTATGCTCACCGTGCGCATTGCGACACCTCCCTTCAAGGCCGACCGCTCGGGCTTTATGGATGTTCCCTGCGGTATTGCATCGTCCTATATTTTCACCCTTAAACCCGGTGACAAGGTAATAATGAGTGGTCCTTACGGAGACTTCCACCCCATTTTCGACTCAAAGAAGGAGATGATGTGGGTAGGTGGTGGTGCCGGAATGGCTCCTTTGCGTGCGCAGATTATGCATATGACAAAGACTTTGAAGACCACCGACCGCACAATGACCTACTTCTACGGTGCTCGCGCGCTCAACGAGGTGTTCTATCTGGAAGACTTCTTGCAGTTGGAAAAAGAGTTCCCCAACTTCACTTTCCACCTTGCGCTCGACCGTCCCGACCCCGCTGCCGATGCAGCCGGTGTGAAGTATACTCCGGGCTTCGTTCATCAGGTAATTTACGAGACTTATCTCAAAAATCACGAGGCTCCCGAGGATATCGAGTACTATATGTGTGGTCCCGGCCCAATGTCGAAGGCTGTTGTAAATATGCTTGTAGATTTGGGTGTGGAGGAGAAATCCATTATGTACGACAACTTCGGAGCATAACACTCCAAGAATCTATATTACAGACAAAGGCGGCCTTGCAAGGCCGCCTTTGTCTGTTTTGTTTTGTTTTTTTCTTTTGGGCAGACCAATGTGTCTGCCCCTACGTTTGCTGTTGCCTGTTGTATTTTTTATAGGGGCGTACCGGCGTGTGCGCCCTTTGTTTTTTATCTCCTCACCGCTCCGCGGAGCTCACGTTAATTGCAAACAAGAGGAGCACTTTATTTTTGCTTCTTCTGTTCTTTTGTCAAAAAACTCTATCCCCTCTCGGTAACCTTAATATAATACCCTAATTTGTAAAGATTAAAGGCTGTGAGCGAGGGGCTGTTCCCTAGAAGATTGTTTTTTAAATATTTATGCCCCAGTCGCCAGAAGAACATAAAGAGGGGAGTGAGGCGGTAGCGGTGGAGCTTGTCGGCGGCAGTGGAAAGGGGAGTGCCGCCCATCTTCTCCTTAATTTCGGCGAGTGTGGCAATGGATTGTTCCACCTTCGACAGGTAGGTGGTGTTATCCTCTAATCCGCAGTGCAACAGACTGTTGTCTATGTGCTTTATGGCAATGCCGCGCCTTTCGAGCTCACGGCCGAAGAGGGTGTCCTCGTGCCCGTAGCGGGTAATCGACTCGTCGAAGCGGATGGTGGAGAATGTCTCCTTTTTTATTGCAAAATTAAATGTTGAGAATTTGTCATACGGGGCCTTGCTTCGTGTGCGGGCGTCGCGTTTTTTGTCGGCTGCTTTTTCGTATCTGTAACGCAGTGTGCACCCCTTGTCGGGCAAGTGGGCTGCGTGGTAAAGCCCTCCGCACACAACCTCGCTCTCTTGCAGCGCGGCGGCGTAGCAGGCGAGGAAATTCTCTTTTTCCACTCTTGCGTCGCAGTCGATGAATAGGAGGCAGGGGTGTGCGGCCTCCTCGGCAAGTTGGTTGCGCATCGCTGCCCGCCCCACATTGTGCTCCGCGATTATTCTTCGGCAGTGGGGCAGTGTGTCGGCAATGCTGTTCAGCTTTATATTGTCGGCGGCGGTGCCATCTTCGCCCACCAGAATTTCGTATGGCCGGCCGAGGCTCTCTCCCTGCCGGTGGAGTTCTTCTACGAGCCGGTGGCAATCGTAGTTTCTTACGGGAATAAGTATCGATAGCATTTTTTATATTGTGGCTTATATTGTTTTTCTGTTCTTTTTGATCACTCCTCCACTTTTCAAAGAGGAGGGGGACCGCTTGCGGTGGAGGAGTCACACCTCCTTGTTGCTTTGTTTTTTTAACTCCCTCCGCGCTTCGTTTCTCTCGCGCTCGTCCCTCTTTAAAAAGCGGGACAGGCTTTTTGTTCCTTCTGTTCTTTCTTGGGCAGACACATCGGTCTGCCCCTACGTTTGTTGGTGTCTGTTGTATTTTTTTGTAGGGGCGCACACGCCGGTGCGCCCTTTGTTATGTCGCGTCTTAAACTCCTCCTCTACAAGAGGAGGGGGACCGCTTGCGGTGGAGGAGTCATGCCTCCTTGTTGCTTTGCCTTTTAAACTCCCTCCGAAATTTACTCGTAAATTTCTCGTCCCTCTTTAAAAAGAGGGACAGTTGTTAAAATCCCTTCTCTTCGAAGAAACTCCTCCGGCACTGCGTGTTTTGTGGCCTTCACTGCGTTCCGGTACTCCTTTGCTTTTCTGTTCTTTTTGTTCCTCTGTCTTAATCTCACTCAATCATAATCCCGTTAAAAATTCTTCCCGAATTTATCCCTAAACGGCGGGCCGAGAAGAACTCTTCGTGCCGGCTGTGGGTGCAAATGCCGGTAATCTCAATATTCTCGGGCAACAATCCACACTCCAATAATTGCCAGCGGTTGGCCTCCCACAGGTCTATGTGCCACTTTCTTCTCCTTGTGGCAATGCGCTTCATCGGGAAGTTGTTGCTCTCAAAAGCCTCATATACCTCGTCGCCCACTTCAAAAACTTCGGGCCCGATGCTCGGCCCTATCACAGCCTTTATATTCTGTGGCTCGCATCCGTAGCTGCTGCACATTTTGGCGATGCAATCTTCGGCTATTCGGGCAACCGTGCCGCGCCAGCCTGCGTGTACCGCGGCGATAATGCCTTTTGTGCGGTCGCACAGGAGCAGGGGCACGCAGTCGGCCGTGGAAATTCCTATGCACGTGCGGGGTAGGGCGGTTATCACCGCGTCAACCCCGTGCAGAGTCTCGGCAATCTCTCCCCTGCTGCGGGCAAGCAACGGCTCGTCTATGCAAAGAACCTCGCTGTCGTGTGTCTGCCGTGGCAGAATAAGCTGTTCGTCGGCAATGCCCAGATGGGTGCATAGCTCGGCGCGACATTCGGCAACGTGCTCGGCTGTGTCGCCGCAGTAGTGCGTTACGTTGAAGCTGCCGTAGCTTCCGCAGGGGGCTCCTCTCTTTGTGGAGAAGGCTTTTATGCCTGTGCTCATTCTGTATTCTAAAATTTCCATTTTCTGTTTTTTGTCTTTTCTACTCCCTCCGCGCTTCGTTTTTCTCGCGCTCGTCCCTCTATGAGAGGGACAGTTTTATGTTTTTTATTTCTCTTTTTGTTCTCTTGTCTTTCTTTTGGGCAGACACATTGGTCTGCCACTACATTTGCGCCTGCAACCAATATTGCAAAAATACTCTTTTGCAACATAAAAACAAACAGGGCCACACGCTTTTTTGTGCGGGCGGCCCTGTCGATTATTAACTGCTCGATTTTTTAAAAATTATTCAACGCCTGTTCAAGGTCGGCAATAATATCCTCGGCATCCTCTATGCCCACCGAGAGGCGGATGAGGTCGGGATCGATGCCTGCCTCCAACAACTGCTCGTTGCTCAGCTGGCGGTGAGTGTGGCTCGCGGGGTGCAGCACGCAAGAGCGAGCATCGGCAACGTGGGTGACGATGGCGATAAACTTCAAGCTGTCCATAAAGCGTATGGCATCCTCCTTGTCGCCCTCCACGGCAAACGCCATCACTCCGCAACCGCCGTCGGGCAGATATTTCTGTGCAAGGTCGTAATATTTATTATCTTTCAATCCGCTGAAATTCACCCATTTTACTTTGGGATGAGCGGCAAGGAATTCTGCCACCTTCTGCGCATTCTCGCAGTGGCGGGGCATACGCAGGTGCAGAGTCTCCAATCCCAAATTAAGCAGGAAGGCATTTTGCGGAGCCATCATTGCACCAAGGTCGCGCATCACCTGCGACACTACTTTTGTGATGAACGCCGCTTTGCCGAATGCCTTTGTGTAGACAAGGCCGTGGTAGCTCTCGTCGGGCTCGGTGAGGCATTTGAATTTGTCGTGCTGTGCCTCCCAATCGAAATTACCGCTGTCGATGACCGCGCCGCCCACAGCCACCGCGTGCCCGTCCATATACTTTGTGGTAGAGTGGGTTACAATGTCGGCTCCCCACTCGATGGGGCGGCAGTTTATGGGGGTGGCAAAAGTATTATCCACAATGAAGGGAACGCCGTTCTTGTGGGCTATTGTGGCAAATTTTTCAAGGTCGAGCACATTGGCACCCGGGTTCGAGATTGTTTCGCCGAAGAGGGCTTTTGTGTTGGGGCGGAACGCCTTTTCAATCTCCTCGGCGGGAGCATCGGCGTCGACGAATGTAACCTCAATGCCCATCTTCTTCATTGTTACGGCAAACAGGTTGTATGTGCCGCCGTAAATGGTAGAGGCCGACACAAAGTGGTCGCCCGCTTGGCAAATGTTGAGCAGGGCGTAGAAATTGGCTGCCTGTCCCGACGAGGTGAGCACCGCGCCAATGCCTCCTTCGAGTGCCGCAATCTTTGCGCCCACTGCATCCACGGTGGGGTTCTGCAAGCGGGAGTAGAAGTAGCCCGAATCTTCAAGGTCGAAGAGGCGTGCCATCTGCTCGCTTGTCTCGTATTTGAATGTGGTACTTTGGAAAATGGGCAGCACGCGCGACTCGCCTTTCTTTGGCTGCCATCCTCCCTGAACGCATATTGTTCCTTTGTTCAATTTCTTTTCCATCTGTTTATGTTTTTATTGTTTATAATCAAAAAATGTATTTTCTCTTTTGGGCAGACACATCGGTCTGCCCCTACATTGCGATTGTGTTTTTCCCGTAGGGGCGCACCGGCGTGTGCGCCCTTCTATTTTTGTGTCTTTTGTTCTTTTGTCTTTAACAATTTCCGCTTTTAACGTGCGAATATAATACTAAACATCGAAAAAATAATAAAGCAATATCAAATTTTTGAGTAACACGCTCTCTCCGGTTCCTAAAAATCTCACATCCTCTGCGTCTGTTTTTTCAAAAATGATACGCCGTGGCAAAATGCATAAATCCAATTTCGTGGTAAAAAAATGCCCGTTAGCTATTATTTAATTCTGTATATTTGAATTGCCACCCTTTATTTTTTGTAAAATTCGTGGTTTTTAACTAATTTTACAACGATTTATGCATAGTGTGGTTTTGTGGCTTTGCACGTTTCGTGTGTTTATGCAAACTGATACAATGCATTCTTCCTGTGAATGATAAAAAACTAAAAATAATTACAAATGAAAAGATTTACTTCGTTTTTAATTTCTTTGCTCCTTGCGACAGTGGCAATGGCGCAAAGTGAAACTACCTTCACGATAAATCCGTCGCAGGGTAGTTTCTTAAACTCCAATGGTAGTACCGTTACCTCCGGTTATGCCTACATGTGGCAATCAAGTACCACCTATTATCCGGTTACTATCACTGCTGCAAAGGATGGCACATCCAAAAATAACATGGTTCCAACTACGGGTGATTACTTCTCTATGTGGGTAGGTGCCGATTATTCTACTTACACATTGTCGGTTGTCGGCTATCAGATTCAATCTTATAGCTTCCAATTTAAGTCGGGAGAAAATGACCAGCACATTACGGTTACTCCAACCGGTGGCGAGGCTGTTACATCGACAAACGACTATCAGACTCTTACAGTGGAGGATGTCAATGCATCAACGGCAAGCTTTAAGTTGAGCGGAAGTAATAAACCTGTTTTTGTTAAGAATCTCTCAATCACTTTGAAAAACTCCCCGCTCACCAGCGGCTCGGTGTATCACTTCCAAAATATTGGAAATACCGATGTTGCATTGGGAGCATCGGCACTCACCGATGTTGCGGCAGTAACAAGCAACAGCGCGCAAACTGCGCAGCAGTGGTATTGCGAAAAGGTGGGCGATTATTACACCTTCCGCAACCTTTCCAACGGAAAATATCTTAAAGGTAACGGGCAGAGTGCCGGTTGGAGCCTTTCCGACGATTACAGCGACGCTGCCAACAAATTTAATCTTGTCTATCCTGAAAGTGTGACTAGCGATGCCACCACCACCACTTTCGAAGGTTACACCCTTTACAGTACCTCTCACAGCAAGGGTTCCACCGGTGGCGGTGGCAGTATGCACAGAGACGCCGGCAATAATATTGTGGGCTGGGGTAGCTGCAACAACAATACACGATGGACCATAACCACTGTGGAGTATACCGAAGAGCAGCTCCAAGAGGTGTGGGCGGCGATAAATGAACTTATCCCTTCCGCCGAAACTGTTGCCACCTATGAAGAAAAATTGGCTGCAATCTTCACCGACGTAGCTTGTACCACTCTTAACAGCGCATATACAACCGCCAATATGAGCGATGAACAATTGGAGGCCGATGAAAACTATTCGGCACTTCCTCGCACATTGAAGAATATGGTGAAGAAGGTGCGCGGCGGCGACTGGCAGGAAGAGACAGTGGCACTAGCCGACCGCCCCAACGGCAACGACGAGAGCCACGGCCAGTGGGACGTTTCAACCACATGGGATAGTGATTATGCCAAAAAATTCCGTGTGCAGATGTATGAACCATATAGCGTTGAGGGTGAAATTACAAGCTATCTGCGCATAAACGCTCACTGTAACGTGGACAACCCCACAGGTATTTATGCCAATGCCAATCAGGCAATATATATTATGGTAGAGGGTACCATAGAAGAAGGTGCCGAATTGTGGCTCGCGCACCAAAATGGCAACGGAGCACCGGCCTACTATAACAATGCAGCCTACACTCAATTGCACGAGGGGTTGAACGCCGTTCCCTATTTTACCGACGGTTGCCATATGTGGATTAACTATGTTGTTCACACATACAATGGTGACGGCACAACAATAGAGGAGAAATTCCCCCATAAACTATCAGAATTTGAGCCTTTGAAAATTCACATTGAGGGCGGTTACATAAACGGCTTCTTCAATGCAATGGGCGACTATCGTGCAAAAGGTACCGAGGATAACCTTTGGGGCGATGTTGACAACGATGTTGATTGGGATTATTACAAGGCTCGCGCAGCCCTTTCCACCGACTTTGTGCTGCTCGGCCATCGCCAGACATTGCTCTTCCCCTTCGGTACTTGGAACAGCACAAATAACTACTTTGGCGTGGCGAATGCCGATGGTGGCATTGAAAAAGCTCTTGCCTATCACCTCGAAAATATAACTGTTCCCGAAACTCCCAACTGTTACGCCGGCAGCGGCAACGATTTTGGCGATTTTAGCGACACCTATTATCCGGGAATGCAACTGTCGACCACTACCGGTGAAATAAACATTATGCTCGAAGCGTGGGACCGCATTATGTACAGCGAGCACGCATCGTTGGGCCTTTTGAGCACATCGAATATTGATTGGATGAACAAGCTCTATCCTCGCTGGACAAGCACGGGTGAAGCTGCCGAAATTTACAACTACGGCAGTGCCACAATAGCAGGTGAGACAAAAACCTATAAAGAATTCTGCCAAGAACTCGATTATAGCGACTATTACAACCACCACGGTGCGGCAGTGGGTGCCGGCAGTGGTTATATGAGCGGTGGATGGCGAGTATGTAACTACCACTATAATACAATGGGTAGTATCATCGGCAAGATTGCAGTGGAGGCAGGCCCCACCTGGGGACCCGCCCACGAAATTGGCCACCAGCACCAGAGTATCTTCAACCTTAACGGACAGACCGAGGTTACCAACAACTTCCACTCTAACGTAGCTGTTTGGTATATGGGTATGGGAACTTCGCGCTACAATGGCAGCGAGGGTAACCTTGAACACGTGCTCGATGCCTACAATACCGATGGAAACGACCTTTACACCAATAACATCTGGGCTATCACCCACCTCTATTACCGCTTGTGGCTCTACTATCACTTGGCCGGTAACAATACACAATTCTGGCCCCGTTTGTTCGAGCTTTGCCGCCAGACACCTCTTGAAAACGGTGGGCAGATAAGCGGTGAAACATCGTTGCTCCGTTTCTACCAGCACGCTTGTACCGCTGCCGGCGAAGACCTCACCGAGTTCTTCCGTGCTCACGGCTTCTTTGAACTTATGACCGACCGCCTTGTGGGCGACTACTCCAACGCTACATATAATGTAACCGAGGAGCAGATAGAAACAGCTATCACTGCGGTTGAAGCAAATAACTATCCCAAGAACTATGCTATTCTGCTCATTAACGACGGAACAAGCGACACCACCGTTAAGCACGATGGAACAAGCAAGCGTGCTTTGTGGGACGGCAGCGCATCGGCCGAGTATGGCTCGGTAACCGACTTTATCGAGGGTAATACTTCAATTACCGATGCCTATGACGCTGTCGTGTCGGCCGACGGTACCATTACAATGAGTGGTGGCGAAGGTGGCGTGGGTTTCCTTATATTTAACGAAGATGGCGAGCTTGTGTCGTTCAGCAACAAATCTTCATTCGAGATTAGCGACGAGGCAGCTTATCTGCTTGCAACAGGCAAAGCTACAATTGTAGCGGTGGATAGCAAGAATAATACAACGGAGGCCGAAGTTGACCTCTCGGCTATTCAGCGAGAGATGCTTGGAGCGCTCATCGCCAAAATAGAGGCGATGTCCATTGACGATGGCAGCTACAAACACGCAGGCTTCTACACAAAGGCATCGGCCGCAGAGTTGCTTGCAGTGCTCGAAAGTGTAAAAACAGTGTATGAGGGCAACAGTGGCTATGGTGCAGCATACGAAATGCTCTATACAGCAAAAGAGGAATTCGTGAATTCACCGAACCTCTCATACGTGCCCTTCGACCCCTCTCTCACATACATTATAAAAAGCTACGCTTACGGCAATACAATGCATTTGAGTAACGGCGCAGCTGTTGGCACAGGAATAGACGAAACTGCTAATACCTCGCAGTGGCAGTTTGTAGCCACAGGTGATGAAGGCATTTATAAATTGTATAACAAAGCGGGTTACTATCTCACTGCTCCGGCGAAGAGTGCCAAAGTGGGCTCTTCATCAACCGAAAGCGATGGAGCTATATTCTCGTTGTTGCAGGATAGCCCCGTGGGTGCTTGGACAATCTCTTTGTCGCCTGCCGCAGAGTATACAACCCTCCACGATGACTCGTATGGCAAAGTCGTGGGATGGGAAGCCGGTGTTAACGCTTCGAAATGGTATCTCATTGCCACAACCGATAACAGTAGCAATGCACCGAAGACCGATGCGTTGCAGGCTCTTGTTGCAAAGACCGATGCACTTGTGGATTTGGTGAGTGAGATAAACTACACCATTGATAACACACCCGTTGCATTGCAAACAACAAATGATGCAGGCGACTACTATGTGCGCACCAATGCTACCAATACCGGTGGTAATAATGAAGGTCCTATTGCCAACCTCGTCGATGGCAGAACCGATAACTACTTCCACACCCAATGGGCCAATAACGCAATATCAGACGATAACCTTGACCACTACATCGAAGTGAATATGGGTAGCGGCAAGCTCACAGCATTCAACTTCTCATATACCACACGTGCCGGAGTGGACAACGACTTTCCGCAGGTTATAAAGGTTTATGGCTCTAACACCGAGAACAAAACCGGTGACGAGAGCGAGTATATATTGCTTGCCACAATCTCGTCGGGCTTGCCTGCAAGCAGCACACAGAGCTCATATAATTCAGCGGCTATCGATGCCGGTATTGCATATCAGTATCTGCGCTTTATGGTTCCCACTACAAACAAGAACCGCAAGACCGGTGATGTGCAGCACAACTACTGGCATATGGCCGAGTTTGATATTTCGGCTGCAACAGCTGTTGCAACACCGCGTACCGACTATTCGAGCATAGATGCGGCAAAAATTCTTGCAGCCTACAATGCTGTTAATGCCGCAAAGTCTTGGATGAATTACGCAAACGTTACCGATGAGCAGATAACCTCGGCAACCTCTACATTGCAAACAGCGTACGATGCCTTGAAGGCTGCATACGATGCTGTTATTCAGGACAAGAAAAATGAACTTGAAGCACTTGCCGATGAGACAGACCTTATTGTTGAAGCTCTGGGTAGCGTGGAACGTTCAAAGGTTACACCATTGACACTCACAACCGATAATCTCTATTGCAACGCTCCCTACACAGCTCAAAATAATAACGATTACAGTGCTGCTTATGTTGAAAAACTTACCGATGGCTCTGTAACAACCTTCTTGCACACAGATTATAGTGGCTCTATTGCTGCTCCTCACTATCTGCGTGTCTATTTGGGAGAGAACTCAACAGCCAAGAGCTTTAAGTTTAACTATACTACTCGCGACAATGGTAACAACTGCCCCACAACAATACTCATTGAGGGTTGTAACGAGGCCGATGGAACATATACCACTATTACAACTCTTACTGCAGCAGCCAACGGGCTTCCCAACCCCGAGCAAAACATATCCGGTGGAGTTGCGGCGTCTTTTGAATCGTCTGTAATCTCAATGGCCGAGGCCTATAAGTATGTCCGTTTCAAGGTTACCGGTGTCGAGGGTGGCGGTGCAACATTCTTTGTAATGTCAGAGTTTGGTTTCAGTACCGTTGAGGATGTTATCACAATTGAGCCTGCTTACGAAGGTCTTGTGAGCGAGGATTTGTGGCTCTCTACCTATCACACAAGCGGTGACTCACACACTATGGCAGCTGAGGGCTCTTATGCTACACTTGCACAAATAGAAGCACAGATAGCAAAACTAACAGCGGCCAAGGCTACACTCGAAGCTGCAATGAACCAGGTAAACAAGAGTGAACTTGAAACTTCGCTTGCAGCGATAAACGCATTGTATAGCAAGATGGCCGACGGTGAAGGCAACATAGCAAGTGACTACACACCCTCGGCTCTGACACCCGAACAGTTGACAGCGATAAAGACGGTTATTGATGAAGCGCAGGCTGTATTTGACTATACAGGCGCCACACAGCTCGAAGTAAATAATGCCAAAACTGCTGTCGATGAAAAATATACCGAGTTGCTCGCAATTGAAGAAGCGAACATTAACTGCGAGGGTTCAACCTTTGACAAGAGCGAGCTTGAAACACTTATCAATAATGCAGCAGCATTGCTTTCTACAATTAACGGAAAAACAGAGAATAACAGCGACTATTACGCAGCTGCCGGCATTGCAATAGACGAATTGCAGGATGCCTACAATGCCGCTGTGGCTGCCAACGGCCGTTACTATCTCACCCAGGAACAGTACGCCGAAGTGAAAGAAGCATTGAACAATAGTTACACAACTGTTAACCCCATTGTTGCTGCCGATGTTACCGCACGCGAAGAGCTCACCACACTTATTGACAATGTGAACACCCTCTTGGGTACCATTGCCGTAGAGAGTGCGCCCAAGAATGTTGCAGTGCCCTTGCAATCGACAACTTCCGATGGCAACTTCTACATTTGGTGTAACTCACCCGCAGGTGACAGCCAAGGTGTAGCCGGCCTTATAGATAAGAATGCCGATGGTACTGCCAACACAGAAACTTTCCTCGGAACATCGTGGGGTAGTATAGTGGCAGCATATACACACTACATCGAGGTTGACCTCGGTGAAGGAATAACAATCGACAAACTTTTGTTCGATTACACCACGCGCAATAGTACTCATAGCAATCAACGACCTACTGCCATAAAAATTCTTGGTAGTAACAATAAAACAGATTATACCGAGATTACTATCATCAGTGAAGGTCTTGCAACTGAGCAGTGTCAGCAGTGGTCGATGGCCGAGACCTTGGAACTTGGTGCACCTTACCGTTACATACGTTTCGAGGTAGCTACACAGGAGAGTACCGGATATTTCAATATGTCCGACTTTAACCTCTATGCGCTTATCGGGCACACTCGCGCACTTAAAGAGTATTACACAACTGCCACAGGGCTTGAATTCGATGCATTGTGCATAGCATTGCAGTCGGCACAGTATGCTGCCGAGCACTATCTCACAAGTGACCGCCTCACCGAGGTTAAGGATAAGTTGAACAGCTACTACACTGCTGTCAACACTATTGTTGAAGCCGATGTTGCAGCCGGTGACCGCACAGGCCTCACCGACCTTGTTACAGCAACAGAAACTCTCATTGAAGAGGTTGCGACAGTAACAGAGGTTGAAGTAACATTGACCGAAGGAATGCTCTACTGCAATGCCGATGGTACTGATACAAACGGCGATGGTGATAATGTGGGTGTTAGCGCGCTGTTGGATGGCAACACTTCCACTCACTTGCACACAACATACGGAAATAATGCACAGGATGACGACCTCGACCACTATATCCGCGTAGATTTGGGCGATGCCTCGGTTGTTACAGCCTTTAAGTTCAACTACAAAGGTCGTCAGGCCAATAGCAATAACGCTCCCACAAATATGACAGTGGAGGCCGGTAATTCTATCGAAGCCGGTGCAGAGTGGGTGACTCTGGCAACCCTCTCCGAACTTCCCACAGGCACAGCTCCTGTTTCATACGAATCGGAGCTTATTGAAATGAGCGAGGCTTATCGCTACGTTCGCTTTATGGTTACCGATACGCAAAACCACAGCACAAATACACCCAGCGGTGGCACAGCTCACAAGTTCTTTGTGATGAGTGAGTTTGGCTTTGAGAGCTACCCCACAGTGGTTGTTGATAATGAGAATTATCCCAATGTAACAACTGAGCTTGTGAGAATTGCTTATAATGAAAAGAACTCTGCCAATGATGTGGCAACAAACTACTATATGACAGAGAGTGATTATACTGCAGCTCTCGATGAATTGCAGGCTGCAAAAGATGCCTTGGAGGCTGCTACTGCTGTCGACAAGAGCGAGCTTAACAGTTTGATTGAGGCTACAACCTTGCTCAAAGAGCAGATGTATGAAATTGCTTCTTATACAGCCAATGAGGTTACGTTGAGCATAACCGAAGGCGATGCCGGTTATATCTATTGCAATGCGCCCGAGAAAAATTCAGCTTGGGCTACCGATAATGCTGGTGTTGCTGCGTTGATAGACTTGACCGATGGAGGAGATCCCAACCTTGATACATTCTTGCACACAGAATATGGCAACGACCAATCGGCCGATGGGCTCGACCACTATCTGCGTGTGGATCTTGGTGCCGACGGCGCAACCGAATATATTGAGTTTGGCTATTATGGCCGTAGCGGTGACACTGCTAAATCTCCCAAGAAAGTAATTGTTGCGGCAACAAATGACTTGACAGATGGTGGCGTGTGGACTACTATTGCCACACTTAATCCGGCACAGGCAAGTGCTTCTGTCGAAACAAAGACTGGTTGTCTTGGCAATGGTGTCGCTTATCGCTACTGGCGTTTCTTGGTGAAGGAAACATATCATACTGGTAAAGACGGGAATAATCATCCATATTTCTGTATGTCACAGTTCAATGTATATAAGTATACCGATGTCGTTAGGAGCGAGCAGTTGAAATATACACCTAATATATATATATATGCAACTGACGACCTTGTTACCGAAGTAACCGATGCAATAGGTGCCGCTACCATAGTTCAGAATAATACCGAGGCAACACAGCCTGCTGTGAATGCTGCGGTCGAGGCATTGCAGCCCATTCACGACAAACTCGAAGAGGCGTTGAAGTATGCAGGTGTCCCTGTTGAAATTACCACCGACGAGGAGAACCCCATTCTTTACAATATTATAATCAAGCGTGCCGACGATGGTAGCAAGGTGCTGCAATATTGTGAGTTTGATGCTGAAAATCCCAACACTGTATCTGTCTCAGCCAAAGCTACCAACAGTAGTTATCAGGCTTGGTACTTTATGGAAAGTACATTCGGTGTGACCATCAAGCCTTTCAATGGCGAAGGTAAAGTACTTGGTGCCGATAATACATCCAGTGGTCACACAAAAGTGTGGGCAGTGACAGAGGGCGCAAAGAGCTACTATGAGTGGAAGTTTATAGCCCGCACCGATGGATATTATAACATTCAGGCATACGATGGCAGTAACTATTTCTCTAATAATAATGGGGAAGCTTCAAAGATGGGCTTCTGGAGTGGTTCTCCCGAAAGTGACGGCGGTTCGCTCTTTAAGTTTGTGGGTGCCGAGTTTGAAAACGACAATGCTCGCTACTATCAGTTGAGCGACTTTGAGAATACCCTCGAATACCAAACAGCCGTTACCCCCGAGGGTACAACCGTTGGTGCATTCACCAATGGTGATGCATACAGCACTGCATACACAACGGCAAGCACTCTCATCGAGGACGGCAACACAAGTGCCGCAACAGCTTGCAAGGATGCTTACACAGCATTGCGCACAGCAAGTGTATCTCTTGAAAAAATAGTTCCCGAGGATGATAAAATTTATAGAATTTACATTACTCCCGGCCTTACCGACAGCCGTGCCGGAGCTTCGATGCGCATAGGTGATAATGGTAAGCTCGCTTGCGGTGAATATAGTGCTGCGAATACCGAATACTACTTTGCATTCGAGTATGATGCCGATGGTAACCTCTATATGAAGAGCTTGCACTCGGGTACATATTTGGATGAGGCTTATGACCATAATGTAAAAACCGCGGTTGGTGCTGATGCCGAGTCTATAACCGACGAGAACTCTAATGTTATAGCGAAATCTATTGCCATAAATACTCTTGGTAAAAGTGGCGATGCTGTGGTTGTCGGTATTGTTCCCAACGGTGGAGCAATGCTCAACTGCGCAGAGAAAGCCGGTAAAGTGATTTCATTCAATAACACAGCGGTTGATAATGCTTCTGCGTGGGTGATAGAGGAGGTTACAGAGGAAACTATTACCGAAAATATCAAACAGGAGGTTACTCTTGCCGAGAGCAACGATGGTAACAAGTATTCAACCCTCTATCTTGGTTACAATGCTACAATACCCGAGGGTGTAACCGCATCTATTGTAACAGGTGTGAGCGATGGCCAGCTTGTATTGGAGGATGTTACAGAAGCTATTACCGAGGGTGAGAAAATTCTCCCTGCAAAAACTGCTGTTGTATTGAGCGGAGAGGTTGACGGTGCAGTGTTTAAATACGCCGAGAATGAAGATGAATTTGATACAAGTGTCAATAAACTCAAAGGTACCGCATATACAAAATATGTAGCTTGTGGCGAGGATTGTGCCGACAGCAAAATATATATGCTTGCGAAGAAGAGCGGCCGTGTAGCCTTCTATTGGGCCTATGCGAACCGCGACGCTAACGGTGCGTATGTATATGTGAATGCCAACAATGAAATTTGTGAAAGTACCGACGAGGGTGCACACAAGAACCATAATAAGGGTGGCTACGTTAAGTGTAATGCCAATAAGTCTTATCTGCAATTGGATAATGGCGATGATGAGGCCAACCAAGCTGCCGTTGCAATGTTCGGATTCTTCTTTGGCGGAAGTACCACTGACATTGACACAATAAATGCCGTAGCTCGCGTGTACGAGGGTAGTGTATTTGACTTACAGGGTCGCAAGCTCGATAAGGTAACCGAGCCCGGTATTTACATTGTTAACGGCAAAAAGGTGTTTGTACAAGAGGTTGAGTAATTATTGTAGAATTCTAAAAAAACTGAGAAAAATGAAGATTGTGAAGAAAGATTATATAGCACCCGTTTCATCGTTTGTGGAGATTGAGACATTGTCCCTGCTTATTGCGGTAAGCGATGGTCAAATTGACCCGGATGATGAGGAGGAGGGCCAGTTGTCCAACGAGTACAATGGTGGCGATTGGAACAATATTTGGAATATGTAAAATACCAACCACTTATCTTTGATAGTTCCTCGGCAGTGTATGCACACACTGCCGAGGAATGTTTTTTGGCCGCACACGCCGGTGCGCCCAAACATTGCGGGTATTTTTGTAGGGGCAGACCGATGTGTCTGCCCTTTTTGTTTATCCTTGTTTCTTGTGTTCTTTAATACTCTCCCTCTTTTTTGTAATAAAGAGGGAGTACCCGCAGGGGGAGGGCGATAAATTGTTTTTTAAACTCCTCCTCTATGAGAGGGATAGTTTTTGTCGCTTTGTCTTTTACCCTCTCTCCCGCAATAAAAAAGGCAGGCCGCACGGCCTGCCGATAGATAAAAAAGAACAGTGGTGCGGGTTACTCCTCTATGAGCCTCATTTCGGCCCAGCAGGCAGCAATCTTCTCGCAATCCTCGCGGGCGATGCTCTCCTCAACATCATACTCCTTGGTGAGCAGTTCCACCATTGTGTCGATGGTGAAGGAGGGGGTGTCGCAGCAGTTCTCCCATAGATAGGCTGCTGTTTCGTTAAGGCTGATAATCTTGCTGTAATCGACATTGTCGATGCCTGTGGGGACAATTATATACTCCCCGCACACGTTCTGTAATTCAAATCCGTTTTTAATTTTCATATTATATGTTTTATTATTCTGCGATAAATAATTAGTAGCAACCTGCGTGCCGGCCTTGCTGCGTGCCAGAAGGCGGAGTAGTAACGCCAAGTGCGTCCGGTGGTGCTCACTCGCTTCCCTTTGCGTATGAATGCTGTTGCGGTGCCCACTATTTTGTCGGCGGTGAATTGCTCGGTCATCCACAGGGGGTTGCCGTCGCCTCGCATTGTTATTGTGTCGCCTTCTATCTTTATTATGCGGTGCAGGGCGTATCGCTTGGGGAATATTTCGGCGAGTACCACTTGCCCTATTTGTGGCGGCAGTGGGGGGGAGAGTACCACTTTGTCGCGCCCGCTGTCGAGGAAGGGGTGCATACTTATGCCGTAGACTACAAAGGTTACGCTGTTGCAGTTGTTGTTGCGGAATTGGTGCGCAATCTGCTGCATAAAGGCGTGGTTGTCTACCAGTACTCTCCGTGTCGCTTCTTCTTTTGTCATACTCCCATTGTGCTGCTCGATATTTGTGCGGCCTCGGCGTCGGGGCGGCAGTAGAGGGTGTGTACTGGCACGGTGGCGAGTACCTTGCTTATGGTGGCGCATATTTGAATGTGTATCTCCTTGTCGAACTTCATTGTGGAGCAGGAGCTTAACAATATGCCGAAGGCTGTGGGGATGCTCTCGCGCTTTATGCTGTTCTCTTTCCGCTGCTCGATGGCTGCAAAGCCGCCGATGGGGTAGTGCACGTTTTTATATATTGGACGCTTGCCGCTCCACGGTGAGCCGTAGACTGTGGCTGTGCCGTCGGGGGCGATGCGTATTATGGGGTTGTCGTCGTTTATGAGTGTGCTGCCGGCTATGTGCTTTACCCACAGGTCGCTGTGTGTGCTCTTGCCTTGCCCGCTCTTGCCCAGAAACATATAGGCTTTGCCGCCATTCTCTATGGTGGATGAGTGAATGAGCAGGGTGCTGTGGGCGGCTGTGCTCATTGTGTATATGAGCATCATACTGTTGTTGAGCCCGAAGCGGCATTGGCTCTCGGTGCCGCGTGTGGTTATGGTGAAGGTTTTTAATGCTGTGTCACTTTCGAGAAAGGCACAGGGGATATTCTGCTCCGAAAGGATGAGTACCTGATATTCGCCACTTTCTCGGCGGTAGACCTCGAAGGTTGCCGAGGGACAGGGGAAGGTGCCTATTTTTTTGCCTTGCCACGAGGGTATTATGCTGTTGTCCACGGTTACGGTGAAGAGCGGTTCGTTGATGCTCTCTGCTTTGAAGGGCTCCATCGTGGGGAATAGATTGGTTGCGTCGCCCTCTTTCAGGTTTATGGTGAGCGGGTGCCCGCCAATTATGTAGTGTGTCTGTTGCATAGGCTTCTTGTGGAAGAGGTTGTTGTTGGTGCCTCTCTTTCCGTTGCGAAGATACGAAAAATGCCTCGATTTTCAATTACTTTCGCTCAAAAGTGTTGTGTGTGCTTGTTTTAAAATCTCTCTCTTGGGCAGACACATCGGTCTGCCCCTACGTTTGCTGTTGCCTGTTGTTGTAGGGGCGCACCGGCGTGTGCGCCCTTTGTTTTTTATCTCCTCACCGCTCTGCGGAGCTCCTCTTAATTACAAACGAGAGGAGCACTTTATTTTTTGCTTCTTCTGTCTTTTTTTAGAAATTAAAACAGTTTCTTATATTAACTTGTCATTTGTTTTTTGTAACTTTGTAGTTAATAGCGAGAATATTTTGTACGCGATTGATTATGAGCTACTCTATAAACGTGAACGGCCGCCTGATTGAGACAGATACCCCGCTGGTGATGGGTATTCTTAATGTTACGCCCGACTCTTTCTACGAACAGTCGAGGGTGGCGGGCGAGGATGCGCTTGTGGCGCGGGCGCAACGTATGCTTGCCGATGGCGCCGATATTCTCGATGTTGGGGCTTGTTCCACGCGCCCGTCGGGTGAGCCGGTGAGCGAGGATGAGGAGCTTGCGCGTCTGCACGCTGCGCTCGATACGTTGGACAAGCATTTTCCGTCGGCGATAGTGTCGGTCGATACTTTCCGTGCGCGTGTGGCGCAGGAGTGTGCCGAGCGTCATAATGTGGCGATAATAAACGATGTGTCGGCTTTTGAGTGGGACGAAAATATGTTGCACACGGTTGCCCGCCTCAATATTCCTTATGTGCTTACGCACTCGGTGGGGTGGGCCGGAGAGGCTGTGCAGTATGATAATTTTCTGCCGCAGGTGCTTACCACCCTTGCAAAGAAGGTGTGGCAATTGCGCCAGCTGGGTGTTAAGGATGTTATTGTGGACCCGGGCTTTGGATTCGGCAAGAGTGTGGCGCAGAATTACGAAATGCTATCGTCGCTCGATGCGTTTGCCGAGCTTGATGCTCCGTTGCTTGTGGGGTTGTCGCGTAAGTCTATGATAACCAATCTATTGGGCATTTCTGCCGGCGAGGCTCTCCCCGAGACTTCTGCGCTGAATATGGTGGCTTTGCAGGGCGGGGCTCACATTCTGCGTGTGCACGATGTGCGCGAGGCTGCAAATGTGGTTAAAATATTTATGATGCTGAAAGGCGTGTGATGGTGGTTGCTTAATATTATATATATAAGGTATGTTTTTCGATTTTTCAATAAAGGATATTATAGATATTATACTCGTTGCCGGTTGCCTATACTATTTTTATAGGTTGATGAAGGATTCCGGTTCGCTCAATATATTCTCGGGTATATTGGTGTTTATCCTCTTGTGGGTGTTTGTGTCGCGAGTGGTGCAGATGAGGCTCCTTGGCTCTATTTTCGACCAATTGATGAGTGTGGGAGTGCTTGCGCTTATAATAATATTTCAAGAGGAGGTGCGCCGTTTCTTTAAAAATCTTGGCTCTCACGGTCACTTTAAGATGGTTGCCAATCTTTTTTCTCGTCAGGAGAAGCGCGAGGACAGGGCGCAGTATCTTCCGGTGGTAATGGCCTGTATGAGTCTTGCCCAGCAGAAAGTGGGTGCGCTCATTGTGATTGAGAAGGATGAAAATCTCGATGAATATGTGAAGACCGGCGAGGCGATTGATGCGGCCATAGGGCAACGCCTTATTGAGGCTGTTTTTTTCAAGAATGCCCCTCTGCACGATGGTGCTATAATAATACAAGGTGGGCGCATTGCTGCTGCGCAGTGTATTCTGCCCGTGTCGCACAATGTGAATATTCCCAAGAAATTGGGGCTGCGCCACCGCTCGGCGATGGGTATTTCCGAGAAGACCGATGCTATTGCGATAGTAGTTTCCGAAGAAACCGGCGGAATTTCTGTGGCGATTAACGGGAAATTCAAGTTGGGCCTCACCGCCCAACAGCTCGAAGGCATACTTTCGAAATAGTTGTCTTTCTGCTCCTCTTAATTTCAAACAAGAGGAGCACTTTTTTTGTTTCTTCTGTCTTTCTTGGGCAGACACATTGGTCTGCCCCTACGTTTGTTGGTGCCTGTTGTATTTTTTTGTAGGGGCGCACCGGCGTGTGCGCCCGAAAGATGTCATCCCGAAACGGAGTTTGCCGCCCGAAAGGGCCAAAGGCAACCTTGTGTGAGAAATCTCTGTAAAATCATTGAGATTTTTCCTCCCTGCGGTCGTCAAAATGACACGGTTGGTGGTCTTTTGTTTTTCTACTCCCTCTGAAAATTACAAGCAATTTTCTCGTCCATCTACGAGAGGGACAGTGCTTTTTTTGTAGGGGCGCACCGGCGTGTGCGCCCGATTGTTGCTCTTTCTCTCATTTTGTGAAAATCATCCAAAAAAAAAGAGTAAATTTCTTCTTTTTGTAACGCATTGAAAATCAAGGTTGATTAAAAAAAGACAAAAATTTTTTGAAAAAAATACTCGAAAAAGTTTTGTAGTCCAAAAATTCGCCTTACCTTTGTACTCGCTTTCGGCAAGGAACACGGTTCCACTGCTCGATAAGCAAGATGATCCTTGAAAACCATTCCATACAGACAAGCAGTACAACGAAGATTTATTTAGATAAATCGTGTATAAGTAAGGAACTTTAAAACAACCGTCAAATAATTTGATGTACTTTTAATTC
>JAZRAC010000045.1:0-3142 GCA_045634365.1 Bacteroidaceae bacterium | reverse complement strand
TTCTTCGGTTCAATATTTAAACGATAAACAATGTGCAGCATAGCATAGCGTGGTACGGTGTTGTACCAAGTCTCGGTGCGGCCTTGGGCATTGAGGGTACGACGTACAGTGGATAGTTGCCCCAAAATGTCAAAGCCATCGAGTGTGAATATAAGATTACCATGCAGGAGTGAGGCATTTGTAAGTCGGGCATTCCAAACCAAATCATTGCTGTTCATTGTGCGGTCTTCATAACCACGTCGGCTGTACATAGTAAGGTCGGTACTCAACGAGAAATTCCACGGCAGGTTGAGCTGTGCGTTTACTCCATAATTGAAATCGGCCACATTTATTGTGGTAAAGTCTGTTCGCGGACTTGTTGCATTGGTATAACGCACATCAGCGCGCAGTCCAATGCTATAGCTCTTCCATTTGTAATTAAGAGCAAGATTCTCACTCAACACAAGGTTACGAACCTCGCTGCGTGTGCTTTCTACGGCATCTGCCAGTGACAAATAATCAACACTGTTTGCAAACGAAGCATCGGTTTTGGTTGTCAGGAAAAAGCGTTGCTCCTTATCAAGTGCTTGTGTAAAGTGGAACGCTGCACCTGCATCCCAGTTACCGTCGATATTCTCGGGGCGATAGGTGCGGATACCGGTCTGTGGTTCATACACCATAGCCTCGGCAACAGCATTCTCAATAAAGTTGTACCGTGCGGTCAAACGTATATCACGTGAGTTTTCTCTTTTCCACCACGAGCGATTGAGATTCACGCTGTGTCGGCGTGTCCGCTTCAGGTTGGGGTTGCCGTAACGTACAACAAGCGGATTGTTGTCATCTACAATATCAAGCATACGGACAAGCGACGGTTCGCTGTAGCTCAGGTGATAAGATAGTCCGAAATCATCGAATCCATAACGCACGTAGGGTTCAAGAACAATGGTGCGACGCATTGTTGTGGTATCCAAAGCCCCTCTTGTATAATACAATCTGTCTGTTTGTATGCGAAGTAACGGCTGCAAGCAGATATTCATTTGTTTGCCAAAGAGTGTGAAATGCTTAATCACCATTACATCTACTTTATGAATGTCGCTGGTGGCAATAGAACGGTAGCTGTTCTGATAGTCAAGACTCTGTTGCAGGGAGTCGGTAGTCGAAGGCAAGGCACCAAGTGGATATGTATCGTCACTCCACTCCGAAAAACGGTCGAGGCGATATTGCTTGTAATTTCCCGAAGAGTAATGCTTGCTATAGCTGTACAAAGCTATTACACGCAACGGGTTCTGTTTGGCATTGGAATAATTATACATTGCCGATGCTTCATACTTGTAGTTCAGTGACGATGATGGATTGTAGCGATTCTGGAACATATCACTACCTGTTGTGTTCTTGCCGTGGCGCAGGTCGATGTGCGAGTAATTCTCACCGTTGGCTTTGTCAAAGCTACCACTAAGATTTATATCCACAAAATCCGGTGTGTGGGGTATATCTATCACTGCGTTTGCATTGAGAGTAGCCGAAAGGCTCTTGTTCCAACCCTCTCCTGTATTGGCGACACGGTTTATCAATGCCTCCTCCAATTGCTTGCTGCCAATTCCCGCAAAAAGGGTGTCAATGGTTGCACCACGATAGCTATCGACAGTATTAGTCGAGAACGAAGCTGCCAACTGTTCTATGCGGTTACTGCCATCACTATATTGCACCGACGGATTGACGGTAGCATACCAAGTGCTCTTTTTCAGCTTGAAGTTATTATTACTGATAACCTTGAGGCGGTCGGTGCGGTTACTGTTCCTGTTACGCATATAAACATTGTCTGCTCCAAGGAAGTAACTGCCTGCCCCGATTGACAAATTGTCTATATCCTCGTGTATCAGTTTAATATTGCTTGTCAGTTTCCACTCCTCATCAAGGTCCTTTAACAACAGTTCGGCACCGCCATACTGCATATTCGTCAACCCCGATGCCTGCCACTCGGGATTCCAGTTTCCCGAACTTCCGGGGGAACGGGTATCATTTGTGTTATTGAAATTGCCGAACAGTGCCAAGCGTGACACATCGGAAAAACGCAATCCGAACACACGTCCCAAATAGCGGTTATCCGTGCCGTATGCAGCCTCGGCATTGGCTACCCAACCGGTTGCATATTCGCGTTTGAGCCGTACATCCATAACTGTAGGATACTCTTTCAATGAATCTACGCCTGTTATATAAGCGTGGTCGGGTGTGCGTTCATATACCTTTACCTTATTTACCATATAAGCAGGAAGGTTCTGAAGTGCCACACTCGGGTCGCCTTTGAAAAAATCCTCGCCATTCACAAGCAGACTGCTGACAAAACGCCCGTTTACTGTGATGCGGTCACCGTCGAGCATAACACCCGGCAACTGGCGTATCAGACCATCGAGCATACTGCCCTGTGCCAACTGGAATTCAGAAGCATTGTATGTGATAGTATCCTTACCCATTACCATTCGTACCTTGGTCGCCGAAACAGTAACCTCGTCCAACTGAAAATTGTCGCGAAAAAGCAGTATGCTACCAAAGTTGAAAATCCACTTACGGCTGCCAATAAGTTTGAATTCAGAATATTCTGTTGCGTATTCGGGGTGTGACACTTTCAGCAATACACGCTCGTCCCTTATCCTTTCTTTAATCATTACCCAACCATTCATAGGCACACCATCAATGTTCGGCAGATTGTTTTCGGGTCTTGTGACACTTTTTGCTATAAGAGTACTGTCCATACGCAGGACCTCGATGGTCGCGCCCTCAATACGGCGGTGGGTGGCTATGTCTTTTATGTCGCCACAAACAAGCGTTTTATCAGTGTTTTGCGCACACACTATCTCAACAGATGACACTGCAAACAGCATCGCTAAAAAAAGTAGGTGTTTTGTCGGTTTCATATTATTATCTTTTAGTAATTGCAATATTTGTCAAATAATAAGACGGACAAGTGCTCGAATTGTTACAGGCGAAATAAGTACAAACCTCACCCACGGCAAAACATTCTATCTAAAAACAGTACTTTAGACGTCTAAAAAGTTGATTTTAGATGGCTAAAAATGCGATTTTGCCTCTATTCCTTGCCCGATAGTGCCTAAAAAGAGTATTTTTGCGGACATAATTTTTTCAGGAATGAACAGATACATCTACA
>JAZRAC010000044.1:0-20367 GCA_045634365.1 Bacteroidaceae bacterium | reverse complement strand
ATATAGTTTTACGAAGTGCTCTGTCCAACTTTCGCTATATGCTACACTCGACCAATAGAACGACCAAAATTGAAGTTGATAAGCTTTGAATAGACGCATTACGGCAAACATCATCGTCTTTTCATGCTTTAACATTGCCATATGTATAATTTCTTGAAGATGTGATGTTATTTCGCCTGTATCATTCATTCCCACCGCCAAATTTACAAGTTTATTACAATAAAGTGAATCGCTTATAAGATATAGACTGTCTTTTAAAACAGTTAAATGCGCGTTCACCATCCGCGTCATTGCAAGGTCGTAATTATTTCCTTCAATATATTGATATGTATAATAGAACTCCATATATGTGGTAGGAAAGGCGTCAAGAAAATCCTGCTGTTTTTCAAGAGTGTTGGGGCCTCTGACAATAGCTCTATAAGCACTGTTCAGTCGCGCTGTATCCACTGGGAAATATTGTGCCGATGCTGTCGTAACGAGCACAGCAAACAGCAATAATGTTGAAAAAATGCGTTTCATGATATTGTTATTGATTGTACCTAAAAGTAGTCGTAAAGCGACAGAAATAACACTTTCCACACTGCTGACATTTCAGTAGCTATAACTGCAAATATAATATCTCAAAATTCATTTGTCAATAAATGCAGCAAATATTTACCTCTTCTTTTTCGTTTTTAATAGCAGATAAAAAACAGCGGTGCGACAAAATATTGTCGCACCGCCAATTATGCAAATTCCTTGCTTGCGAAAATTTAATATTCCTCCTCGTCAAAGAATAAGCAATGTCTCTTAATTGTTTGATTTTTAATGTCTATATTATTTTCTTAATGCATTTGAGGGATACATATTTGGCTGTAAAAGGCGATGGAAGCAGGTTGGTTTTGTGAAAATGTTTGCGAATGTGAGAGTTTAATTTGGTATTTCTTCAACTTGAAATGTATATTTGTGATATAATTTTGCATCATTCGTAATTTAAAATATAATGTAAAATGAATGATGAATTAGAAATAATTGAGGAGTTTCAATCGGATAGTATAAATGAACTTGTAAGTGAGAGAAAAAAGAATAAGGCTGTTCAAAGATTTATGATGCAACCTTCGACCCTTACAAAATATTATTATATAGAAGACTATTCGAATGGTGATTCTTTAAAAAGTGAAATTGCGCCAGAGAATCTTGATGAATTGGGGAAAAATGAAAAAGGTTCATTGGCTAAACAAAAACATCGTAGCGATTCTTTATTTTATGCAACCATTCCTCTGGTTTTGCATTATGAAGGAGGCTACGTTAATGATAAATTTGATCGAGGAGGTGAAACTAATATGGGTATAACACAACCATTCCTTGATACATATAAAAATAAAGCAGGTGTAAATGTTGATAATGTTAAAAACTTAACAAAAAGCGATGCTATAAAATTATATAAAGCTGAATGGGATAGTCGCGGATTTGGTTTACTTGACAATACTGATGTAATGAAACTTGTTTATGATTTTTCTGTTAATTCAGGACCACAAACAGCAATTGTTTCTTTGCAGAAGGTTCTTAACAAGAAAGGGTTTAATTTAGTTGAAGATGGTTATATTGGGAATAAAACAAATCAAGCGGTAAAGGCCGTTGATGAAAAATGGTTGAAAAGAGAGTTGCAAAAATCACGTGCAGAGCATTGTGATGGCATTGTAGATAAGCATCCTGAACAGCAACGTTTTATAAATGGTTGGTTTAATAGAATAAATGATATTGGTAATAAATTGGGTTGTGATACAATATTAAAAAGCAGACATTTAAATAGGTAATTTATGAAAAGGTTTTTGTTAATCGTTTGCACGTTGAGCATATTCGCTTGCAATGGCAGGAAAGATGTTGATGTTGCTGGCATTACGCCCTCCCCGTTTGTGGGTTGTTGGGAGTGTGTAGGAGCGAATGATTCTATTCAAAATCTCTCGGTGCGCATAGGTGAGCGAGGCGATTCGCTGCTTGTGGCATTCTTTTGGGAGAGGCAGAAACCTTATTATATGACGGGTAACCCATTGAGCGATAGCAAGGGCAATGCAATACCGCAGGCTTGTATGGCTGTGCCAAAAAACGGCAATAAGGTCGCTGGCACAATTGTGAACCAATATTTCAGCGTGTTTCAAAATTATCCAAAGAATGAATACTATCCCCTTGCCTTTGAGTTAAAATCGCTCGATACGCTCACGTTCAATATAAGCGGCGAGGTTAATTATTGGCCCGCTAGCGGGGTGCTTGTGCGCAAGAACAGCGAAAATTACTCTTTTTCAACCGAGGTGGTAGATTTATATAAAGAAAATGCCTTTGTGCCCGATGCCGATGTTTCGGCTGTAAATACATTTGATGTTGCAGGCATTACACCCACCCCGTTTGTAGGTGAGTGGGCATGGGAGAAAAACGGTCCTTGGCAAGATTTTAATATAAGCATTGCTGCAAAGGGCGATTCTCTGTTGCTCACAGCCGGTGGCGTGTTTTTGGGTGGCGCAAGAATACAAATGCCCGATTGGGGCGACGACGGCACCTCTCTGCCACAGGCTCGCCTGCTTGCTTCCTCGAGAGGTAACAAAGCCGCAGGGCGTTTCTTCCTCGATGCCGATTGTGCGGTAACGTTGGAACTTTTCAGCAAGAACACCATTTTATTCAAAACTGGTGAAAAGTTTGGCTTCTGGCCCGACAGCGCTGTGATGGTGCGAGCTAATTATGATAACCAGGTTGTTAAATAACCGTGCCGTGTCGTAAATTCTAATATTCCCGAGGATTTTTAGAGCCTATGTCATTGAGAGAAACAAACGAATACTTGGATTTCTAAACTATTGATTTTTGATATATAAACTTGATTATAAAACGCCATAAAACACCAACGGGACAAACAAATGACTTTGCTTATCCCGTTGATATTTAGCTGTTTAACTCGCTTGTTGCTTTTAATACTCCTCCTCGTCAAAGAAAAAGTCCTCTTTGCTGGGGTAGTCGGGCCAGATGTCCTCGATGCTCTCGTAAACATCGCCTTCGTCCTCAATTTCCTGCAAATTCTCTATAACTTCCAACGGAGCACCCGAGCGCACTGCATAGTCGATGAGTTCGTCTTTTGTTGCGGGCCAGGGGGCGTCTTCCAATTTCGATGCTAATTCTAATGTCCAGTACATAGTGTATAAATGTTTTTATTGTTTTTTGTATAATGGCTGCAAATGTAGTCTAAAATTGTTTATTTACAAGGCTTTTCCCACTTTTTTTCCTCTCCCTCGCACAGCAGGCGTTGGAGCAGAAATAGATAGTCGGAGAGGCGGTTTATATATTGCAGAATGCGTGGTGCCACCGAGCATTCGCGTTGCAGGGTTACTATGCGGCGCTCGGCTCTGCGGCAGATGGTGCGACACAAATTGGCACGTGCGCTCCCTTCGCCTTTGCAGGGGAGAATGAAGCTGTGCATTGGTGGCAGCTGCCCTTCTATGCGGTCTATTGCCTGTTCGAGTTCTTGCATTGTGTGCTCCTCTATATTGGTGTTGCACTCTTTGTCGTGAGCGAGAATGTATCCTATGGTGAGCAGATTGTTCTCAATTCCTTCGAGGAGTGTGCGTTCCTCTTGCGGCAGATGGCTGCACAGCAATCCTATTGCGGCATTTAGCTCGTCGATGGTACCGTAGGCCTCTACTCGCGGGTGGTCTTTGGGTACTCGCGTGTTGCCTATCAGCGAGGTTTCTCCGCAGTCGCCTTGGCGTGTGTATATTGTCGCTTTCTTCATTTTCTACATTTTAAGAGTGTAGTTCTGTTTCTGTTTCTCTTTGTCGAAGAGGAGTATCCCTGCGCTGTACAGGTCGTATGTTACCACCGTGCGGGGGCTCTTTATGGCACTCTCCCACCATAGTGCTTTTTCTCTTATTTGTTGTATGCCCTCGATAATTACCACTGTGTCGCTTTTTGCCTGTTCTATTGCGGCGTTGCCACAGGCGGCGTAGTTGTTGCACTCTCCAATGTAGATGAGCACTGCGCCTTTTTGTGCTTGCAGGGTTGCTTGCAGTTGTGCAGTGTCGCCACTCTCAATGGTGATTGTTGCGGCATTGCTTCGTGCTTCGATGAGCGCGGTTTTTGCGGCGTTGCATTTGTTGCCGACTATGATAATGCTTTCGGGCTTAAAATTGTTTGCCACACGGAACAGCCTGCGGTAATACTCTTTCCCCTGCGTGCCGTCGCTTTTTGCCACACGGTCTATTTTTTTGTAGGAATAGTAGTGCAATGGTTCTTTAAGCACTTGTGTAACAAAATGAAAGGCAGAGGGGGATTGTATGCCAAACCCCCTGTTGTGCCTCATTCTGTTTATTAAGTCGGCTATCTTTTTAAACATAGTTTAGAGTGCAAATGCCTCTTTTACTTTGTCTGCATAGTCGAGTTTCTCCCAAGTGAAAAGCTCCACGGTGATTGTTTTTGTGTCGAGGTAACGCGATTCGAAACTCTTTGTCACCACCTGCGGCTTGCGGCCTACGTGGCCATACGCGGCTGTTTCGCTGTATATGGGGTTGCGTAGTTTCAAACGCTCCTCTATGGCTTTTGGGCGCAGGTCGAATAGCTCCTGAACCTTTTGTGCAATCTCTCCGTCGCTCATATTCACTTTGGCTGTGCCGTATGTGTTTACAAATACGCTCACGGGCTGTGCAACGCCTATGGCGTATGATAGCTGTATGAGTGCTTCGTCGGCAACGCCGGCTGCCACAAGGTTTTTGGCAATGTGGCGGGCTGCGTATGCTGCGCTGCGGTCTACCTTGCTGGGGTCTTTCCCGCTGAATGCACCGCCGCCGTGTGCGCCTTTGCCGCCGTATGTGTCGACAATGATTTTTCGTCCGGTGAGGCCTGTGTCGCCGTGGGGGCCGCCAATCACGAACTTGCCCGTGGGGTTTACGTGATATTTTATCGCATCGTTAAAGAGGGCGAGCACTTTGGGTGATGTGATTTTTGCCTTTACACGGGGAATGAGGATATTTACCACATCTTCGTGTATTTTAGCAACCTGTGCCTTGTCGGCTGCGGCTTGTGCCTCGGGGGTATTTTCGGCGGGTTTAATAAAGTCGTCGTGCTGTGTCGAAACAACGATTGTATCTATGCGCACAGGCTTATTCTCGTCGTTATACTCGATGGTTACCTGGCTCTTTGAGTCGGGGCGCAGATAGGTCATTACTTTGCCCTCGCGACGAATGTCGGCAAGTTCGAGCAGGATGAGGTGCGAGAGGTCGAGCGACACGGGCATATAGTTCTCTGTCTCGTTGGTTGCGTAACCGAACATCATTCCTTGGTCGCCGGCACCTTGGTCCATAGGCTCTTCTCGCTCAACACCACGGTTAATGTCGGCACTCTGTTCGTGAATGGCCGAGAAAATTCCGCACGAGTTTCCATCGAACATATATTCGCTTTTTGTGTAGCCGATGCGGTTGATTACGTGGCGTGCAATATCCTGTAAGTCTATGTAGGCCGATGATTTTACCTCTCCGGCAATTACAACCTGTCCGGTGGTTACGAGAGTTTCGCAAGCAACCTTCGATTGAGGGTCAAAGGCCAAAAGTTCGTCGAGTACAGCATCTGAAATCTGGTCGGCAACCTTGTCGGGGTGTCCTTCGGAAACCGATTCCGATGTAAATAAGTATCCCATAATAGTAGTTTTTATGCTCGTTGTGTGGCGAGCGTGGTTAATAATTCGTTACTAAAAACTGTGGAAGATGGGATGTGCAAGAAGGCAGAATACCTTGTGTTCCTCTTGTGAATGAGGATTTTAGCATTTTTTACCGTGGTTGCAAGCAGCCAAATCTTTCCACATATCTGCCAAGCGGATGGCAGCGTTGTTGTTGCAAAGGTATATTATTTTGTGTAAAATATACAACTTTGCTCGTTTTTTTTGTGTTAAAATATTTTATGAAATATCGGCAATAAGTTCCTTTATACTTTTTTGCAACAGCGGATGAATGAGCTGTGGCGCAATTTCACACAAGGGGATAAGCACAAAATTGCGTTTGTGGAGCTGTGGGTGCGGTATTGTGAGCCGCTCCGTGTTTATACATTCGTTGCCATAGAATAGAATGTCAATATCTATCGGGCGGTCGCTGTATTGTCCATTTGTGCTTTTTTTTGTGCGGCCCAATTGTTTTTCGATACTTTCTATTATGTCGAGCAAGCGGGTGGGGGACAGTGCAGTGTCGAATGCAGCAACACAATTCAAGAAACTGCTTTTCGATTCAAAGCCCCAAGGCTCGCTCTCTATAATGGAGGAGAGGGTTGCGGGAGAGCCGAGAGCGAGCGACAGATTTTCTATCGCTCGCATCAGGTTCTCATTTTTATTGCCGGTATTGCTACCGAGCCCTAAAAATACTTTTTCCTGCCCCATTAGTCTATGATGAGCATTGCGTCGCCGTAAAGGCCGAAACGATAACCCTCTTTGAGTGCCACTTTGTAGGCGTTCATCACATTGTCGTAACCGCCGAATGCGGTGGTGAGCATAAGCATAGTGGAGCAAGGGGCATAGAAGTTGGCTATCATACAATTGGCCACCTGGAAGTTGTACTCGGGGAAAATGAATTTGCTTGTCCAGCCTTCATACTCTTTGAGCATTCCTCCTGTGAGGGTGGCAGTTTCCAATACTCGCTGCACCGATGTTCCCACTGCGCAGATGCGACGGCCTTCGGCTTTTGCTTTGTTCACGAGTTTCACAGCTTCTGTGTCCACATTGATGAGGTCGCTGTCCATTTTGTGCTTTGTGAGATCCTCCACGTCAATCTCGCGGAAACAGCCAAGGCCTGTGTGCATTGTAACGTATGCAGTGTCTATGCCCTTAATCTCCATTCTCTTCATAAGTTCGCGTGTGAAGTGCAGGCCTGCGAAGGATGCGGTTACCGAGCCCTCTTTCTTTGCAAAATATGTCTGAAAATTTTGTAAATCCTCGGGCTCTTCTTTACGCAAACGCTTGAAGTCGTCGGGCAGAGGTGCTACTCCCAATGAGAAAAGGGCTTTCTTAAACTCGTCGTGCGGCCCGTCGTACAAGAAACGCAGTGTGCGACCGCGTGAGGTTGTGTTGTCTATTACTTCGGCAACCATTGAATTATCCTCACCAAAATAGAGCTTGTTGCCTATGCGTATTTTGCGCGCAGGGTCCACAAGTACATCCCACAAGCGGAATTCTTCGTTAAGCTCACGCAACAGGAATACCTCAATTTGTGCATTGGTTTTTTCTTTGTTACCATAGAGGCGTGCAGGGAAAACCTTGCTGTCATTTAGCACAAAAAGGTCCTTTTCATCGAAGTAATGTATAATTTCTTTGAATATACGATGCTCAATCTCACCGGTTTTTTTGTGCAATACCATAAGGCGCGATTCATCGCGACACTTTGCGGGATACAATGCAATTCTGTCATCGGTAACTTCGTACTTGAACTGCGACAGCTTCATGTGCTGCGAACTGAGGTTAAAACTTTCGTCAAGAATGTTCATATTGTTATCTGTTTTTCTAACCAAGCAGGAAAATCCTCGGGGTTGATACAATCCTCAACCTTGTACTCTCCCACTCTGGTACGGGTTAAACTTGTTAAATATGCGCCGCTGTCGAGCGCTTCGCCAATGTCGCGTGCGAGTGAGCGTATGTAGGTACCTTTTCCGCATACAACGCGCACTTTTATTCGGGGCAGGTCACATTCGAGCAGCTCAATCTCGTCAATTCTCACCTGCTTGGGTGCAAGCTCCATATCACTTCCTTTGCGTGCAAGGTCGTAGGCTCGTTTCCCGTCTACCTTGCAGGCCGAAAAGAGTGGAGGGCGCTGTGCAATATTGCCTATAAAATTTTTTAAGACCTCATTTACTTTTTCCTCTGTTATATGCTCGTATGGGTATGTGGCATTCACCGGATGCTCCATATCAAAAGAGGGGGTGGTTGCTCCCAGCATAATCTCGGCAACATACTCCTTTGTGTGGCTTTGCAACTCCTCAATTCTCTTGGTGGCCTTTCCTGTACACACTAGCAGCACTCCTGTTGCCAATGGGTCGAGCGTGCCTGCGTGCCCCACTTTGAACCTTTTTACCTTGAATTGTCGGCTCAAATGGTAGCGCACCTTGTTCACAATCTGGAACGAAGTCCAAGTGTAGGGCTTGTATATTGCCAGTACTTCTCCTGCTATAAAGTCCATTATGCAACAGTTAGATTATGTCCGGCAAGAACCATTGCAAGTATAATGGTCCCGATAATTATTCTGTACCATCCGAATGCCTTAAAGCCATATTTCGTCACAAAACTGATGAAGAACTTTATGGCAAGCATTGCCACCACAAAGGCAACGGCATTACCAATGAGCAGAGTGCTTAAATTCTCTTTCAGTATATTCATTCCATTTGGTTCGAGGAATAGTTTGAGTATCTTGAACAATGTTGCCGCAAACATTGTGGGCACTGCGAGGAAGAACGAAAATTCGGCAGCAGCCTTGCGTGTGAGTTTTTGCGACATACCTCCCACGATGGTTGCCATTGAACGCGATACGCCGGGTATCATAGAAATACATTGGAACATTCCAATCCAGAATGCACGCTTTTCTGTAAGTTCGGTATTTTCGCTTCCCTTGTTGAATATCTTGTCGCAGAAGAGCATAAAAATTCCGCCGAGTATGAGTGTAGTGGCAACCACCACCATACTTTCGAGCATTTCGTCGATAATATCGTTGAACAGCAGCCCGAGTACCGCGGCAGGGATAAATGCCACAAACAGTTTCCAATAAAAGTCGTACTTGTGCAGGAATCTCTTTAAGGGCGAGGCACCATCAGGGGCCGGCGTGTGGTTCAAACGGAAAAAGCGTTTCCAATAGAGCACTACCACCGAAAGGATGGCACCGAATTGTATGATAAAGGTAAATGCCTTTACAAATTCGGTACTCTCCACTCCCAGCAGATTCTGTGTAATTATCATATGTCCGGTGGAGGATACGGGGAGGAACTCTGTAAGCCCTTCAACGATTGCTATGATTATTGTTTCAAAAAGTGTCATTGTGGTGTTTTATTTATTTTTTATTACTTCTGTGCAAAATAGCGTATATAACAAACAGAAAGCCGACAAAGCATATTGTCGGTGCCACCTTAATCCTTCTCACGCTGAAAATGTCGGGTTCAAAGTGTGTCTCGGTGGAGCCGGGGCCGCACATTAAGATAAAGCCGATAATAATTACAGCCACCCCTGCAATGAGCAGTATGTAGTTGGTTTTCCCAAATGCGAATTTTCTCTTGTCCATTGTTCTTTTTTATATAAAATACAGGTCGTTGCTGCCCATACGCAAGAATTTGTTTACCGAAAGGAATGCGCATAGCATACAAATTATAATTCCAAAGAGTGTTATTCCTATTGCCACCGTCAGCAGATGTTCAAAGGGCATAATGGTGGCAATGGCGGGTTCTTCCCTCCACAAAAGGTAGAGGCCGCCGGCAAGCAACAGGTTGGCCATTATTCCCGACAGAAACCCTATTACTAAATTTTGTATAAGGAACGGGCGGCGTATGAAGCTCCACGTTGCGCCCACAAGTTTCATAGTGTGCAGCAAGAAACGCTTTGAATATATCGACAGGCGCACAAGATTGCCTATGAGCGACCAAGATATTATGGTGAGCATTGCGAGGAATATCAAGAGCACGATGCTTATTTTGCGTATATTGCTGTTTATCGTGTCTATAAGTTCGCGTTGGTAGGAAATTTCGCTCACTATGCTCTTTTTGAGCAGTTCCTTTTCAATGGAGGCGATGCTGTTGCTGTTGGCAAATTCGTTTTTAAGTGTAATCTCCACCGAGGCCTCGTATGGGTTGTAGCCGAGAAACTCCACGGGGTCGGTGCCAAGCTCGGCTTTTTGCTCTTCGAGTACCTCTTCGCGGGAAATGTATCGGCACTTCTCCACATAGTTCTTCTTTTCGGTCTCTTTCTTGAATTTCAGAATTTCGGCCTCGCCGGCCTCGTTCTTCATAATAACCGAAAGGACAAGGTTCTGTTTAATGTGACGCGAAAGAGAATCGGCAGTCACGAACAGCAACCCCATTACTCCCAGAAGCAACAACACCATCGTGGTGCTGATGTAGACGCTTATTGTTTGTACCTTAAAAATAGATTTGCTCATTTTCTTTTTCTAAAAACATATATTATGGAGCTGCTTGCGCTGCATTTGTCCATTGTGGCGCAGAGTCCTAAAAAACCGTTCCACACCCCTCTTAATGTGCTCCAACGGGTATTCTTGTATTTTTCGCTCAACATTGATATATAGAACCCGTCGAAAGGCATAGGGTATTGTCGTTCCAAAATAAAGCCGTGCTTCTCGCCCAGCCTCATAATGGTGCTTGGGGTGAAGTGCCACAGGTGGCGGGGTGCATCGTAGGCCGCCCAAAGCTCTTTGTAGTTGCCGGCGTCGTACGACAGGCAGTTAGGGCAGGCAATCACGGCAATACCTGTTTCGTCGAGTATGCGGTGCATTTCGTCAAGGAAAGAGCCTGCATTTTGCAGATGTTCAAGTACGTGCCACAGTGTAAAAACATCCACCGAGCCACTCTCTATTTTTGCAAGTTCCTCTTCGGGCAGCATCTCAATGCCGAATTTCTCTTTTGCGAGGTTGCGCGCCTGCTCGCTCTTTTCTATGGCTGTTACGTTCCACCCTTCTTTGTTCATTGCGTAGGCAAAAGAGCCTGTTCCCGCACCATAATCGACAATTTTGCCATTTTGCAGCAATGTGAGTCGCTTTATGAGTGCCACCTTCTTGCGCATCATAATATTGCGCACAAGGTGATAGGCTGCGTTTACAATGCCTTTTTTTGTGTCGCTGTGCGAAATATATGCCGGCGATTCGTAGTAGGGCGCAATCTCTTTTTCGTCGGGAACTCCCTGTGTGAATACAAACCCACACTCCTTGCATTCAAAAATGTCGAACAACTCACCTGTTGCAAAGTGGTCTTTGCAGGTAAAGCGTTTCTCTATTGAACGGCTGTTGCACAATGGGCATTCAGTGTGGATTATGGTATTCATTTGAATAATCGCGGGCCTATTTTTCCTAAACTCGCTACAAAAATATACTATTTAGGTCGATTTTGTTCTTTTTTTTTGAAGTTTTACAAGAATATTTGCGAAAATTACATTTTTTAACACTCTGAATTACCGATAATTTGTATTTTTGCGCCGATTTTTGGCAGAAGCAATTTCTGCGCGTATAAACTTTATATAAATAAAATTACTATGGGAAAATTGTATCGTTCTAACGACAAAGTTATCGCCGGTGTTTGCGCCGGATTGGCAAAGGAGTTTGGTCTTGATGTTAAGCTCACACGTATCATCACACTTATTGCAGCATTGGTTTTGTGCGGTGCAGTAGCTATTGCCTATTTGATACTCATGCTTATTTTGCCTGTTGAGGGTAAATAAGAAAATACCGAAGGCCGGAGCGAAAAACTCGGCGAAAGATAAAACAAAGAGTGCAAGCCTGTGAGGGCTTGCACTCTTTGTTTTTCTTCGATGAAAAGGGGATTAATCGATAATCTCGCCAAGCAGTGTGGCCGCTGTTGAGTCGTAAATTTTTACCTTTACAAAATCGCCTATTTTGTACCCCTTGCGGTTGAATACTGCGGTGCGGTTCTGCTCGGTGCGTCCGAAGAACTGCTCGCGCGAGCGTTTCGACACTCCCTCAATTAGAACCTCGTAAGTCTCTCCGATACACTTTTTGTTGTTTGCCGCCGAACACTCTTGTTGTAATTCTATAATCTCGGTAAGGCGGCGCACCTTCTCCTTGTCGTCAATGTCGTCCTTCATATTTCTGCTGGCAAATGTGCCGGGGCGTTCCGAGTATTTGAACATAAAGGCTGCGTCGTAGGAGCAGTGGTGCATAAGTGAAAGAGTCTGTTGGTGGTCCTCCTCCGTTTCTCCGCAAAAGCCGGCGATAATATCGGTGGAAAGGCCGCAATCGGGCACTATGGTGCGTATGGCCTCAATGCGGTCGAGGTACCATTCGCGGGTGTATTTGCGGTTCATTGCTTTGAGCATTGCGCTGCTTCCGCTCTGCACGGGCAGGTGTATGCTGCGGCACACGTTGGGCTCCTCGGCAATAACATACAATGTCTCGTCGCTCATATCCTTCGGGTGCGATGTTGTGAAGCGTATGCGTGTCTGTGGGGCGCGGCGGGCCACTCGGCGCAGTAGTTCGGGGAAGGTTATGCGGCTGCCGTCGCTCTCTTCGAAATTGTAGGAGTTTACATTCTGCCCCAGCAGTATAATCTCTTTGAAGCCTTTTGCCACAAGGTCGTCAACCTCGTTCAAGATGCTCTGTATGTCGCGGCTTCTCTCGCGGCCTCTTGTGTAGGGTACCACGCAGTAGTGACAGAAATTATTGCAACCGCGCATAATGGAGATGTAACCCGAAACTCCTTTGCTGCAAATGCGGGTGGGAATTACGTCGCGGTAGGTCTCTGTGGTTGATAGTTCAATGTTCATTGCCGCATTGCCCAATTCTGCCTCGGCAATAAGCTGTGGCAGGGAAAGGTACGTGTCGGGCCCGGCAACAATATTTACTCCGTATTTCTCTATCAGCTCCTCTTTTACACGTTCGGCCATACAGCCAACCACGCCCACAAGGGTGTCTTTTCCGCGGCGCATTGCATTCAGCTGGTCGAGGCGCCCGTAAATCTTCTGTTCGGCATTGTCGCGAATGGAACAGGTGTTCAGCAGAATGAGGTCGGCCTCTTTAATGTCGGCAACCACGCTGTATCCTGCAATCTCCAAGATTGAGCCTATCACCTCACTGTCGGCTACATTCATCTGGCAGCCGTATGTTTCAATGAAAAGTTTTTTATTCTCTTCCACGTTGTTCTATATTGATTTTCGCCACGAAGATAGCGATAAAAAACGAGAATATGGGTAAAAAACAGACACTCTTCGCTAAATAACTTTTCCGCAGGCGCATTTTAAATAATATTATAGAGTTTATTTTGAAAATATTTAGGATTTACGCTATCTTTGTAACATAAGTGTGATTGCGCGCCCTTGGGCGCGTCGCAATTGAATGTGTATGAAGAGCGACAGTGTAATTATTATTCCCACATATAACGAGAAGGAGAATATCGAGAAGATGATTCGTGCCCTTATGGGGCTTGAACATTCGTTTGATGTGCTTGTGGTCGATGATGGCTCTCCCGACGGCACGGCTGCAATTGTCAAGGGCCTGCAAAAGGAGCTTGTCGGGCGTGTACATATAATCGAGCGTGAGGGCAAGCTCGGCCTTGGAACGGCCTATATTGCCGGCTTTAAATGGGCCTTAAAGCAGGGCTACGAGTATATTTTTGAAATGGATGCCGATTTTTCACACAATCCGGCCGATGTTCCTCTGCTCTACGAGGCTTGCGCAAAGGATGGTTACGACCTCTCCATCGGCAGCCGTTACGTAACGGGTGTGAACGTTGTAAATTGGCCTATGGGTCGTGTGCTTATGTCCTATTTTGCGTCAAAATATGTGCGTCTTATAACCCGTCTGCCCGTCTATGATACAACTGCGGGCTTCAACTGCTACCGTCGCAAAGTGCTCGAAACTATCGACCTCGACTCCATACGCTTCAAGGGTTATGCGTTCCAGATTGAAATGAAATTCACCACCTATATGTGCGGCTTCTCCATAAAGGAGGTGCCTGTGATTTTTGTGAACCGCGTGCTTGGAACCTCTAAAATGAGCGGCGGAATATTCAGCGAGGCTTTCTTCGGGGTTGTAAAGCTCAAAGTGGGCAGCTGGTTCAAGAAATATCCGAAAAACAATTAAACGACCGATAATATTACAATGGCAAACGATACTAACAAGGAATTTGAGAAGGTGTTGGCCGTGTGTCGCGACCTCTTTGGCAAGAAACTCTACGACTATGGTGCATCGTGGCGCATAATGCGTCCCCAGTCGCTCACCGACCAGATTTTTATAAAAGCGAAACGCATACGCACCCTTGAAACAGGCGCCGAAAATCTTGTGGGCGAGGATATTAACTCCGAACTTATAGGCATAGTCAATTATGGAATAATAGCTCTTGTACAGCTCGATCTTGGCTACTCCGACCACTGCGATATTTTGCCCGATGAGGCTATGGCTCTATATGAAAAGAAGGCGCAAACGACCCTCGAACTTATGAAAAAGAAGAACCACGACTACAACGAAGCGTGGAGGGGAATGCGCACCACGTCGTACACCGACCTTATCCTCACCAAAATATGGCGCACGAAGCAGATTGAGGAGCTTGGCGGTGCTACAAAAGTTTCCGAGGGTGTCGACGCCAATTATATGGATATGATAAACTACGCAGTCTTTGGGCTTATAAAGAATGGTATCGCCGACTAAACGCATATTGCTCACCACGTTGCTCACGAATGCTTGTCGCATTCTGTTGGCAATAGTGTTCTTGGTGTCGGGCTTTGTAAAAGCTGTCGACCCGATGGGCTTTATGTACAAGATTACCGAGTATGCCACGGTATTCGGCTTTGAGGCCTCGCCCTCTTGGATGCTCTTCTTCGCTCTTCTTTTCAGCGGAGTGGAGTTTGTTACAGGCTTCTTTCTGCTCACGGGCATTTGGCGTCGGTCGGTTGCGATATTCACCTTGCTGCTGTTGCTTTTCTATGTGCCGTTGACTCTTTACATCGCGCTAAAAAATCCTGTGAACGACTGTGGCTGTTTCGGCGATGCGTTGCAGCTTACAAATTGGCAAACGTTTGCCAAAAACCTCTTTCTACTGGTAATGGCAATGGTGGTGGTAGTAAAGAACACTCTCTACAAGCAGTGTTTGAGCAGCAAGAATCGCTGGATGGCGGTGCTCTATGTGCTGCTCTACGTGTTGCTTGTTGAGTGGATGAGCGTGTGGCATCTGCCGGTGATAGATTTTCGTCCCTATGCAATAGGTACCAATCTGCGCGAGGCTGTCGAGGATGTGCCGGCGCGTTACGAGGTTCTTTCTGTTTATGAAAAGGATGGCAAGGAGCAAACTTTTACTGCCGATTCACTGCCCGACAATTCTTGGAACTATATTGGCAGCAGCAATAGGCTGGTGGAGAGGGGGCGCAGGGCTACGGTGAACGATTTTTATTTTATAGATAGCAAGACCGATTATGATTTTGCCCCCGAAATTCTCTCCGATGCGGGCAGTGTGGTGCTTGTTGTGATAGAGTCGCTCGAAACGGCCGACGAAAGCCGTGTCGACAAGATAAATGACATATACGACTATTGCAGGGCGAATGGAGTGGCATTTTATGCGGCAACATCCTCCTCGGCCTCGGCTGTTGATGTATGGAGCAAGCGCACGGGGGCCGAATATCCTTTATTGTGGGCCGATGATATTGCGCTAAAAACAATGATTCGTGCCAACCCCGGCCTTCTGCTCATTAAAGATGGCTGTGTGATGGAAAAATGGAGTATTGCCGATGTTCCCGATTTTGATGCATCGTCGGGCAATGGAATATTCTCGACAAAGCTCGATTATGTGAGCATTATGCGAGGCTGGCCCTTTTGGTTGTTGCTTTTTGCCCTGCCGGTGGCTATAATTCTCTTTATTGATATGTTTGCAGGGAAGCCTTCTGAGAACAAGAACGACAAAAAATAAGTGATATATAAAACTAATACAAACCATTTAAATTTAAACGAAAATGAGAAAGAACATTGTTGCCGGAAACTGGAAGATGAATATGAATCTTCAAGAGGGCATTGCTCTTGCAAAGGAGCTCAACGAGGCTTTGACAGCCGACAAACCCAACTGCGATGTAGTAATCTGCACACCCTTCATTCACCTTGCATCGGTTACTCCCATTGTCGATGAGGCTATCATCGGTGTTGGTGCCGAGAACTGCGCCGACAAAGTATCGGGTGCATACACAGGTGAGGTTTCTGCCTCTATGGTTGCATCTACCGGTGCCAAATATGTGATTCTTGGTCACTCGGAGCGTCGTGCTTATTATGGCGAAACAGCAGAAATCCTTAAAGAGAAGGTTCAGCTTGCTCTTGCCAACGGCCTTACACCCATCTTCTGCATCGGTGAGGTTAAAGAGGAACGTGAGCAGGGTATTCAGAATCAGGTAGTTTACAACCAGCTTGCCGGTTCACTCTACGACCTTTCGGCCGAGGACTTTTCTAAAATAATCTTGGCCTACGAGCCCGTTTGGGCAATCGGTACCGGTCTTACAGCTACTCCCGAGCAGGCCGAGGAGATTCACGCTTACATCCGCTCTACCATCGCCGAGAAGTATGGCAACGAAATTGCCGAAAATACCTCTATCCTCTATGGTGGCAGCTGCAAGCCCAGCAATGCAAAAGAGCTTTTTGCCAACCCCAACGTAGATGGCGGTCTCATTGGTGGTGCAGCCCTCAAAGTTGCCGATTTTAAAGGTATTATCGACGCTTTCAAGTAATTAAATGAAACGAGGAATAATACTTCTGTCAATAATATTCTGTGCCCTTTATGCAGGGGCGCAGAATACTATTGTGCAAGAATTGCAACGCGACGAGCCGGGAAAAGGCACGGTGCGCATATATCAGCCGGCACGGCTCGATAGCCTTATGGGCAAGATTGCCGAAAAGGCTATGCAGGTCGAAGGTTATCGCGTAATGGTCTATTCGGGCAATAACTCGCGTGCGGCACGCGAAGAGGCCAACCAATGGGCACAATATATGCGTGAGAATTTCCCCGGAGCCGAGGCTTATGTGGTCTTTGAATCGCCCATCCGTTCCTGCCAGTATGGCGACTATCGCACACGCGAAGAGGCCGAGGCTGTAATGTACAAGTTGAAGGCTACACGCAAGTTCAAGGAAATTTCGGTTAGAAAAACCCTTATAAATCTACCTTATTAGAACTCTATGTTACACGATACAGAAAAGGCAAAAGAGATGCTTATGCATAGTTGCAGCCGTATGCTCGAAGCTATTGGCGAAGATACCGCTCGCGAAGGTCTTGTGAATACCCCCGACAGGGTTGCCCGTGCCATGCTCGAAGCTACCGCAGGCTATAAAGAAGACCCCGAAGCAATATTGCGCGGTGCAATGTTCAAGGAGGATTATAAGCAGATGGTTATAGTGAAGGATATTGATTTTTATTCTCTTTGCGAGCATCATATACTGCCTTTCTTTGGTAAAGTGCACGTAGCCTACATTCCCAATGGTTACATAACCGGCCTGAGCAAGATTGCCCGTGTGGTGGATGCCTTTGCCCGTCGTTTACAGGTGCAGGAGCGCCTCACGCTGCAAATAAAGGAGTGCATACAGAATACGCTTAATCCGCTGGGGGTAATGGTGGTTATCGAGGCTCAGCACCTGTGTATGCAGATGCGTGGCATAAAGAAACAGAATTCAATCACCACCACATCCGATTTTTGCGGGGCGTTTAACCAAGCAAAAACCCGCGAGGAGTTTATGAATCTCTTGCGCAATAAATAGTCCTCGGCAGTGGCTGTGTTTTATACATTCAGTGCTGCCGAGCCGAATCCGTAGTGTTGCAGTTGGTTGTTCAGTGCCTGCTGTGTCTCTTTCAAGAATTTGAAATTTTCCATCAGTTCCATAGCCTTTTCGGCGTTGCCGGCTATGGTCGGGTCTTTCAGCTGCGCCATTGTCTCTTTCAGCATTTCATCTATTATGCTGTGCTTGTAGGCAATGGAGAGGCGTGTCGTCTGCTCAAAAAGTATTGCCATTTCGTTGCGCTCCTCGTTGCTTGCCTGTTCCGAGAAGAATTTGCTCAATATGTATCTCTCGCCACACAGGTCGGCTGCGAGGCGTGAAATTTCACTGTCGGGGTGCGAGAGAAAGTGCCTTTCGGGGTTGAATCTTATATCGCTTGCGTGCTCCGAGGCCTCTTCGAATATGCGTTTGTATAGCGGATGGCTTAATTCTATGCCGTCCTCGTGAAACGAGTAGTAGAGGTGCGATATTACCGTTTCGGTGAAGGCGGGTGTGCCTGAGGCTGTATTCTCGGGCACTTGCAGCATCTTGTCACCGTTGCGCAACAGGTATTGTATTATGGCTCTCTCTTTGTTGTGCAAGGGGTTGGCTGTGTAGCTCTCCATTATGTTTTTCTGGAATTCCGTGGGGGCGGGTGCTGCGGTGGGGGTGTCTGTGTGCTCCTCGGCGTCGGCGGTGTTACTGCCGTTTATGCGCTTTTGCAGCTCTTCGTTACGTTTCTGGCGTATTTTTGCCGTTTCCTTAACCAGCAGCCCTTCGCTCACTTTCAGCATTTCGCTGCATTTTTTTATATACTCGCTACGCAGAATCTCGTTGGGAATTACGGCTATGCTTTTCACTATGTCGCCCACGAGGGTAGCTCGTGCAACGGGGTCTTCACCTACTTCATTAAGCAAAAGGTTGGTCTTGAAGCGTATAAAATCTACCTTGTTCTTGTTTATAAACTCCTCGAACTCTTCGGTGCTGTGGCTCTGTGCGTAGCTGTCGGGGTCCTCTCCGTCGGGCAGCAGAACCACATTTATGTTCATTCCCTCTTCGAGCAACATATCCGTTCCGCGCAACGAGGCTTTAATACCGGCCTTGTCGCCGTCGTATAGCAGTGTTACGTTGTTTGTGAAGCGGTGTATGAGCCTTATCTGTCCGGTGGTGAGCGATGTTCCAGACGATGCAACCACATTCTTTATACCCGCCTGATACATTGAAATTACATCCAAATAGCCTTCGACGAGAATGCAGCGGTCTTTCTGCATAATTGCTTGCTTGGCAAAATAGAGGCCATACAGATGGTCGCTCTTGTGATATATGTCCGACTCGGGCGAGTTTACATATTTTGCAGCCTTAGGGTTATTTTGCAATATGCGGCCTCCGAAGGCCACCACTTTGCCCGAGATTGTGTGTACGGGGAATATGCATCGTCCTCTGAAACGGTCTTTAAGCCTTCCATCGTCGGTCTTGTAGCACACGCCTGTTTGCGCCAAAAGGTCGGCATTGTAGCCGGCGGCTGTTGCGGTTGAGGCAAGAGCATCGCTGCGCTCGGGTGCGTAGCCAAGCCCGAATTTCTCGATTGTCTCGTCGTGCAGCCCACGGTGACGAAAATAGTTCAGTCCTATCGCCTTCCCCTCTTCACTGTTGTTGAGCGCGTTCACAAAGAACTGTTGAGTATATTGATTGATTACAAAAAGGCTCTCACGCAAACTCTCTTTTTCCTTCTCCTCGTTTGTGAGCTCGCGCTCCTTTATTTCTATATTATATTTGCGGGCGAGCCATCGCAAGGCGTCGTAGTAGCTCAGTTGCTCGTGCTCCATAATAAAGTGCACGGGCTTGCCACCCTTGCCGCAACCAAAGCATTTCCACAGGTTTTTTGCAGGTGAAACAGTGAACGACGGTGTTTTTTCATTATGAAAAGGGCAAAGACCAATCATATTCACGCCGCGTTTGCGCAGTGCGACAAAATCTCCCACCACCTCTTCCACTTTGGCAGTGTCCATTATCTGCTCTATGGTTGCTCTGTCAATCATATATATTATATAAGGTATAGGAGAGGATGTGCCTCTCTTGTTTCTTTCTGCGAAGATACATTAAGTTGGGATTAGAAAAAAGAAGTTGCGTGAAAAAATGATTTTTTGCATTCCTGCGAGAGAAATGTGGAAAATAATATTATCGAAGTTTTGCAGACTAATTACCTGAAAATAATGCAAAATGTTTGAAAATTGCTCAAAATGTTTTAAAAATAATTGTCAAAAAAGTTGTTTTTGAAAATAATCGATTTTTCTACAATTTTTCTTCTCAAAAAGTTTGGTATTATAAAAATTTGCTATACCTTTGCACTCGCTTTCGGCAAGGAACACGGTTCCGCTGCTCGATAAGCAAGATGATCCTTGAAAACCATTCCATACAGACAAGCAGTACAACGAAGATTTATTTAGATAAATCGTGTATAAGTAAGGAACTTTAAAACAACCGTCAAATAATTTGATGTACTTTTAATTCCGGCCAGCAAATCAGACTATATGCCTTTAATAGGCATTACAAATAAAAAATTTTACAACGAAGAGTTTGATCCTGGCTCAGGATGAACGCTAGCTACAGGCTTAACACATGCAAGTCGAGGGGTTTTTGACATAAAGCTTGCTTTTTGTCAGGAACGACCGGCGCACGGGTGAGTAACGCGTATCCAACCTGCCTCTCATATTGGGATAGCCTTTCGAAAGAGAGATTAATACCGAATAACATAATGAGTTTGCATGAAATCATTATGAAAGCTCCGGCGATGAGAGATGGGGATGCGTTTCATTAGGTAGTAGGCGGGGTAACGGCCCACCTAGCCAACGATGAATAGGGGTTCTGAGAGGAAGGTCCCCCACACTGGAACTGAGACACGGTCCAGACTCCTACGGGAGGCAGCAGTGAGGAATAT
>JAZRAC010000043.1:0-16360 GCA_045634365.1 Bacteroidaceae bacterium | reverse complement strand
ATTGTACTTGCTTTAAGAAACTGCCAATTTCAAACACAACAGGACAATAGACACGAACGCCTGCGCTATAGCGTGGGTGGTGTTTATATGTTGTGTGGGTATGGCAGTACCTTTAAAGCGTATGACCTGCCTACGCTTTTTCATAAGGTGCATTCAAGAATATTAACAGCAAACATAAATAACGGTATGAAAAAGATTTTTGCAACATTATTTTTGGTTATCACAACCATAACCGTTTTTGCACAATCTGCAAACGACAACACTTTGAAATTTTTAGGACATCCAGTAGACGGAAGCAAATCAAAAATGGAAGCGCATTTAAGAAGCAAAGGATTTACCTATGACAGCTATTCTGAAAGTTTCAAAGGTAAATTCAATGGAAAACAAGTCGATGTATATATCTCTACAAACAACAATAAAGTAGACAGAATCTATGTAGCATTTTCAACAACAAGTGAATCAAACATTCGCTACGAATACAATAATCTTATAAGTCAATTTAATAAAAACGACAAATACACATCCCTTTTTGACAATGAAGAAATAACTGAAGAAGAGGATATATCTTATGAAATGTCTGTAAACAACAAACGCTATCAAGCGTCTTACTATTATGTGCCACAGATTGACACTTTAGCAATACAACAAGAAATTCAAGAAGAATTAACACAAAGATATACACCTGAAGAATTGGAAGAATTAACAGAAGTTGATTTTATGAAGTTCTTATTTGAGAAATTAGAGGATATTCTAACTGGTAGTGTTTGGTTTACTATTCACGAAATGTACGGAAAATATCGAATCGGTCTGTATTACGACAACCTCAATAATAGACCTAACGGAGAAGATTTATAAATAAGACATAGCAAAATACATCAAGATTATGATAAAAATAGAAACAGAATTAAGTGAGTGGTTGGTTAAATACATCACAGATACTATAAACAATATAGAAGCAAACGAACCTGTAGGTTTCAGCGAATGGGCAAAATCTTTTAAAAAAGAAGAAGCACAATTCGTTGTTGATATGGAGTTTACAAATGATTGGGGATATGAAAAACGCAAAGAAATATCCGAAGATGAAGCAATAGAATATGCTCATTCACTTATACAAAGAATAGTAGACAGTTGGTATTTATAAGACTTTCGACACCAGTTCTTGACACCAGTTTGCTAAATCAAAGGCAAAATTTCGAGTTAAAGTATTGATAATAAAGTTAAAATATTTAACCCAAATTTAACAGTTCTAGTTGAGTGGGAATAATTTTTGCCCCAAAATAGGCAAAAATTATCGAGATTATTGTTGAGCAATGGTCACGCGTAGCACGGTGTAGTCGTGCCGCGTGGGTTGCGATAGCGAAGCTACAACAATAAGCTCAATAATATTCAAATGAGTTCGGAATTTTCCGAACTCATTTTTTTTGTTACTCCTTCCGAGGGCTTCAATGAGTAATAGTCGCACGCAGTTTAGCCGAAGGTTAAACCGTGCGGGATACGTTTGCCGCAGGCAACATTGAAATTGATTCAATTATTGCGAAGCGATGATAGAGGCCATTGTTTAGCAATGGTCACGCGAAGTGCTGCAAAGTAGCACAGCGTGGGTTGCGATTGTCAAAGACAAAAACAATGGACTCAATGGGAGTGACCTCGAAGAGGGCAACTATTCTACTAAAAAAACTACTTATATAGAAATCATCAAACAGTTAGTCGCGTGTAGCATAAATACTCCCTCCCCCTTCGGGTACTCCCTCTATGAACAGAGGGAGAGTTATAGTGCCACGCGGGGTGCGATTGCCATAGGAAACATTGTGTAGAGTCAATTATTTTGCTTGCAAAAATGATAGAGGCAATCACTGAGTAATAGTCACGCAAAGCGTGGGATCTCTATAAAAAATATTGAAACAAATTAATACTTCTTGCTTGTTTGTGACTATATTTGCACACAGAATGAGAATACACGCGATATACATACTCATTGCGCTTGCAACACTTTTCTGCACAAACACTGTGCAGGAGGTAAATGGTTGTGCTCACAAAGTGGCATCGCAGCAGGAATATCGCGAGTGTTACAACGAAAATGCAATAGAGAGGCTGGCTAAAATCCTTAACACAAGCAGCCTTGCACTGCCACAAAATATTGCTGTAACGGGCAACAGGCAACATAATTACAAGAACGGGAAAACCGGCAACGATAATTGGCGACACACTGCAAATATCGAATGGGCCGGAACACATCAACATTGTAATCTACATAAGTCCATCACCATTGCCACAGGCGCGAAAAGAGGAAAGGATTACTACATCTACACCCTGCGGCAAATTCTTATTTAGCGGAATTCATATATAACGCACAAGTACATCACATAGCACAAACGGCACAAAAAAGAACATAGTGCCTGCCGTGCCGATAAATCGTGTAAAAGAGATAAGAGATAGGCGTGAGTGCACAAAAGCACACGCCCACGAATTGTTATATATAAATTCCTAAAAGAAATGAATAAAGAACCAAACAAAACTTTTTTGAAAGAGCATAATATATCCACACGTAGAAAATTCCCTTATACCTCGCTCGTATGCATCGTAGCAGGTGCAATACTCTTCGCCACGCAGTTGCTGCTATCAGTCGACGAAGAGAACAAAATGCCCCTGTTGCTGATAGCCATTCTTCTTGTAATGATAGGCATTGTGAAAATATTTTGCAGCGGGCAAAAATATGTGTACGACAAAAGCAACGAAACGATGAACGAAGAGATACTATACTTCGAGCACACACAGAAGGAGATAGTAGAGAACCGATTGCAAAATGGCGAATTTGCCCTCTTACGCAACGCTGCAAGCAACAATTTAAACCTCTCGCTGATGGTTGAGCTCTACGCCACCAAAAGTGGCAACGCTGCAATGTATAGGATTTACCGATACATTCCATACGAGTTTGAACCGCTTGGCGAAGTGCAATTTTATCAAAAAGAAGAATAAAAACCTTTTTTATTAATAAACGTACATTATCCCCTGAGGCCGACTAAAAAGTATTTTTTAGCGGCCTCTTTTGTGTAGGAGATGAATTAAAAGATGTAGTTCAAGGCTTGCGTAGCCCGAAAAACCGGAGTTTACTAAGCGTAAATGAGGATTTTGAAGGCAAGCGTAACACAGAAATACACTTTTTAGTCATCTTCTCTTTTTCGCCACCCTATTACACCTATTAGCAATAATTTGTTTCGTTCCCCTATTTTCAGTAATTTTGCAAGCGATAAAATGGTTCAACATAAATGAAATACATTATACAATTTGAGATTATATTGGCAATTTCGCTTGTGGGCGAACTGCTCAACAGGGTGATTCCCCTACCCATTCCTGCCAGCATATACGGAATGATTATTCTGTTCGCGGCTTTATGCACGGGAATTATTAAACTATCGGCGGTGAGAGAGGCCGGCAAATTCCTCATTCTTTTAATGCCTCTTATGTTTATTCCCCCTGCGGTGGGGCTCATTGAAAATTGGGCGGTGATGAAGGAGTTTCTTCTTGCCATTGTGATAATTTCGCTTGTGAGCACTGTGGCGGTAATGGCTGCCACGGGACACGTGACACAGTTTATTATGGGCCGCAGAAAGGAGGGGAGGAAGAAATGATACATATTATAAAAGAGTCGCTCTTCTTTGGAGTGGCAATAAGCGTGGGAGCATATATGCTGGGGGTGCAGCTAAAAAAGAGGTTCAACATTTTTATTTTCAACCCTCTGTTGGTGGCAATCACACTCACTATTGCTATGTTGCTTATATTGGATATTGATTATAATTCCTATAATAATGGTGCAAAATATCTCACCTATCTGCTCACGCCGGCAACGGTGGCTCTTGCCATTCCTTTATATGAGCAGGTGAGGCTGTTGCGCAAGAATTTCACGGCAATAATGGCGGGCATTGCATCGGGGGTATTTGCGAGTCTTTTTTCCATATTCGCAATGGCACTGCTCTTTTCTCTCGACCACACGCAGTATGTTACCCTGTTGCCAAAGTCAATAACCACCGCCATAGGCATTGGGCTGTCGCAGGAGCTTGGCGGGTATGTGGCAATAACCGTTTCGGCAATAATAATCACCGGACTTTTCGGCAACATTTCCGGGGAGCATCTTTGCCGCTTGTTATACATCAATAATCCTGTGGCAAAGGGGTTATCCATCGGCACCGCCACACACGTAATGGGCACGGCAAAGGCTATGGAGATGGGCGAGATTGAGGGGGCTATGAGTAGTTTGTCGGTGGCGGTGGCCGGCTGTATAACCGTGGGTGCTGCCGTTATATTCGAGCATCTTATATAAAATTTGCATAAACCGAAGATTATTCGTAATTTAGCAGAAATTTCACAAACAACAATATGATAATAGCAGTAGACTTCGACGGCACAATTGTGGAACATTGCTACCCCGAGATTGGAAAGGAGATTCCATTTGCAGTAACAACGCTTAAAATGCTCATCGAGGAGCGTCACCAGCTAATCCTGTGGACCGTGCGTCGCGGCAAGCTGTTGCAGGAGGCGGTCGATTGGTGCAAGGCTCGCGGCCTTGAATTCTATGCTGTGAACAAGAATTTTCCCGAGGAGATTATAGAAGAGGGCGGTTGTTGCTGCAAAGTGAACGCCGAACTATTCATAGACGATCGTAACCTTGGCGGCCTGCCCGATTGGGGCAAAATATACCAAATGATAAAAGAGAATAAAAATTGGGACGATATTTACAACGGCTCCTCGGCCGAAAAGAGTCTGCCCAAGAAAAAGAAAAGATGGTTCTGTTGGTAGAGCATTAACAAGCGATTTTCCGAGGGAAACAGATTGTTTTTTCAACAAACAGCCGATAATTACCTATAAGAGAGAGAAAAAACAACTTTTTTTTTGAAAAAATATCACTGCTGCTATTGTTTTATATTTTTTATACTTATATTTGCGGTATACAAAAAAGTAATGAATAAATACTATCTATATACAACATCCTCCCGAGGTACCACCATAGGAATCACTATCGGTGGCACTTGTTGTTGTACATCTACCGGTACTACCCGTTAGGGGTAGGGATAGTATTTTTGTTTCTGCGTGAAACATTTTTTCAGCAACATTTTTTTAAACAGACAGGCAAACAGCCGCAAAGGCATTGCCACAAAAAACAGAGTTCATCCGGAATGATGAATTCACAGATGTATAAATACATCGCGGAGAGGTTCTCAGAAGAAAAAGAGCATTTCCAACAGACAACAATTAAGAACTATACGATTGGAACTTTATGAAACATATAATAATATTAGGTGATGGAATGGCCGACTGGCCTGTGGAAGAGTTAGGAGGAAAGACACTGCTCCAAGCAGCCAATACTCCCTATATGGACAAGCTGGCCCGAATGGGACGAAACGGCAAGCTCATCACCGTAGCCCCCGGCTTTCACCCCGGCAGCGAGGTTGCCAATATGTCGGTACTCGGTTACAACCTGCCCAAAGTATACGAAGGACGCGGCCCATTAGAGGCAGCAAGCATAGGAGTGGAGCTTGCCGAAGGAGAATTTGCATTGCGTTGCAACATTGTGTGCATAGAGGGCGACACGCTTAAAAACCACTCATCGGGGCACATTACCACCGAAGAGGCCGACATTCTTGTCAAGTACCTCCAAGAAAAACTCGGCAACGAGCGCATAAAGTTCCACACAGGCGTGCAGTATCGCCATCTGCTGGTAATAAAAGGCGGCGACAAACGCATAAGCTGTACCCCGCCCCACGATATTCCCGGCAAGGAGTTCCGCCCCTATATGGTGAAGGCCGATACTGCCGAGGCCGAAGAGACAGCCGCACTCATAAACGAGCTTATATTAAAATCACAGGAGTTGCTCAAAGAGCACCCGTTGAACAAAAAACGCATAAGCGAAGGGAAAGACCCGGCCAACAGTATATGGCCTTGGGGAGGCGGCTATCGCCCACAAATGGAGCCCATAGGCACAAAATTCCCGCAAGTAAAAAGCGGCTCCGTAATATCGGCAGTAGACCTCATACGCGGAATAGGACACTATGCCGGCCTTAAAGTATTGGAGGTTGAAGGCGCAACAGGCCTCTACAACACCAGCTACGAAAATAAAGCAAACGCTCTTCTGCAAGCACTGAAAGAGGACGACTTTGTATATCTGCACATAGAGGCAAGCGACGAAGCCGGCCACGAGGGCGACATTGCACTAAAAATAAAGACAATAGAGAACCTCGACAGCCGTGCCGTGGGCCCCATTTACGAAGCTGTGAAGGAGTGGGACGAACCGGTAGCAATAGCAGTGCTCCCCGACCACCCCACCCCCTGCAAATATCGCACACACACAGCCGAGCCTGTACCCTTCCTCATCTGGTACCCGGGCATAACCCCCGACAGCGTAGATACATTCGACGAAATTGCCGCCGAGCAAGGCAGCTACGGCCTTATGAAAGAGGACGAATTCATAAAAGCATTTATGCAAGAGTAGAACAAAAAGAAGAACCACAAAGAAAAAGCAAGCTATGAAATATTACAGCACAAACAAGATAGTGAGCGAGGTAGCACTCGAAGAGGCAGTGATAAAAGGACTCGCAGCCGACAAGGGCCTCTTTATGCCCAACAAAATAGAGAAACTCCCTGCCGAATTCTTCGAAAATATCGACAAAATGAGTTTCCAAGAAATCTCTTTCCGCGTAGCCGAGGCCTTCTTCGGCGAGGATATACCCGCCGACGCATTAAAAACAATCGTATACGACACACTCTCTTTCGACACACCCGTGGTACACGTTCACGACAATATACACTCGCTCGAACTTTTCCACGGCCCCACCCTCGCATTCAAAGATGTCGGCGGTCGCTTTATGGCACGTCTCTTAGGTTATTTCGTAAAGAACAGCCACGACAAACGAGTAAACGTGCTTGTAGCAACATCGGGCGACACAGGCAGCGCCGTGGCCAACGGCTTCCTTGGCGTTGAAGGCGTACACGTATATGTGCTCTACCCTCACGGCAAAGTGAGCGAGATACAGGAAAAACAGTTCACCACGCTTGGCCGCAACATCACCGCACTCGAAATTGACGGTTGCTTCGACGATTGTCAGGCACTTGTGAAACAAGCTTTTATGGACGAGGAACTAAACAAAAAAATGTTCCTCACAAGCGCCAATTCTATAAACCTCGCCCGCTTCCTTCCACAATCGTTCTACTACTTCTACGCCTATGCCCAATTAAAGAAAATGGGTAAAGCCGACAATATCGCAATCTCTGTCCCCAGCGGAAATTTCGGAAACATCACCGCCGGACTATTCGCCCAAGAAATGGGCCTTCCCATCAAGCGATTTATTGCCGCCAACAACAGTAACGATATTTTCTACAACTATCTGCGCACAGGCAATTTCGAGCCCAAGGCGTCGGTGTGCACCATAGCAAACGCAATGGATGTGGGCAACCCCAGCAATTTCGCACGCATACTCGACCTCTACGGCTACAACCACGAAAATATATGCAACCACATTTCGGGAGCCACATACAACGACCAACAGATAGCAACAGGAGTTAAAGAGACTTGGCAAAAACACAAATACCTTCTCGACCCCCACGGTGCCTGTGGCTACCTTGCACTGAAAGAGCAATTACAGGCCGACGAGACAGGCGTATTTCTGGAAACAGCCCACCCTGCCAAGTTCAAAGAAACAATCGACAAGATTCTCGGCGCAGATATAGAAATTCCCCTTCCCCTGCAAGAATTTATGAAGGGAGAGAAAGATACAGTGCCTATGAGCAAGGAGTTCGACGACTTAAAAGGCTTTCTCCTAAAAGAGATGCTTTATACACAAGAAACATTCTATTGACACAACAAGAAAGAGGCCGACTAAAAATATTTTTAGCGGTCTCTTTTGTGTAGGAAATAAGCGTAAATGAGGATTTTGAAGGTTCAGTAGAAATTTACTGTGGATACTACTATTTGTTTCTCAAACATTCTTGCTTTTAACTTCTCGGTGGCCCGCGAGTAGTTCTTGCTTTAAAAAGTTTACTTTTTTACGTTCTTTTGTACCCAAAAGAACCAAGAGGTCCGGCACACGAGTACGTTCAAGTCGCTCACGCCTCGGCTCGCGAATTGCTAAGCAATATCCCTCGTTCGTTCCTCGCTTGTTTCCTTAACTTCGACGGCCTTTAATTCTTTCTCTTACGGTGCCGGTTATTTTTTTTTAAAAATTACCACTGCTGATATACTACGCAATAATTAAGGTAATAATATAGAATGACATTAACTATTGGAATGTGGGGCAACTGCTATATTATCTCTATAATTAAAGATTTATTGGCCCACAACTTTTTGCTATTGAGCCATTTTGAAGGCAGCATAACGCAGAAATTACACTTTTTAGTCATCTTCTTTTTTCACCGCCACAACAATATTCAGCCAATAATTAGAAGAATGCCCTAAAATTCAAGAAGCTATTTAAATTTCTTATAAAAATATCACATTTTTCTCGAAAAAGATTTGCCGAATAAAAATAAAATCGTACCTTTGCAACGCTTTAAGGCAAAAGAGTTGCGCTGTTAGCTCAGTTGGTAGAGCAATTGACTCTTAATCAATGGGTCCAGGGTTCGAGTCCCTGACGGCGTACAAAGGTCACTCAAAAACGAGTGACCTTTTCTTTTTCTCCTCTTTTTCTGTCAATTACGCAACCTTGCCCTGCCCGACCGGCATTACATTTGCAGCAAAAAAAAGATGAAAAAGAAGATTACATTTAGCAAGTCGGGGGCGATAAGCACCAAAAAAACAGAAGAGAGTATAGTATCCAAGGTACTCGGCAATCTTTTTGCCACAACTGCCGCGGAATACGACAAGGCAAGCGGCAGCTATTCACTGAACGGGCTGAGGGTTACCGAAGAAGATATGAGCGCAATATATGGTAACAAAGAGGCCATAGACAAGCTCGACCTGTGGCAGGTGCTGCGTGGGTGCAACGACAGAACCATACTTCCTTGCAAAAAGGAGGTGGGAGTGAGGCTCAAAAATCGTCCGCTTAAAGGATTTTACAGTTTCGCCGACAGCCGATTGGAGGTTCTTAAATTCAGCGAAAATCAAACACTCGACAGCACCGACGAAAAAGAGTTGCTGCCGGTGGAGAGCCTCAATGGGACATTCTGCAATTGCAAGGAGTTACGCATAATCTATCCTATGAACATTGCCACTGTCGACAGCATAGGGCCCGACACATTCAATGGGTGCACCGCTTTACAGGAATTGCGCCTTCACGGCCTTAAAACCTCGCTCAACATTGCCACAGTGTCGGAATTAAGTTACCGTTCGCTCCTCTATATGGTTACAAACAAGGGAAGCGGCAGCAATATAAACATTACCATTAGCCCTGCCACATACAAATACCTCACGGCATTGGAACAGCCCGACGAAGGTGTTGGCGGCACAAGCGAGGAGTGGCAAAATCTTTACAGGGATGCTCAAACAAAGGGAATAGTATTCGACACTGCGGGTATCATTGCCTATATACAGAAGAGCACTCTGTATATGAGCAAAGGAGGCGTCAATGATACTACACTTTTTATCGACGACACATCCTCGTGCAACATCTCCAATGGTGCAATCTACTTCCAATAAACAGCACCATGCCCCGAGAAACGACGAGGTTATACCTTTGCTGCGTATAGCCTTGTCGTTATTGCGTGAAAAAAAACTCTTGTGCGAAAGTATAAATTAACTTAAAAAACTCCATTTTTTAGTGAGAATATAGATACTTTTGCTCTCCAATAAACAAAAACAATGCTATGATTATATTTTTCCTTCTCCTGCCACTGCTCTACCTTGCAGGCAACATATACCTATATTGCAAGCTATGGAGGGCAACCAAGCGACAGGCTGTAATAACAAGAATTGCATTAACACTGCTCTTTTGGGGAGTGGCCGCATCGCTCTTCGTTGCAATGGGGCTGCGCAACAACAGCCAAATGCCCGACGCTCTTTCGCGCACATTGTTCCTCGGCGGCTCTTTATGGATTGTTTTTGTGATATTCACTGCGCTAATGTCGCTCACCTTCGACGTTGTGCGCTCTATATTCCCCAAATTCCGCTGTAACACACTGCACGCTCTACTGCTCGCCACCGTCATTCTATGTTACGGGCACTGCAACTACCGCAACCCACAGGTTGTGCCACTCGACATTGAACTGAACAAGCCTATGGAGGGCACTATGAGAATTGCCGTCGTGAGCGACCTGCATCTGGGCTATGGTACCGGCAAAGGGATGCTCAAACGCATCATCAATATAATCAACAGGCAGAATCCCGACATTATACTTATTGCCGGCGACCTGATAGACAACAGCATCAGGCCGATGGTGGCAGAAAGGCTGAATGAAGAGCTGTCGCAGTTGAATGCCCCGTTGGGCATATATATGGCTCCGGGCAACCACGAATATATAAGCGGTTACTGCGAGTGTCTCGATTTTCTCAAAAACACCCCTGTGAAGATGCTACGCGACACGGTGGTAACCCTCCCCAACGGAGTGCAGTTGCTGCTTCGTGACGATGCTGCCAACCGCAACAGAATGTCCATAGAAGAATTCTGCGCCCTTGCCGATGATACAAAGCCCACCATACTCATAGACCACACTCCGCAGAGGATTGCCGAGAAAGACAGGCTGGGCGCGGACATTCAATTGAGCGGGCACACGCACCACGGGCAAGTGTGGCCGGGGAACTATATAACCGATTATCTGTACGAACAGAGCCACGGCTACCGCAAATGGAGCCATTCGCACGTGTGGGTATCGAGCGGAGCATCCTTGTGGGGGCCGCCGGTGCGTCTGGGCACCAAGGGCGACATTGCAATAATCACGCTCAAAGGCCGAAGCGAATAAAAAGATATATATAGAGCGCAGCAACCACAAATGGCAATATAAGAAAAAGCGGCTTTCTTGTTTTGTGACGGAACAGGAACATTGCAAGCGGTGCACCCACACACCCGCCTGCCACAATCGTTGCAAAAAGATACTTTTCGGGCACCCTCCAACCGCCACGCACGGCCCGAGCCTTGTCGACCGCGTATAGCAAAAAAGCAAATATATTTATTGCAAGCAAATAGTATTCCATCTGTTCTTCAAACATAAACCCCAAAGCCTTTTCCAAACTTCGGGGTTTATTCCATTTTTTCTATTCTGCGTTCTCTTTTTATCCGCAGTGGAAATAACGATTCACAAGTTTAAGCATCTCCTCTTGGTTGCCCTCAATTTCGCTACGCAGAGTCTTGTCGCCATAAGAGCGCAGACGCTTTATAATACCGTCTATCATTGCCGGGCTGAATACATTGTACATCTCAAACGCCGCACGCTGCGCCTGCAAGCAATCGGCCGACGCCTCGCAACTGTCGGGCAACTGCGCAAGCCCTTTGAGTTTATCCTCGTTCTCTTTTTGGTGGATGTTTACATTAACGTATGTCTTTTCGGCAATTTCAAGAGCATTGTCAAGTTCAAAGCCGTGGCGACAAGCTACTGCAAGGCCGGCAATCAGCTGATAAATGTCGGCCGAGCCATCGGGTGAACGCATCTCCACAGTCTGCTTCTGTGTAGTGTCGTAATTGCTGTCGGCCTCCAAGGGATTGGCTATGCGGCACATATCGCTCTTTGCTGCCCAGCCGAGGGGAACGCGCACGAGCACCGAGCGATTGCGGTCGCCCCAACAGATGTTTGTGGGAGCCTCCTGATGGGGCACAAGGCGGAAGTAGGATGTGGGGTTGGTGTTACCAAACGCGGTTATAGAGGGAGCAAGTTCCATCATTCCGGCAATGGCCTTGCGTGCCGTGGGCGAGAGTACCCCGTCGGCAAGCATTTGGTTGGCGCCATCCTTCATTATACGCATATGCACGTGCAATCCCGAGCCTGCCTTTCCCGCAGTTATCTTGGGAGCAAATGTAATATCGTAGCCCAAGCGATAGGCAAGATTGCGTATAATCCATTTTGCAATCATAAGCTGGTCGGCAGCGTCGCAGGCATTCACGGGGAGGAATTCAATCTCATTCTGCTCATATATAAGATTGTCGATGGTGAAATTACCAACCTCGGAGTGACCATATTTTATCTGTCCGCCGGCCTGTGCTATATAGGCCATACATTGGGTACGGAATTCGTTGAACTTTGCATAGGGTGCCGATTCGTGATAACCCTTCTGGTCGGTGGCGGGGAATGTGCCCTCGTCGGGAGCAATCACATAATATTCAAGCTCGCCCATTGCCTGGAACTCCATTCCTGTAACATCGTTAAAGGCCTTGCAAGCCTTGCGCAAGGTATTTTCGGGAGAACTCTCCAACGGCTCGCCATCCTTGTTAAAATAGGAGCAGAGCATAGAAAGTGTGGGTATCTCGGCAAAGGGGTCGAGAAACGCGGTGCTGAAACGTGGCAACACATAAAGGTCGCTGCTGCCTGCCTCTATGAACGGAAAGAGGCTGGAACCATCGACACGCTCGCCACAGGTGAGTATCGCATCGAGGTAAGCTGCATTGTTTATCACAAAGTTCAAGGTCTTCAATCGCCCATCGCCGGCAGGATACATAAAGTTCACCATACGAATTTCATTCTCCTTTATGTAGCGCACAATATCGGCCTTTGTAAATTCGCTGCAAGGCTTTCCAAGATAGGCAACCACCTTATTGGGGTTCATTTCCAATTCTTTATTCATAATATTTATCAATTTTGTTTTTTCGTTACTATATATTTATATATTGGTTGCATAGAGAAGCACAAACGCAAAAGTAAGAATTTTATCGTTTACTTATGCATATATGCGCAAAATAATTAGAAGATTATATAATTGCTTGGCGAACAGATAAAAAAAACACAATTTTCTTTACCCTCTCACACATACATTTACCATAAAATTGTTTATAATACACGAAGATATTTAAAAGAAGATTACACCACTCTTGTTACAAAATAAAATTTGACTTTTTGGTCATAAAATACTATTTTTGCAAACAATCAAGAACAAGCGGTTGCAAATATGAAAGGAAAGATTGTAAATATCACAGAAACATCGGGCCTCATTCTCGAAGGCGGAGGAATGCGCGGAGTATTCACCAACGGCGTGCTCGACAATCTTATGGACCGAGGCATACGCTTCCCCTACACGGTGGGCGTGAGCGCAGGAGCCTGCAACGGCCTTTCATATATGTCGGGGCAAAAGGGTAGAGCCAAATATGCCAATATCGACCTACTCAAAGAGCGCAACTACATAGGATTAAAACAGCTGTTGCTGAATGGTTGCATAATGGACTTTAAGCTGCTCTTCCACACCTTCCCCGAAGAGATTTTCCCATACGACTACGAAGCCCTTGCCCGTTGCGCCGAGAAGTTCGAAATGGTAACCACCGACTGCAAAAGCGGCAAGGCCTGCTACTACAACGAAAAAGAGAATCCCAAACGCATAATAGAGATTGTAAAAGCATCGAGCAGCCTCCCCTATGTAACCCCCATTGCCTATGTCGACGGTAACCCTATGCTCGACGGTGGCATTACCGACTCCATTCCCCTGTTACGTGCACGCTCCCAAGGCTACACAAACAACGTGGTGATTCTCACACGCAACAAAGGCTACCGCAAGCCCGACAAACGCAGTAAAGTACCCTTCTTCTTCTATCGGAAATACCCCGAACTACGCGAGGCCATACGCCGCCGCAACCAAATGTATAACCAACAAATATCCCTTGTGGAAGAGCTCGAAGAACGTGGCGAGCTCACCGTAATACGCCCCGAAAAGCCAATCGCCGTGGACCGCATGGAACGCGACACTGCCAAACTGCTCGCACTCTACAACGAAGGATATAATATCGCCGCCCAAATAGATTTTCGCACAAAGCAGCAGCCCCCTATCGCTTCCCGCGGTTAATCACATAAATTCCGGCCATAGCCAGCAGCGCCGCAAAAAGATATTTCCAATAAAAAGGCTCCGACAGACAAAGGCACGAAGTAACGGCCCCCACAACCGGAATAAGAGAATTAAAGATTGCCACCTTGCCCACAGGATTGCAACTTATGAGTTTATTATAGAGCATAAAACCCATTGTGGAAATACCAACGAGAAGTGCCAGAATACCCACCCCCACAGGAGTAACAACAGGCAGAGTGGCACCGGCAAGAAAGCTGGGCACCACAAGCATCACCCCACCAATGGCAAGGCTGTAACCCGTACCCACAAAAACATCCACACGCTTGCCAAGCCCACGTGTGAGCAACCCGGCAAAAGCCGCACACAAGGCATTAAGCACAATCATCCCGTCGCCCCAAAAAGTAAAGGCACCACTCTCTCCACCACCGGCATTAAGAGCAAACACGCCGGCAAATCCAAGCACACAGCCCGCAACCTTGCGAATAGTGAGCCTGTCACTCTTGAAAAACAGACAAGCCAGCAACACCAGCATAAACACCCCCAAGGAATTCAGAATGGCGGCACGCGCCCCTGCACTGTGCGACAGCCCAATATAAAAGAAAGCATAATGCAACGCAGTGTTCAACAATCCATAGAAAGAGACATACCACCAACCATCGGAACGGAGCATAGTGAAACTACGGCGCGTGGCAGCGGCAATGGCAAGCACAATGAGCCCCGCAAGCGTGAACCTCACACCCGCAAAAAGCATCTTTTCGGCAGTCATCTGCGGCAAAATAGCAAACTCGGCAAACCCCAATTTTATAAGCGGATAGGCCCAGCCCCACGCCACCGCAGCCCCTAAGGCAAACAGCACAACCAACAAAGGGCGTTGAAACAAACTTCTCTTTTCCGTTTCCATAAATTGCACCGTCCACACAATAAGAGTGAACGCGGGCACAAAAATACCTAAAAAACAACGAACACAGGCAATATACCCACAGAAAATAATATACACCCACGAAAAGTATAGCCTAAAAAGCATCGGCCACACAAAAAGAAGATAAAGAATTTGCATTCTTAAAAAGAATATTTAACTTTGCGACATTGGGAATTGTATATTTCCACGCAAAGCCCCCCTTTACCCGTGAAAGGAGCGATGCTTGAATTTTTACGAATATTATTTACAACCAATAAAAACTTAACTAAAATGAAAATCCTATTAACTGGCGGTGCAGGTTTCATTGGAAGCCACACCTTGATTGAGCTCACCGAGGCCGGTCACGAGGCTGTTGTAGTTGACAACCTTGACAACTCTTCTCCCATTTCACTGAAACGTGTTGCCAAAATCATTGGTAAGGAAGTTCCCTTCTACAAGGTAGACATCCGCGACCGCGAAGGCTTGCAGAAAGTATTTGACGAGCACAAATTCGACGCTTGTATCCACTTTGCAGGCTTGAAGGCTGTGGGAGAAAGCTGCGCAAAGCCCCTCGAATACTACGAGAATAATATGAACGGAACATTCGTTCTTGCCGATGTAATGCGCAAAAACGGCTGCAAGAATATGATATTCTCTTCGAGCGCAACAGTTTACGGCGTCCCCGCCATCATCCCCATCACCGAAGAGTGCCCCAAAGGCCACTGCACCAACCCCTACGGACAGACAAAATCGATGCTCGAAGAGGTACTTATGGACATTCAGAAAGCCGACAACGAGTGGAACATCGTTCTTCTCCGCTACTTCAACCCCATTGGTGCCCACAAGAGCGGAACCATCGGCGAAAACCCCAACGGCATCCCCAACAACCTTATGCCCTACATCACACAGACAGCAGTGGGCAAACGCGCCGAGCTTGGCGTATTTGGTGACGACTACGACACACACGACGGAACCGGTGTTCGCGACTACATCCACGTTGTCGACCTTGCACGCGCCCACGTTGCAGCCTTGAAGGCCATTGTAGAGAAGAAAGGCATTGCCATCTACAACATCGGTACAGGCCACGGCTACTCGGTACTCGACGTAGTAAAAGCATTTGAGAAAGCCAACGGCGTCCCCGTTCCCTACGCCATCAAGCCCCGTCGCCCGGGCGACATTGCAACCTGCTACTGCAACCCCGCAAAAGCAGAGGCAGAGCTTGGCTGGAAGGCTCAATTCGGCATTGAGGAGATGTGCCGCGACAGCTGGAACTGGCAGAAGAACAACCCCAACGGCTTTGAAGAGTAATACACAAAGCCTAAACTAAAACTTTCAACAAAGGCGGTGACCTGTTTTATTTTTGGGTCACCGCCTTTGTTTCATCCCCCCAAAAGCGGAGTTTATTTTGGCGTAATAGAGCAAGGGTGGAAGATATAAGTTCGGCCGCACGGATGCGCCTTTGTGTCTTGGTGGGAATATTGTCAAGCGTGTATTTTTTTCTCTTCATACGACCTTCGGCGGGGTCGTAGGCGAGGAAATCTATATACCAAGATTTGCCTGTA
>JAZRAC010000042.1:0-137180 GCA_045634365.1 Bacteroidaceae bacterium | reverse complement strand
TGTTGACTTCTTCTCAATGGGGTAAGCAAGTTTTTTAAGACCCCAATTCTCCTCATTGACAATCTCAGCACCTTCAGCAGTGAGAATGCCTTTGAACTTCTCTACCGCTTCCTTCATCTGAGCATCAGACAAAACGGGAGTTAAAATGAAAACGGTTTCGTATTGATTCATTTTTAATTAATAAATTGGTTAAACATTCGTTTATCTAAACGCGGGTGCAAAGATAGGCATAATTTTTCAATTACCAAAGTTTTACGCTTGCGTTTTTTTGGCAGACTGCAAGATTTACCATCGATTATTTGTTCGGCTACACTCTAAAATATGAACAAGCAATATTTTTTAGGCAAAAAATTTTATTCTATAAATATTTATATGTTACTTTGCACAACAAGTTGAAATTACATAAAATAAAAATCATATAGCTATGGCAAATATCAAAAATCTCGGTCTTGCTTTGATTATCATCGGAGCAGTAATTCTAATCCTGAGCCATTTCTGTGGCTGGAACAACATCAACGCCTTAAACACAACCACATTCGCGGTTATGATAATAGGATTCATCGCCTACATCTGGGCCGGCAAGAAAGCCTTGGAAGAGTAAGAGGCACATATTACTGTACAATATAAAATTAAGGAGTCACTCTTGAAAGTGACTCCTTAATTTTTATATCTGCCGAGAATTATGCCTCAACCTCGGGAGCTATGAGTTTATATCCTTTTCCGTGAATATTTATAATCTCAATAGAGTCGTCGGCCTTCAAATGCTTACGCAGTTTGGTGATATACACGTCCATACTGCGGGCGTTGAAGTAATTATCGTCGGTCCACACGGTTTTTAGCGCAAAATCGCGTTGCAAAATCTCATTTGTGTGAGCACACAACAGACTCAACAGCTCCGACTCTTTTGTCGTGAGCTTTGTCTGCTGATCGCCAATGGTGAGCAACTGCTTCTGTGTATCAAATTGGAAACGACCAATTTTATATAAGGTATTAACCTTGCTCTTCTTTCCGCAAACGCGACGCAAAATAGCCTCGATGCGCAACACAAGTTCCTCCATTCTGAACGGCTTTGTTATATAGTCGTCAGCACCAATCTTGAAGCCTTCGAGTATATCCTCGTTAAGCGTTTTTGCCGTGAGGAAAATTATGGGAATTTCCGAATTTACCGCACGAATCTCCTGTGCAAGAGTAAATCCATCCTTAATAGGCATCATAACATCGAGCACGCAAAAATCGAATTTTCCTTTAAGAAACGCCTTATAACCGGCATCACCATCGGGGCACAATTCGGCATAAAAGCCCTTTGCCTGCAAATATTCACGCAACAACATACCGAGGTTCTCATCGTCCTCGCACAATAGAATTCTCTGTTTCTCGTCCATAATCTTTATTTTAAGGGTAATACAATTATAAATGTGGTGCCCACGCCCGGCTCACTTTCGGCCCTTATGGAACCTTTCAGTGCCTGCACAATCTGCTTCACATAGGCAAGGCCGAGGCCAAACCCTTTAACATCGTGTATATTTCCGGTGTGAACTCTGTAAAATTTATCAAATATTTTTTTAAGGTCTTCTTTGCGTATGCCAATTCCATTGTCTTTTACCGACAGCATAAAGTTTCCATTACTGTTCCAAGTGCGCACCTCCAATTTCAATGGTGCATCCTGACGACGATATTTCACCGCATTGTCCATAAGATTAAACACCACATTCGTAAAGTGCATCTCATCGACATACACAAAGGGGTCGGTTGCGTCGAGTTCCCAGACAAGTTCCCCGCCATTCTGCTCCACTTTCACTGCAAAAGTATTTACAATGCCCTCTACAAGGTCATTCGCATCGAGCTCCTTCATTTTCAGCGAGGCGGTATTCTTATCATCGAACATCGACATCTGCAACACCTTGTCAACCTGAAAGCGCAAGCGTTTAGTCTCACTTGCTATCACCCCCGACAAACGCCCGAACATTTCGGGAGATTTTGCCACCGTCTGGTCCTGCAACATCTGCGCCGCAAGCGATATTGTGGAGATTGGGGTTTTAAACTCGTGAGTCATATTATTTATAAAATCGTTCTTCATTTCGGTTATCTTTTTATGACGCACCGCCATATATAATGTTATCACAAATGTTATTAACAAAACAAAAGTGAAGAGTATGGAAGGAATCATAAATTTAACCGAACTATAAATATATTTGTTCAGAATCAGCGTGGGGAAATGAACTTCGAGCATACCCATACGCGCAGGAGGGTCGTTCTTGAATATCAACTCCTTATATTTATTCTCACTCTGTTCGTCGGAAAAGTCGGGACAGCGATACACCTCCTTGGAATCTCCGCGCAACACCCTGAAATGATAGGGCAGCAGAATTCCATTGTTGGCAAGCTCGGTTTTAATATTCTGGTTAAGTTTGCTGAAATTTATTCTACTCTGCAACGGTTTTTCGCTTGCTTGATAGAGCATATTATAGACAACCTCATCGAGCACCGCACGCTGATATTTATAACGCTTGCTCAAAATCTCCATAGAAAGACGCTGCGCATCGCGCATAGACATATTTCCGCGATTGGAATTTATTTTGAATTGCGACACCGATTGGCTGGGATTTTTTACAAAAGTTTTAAGTTCGAAGGCCGATAGGACATTTCCACCCTCGGACGAAGCAAGATAACTATGTTCCAATTTAAGAAAGCCATCCTTAATCTGCCCTCGATGAATATCCTTCTGAATATCCTTCGTGAGATAATGCCGCATCTCTTCGAGCTCTAAATTATAGGCAACCTGATAAAGACTTCTCCTCACACCCTCCTCAAAATGTTCGCGGCGCATATCCACGATAGCCTCTATATATGTGAGCTGCAAATAAAGAAGCCCCATACAACAGATGCCCATTACGAGCCCCACAATCCATATTACATTCTTTTTCATACGGCAAATATAATCACAGGCAACAAAGATTGTATCATTTATAAGAAATATTTATCCAATTTTCCTTTTAATTAACAAAACCATTTATTATAGTTGCGATTTTAACAACCACAAACACAAAAGAAAGCTCATTTTAGCAAAAATACGCCACATTTTAACAAAAAAAGAGCACCCCGCTCGGGGTGCTCTTCAATATAAAGCAAAAAGAACTGTTACTCCTCCTCTTTCGATGCAAACTCCTTCATAAGTTTATCCTGAACATCGGTGGGAACAAGTTCATAGGAAGAAGGCGACATTATAAATGATGCACGACCACCGGTGAGCGAGCTTAACGAAGTTGAGTAAGAGGCCATCTCCTTCAAAGGAACCTTTGCCGAGAGTTTTTCGTAACCATTCTCACTCTCCATTCCCATAATCATACCTCTGCGGCCCTGAATATCGCTCATCACATCACCCATTTTATCCGAGGGAACAAAAACCTCAACATCATAAACAGGCTCCAAAATCTTGGGGCCGGCATTGCGGAACGCCTCGCTGAACGCATTGCGGCCTGCCAACATAAAGGACACCTCATTAGAATCTACCGGGTGCATTTTACCATCATATACAATAACACGCACGTCACGAGCATAAGAACCGGTCAACGGACCACGCTCCATACGCTCCATTACTCCTTTCAGAATAGCAGGCATAAAGCGAGTATCGATTGAACCGCCCACGACACTGTTCACAAATACCAACTTACCACCCCATTCGAGTGTAATCTCCTCGGTGGATTTTGCATTCATCTTGAACTCCTGACCATTGAAGCGGTAAACATCCTGCAAAGGCTTGCCATCCTCGTAAGGTTCAACAATGAGGTGTACCTCGCCAAACTGACCGGCACCACCCGACTGTTTCTTGTGACGATAGTCGGCACGGGCTGCCTTGGTAATAGTTTCGCGATAAGGAATTTTGGGTTCTTCGTAAACAATCTGGATTTTCTCCACATTTTCGAGTCGCCATTTAAGAGTGCGCAAGTGGAATTCACCCTGACCGTAAACAATTGTCTGACGAAGTTCCTTCGACTGCTCTACGCGCCAAGTGGGATCCTCCTCGTGCATACGATTGAGCGCCTGCATAAGTTTCTCCATTTCACTCTCATTGACAGGGCGTATCGCGCGAGAATATTTCGATGCGGGATATTTAACCAATGAAAATCTATTGTTGGCATCCTTATCATTAAGAGTGTTACCAATGCGCACATCCTTCAATTTAACTGTACAGCCAAGGTCACCGGCCTTCAATTCATCCACTGCTGTACGATTAGCACCTGCGCTGCAATAAATCTGCGAAATACGCTCTTTTGAGCCACGGTCGGCATTTACAAAATCCATTCCGGGCTTCAATGTTCCGCTGATAACCTTGAAATAATTAACCTCACCAATGTGGGGCTCCACCGATGTCTTGTAGAAGAACAACGAAGTGGGAGCATTGCTGTCATAAGGAACGGTAACACCCTCGACGTTAACAGGTTGCGGCATATCATCAACCTCGGGAGCCACATTTGCCAAAAACTCCAACAAACGGCCTACCGCAACATCGGTAGCAGCCGAACAGCAAAGAACAGGGTATACACTGCCGGTAGAGAGGCCCAAACGTGCACCCATACGAATATCATCGGTAGAAAGGTCGTCCGAATCAAAAAATTTGTTCATCAACTCCTCCTCATTCTCGGCAGCCTTCTCCACAAGTTCTGTATGCAACGCTTTTGCCTTTTCAACTTGGTCGGCCGGAATATCCTCAACGATGGGAGCCTGTCCCTCGCCTGTCCAAGTGAGTTTCTTCATCAACAGCACGTCGATTATGGAATTAAAGCCGGGGCCTGCGGCAACTGGATACTGCACGGGCACCACCTTTGAACCATAAACAGCCTGCAACTGCTCTATAACATTATCGTAATCGCATTTTTCATTATCAACCTGATTAACTACAAACATTGCCGGTTTTTTCATCTTCTGCACGTAGCGGAAGCAGTTTTGTGTACCAACCTCAACACCATATTGGCCGTTAATCACAACCATTGCAAGATTACACACTTCAAGAGCACACACCGTACCTCCGGCAAAATCATCGGCACCGGGACAATCGATAAGGTTCAGCTTCTTTCCGGCCTGCTCCACCTGGAACACCGTTGTAAACACCGAATAACCATACTCCTGCTCAACAGGGAAATAGTCGCTCACGGTATTTTTGGCCTCAACCGAGCCTCTGCGTTTTATAATACCACCCTCAAAGAGCATAGACTCTGTGAGCGTGGTTTTTCCCGAGCCTGAACATCCCACGATGGCAATGTTCTTAATTTCGTTAGTTTGATAAGTTTTCATATTGTTTTTTTGTTTTTGTAACAAGACCGCAAAAAAGATAAGCAAGCATCAGATTACTGCAACCATTTACAGGCGTATCCCTATCTGCCCTGCCTATCCCCAAGAAATCTTGCTTGGTTAGTTATGTTATAAAAGCGGTAGCAATGTAGGAAATTCCCACTAAAAAAGCAAATAGAAATAAAAGGTTTTTTAAAAAAGAGAGAAAAAAATTATCTTCGCAGAAGTTTTTTACATTTTTTAGCAGGAACTATGGCAGGCCTATATATACATATACCTTTTTGCAAGCAACGATGCAGATATTGTGCATTCTACTCAACCACACAGCACCATCTGCAACAAGACTACACCAACGCCATTTGCAGTGAGTTAGAATTGCGCAAAGAGTACATTAAAGGAGCCACCATAGAGACCATCTATTTTGGCGGCGGCACCCCATCGTTGCTCACCACCGAACAACTAACCAGCATTCTCGCCACAATAAAAAAGGAATACTCCATAAGCCCCGCTGCCGAAATTACCATTGAGTGTAACCCCGACGATCTCACCCCCTCGCACCTTGCAATGCTCCACAAACAGGGATTCAACCGCATAAGTATGGGAGTGCAGAGTTTCTGCGACGAGCAATTGCAACGCTTGGGTCGTCGGCACACAGCCGACAGTGCCCGACAAGCTGTGAAGAATGCCCGCATTGCAGGCTTCCGCAACATAAGCATCGACCTTATGTTTGCCCTCCCCTGCTCCACCCTCGAACAGTGGAAAAGCGACCTACGCAGTGCCATCGCCCTGCAACCCGAGCATATTTCGGCCTATAATCTCACATATGAAGAGGGCACGCCTCTCTATCGCGCCCTGCAAAAGGGAGAGATAACGGAATTGAGCGAAGAGGAGAACATCGCACAGTTCAACACCCTTATCGAGGAACTTGGGAAAGCCGGATACCACCACTACGAAATATCCAATTTTGCAAAGCCCGGGCGCGAGAGTCGCCACAACAGCAGCTATTGGAACGACACGCCCTATCTTGGTTGCGGCGCCGGCGCCCACTCCTATAATGGAACATCGCGCGGCTGGAACATTGCCGACATTGCGCAATATATAAAAGGTATAAACGAAGGAGTGCCGGCTTTCGAGGTAGAAGAACTCACAAACGAGGAGCGTTACAACGACGCCATTCTCACCCGTCTGCGCACAGCCGAGGGGCTTCCCCTCGCGTGGGTAAAAGAGAAATTCGGTAACACCTTATATAATTATATGATGAGAGTTGCGCGCAAAGAAATTGCCTTTGGCAATCTACAAGAGAAGCCCAACGGCAACCTTGCCCTTACCCCAAAAGGTTTTTTTGTAAGCAATGCGGTGATAAGGGAGTTTATATATGTATCCTAACTATAAATAATTATTAAAGGCAGGCCCATTTATATTTTACACAAGCCTGCCCTCAATAATTATTTATAATATTCTATATAAACATCCCTATCAAAAAGCTATAAATTATGGTTTGCCACAAAGTTTATAAAAAATATTGAAAACACAAAACAGATAAATATTAAAAAGCAATATTCCAAACAAACAGCGTGCAGTGTACACTGCACGCTGTTATAGTTTCATAAAGAAATTATTACATCAAGCTGTTTGCGAGTGCAAGAATTTCTTCACCTATTGCATCGGCAGCCTCCTGTGTGGGGCCCTCGGAGTAGATACGAACAATAGGTTCGGTGTTGCTCTTGCGCAAGTGTACCCACTTGTCGGGGAAGTCGAGTTTCACGCCGTCAACAGTGTTAATCTCGGCCTTACCTGCGTATGTAGCCTTAATCTTTTCGAGAATGGCATCAACATCGCAACCGGGTTTAAGATCGATGCGATTCTTGCCCATAAAGTAAGCAGGATAGGTTGCACGCAACTCGCTCACTGTCTTTTTCTCGTGAGCAAGATGGCTCAAAAAGAGGCAGATACCCACCAATGCATCGCGACCGCTGTGACAAGCAGGATAGATTACTCCACCATTACCCTCGCCACCAATAACAGCGTTAACCTCGCGCATTTTGGTAACCACGTTAACCTCGCCCACAGCCGATGCTGCATACTCGCAACCGTGTGCATTTGTAACATCGCGCAAAGCACGTGTAGAGCTCAAATTTGATACGGTATTTCCGGGAGTATGTTTCAATACATAATCGGCAACGGTTACAAGAGTATACTCCTCACCATACATTTCACCATTTTCGCAAATGATAGCCAAACGGTCAACGTCGGGGTCTACCACAAAAGCAACATCATTGCCGCCCTTCGCCATAAGCCCCATAATATCGCCCAAATTCTTTGCAAGAGGCTCAGGATTATGCTGGAAGTCACCGGTGGGCTCACAATAGAGTTTGTCAACCTTTGTAATACCCAATTTATCGAACAATTTGGGAAGAATTACGCCACCAACCGAGTTTACACAATCGATAGCCACTTTAAATCCGGCAGCTTTTATAGCCTCAACATCCACAAGAGGCAAAGCAAGAACTGCATCAATATGTTTGTCGTCGTATGTTTCGTCAAGGCGATATTTGCCAAGAGTCTCAACATCGGCATAATCAAACTCCTCGGCCTCGGCAATGCGCAGAACCTCTTTACCCTCGGCTGCATTCAAGAACTCACCCTGCTCGTTAAGCAGTTTCAAAGCGTTCCATTGACGGGGATTATGGCTCGCTGTGAGAATTATACCACCGCAAGCATCCTCCATTGTAACAGCCATTTCTGTGGTGGGAGTCGAAGCGAGGCCTATATCCACAACATCGAAGCCCATACCCATAAGAGTACCGCACACAATCTTGTTCACCATCTCACCCGACAAACGAGCATCGCGGCCCACAACAATCTTGTTGCTCTTCTTTGTTGTTGTCTTACGTATCAACGCTGCATACGCCGAAGTTAATTTCACTACATCGAGAGGAGTTAAACCTTCATCGGCCTTACCACCGATGGTACCTCTGATTCCGGAGATTGATTTAATAAGTGTCATATAAGTTTTTAATTAGTAGTAGGTTATCTTTTGGGTTGAAATGTTATGTTATAAAAGCAGGGATAAACGTATGTTGCCGCGAGCGATGTTCCCGCAGTGTGCGGAACAATAAGATTAACTTCGGCCAAGTTCGCCGTATTGCGCGTAAAATAGAGATAAGGCATTGCCACAAGCCAACCGCTTGGTACTGCGCTTGTTCCATATTGGTCCATCATCACACCCTGATAGAATGCCGCACTAAAAGAACCACTGTCGTTTGTTATTGTCATTTCATCGGCATCTGCCTCCTGTTCGTTGGTCGAGATTATATTTCCCTCCATCACATTATATTCGGTGTAACGAACCAACAGATTCACAGACTCCCCCTCCTCTATCTTTCTTGCATTCTGCACATCAAATGGATTTCTCACGAACTGCACATACACATCATCGAGCAGCACATACTCGTTTCTGTCGACATTTGTTGTATAATTTTGCAACATAAATTGTGCCTGCGATATTACACAAACACCATCAATCATCATAAATTTATTTATCGCATCCTGCTCCTTGTCCTTCATATCCGAATAAGAGACCTCGTCCTCGCAAGCAGTAAATAACATCGCCATCAAGGGCAAAAGCAGCAAAAAAAACCAATTATTTTTCATCATAGCAAAATTTCCACCTGTTTTTTTCATATCAAACTCAAAAGTACAATTAAGTTGTGAAAATCCAAAAACATATTTCAAAAAAATAGATAAAAATATCTATATTTTGTTTATTTTACACACAAAATCACCCGACAAGCTGTTCATTATAGGCTTCCAGTGCCTTCATAAACTGCGCAACGGCAACCTCCATTGTGTCGCGCACCTCACCACCCGATGCATTTTTGTGCCCACCGCCATTAAAAAACTCAGCCGCGAGGGTGTTACAAGGGAAATTACCCACGCTGCGCAACGACACATTTATTTTCCCGGGCTGTTCCTCGCGCAAAAAGCACGACAGACGCAACCCCTTCTTTTGCAAAGGAATATTCACCAACCCCTCTGTGTCGCCCTTCATCACATTAAAGCGTTTAAGTTCCTCGTACGTGAGGGTTATTAGCGAGGCATTCTTGCGCGGGAAAAACTTTAATTTTTCATACAGCACATAGCCCATCAGTTTCATGCGCGACTCCGAGTAATTATAAAAGACCTTGCGGTAGATTAAATCCTTGTCGATGCCCTTTGCAATAAGCTCGGCCACAATGAGATAAATATCCTTGCGGTTCGACGCATAGGCAAAAGAGCCCGTGTCGGTCATCATTCCTGTGTAGATTGCTTTTGCCATATTTAAATCCAGCCCGTCGAGCGTGGAGAGCCTGTAAATCATACGAAAAACAAGCTCCGACGTTGCACAAGCCGTGGGAGAAGATACCGCAACGCGAAAGCCATCGTCAGGATGCAGATGATGATCCACAAGCACCTTCACTGCCGATGAAGCGGCAATAATCTCGCCCATTTCGCCCAAACGCGACAAGGTGTTAAAATCGAGACAGAAAATAACATCGGCACCATTTATCAGCGTCGCAGCCTTCTCCTTGTGAGTATCGAAGAGCACAATATCGCCGGCCGACGGCAGCCATCGAAGAAAATCGGGAAAAGCATTGGGCAGAATCACATCGGCACTCTTCCCCAAACTGCGCAAATAGAGCATACAGCCAAGCGAGGAGCCCACAGCATCGCCATCGGGATTTTTGTGAGCAACCACAACAAATTTATCGTTACCCTCTATAATATTCTTCAATTCAGCCAGTTGGGCTTCTGTAATCAATCGGTCAAGCATAAAAAAAGGTTTATTATGCGAAGATAATAAACCCACATCATTTAAACAACACCCTTTGGGCCAAATAATTACTTACCACGCATAAATTCCACCGAAAAATCATCGCCACAGCCCTGCAATTTAAGCGCACCACTTTGCGAAATATCTATACAAACAACGTTACTCTTATCACATTCGCGCAACAGCCTGCGCCTGCTGCCATCGTAAAGCGAGCCGTCGAGAATTACGCAACGCGCAGGATAATGATAGAGCAACTCCTCGACAGGGCCCAAAAAGCCACGACACAAAAGCAACGCATCAACCGGACGTTGCAAGCTGTCGGCAAGCCAACAATCATCGGCAAGCATCTGCACGCGCAAGCCTCCAAAATAGACAAGCCCCTGTGAGCGCACCAAAAGAGAATCGCGATAACCATCATCCGCCCACCGCGGCTCACACAATCGCTCACGCTCCACATAAGGGCCTGCCACGCGGTCGCAATCGGCGTCAAACTGCGGAACAGACGATAGCATATAACACTCTTTGTCACTCGTAACGGCAAGCACCGCCGCCATTTTCCCATTGTTGAACAGCAGCAAATAATCCTCGTCGCCACTATTTTTCATAGTAAAAATATTCAACAAAAGAACCACTATCGCAACCACTGCTGTCAACCCTGCCGAAAGCCAACGTTTGCCTGCCACGCTCCACAAGAGCACCCCAAGCAACAGAGCCACCAAACAAGCACCCGGCACACCCACCTGTGGCAACAAGAGCGAGGCTGCCGGCAAGGAGGCAACAAAAGAGACCACCCCATTTACAGCAGAGAGCAACTGCGACAAAAGCCACACAACAGGCCATTGTATAATGGGGAAAAAGGACGTCACCCACAATGGTACCACAAGAACCATAAGCAACGAAGCAAGCGGCACAATCACAATATTGGCAAGCAAAAAATAGATAGGGAAGGTACCAAAATAGTACCACACAAACGGCAACACCCCCATCTGCGCAGCCAGCGACACTGCCACAAGCGACAGCACCCTATTATAGACACCCCCATAATCATCGCAACGAAAAACGCGACGCAACCAAGGAAGCAGCAACAATATAGACGCCACCGAAGAGAATGAGAGCTGAAACCCCGCATCGAAAAGCAAGCGAGGCGACACAATCAGCATCACAATCGCCGCACAGCCCAAAGAATTAAGAGCCGAGCCGTCGCGTCTCAAACAACGCCCCACCCCAAGAATAGTAAACAATATTGCAGCACGCACCACCGAAGGAGTGAGCCCCGCAACAAAAGCAAAAGCCCACAGCAGAAGCAAAATAAGCAGTTCTCTTAAAACAAAAGCCGTGCGCGAGCCGCCGGCAAACGAAAAAAGAGCCACAAGCACCATATAGAACATACCCAAATGCAAGCCCGACAAAGCAAGAATATGGCTCACACCCGCCGAAGAATAGGCCTCTTTTAAGTCCTGCGGGAACCCGCGCCGCTCACCCACCGAAAAAGCCGACAGCAACGCAAGCCCCTCACCCTCAAAGCCCACCTTCTCATACATATCCACAATACGTTCACGCACAGCAAGCGCAAGCATCGAGAGGGTGCGCTCACCCCTCCCCGCAAACTCCCAAGCTGCCACAGGGAGAAACACCGTTCCCGTAACCCCTTTTATACGCATATAACGCACAACATCAAACTCCGCAGGATTACCACTGTTTGCTGGATTCTGTATCGCTCCTTTGAAACGAATCTTATCGCCCACATTCAAGGCTAGTGCCTCCACGCAATTGGCAAAATACAATTGTACAACACCCTCGTTACGCGCGCCTCTCATCGCATCACCCTCACGCACAACACGTGCCAACGCCCTTGTGGCAACACCACGCAAATGAGGATTTTCAAGCAATTGAGCCTCAAAAACGCCCTTTTCATCGGTCCATTTTGGATTTTCAATTCCCTTGTCGCAAGTAATCACAAACAGTCCTATGGCAAGCATCGCACCCACCACTCCGGCACCAAACAGCCACCGAGGAGCCTGCGACAAAAAGCCCGCCGCAAGCACAAGCAACGACACAACAAACAAGGTGGCAATGTGCAGCACATCAACGCCACACAGCCACCCTATAATTATGCCTGCAACAAGCGGTAACGCAAGTTTCAGCAACGGGAAGTTCTTTATATCAAAATCAGTCACATTCGTTACAATGCACGCAACGCCGAAATTACCGCCTCGGGACTCTCGGCACCAAATACCGCATTACCGGCAACCAGCGCATCGGCACCGGCCTCTGCCAAAAGAGCACCAGTAGCCACATTCACGCCACCATCAACCTCAATAACAGCCTTTGAGCCGGTCGAGTCTATCAACTCACGCAATTCACGCACTTTATTCACTGTGTGAGGTATAAACTTCTGCCCGCCAAAGCCCGGGTTCACGCTCATAAGCAGCACCAAGTCCAACTCCTCGATTATATCCTTCAACATACACACAGGAGTAGAGGGATTGAGCGTAACACCCGCCAACATACCCGCATCTTTTATCTGCGTTACAGCGCGGTGCAAGTGAGTGCAAGCCTCGTAGTGAATATTCATTATACGGGCATTCAACGCCTTCACCGCATCAAGATAGTTCATCGGATTAACCACCATCAAATGCACGTCGAGCGGCTTTGTACAAAGCTCCGCAACATATTTAAGCACGGGAGGGCCGAATGAGATATTGGGCACAAACACCCCATCCATAACATCTATATGCAACCAATCAGCCTCGCTGCGGTTAATCATTTCCAGGTCCTTCTGCAAATTTCCGAAATTGGCCGACAGGAGCGACGGCGACACTATCTGACTCATAATACTCAAATTTTAATGGGCAAGAAACACACCCGTTACACTATGCGAAGATAAGACAAATGCGAGTGAAAAACAAACTATCCTTAAATAAATATACCTAATATATAAAAAAGCAACAAAAGACCTTGCCATTTGCTTTTTTTTTCGTTTATTTGCAAATTGGAATATATCCGCAAATAATTTAATTTTATATAACTTTTTAATTAATCACATTTATGAAAACCAAAAGACTGTTTTTGTATATGCTCGCATTCATAGTGAGCATTGCAAACCTTTGGGCCGTAACGCCGATAATGAGCGATACCTCTACCGGCACGCCCGAGAGCGGCAAGAAGTACTACATCTATGCCGACACCTACTACAACAGTGCTTATGTACCCCGTTACTTCTACAACGACAACGGGACATTGGCATTAAGTACCGCTGTCGACGAGAACAGCGACAACTATGTGTGGGAATGTACCGTAACCAACGGCAAGTACACATTCCGCAATGTAGGCAACACCGCAAAGTATCTGGGACACAAAGCCCTTGCCGACGCAGCCTACAATTTCACACTCGGCAGTGGAACCGTAACTCACGCAGGCACCACCATTTGGTCGGACAATGCGAGCCGCTTTCTTGTAACAAAGAACGATGGTACAGGCTTCGACCAAGCCAACAGAGTTTACAATCAGACAACAGAAAGCTACTGCACCGACTATGTATTTGTCGAATACATTGAGCCCAGTGGCAACCATTTGAGCGTAACAGCCAACTACGCCGGTGCCGGAGAAATTCTTGTAAACGGCGATGCTACCACTCTCCCCTACAACGAATGGGAGAATACCGTGACACTCCCCGTAACACTCACAGCAACAGCAAACAACCCCTACACATTCGTAGGCTTTTTCAATGGCGATGAGAACTTGGGCACAGAGTACACAGTGAGCACACTCGACGAGGACATCAGCATCGAGGCACGTTACAGCATCGACATTTTCTCATCATCGCTCGAAAATCCCATTCCCGTAGCCATATACAACAATCGCGACAAAGCCTATGCAATTAAAATGAATGCCGCCGCAGCCTACACCGACAATGCAGTGAACAGCGGCAGCAGCGCATACGGCGAGAATGAAATATGGTACCTTGTGGGAACCCCCGAATCGTTCAAGATGTACAGCCGCACAGCAGGCAACACTCTCGCAGTGACACTCGCCGGAACAGGAAGCGGCTCGGCAGCCACACTCACCGCAACGGGAACCGACCTCTGCATCGTATCACAAGCCAGCGGAGCCGTTGCAATATGCCCCGCAGGAACCAGCAGCCAGAGTTTCAATATGCACGGTGGCGCAGGCCAGAATATCAAACTTTACAATGTAAGCGATGGCGGTTCCGTTTGGGACATCAAAAAAATTGCCACCGACAAAGCTCTCAAAGTAAACTACAATGCACAGACCGCAGGCGGTTACGAGCAGAACTACAAGATAGGCGAGCTTGCAATAAACATCAACGGCACAACAAGCACAAGAATGCTCGAAAAGACAACAATCCCCGCATCGAGCACAATGTATCTGCCCGAGGGAGCAATCTTCGGAATCTCCAAAGGCTTTATGTGCCACGGCTGGAAGATGGACTTCAACGGTAGCGAGTCTATCGCCGACCAGACATTGCCCGAAGGCGGCCTCACCGTAAATGTAAACATTGCGGTAGACACCTATAACAAATATCAGTATCTCTTCTATTCACCCGGCCCCAACGGAAAGCCCTACCGTATCCCCGCACTCACAACCACAGCCAATGGTTATGTGTTTGCCATAAACGACTACCGCCCCTGCGGCAACGATATTGGCTACGGCGAGGTTGACCTTGTTATGCGCCACAGCACCGCTGCCGGCAGCGAGTGGGACGGACACAGCTGGACCGAATCGGTAACCATTGCCGATGGATTGGGACACACCAACGAAGGTATATGGAAGCTCGGCTTTGGCGACCCCGCAATAGTTGCCGACCGCGAGAGCAACCAAGTGCTTGTAATGAGCGTTTGCGGTAACCGCACCTGCTGGGATGGTAACTACGGTTCGGGAACCGACGAAAACCCCGAAAACCCCAACCGCGTGGCACGCCTCTATATTACATTCAACGAGGCTACGCAGCAGTGGGAAGTTGGTGAGTCCCAAGAGGTTACATACGACCTTTACCCCTTGTTCAAGGATAGCAACGGCACTGTACATTCAAGCTCTATGTTCATCGGTGCCGGTCGCATAGCGCAAAGCAGCAAAATCAAAGTGGGCACTCACTACCGCATCTACTGCGCAGTGTGGGTGGTAACAACAACAAACAGACAGCACCACAACTACGCCCTCTATTCCGACGATTTTGGAAAAACTTGGAACATCCTCGGCAAGCTTGGCTACGACAACTGCCCTTCAAAATGGGGTAACGAGCCCAAATGCGAGGAGTTGCCCGACGGCAGCGTGCTATTGAGCAGCCGCAAATACAACGGCCGTTACTTCAACGTATTCCGCTACACCGACGCTGAAAAGGGCGAAGGCAGCTGGGTAGGCGAAGTTTCAACCAACGATATTGGAGACCTTGCTTGGGGCGGCAACAGCACCAACGGCGAGCCCATACTCGTGGGCAACGTACTCTTCCAGTCGGCTCCCACCGGCAACGACCGCAGCAATGTTGCCATATTCTACAAGGTATTGAGCAACGACCCTGCCGATTACACACCCACTAAACTATCGAGCGGATGGACCAAAATAGCAATCTCAAATGCATATTCAGCCTACTCTTCAATGACTCTTCTCCCCGACAAGGAGACACTCGCCATCTACTACGAAGAGGCTCCCGGCGGCTACTCTATGGTCTATCTGCCCCTTAAATTAAAAGACATTCTTCCTGCCGATGTCTATCAGGCACTTTCGGCACTCCCTCCCACATACGCAAGCGAGGCAAGCCCCGTGTGGCACTATATTAAGTTCAGTGCCAGCGGCGATGTACTCTTCGACCAAGGCGCAGGCAACAACGCTGCCACAGCCACAGCCGAGGAGAGCGATGCTGCAAAGTGGAACATCGTTGGAAGCAAGGACGGCTTCTACCTTGTGAGCAAGCTCGGCAACTACCTTGCCTACGACGCTGCGAACAACCGCTACACAACCACCGCCAATAAAAGCGAGAAGATAGCCCTCACACTCACCGAAAATATCAAAGGTAGCTGGGAGATTATGCGTAAAGGCTCCAACAAATCTATGAGCCGCATTACAGCAACCCGCGCAATCACCGGTTCGGTGGGCGACGCCGACATATTGAACGAAGCCAATCAAATATCTTTTTTGAGCCTTGCCTCCGTTGCAACCGACCCCGCAATCTTCTCAACCGAGGATAGCCCCGTGTGGTACCAAGTAGTATTCCAGAATGGCAATTGGGCATTGACCGACAAAGGTTCGGAGCAGAATGCCCTCACCGCAGCCAAAGATGGTAGCGACAATGCACAATTCTGGCAGTTCATCGGTACCCCCGACAGTTTCTATATGAAGAGCAAGAACGGCAACTGGCTGGGATACAGCACCGCTACATCGTTCTACTACTCCACCACCGAGGCCAACAAAGTAGAATTGAGCGCATTCAAGACCGCAAACGGCAACTACGAAGGCGCATACGAAATTCAGCGCATCGGTGCAGAAGGCTGTATGAATATGTTTCAGGGAGCTGCTGCCGGCAAGAAAATCAGCGAGTGGACCACCGGCGACGGCGGCAACCCCGTAGCCTTCATACTCGAAGGCGAGGAGCCCGAAGTTACAGTAATCCCCTTCTTCTCAACCGAGGCAGAACCCACATATTGGTGGGCACAGTTTCGCGCCGGTAGCGCAGTAATTGCCGACCAGGGCGCAGACAACAATGTGCAAACAGCCGAAAAATCCTATACAGGCGCACAATTGTGGCAGCTAGTGGGCGACGAAACAAGCTTCTATATGAAGAACAAAAACGGCAACTACCTCTCTTGGAACGGCAGCCGTTTCGCCACATCAGCATCGGCCGACAGCAAGGCCACCCTCATACTACACGAGAACAGCAACGCCGGCTACTATGAAATACAAGTGAGCGGCGTAAGCGGAAACAGCTATATGAACCAGCACGGTGGAACAGGAACCGGAAAAGAGCTCGGCGTATGGAGCAAGGGCGACAACAACAACCCCCTCACATTCGTCAGTGCCGAGCCCACATTCCCCAATTTCAGCGACAGCAGCAACGACTACTGGTACTTCATCAAGTTCGGTAACGGCGGTTGGGTAATCGAGGATAAAGGCACAGGCAACAACGTGCTCACAGCCTCTATCGACGACCTCAACGCCCAAAAGTGGAAACTCGTGGGAACAAAGGATAACTGCCAGATTGTGAACAAAGATGGCAACTACCTTGTATATCAGAGCGAGCGCATCAAGACAAGCACAACAGCCGATGCACAAGGCTTCAAGATTGTAGCCACCGAGAATGGCAACTACCCCCTCTACCTCGAAATTCAGCACGCAAGCTCCGCAACCACAGCATTCAATATGTGGGGCGGCGCCGGCAGCGATAAACCCATCGGTCTTTGGAACGCAAACGCCGATGGCAACCCCGTGCAGTTTGTAAACGAGGCCGACATTGTATACCCCGAATTCAAAGTTGCAGAATCAAACGCAGCTACACCCGAGGAGAAACTCACCCTTTGGTACACACAGCCCGCTCCCGCAACCAAAGTTGCCAACACTTGGATGGAGTACTCACTCCCCATCGGTAACGGACAATTCGGAGGTTCGCTCTTCGGCGGCGTTGCAAAAGACGAAATTCTCTTCAACGACAAGACCCTGTGGAGCGGCGGCCCCAATTCATACGGCTACTATCTCCCCTTCGGTTCCGTATACATCGAGGACATAAGCGGTAATTTCACATACAACCGCACAAAACCCGTGCAGAACTACTACCGCGACCTTAACCTCAACACCGCAACAGGAACCGTAACCTACGAAGATGTAAACGGTGTAAAATACACCAAGCAGTACATTGCCAGCAACCCCGACAAGGCCATTGTAACAAAAATCACCGCATCGGAGGCAGGCAAGCTATCGTTCCGCATCACAATGGAGAGTGGCAAGCCCACCGTAGCAGCTACAACAAGCTACTCCGACGGCTATGCACAGTTCACCGGCAAATTGGAAACAGTGAGCTACAACGCCACCCTTAAAGTAGTTGCCAAAGGCGGCTTTACATCTACCGGCACCGACGGAATCACCGTTGAAGAGGCCGACGAAGTACTCATCGTTCTTGTAGGAAGCACCGACTTTATCGGTAACGACCCGTCGCACATAAACGGCAATGCCGCAAACCTCCCCGCCGACAACAAGGCACAAGCCGATGCAGTTGCCGAAAGAGGCTGGAACGCCGTATACGCAGCCCACGTTGCCGACCACCAGAAATTCTTTAACCGCGTAACCCTTGAACTCGACGGCGTTGAGAACAATCTCCCCACCAACGAGCTCATCGAAGCCTACAACGCAGCAAGCGGCACACGCAACCTTATGTTGGAGCAGTTGTACTACAACTACGGCCGCTACCTCTCCATAGCATCGTCACGCGGCACCGACCTTCCCAACAACCTCCAAGGTATCTGGAACAACACCTGCACCCCCCCTTGGCACAGCGATATTCACGCCAACATCAACGTGCAGATGAACTACTGGCCCGTGTCGGCAGGCAACCTCAACGAAATGTACGAGCCCTTCCTTAATTATATTATAAACGAGGCCGCACAGCCCGAATGGCAGAACAGAGCAGTAATTGCCGGTCAATCACGCGGATGGACCTGTCTCACCGAGAATAACATCTTCGGTGGTATCAGCGGCTTTGCCCCCAACTACGTTATTGCCAACGCTTGGTACGTAACACACTTGTGGCAATACTACCGCTACACACTCGACAAGGAGTTCCTCGCAAGAGCCTTCCCCGCAATGCTCGGAGCAGCACAATTCTGGGCCGACCGTATGGTTCTTGCAGCCGACGGCACATACGAATGCCCCAATGAGTACTCTCCCGAGCACGGCCCCGGCAGCGAGAATGCAGTGGCTCACGCACAGCAGATTGCTTGGGAGGCTCTCGACAACACCATAAAAGCCGCCGATATTTTGGGTGGCGTTGCAGCAGGCATCATCACCGAGGCCGACTATGAACTTATCGTAGACCGCTTCACAAAGATGGATAAAGGTCTTGCCACCGAAGAGTATGACGGCAGCTGGGGCGCTACTTACAACGGTGTTCCCACCGGTGCTAAGATTATCCGCGAGTGGAAGTACAGCCCCTTCACCGCATCGAACGACAAGGGCCACCGCCACATGTCGCACCTGATGGCACTCTTCCCATTCAGCCAGCTGACACCCGCAAGCGAATATTTCGAGCCTGCAATCAACTCTATGAAACTGCGTGGCGACGAGTCGACCGGTTGGTCGATGGGTTGGAAGATTAACCTGTGGGCACGCGCTCTTATGGGCGACCGTTCACACGCCATTCTGCGCAAGGCGTTGAAGCACTCTACAAGCTACGGCACCAACCAATATGCCGGAGGTATCTATTACAACCTCTACGACTCGCACGCCCCCTTCCAGATTGACGGAAACTTCGGTGCAACATCGGGTATAAACGAAATGTTGTTGCAGAGTCACACCGACGTAATCGACATTCTCCCAGCCCTCCCCACCGAGTGGAGCAAAGGTAGCATCAGCGGCCTCAAAGCCGTAGGCGACTTTACCGTAAACATCGAGTGGGACAGCAACCAAGCAAGCAAGGTAACAATCACCAACAATCAGGGACAACCCTGCTACGTTAAGTGTGCAGGCATTGACGGTGCCGACATTACCATTAACGGAACAGCCGTTACACTTGGCGAGGCAAAAACAGTAAACGGCCTCGAATGTTATCAGATTGCATCGGGTGCAGGCGACGAGATTGTAATTACCTTCTCCAACGCCACACAGGTAGACAAGACAGCCCTCGAAAGATTGATTGCAAATACCGAGGAACTCATCGACCAGTGCTACGACTACTATGCCACAGAGGCACCCCTCACCGTAACAGAAGGCCAGAACTATTATATATGGTCCAACGCCGACCACAACGACCACAACTCAAACAAGGACGGTGATGGTGTTCCCGCACTCATCGACGGAGAGAGTGGCACATTCTTCCACACAAACTGGAACAATGCGGTAACAACCATCACAGACGACCACTTTATCGAGATTAACCTCGGTGACGAAAATGCCGTAGCAGAATTCAAATTCCACTATCAGGCACGCACCGGCGACGGCCTTGGCGACTACCCCAAAACCATCAAGATACAGGGTAGCAACGACGGCAGCAATTACACCGACATTGCAACCGTTGAGCCCCGTAACGAGAATGGCGGAGAAATTCAGAATGGTACCGAGTGGGCATCGGGCACAATAGGTAACGGTACAGCATACAGCACACTCCGTTTCTATGTAACAGCTACCACAACCAACAAGAGTGCCGGAGGCCACATATTCTGGCACATGGCAGAATTCGGCCTTACACCCCGTAGCAAGGAGCCCGTGATAAACTACCCCGGCGAAAAGGTTGCACAAGCAGTAGAAGAAGCACAAGCAGAGGTTGAAGTATCGACAAACGCCTTGACAATAGAGCAAAGCGTTGCCGAGTACAAAGCCACACTCGCCGACCTGCAAACTGCATACGACAACCTGTTGGCAGCCATCGAGAGCAGCGACGACGATGTAACCGGCATAATAGAGATTGAAGATACAACCACAAACAACGCCCTCAAAGGCACAATCTTCGACCTCACCGGCCGCAAACTCAACACAATCAGCGCACCCGGCATCTACATCATCAACGGTAAAAAAGTATTTGTAGAATAACAGATACCCACAACACAACAGAAAGGTCGCACCCCAAAAAGGTGCGACCTTTTTATATGTAAAATCCCCAATAAAATAGTATCTTTACGACAATAACACCACCACCCGATGAAGACCGAAGGAATTACACCCCAACTGCAAAAATACATAGAAGAGGAGATACTCCCACGCTATCAAAAATTCGACAAAGCACACGATACACGCCACGCAACCACTGTGATTGAGCAAAGTCTGCAACTTGCCACACACTACAATGTCGACCGCAATATGGTGTACACAATCGCCGCTTTTCACGACACAGGGCTGTGCGAAGGTCGCGAAGAGCATCACACAGCCTCGGCACACATTGTGCGGGCAGACACATTCCTGAAAACCATCTTCACCGCTGAACAGATTAACACAATGGCCGATGCTGTTGAGGACCACCGAGCCTCGAATAAACAGCCGCCACGCACCATATACGGCAAAATTGTAGCCGAGGCCGACCGCCTTATAGATGGCGAAACAATTATGCGACGCACCATACAATACAGCCTTGCCCACTACCCCGAGAAAAATCGCCAAGAGCACTGCGAGCGTGCCTGCCACCATCTGCACGAGAAGTACGGATACGAAGGCTATCTGCGTCTATGGATACCCGAATCGCCCAATGCGCAACGCCTCCAAGAACTTCGAGCGACAATTGCCGATAAAGAGAAACTGCTCGCCCTCTTCAACCGCATCTTCGACAAAGAGAAGAATTTATAAAAGTTCAGTAGAAATTTACAGTGGATACTACTATTTATTTGTCAAACATTCTTGCGTTCTTTTCTACCCAAAAGAACCAAAAGGTCCGGCACACGAGTACGTTCAAGTCGCTCACGCCTCGGCTCGCGAATTGCTAAGCAATATCCCTCGTTCGTTCCTCGCTTGGCATTAAAGGCTGTTCGGCGAAGTTAAGGGACTCCGGAAGCGTGCGGTATTGCGTTGTGTGAAAATTAACGGCATACCGCACTATGTCCTCGTCTGTTTCCTTAACTTCGACGGCCTTTAACTCTTTCTCTTACGGTACCGGTTATTTTTTAAAATTACCACTGCTGGTATACTACACAATAATTAAAGTTTTATTTACCCACACCTTTTTGCTATTGAGCCCTTATAAAGGCTGCTCATGGTTCACCTGGGCTCAACGGCAAAAAACGGATACAAAAAAAGACAGCAATTTTTATTGCTGTCTTTTTAATATTGCAAGCCAAAAGGCAATAATTACTTCTTCAAAGCCGCATCTGCATCTGTTTGGGGAAGCATCTCCTCAGCAAACATATAAGCGCCGGTCTTGGGTGATTTAACCAACTTTACAACTTTAACAAATTTCTCCTTATCACCAGTCTGGAGAGTTGCAACTGCTTTCTTTGCCATTTCTTATTACTTAATTTCTTTGTGAATGGTAACTTTCTTCAAATAGGGGTTGTATTTCTTCAACTCCAAACGCTCTGTTGTGTTCTTACGGTTCTTTGTTGTAATATAACGAGACATTCCGGGAACACCACTAGTCTTCTGCTCTGTGCATTCAAGAATTACCTGAACGCGGTTTCCTTTAACCTTCTTAGCCATACTTTTTCCTCCTTTAATTAATCGAGTACTTTAATTTCCTCCCAAGCAACGTGGCCCTTCTTTACAGCATCTTTAAGAGCTGCATCAAGGCCTACTCGGTTAATAGTTTTTAACCCCGCTGCACTCACGCGCAACTGAATCCAACAATCTTCTTCTACGTAGAAGAACTTTTTAGTAAACAAGTTCACATTGAAAAGACGCTTTGTTCTTCTCTTAGAGTGTGATACATTGTTACCCACCATAGCTTTCTTACCGGTGATTTGACAAATTTTTGACATCTCTATATATTTTTTGTTTAATCTTTTGATACTTACTCAAAACAGAGTGCAAAGATATAGATTTTTAAATAATCGTGCAAACAAAAACAGAATTATTTTCTATTTTATAATAAAACCTTGTCCGAAGCCTCTATTGCCGAGAGGAATTGCAATGCCTCTGCGACCGTAGTTTCAATATTAGCTTCGCGCCCCTTATCCTCAATCTGCAACAGACGGGCCTCCACCCTGTTACCCACAGCAACCGCCATCCACACTGTGCCGACAGGTTTTTCGGGCGAACCGCCTCCCGGCCCTGCAATGCCCGAAGTTGCCACGGCGCAATCGACTTTCAGGAGCGATTGCACGCCCAGCACCATCTGCCGCACAGTCTCCTCGCTCACAGCTCCGTAAACAGAAAGAGTTTCACGGCTCACGCCCAGCACCTCTGCTTTAACCTCGTTACAATAGGCAACCACCGAGCCTTTGAACACCGCCGAACAACCGGAAATTGCGGTAACGGCTGCGGCTATTGCACCGCCGGTACAACTTTCGGCAGTGGCAAGCGTGCAGCCACGTTTCTGCAACCGCTTCACCAAACTTTCGGCAATTGCCTTTATTCGTTCCATCATCATATTGTGGTGCGCGAAAAGGCGGGAGCATCCATCGGACAAAACTCCTTATCGAGATATTTATAATAACCTGCAACGCCTATCATTGCCGCATTGTCGGTGGTAAACCCGAATTTAGGTATAAAAATCTCCCAACCGTAGCGCTTCGCATAGGCCTTGTACGCCTCGCGCAACGCAGTATTGGCCGAGACTCCGCCCGACAAGGCTATACGCTTAATTCCCAACGCCTTCGACGCCTTATATAGTTTATCCATAAGAATTTCCACCACTGTCGCCTCGAACGACGCTGCAATATCCTCCTTGTGAACCTCGACATAATTTTCATCCTCGGCAACCAACTTACGCAGTGTGTATAGGAACGAGGTTTTAAGGCCGCTGAAACTATAATCGAACCCCGCAATATGCGGTTTGCTGAAACTATAAGCCTTGGGGTTACCGTTGCGTGCCAGCCTGTCTATTATGGGACCGCCGGGGTAACCAAGCCCCATTACCTTTGCACATTTGTCCATTGCCTCACCGGCAGCATCATCTATTGTCTGCCCCACAATTTCCATATCCTTATAGCTGTTCACCTTCACAATCTGCGAATTTCCGCCGCTCACCATAAGGCACAGGAAGGGATACTCGGGGGAGCAATGCTCCACGCCCTCCTCCTTTATAAAGTGGGCCAGAATGTGCCCTTGCAGATGATTAACCTCTATCATAGGAATACCCAACGAGGCTGCAAGCCCTTTGGCAAACGACACTCCCACCAACAACGACCCCATAAGGCCCGGGCCGCGGGTAAAAGCAATGGCATTCAATTTCTCCTTGCCAATCCCCGCTTTTTTTAGTGCAGCATCCACCACCGGAACAATATTCTGCTCGTGTGCACGTGAAGCAAGCTCGGGCACCACCCCGCCATACTGTTCGTGCACCGCCTGCCCTGCCGTTACATTGGAGAGCACCGTGTCGTTACACATCACCGCCGCCGACGTATCGTCGCACGACGACTCTATCGCCAATATATATACATTTTCCATATAAATTCCATTTACAGGCCCGATGGGCAAAAAACCTACGCGAAGATACAATATTATCTTCATTTTTCACTAACTTTACACGGGAAACTTGGCACATAGTATGCATATAGCCATATACACAAAAGGAGAAGAGCTACCGCCGTTGCTACCGGGGAACATACAGCACTCGGAGCTTATGTTCCGCACGCTCGAAACGAGCAAGCGCTCGCAGCCCTATATGCTCATAGCATACGACAAAGAGAAACGAGAGCTTGGGCATCTTATTATTATAAAAAGGAGAGCCCTGCCGCTGATAATAGGCAACCGATACACAATCTACGGCGAAGGAGTCTATCGCGAAGAGTGCAATAACCGCGAGGAAATCTATACAAAATTCATCGACAAATTGTTTGAGATTGCCCACCCTTTGCACTGCTACATTGAGATTAAAACCATCGAGGACCCCCGCTTCGCATACGCCGCATTAAGTGAGCGGCAGTTTATCCCCGTGCGCGACCACCGCATCTACATTTCACTGCACAGCAAAGCCCCCGATGAACGCCTCACACGCAAATACCGCGCACACATACGCAAAGCACTGGAAAGAGGAACAAGCTACCGTCCGGCCGCCTCGGTCGAGGAGATTGACCGTGCCCTGCACCTGTTGCGCAACTATTATAGGAGCAAGGTGCGCCGCCCCTTCCCACCCACACACATACTTAAACAACTGCTCACCCTCCCCGACGGCCGATTGCGCAACGAAACACGCCTCTTCATCGTGGAGCAAAAAGGGAAGATGATAGGTTGCTCCATCTGCACATACGACAAAGAGCGCGCCTACCTTGCATTCAGCTGCGGCCTGCGCAAAAGCTACCCCGCCAGCTTCCCCGGCATAATGGCAGTGTGGGCAGCCATAGAGGATGCTCACAAGCGAAACTACGCCCACATAGAATTTCTCGAATCGCGCACCCTCATAGGAATACGTTCAAGTTACAAAAACTTCCTGCTGAATTTCGGCGGCAAGCAGGTGAGCACCCTGCGGTGGTACCGTTTCAAATGGAATATTTTAAACAAAATTTTACGCGCCATATACGTTTAAACAAAATTTCACGTTAAATAGAGAAGAATAGTACCCGACACACAAATGATGCAACAAATAATAAGACAAATTACACTGTTACTGCTATCCCTGCCGGTAATAACAGCAACAGCCCAGCAAGTAACATTCAAAGGAAAAGTAACCAACGAAAAAGGCTCGCCCGTGGAGATTGCCACAGTGAGCCTGCAAGGCACAGCCATCGGCACAATGACCGACCTTAAAGGCAAATACAGCCTCACTTGCGAGAGCCGCGACACTATGATCGTTGTATTCTCGATGGTAGGGCACCAGACACGCAAACGCACCTTCTACAACCCCACCGACACAATCACACTCAATATCACCCTCCCCACCACCGGCTACTCACTCGAAGGAGTTGAAATTACCGATGAGGAGAAGCAGATGAGCGGCACACAAAAAATAAACGTGCCTAAAAATATGCGCTTGCACGCAAGCGCCAGCGGCAACGCAGTCGAAGATATAATATCCACCCAAGCAGGAGTAAGTTCCCACAATGAGCTATCCTCGCAATATAATGTCCGTGGCGGTAATTTCGACGAGAACAGCGTTTATGTCAACGGAATAGAGATTTACCGCCCACTGCTCATCCGTGCCGGACAACAGGAGGGATTGAGCTTCCTCAACCCGGATATGGTGGAAACAATTGCCTTCTCCACCGGTGGATTCGAGGCAAAGTACGGCGACAAAATGTCCTCGGTGCTCGACATCACCTACCACAAGCCCCGGGAATTCGAGAGCATAATCTCGGCTGGACTTCTTGGCAGCAGCGCCTACATTGGCGTTGGCAACAACAAATTGAGCTGGGCCAATTCCGTGCGCTACAAAAGCAATAAATATCTGCTCGGCACGCTCGACACAAAAGGAGAGTACGAACCAAAATTTATCGACTATCAGACATATTTCGATTGGCGTATAACCAACAAATGGAGTTTGAGTTTCATTGGCAATATCTCGCGCAACGACTATAAATTCACCCCCGAGGACCGCAACACCAGCTTCGGTACTTTGCAGGATGTAAAAGAGTTTAAAGTATATTTCGATGGATGGGAGAGCGACCTATTTACCACAATGTTTGGCGCGGCTGCCCTTAATTTCACCCCCAACGAGTATAACACCTTCACGCTGCAAGCATCGGCCTTCAAGACCAAAGAGGAGGAGACCTACGACATAAGCAGCGAATATTGGATAGGCGACATTTACACCACCGAGAATTACGGAATAGGACGCTACCAAGAGCATGGGCGCAACTATCTTGAAGCAGATGTGCAGACTCTTGCTCTCAAAGGCTCGCACTTCCTGCGCTCGCACGACCTGCGTTGGGGCGCCGAACTTAAAAGAGAGAAATTCAGCGACAACCAACGCGAATGGCAGGTGCGCGACTCGGCCGGTTACAACATCCCCTATGGAGGCAAAAATCTGCAACCTATATACAGCCTAAGCTCACGCAACAGCGAGAGCAGCAACCGCTACTCGGCCTTCGTACAGGATACCTATAAATTCAAAAGCACATTGGGAGTATTCTCGCTCAACGGAGGAGTGCGTCTCTCCTATTGGGATTGGAACAAAGAGTTTCTCGTGTCGCCCCGCGTATCGTTGGGCCTCATTCCCGAATTTAACAAAGACCTCACCCTGCGCATAGCCACAGGTATTTATTACCAAGCACCCTTCTACAAGGAAATGCGCGACACTGTAAATATAAACGGAATAACGGAAGTGCGCCTGAACAAAGATATTAAATCGCAACGCTCCATACAGCTTGTGCTTGGTTGCGACTACTACTTCAAGATGCTCGACCGCCCGTTTAAATTCACCGCCGAGGCCTACTACAAGAAGCTCGACGACATTATCCCCTATAATGTCGATAATGTGCGCATTGTATATTATGGCGAGAACTGCGCCAAAGGCCACGCAATGGGTATCGACTTTAAGCTGTTTGGCGAATTTGTAAAAGGCAGCGACTCTTGGATAACCTTTTCGGTGATGGATACAAAAGAGAGCATTAACGGCGGAAAGAAAATACCCCGCCCCACCAATCAGAGATTTAACTTCTCACTTCACTTTACCGACTATTTCCCCGGCACCGACAAGTGGAAAATGACACTGCGCGCCGTGTATGCCGACGGACTCCCATTCGGCCCGCCGCACAAGGGACGCGAAGGACAAGTATTCACCGCTCCGGCCTACAAGCGTGTGGATATTGGAATGTCGTACCGCCTGCTCAATAACGAAGAGGGACGTTACAGCACCGGCCTGCGCCGATACATAAAGAATATCTGGCTGGGAGTAGACGCATTCAACCTGTTGGATATAAACAATGTAAACTCCTACTATTGGATAAGCGATATTGAGGGGCAACAATATGCTGTACCCAATTATCTTACCGGCCGACAGATAAACGGTAAAATTCTCATTGAATTATAAGAAACAGTTTATCGTATCGATGATAGTTATATATAAAAATCAGGCTGCTAAAAAAATAGCAGCCTGATTTTTTATTTTAGATATTATTTTACTTTTTGGCAGCCTTGGGGCACTCGCCTTTTGCCTTGGGACATTCGCCCTGCATCTTGGGGCACTCGCCTTTTACCTTGGGACATTCGCCCTGCATTTTGGGGCAATTACCTTTTGCACCACGTTTCCCCCAATTGCCTTTGCGGCCATTCTTCCAAGAAGATTTGTCTTTTTTGCAAAAAACCTGCTGCAACTGACGGCCGTTAAGCACAGAAGAGAGTTTCTTGAAATACTTTTTCTCAACATCGAGAGCCTTCTGGCGCGCCTCCAAGCGTTTGCTTATACCCTCCTTTATCTGCTCATCGGTAGGATTCTCACACTTTTTCGCACAAGGCTTGCAGCACTCCATCATCGCTTGCAGATACTCTTTATATATGGGAGCAAATTTTGCGGCTGTCGCATCGTCGAGCATCAACTTATTCTGCATTTTTATTACCCACATATTCATTCGTTGCTCGGGAGTCAATTTCTGTTTCTTCTCCTGAGCGTACATTGTGCAGCACATACACACAAGTGCAGTTGCAATTAAAAGAACTTTTTTCATAATTGTTAGTTTTAAGTTTATATTGTTTATATTCAAAATATTTTATCGCAAAGATAGTGCAAACGAGCGAAACACAAGTTTACTTGTAGGTTTCACAGCGAGTGCAGCCTATTTTCGCAGTTTCATTGCAAAGATATTGTTTTTTACAAGCCTGTCATTCTTTTGATACTTAAAAATTATAAAAGTTTAATCGAATAACTTTTTTTATAAAAAATCACGGTTCTCGGAGCAAAAAAGGTGAATTTCTGCGTTTTGAACTGAGCCATAACGCATTAAACAGAAAACCTCGAAAATAGTAACAATGGCAATTTAGCAAAGAAGCGCAAGGTAATGAAATAGAACGGTTGCCAAGTCATTACCCAATATTTCAGTAAAGTTTTTCTTTGTGTCGTCACGTTTCATCGTTCTGCGTCAGTTTGCATATCAATGTATAACTCGCTGATAACTAATTTTGTAACCAAAAAAAGATTAGATTATGCGAAGTACATTTAAAGTGCTGTTCTACGTGAACGCAAGCAAAGAGAAAAACGGTATTGTTCCTATTATGGAACGAGTGACAATCAATGGTTCTGTGGCTCAATTCAGTTGCAAACAGAGCATCCACAAAGACCTATGGGATGTGAAAGGCAATCGAGCAAAAGGCAAGAGCAAGGAATCGAGAGACATCAATTTGGCTTTGGATAATATCAAGGCTCAAATCATCAAACACTACCAACGCATTTCGGATAGAGAAGCGTTTGTAACTGCCGAAATGGTACGCAATGCCTATCAGGGTATCGGAACGGAGTATGAAGCCCTCCTCCGAGCATTCGACAAGGAGAACGAAGCCTTTGCCAAACGAGTTGGCAAAGATCGTTCTCTGAGTACATATCAAAAGTACCTCACCGTAAGGAAATATCTTGCAGAGTTTATTAAGGTACACTACAAGCGTACAGATATTGCGATGAATGAACTTACAGAGGATTTCATTCGTGATTATTGCTTGTATCTGAGAAATGAGGTCGGATTGGCTCAATCATCAGTGTGGATATACTCCATTCCATTAAAGCACATTGTAACCACAGCTCACTATAACGGTAAGATTGCACGCAACCCATTTGCTCAATATAAGGTTGACCCCGACCACAAAGAACGAGGTTTTCTAACCGAAGATGAGTTGCAAGCCTTTACAACGATTGAATTGAACAATCCCGATTTGGAATTGGCAAGAGATTTATTCGTGTTCGGCTGTTGGACGGGAATATCATTCATTGACATTAAGAATCTTACAACGGAAAATATTACAATATTGGGTGGCTCTCCTTGGATTGTATCAAAGCGACAAAAGACAGGTGTACCGTTCCAAATCAAGTTGATGGATATTCCTATGCAGATTATCAGGCGATATGAGCCATACAGAATAAGTAATACCCTTTTCAACATCGGTAGCCACGACACTATAAACAAACGCATCAAGGAGGTAGCCAAAATGTGCGGTATTGAGAAGCGAACTTAGTTCCATCTGAGTAGGCACACATTCGCAGTGCTAGCCATGAACTATGGAATGCCGATAGAGAGTGTAAGCAAGATTCTCGGACATACGAACATTACCACAACGCAGATTTACGCTAAAGTAACCAATACCAAACTTGAACACGATATATCAATGTTTGAGAGCAGAGTTTGTGCCAGATTTGCAATATAGGTAGGTATGGAACGAGCAATTATAACAATTAGCGAAAGTGGTAGAGTGAGTGTTTTTATTACATATCCGTCCAATTTATACTGGCATCAAGCATAAATCAGACGAGAAATGTCTAAAATATAATAATCAATGTCACTTTTTTACAAATATCAAAGAGAATTGTAGTAAAACCTGTATAATATTTGTTATATTTGCATCGAAATTTATATAAAGTAATATTTGAGTTATGTTGTTATCTGCTAAATTTGAGAATATATACTCATTTAAGGAGGAAACCCGTATCTTATTTACGGCTAGCAAGAGTGATCAATTACCACAGCATGTATCACGTGCGGAGAAACGTGATGACATTTCTATCCTCCGCATGGGTTTGATTTATGGAGCCAATGCTTCTGGAAAATCAAATATAATAAAATGCTTAGGGATAATAAAGTCATTTGCATTAAATGGTTGGAGTAGCAGAAGGTATAACTATTTTAAGATGACGGAAAAACCTAAGGAACGTTCAAGTATAGAATTAGAATTCAAGATTGATGGTCATTTTTTCGCTTATGGTATAGCTTTCTCGAAGGGTGGTTTATTAGAAGAGTGGTTATACAAGACAGGTAGCCGTAATGACATAATGATTTTTGAGCGCAAACGCACTGGTGACGATTGGGAGAATGTCATTGCACCGCAGTTTCTTAAAGAGGAAGGCAGTCAATTCCTGAGTTATTTGATTGAAGGCACTCCAACAAAGGGAACATTCTTAAATGAGTACATTGAACGTAATGGTAAAGGCATTGATGCTATTAAGTTAACACGAAAATGGTTTGAGAATTTAAATATAATATTTCCAGAAACGCACAGAACAGACTTCCCTTTCCGCGTAGTTAGCGATACTCAGTTCAAAACAGTAATGCGCGAATTGCTTGAATATTTTGGCACAGGAATCTCTGACATTTGCCGTGTAGAGTCAAAACCAGAAGAACTGAATATCCCAGATAGAATCAGACAAAAAATTGAAGAGAATCTTGAAGGGAAGAATTCTGATACAGGTGCAGTAATCCATAATAATAGCCGTTTTATATTTGCCGAAAAAGATGAGTCGAAAAATTTGAAGTGGTATGAATTAAAAACCATTCACAAGAAGGCTGGTGATGATTCAGATTTTATATTCGACCTATTTGAAGAGTCGGATGGAACATCACGTTTATTTGATTTCATTCCGATGTTAATTGATATGCGCACGAACGATGCTGTATATGTCATTGACGAGATAGACCGGAGTCTGCATCCAATGTTAACGTTAAAGTTGCTGGAAATGTATAACAATCTGCTGAGAGACAACTCGCAGATGCAATTGATTTGCACAACTCACGAATCGAATTTACTTTCTACGGCACCTATACGCTTAGATGAAATATGGTTTGTTGAAAAAGACAAACAAGGAGAGAGTCATTTGTCTTCACTTTGCGAATACAAGCCAAGAGAGAATATACAAAAGGGATATCTAAACGGACGCTATGGAGCAATTCCGTTTTTTGGAGAATTGAATAATATTCATTGGGGAGATGCGAAACAGAAGTAGTCTAATACGCGAACGTCACGAGGCTTTTCGCGATGCTCGTATCATAGTTGTAGCCTCCGAAGGTAAGGATACGGAAAGAATATATTTACATGCATTGGCAAATGAATTTTCCAATCCGCGTGTACATGTGCATATATTAGAAAGGAATGAGGATGAACAGAATAACTCAAGTCCAGAGCATGTATTAAAGCAACTAAACGACTACAAAGGTCAATATGATCTGGGGGCTGATGATGAACTTTGGTTAGTGATAGATAAGGATCGTTGGACCGAAGCTATGTTATCGCGTGTTGCAACAGCATGTGTACAGGACAATTTTATGCATATGGCTTTAAGCAATCCTTGCTTCGAATTATGGTTGTTATTACACTTAGTTAATGTCGAATTGTTGACACAAGAAGAACAAGAACTATGGAGAAAAAACCGCCGAAAGTCAAAGAATGCAGATCCATATCTAAAGATACGATTGCGTCAAGAGATTGGTTCATATCATGAGTCATCATACGACACTCAAATATTTATGACTAACATAAATGCCGCTATAGAAAGAGCAAGAGCATTGGATAAAAACACTTCAGATCGCTGGCCACAAACACTTGGGACACGGGTATATTTGTTGGTTGAGAGTATAATAAACAAAAGGTGAATACAAATTTGAATGACAATAGCCTGCATTCCGCAGGCTATTGTCATTCAAAATATGTTCAATGCTTAGGTCTATATAAATTAGTCGTTTAAGCTATGACACAATTTGCACCATGCCATCTACCTCAGTAACTTCTCCATTCTTTAGCATCTGCTGATACACTTTGCGAAGTGAGTAGATGATGTTCTCACCTGTACGTTTGAAGCCGAACTCATGAGCAGTAACGATAAATAAATCGTCAGGTGTAATACCGAAACTATGCAGGGCAATAGTCTTCATTGCTATCATACCCATTCCAAGAATTTATTAGGGTAGCATTGAGAAAGAATAACATATAATTACTCTTTGAAATACTTTCTAAACCCCTTTGCATTAATATATGCAATAACCCCATCTGACAACAAGAAATAATCTCCATCTACTTTACACATATAATCATAATCAGATTTAGTGATTGGGCATTTTTCAATAAAGTCTATAAATTCGTTTTCTTTAATTTTATCTTCATGCAATAAACTAAAGCATTCTTCTAATCTTGTTGCATAAATACCAATGTATTTAATGTATTCGCGATTTTCTACAGGAATGCTACACGAAGACATTAAAATATATCGATCAAAAGTCCTATTGAATTTACTTTGAAAACATAACGAAATAATAAACTGATAAAATAAATGCAATATACAACCCAAACCACATCCCAATAGGTAGCACATAATAGATATACTACCTATTGATGCATCTGCAAAGAAAGGTAATGAGCAAAAGCCCGCTCCACCGATAAAAACAGATGCTGTTTGTTTCAAATTTGTAATATTGTATTCTTTATACTGACGAATAAAGTAGAAAACAATCCAGCCTATCACAAGTCCAAAAGCAATAGGGGCTACTATATAAATGTTACTGATATTCTCCATATTTATGCTTTTTAATTTTAATCATCACAAAATTAACAAAAAAATCTAAATTTCACATTTCCTATGCGGTATACTATTTTTATCACAGATGAGATAATACGACAATAGTCTGCGGGTTCGCAGACTATTGTTATTCTTAAAAACTTATGGCTATTATTAAAGTTTCGCTCTATTTAGAATTCTTATGACTTCACATTTTTCGCTAACTTCAGAAACGGTTAAGCCATTAACAGATTTCAACTCATTGTCTTTTATCATTAATATAACGATTGGGCGTTTGGCTTCTTCCTGTGATATTTCTGCTGCAATGTTATATCTAACAGTATTAACTTTTGAGAAATCATGAGATGTATCTGCATAATTCCCTAAATATTCGCCATAAGTATCATAAGATTCGTATTCAGAAGTAAAGTATCCTATTTGGGAGAGTTTTCCATCTAAAATGGCACACGCATACACACTCGGAGTATATGCATAATCAGACTTGGTGTATATTGACATATCAGCCAATATATATGTATTACCTTTATCGGCTGTTCTGTAATAATACTCGCTTATATCATTTATATAATTAAATGTAAATTGCCTACCGAAGTGAAAATTAGAAAATGTATACTTCATTTCATCTCCATTAGACTTTTTCTCCCATACGACAGACTTATCTTTTAGAACCTTAAAGCCTAAAGCTTTAATTCTTTCTTGCTCTTTTTGTATAGCCTCTCTCCTTTTATTTATAATTTCAGTTTGAAGGTGTATGTTCTTTGCCTCCTTAGAGTAAGGGAATAACACTTTTAGATTCTCTATTTCTATAGTTGCTAAATCTAAACTGTCTGTCTTGATTAAATTTATTATATTCTCAAGTCTTTGGTCTGCAGGATATTGTAATTTCTTTATTGAATCACTTAGACATACTATGGTTTTATTTAAATCTGCAACAATTTCTCTTTCGCTTTCCAATACGGCATGTAATGAATCACATTTTGTTTGCAAAGAATCAGATTCATGTAGTGCTTTGTCATAATCGGAGCGAGAGACACAACTATTAAAAACTATAAGTACTAATGTCGAAAGAATAACAGTTTGCGAAATGGTGTAAGTACGATTGTACATAACTTATTATTGTTTAATTTAAATGCCTTTTAGTTTATGAAAAAGCGTGAACTGTATGCCACACTCTTACTTGAAGGTCGTAGGAAACCATAGATGCAGATGTAACAATAGCAGCCCACGCTATACGCGTGAGAACCACTATGCTATCCTTGCATCTGATTGAAAATTTCCTACGTTTTCAAGTACAAGATAAGCATAACGCTTCTTCTTTTCTCTTATGTCTAGAACCGAGCCTCCTCAATTCTCCTACAAAAGTACTAAAAAATCGTAATAATAAGCCCTTTACAAGCAAATTATTACGGTTTGAAGGTTCTTTTAGACTATAATCATTCTAATTTGGCAAGAAAACCTTTTGTCAAGGGTAGAAACTTTACCTTGATACTTGCCATAGGCTCACGGTTTTGATTTCTTGTTTGGGTTATCCTTTGGCTGTTGCTTCTCCTTAATGGATTTGGCTTTGCTCTCTTGTTCCTTTGCAGCTTGTTCTTTGAGTCTTGCTTGCTCAGCAAGAGCAGCTTGTTTGCGGACAGCCTCTTCGTAGGTCTCCACATCTTCACGCATCTGATCAATCTTTTGGTTATCTCGGTTGAGTTCAAAGATGTCCTCCAATGTGGCTATCTGCTCAGCCGAAGCATCGCCTTTCATCTTGATGTAGCGGTATTTGAGGGCATCATCATCCCTCTGAACATTCGGTCTTGATAAATGATATACTGCTGATACTCCTGCTGCCATAAGGAAGACAATTATTGATAGGAGAATCCAAGATTCCTTTGTATAAAGGGCAAACGAGTGTCGTTTCTCGTCAATATTGTGCTTTACCTTTACCTCGTCCATCTTGTCGATAGCCTCCGCAAGCTGTTGCTTTACACCCTCAAAGTCGGGTTGCTCCTGCTCACTGATGCCATCCATTCGCTTGTTTATCTTGCTAAATTCATTGACAACAAAGCCTGCAAGTTTATTGGTTTTAGCATCATAATACTCTTTGTTTTCCCGATTGCCATTCTCGATTAACTCTTTAATGGGCGTCAAATCTACATTGGCATTTACTGTTTGTTCTGTTCGTTGGCTTTTACTGATGGTCAGCAACTCTTCCAACATTGCGATAATGATTGAATTATTTTCCTGCATATTATTCTGTTTTAGTGGTTAATGATTAGAGTTTGAATCCTCTTGTTCTCTTTTTCTTCGGCTTCTGCTGCATTAAGCGGCGGAAATCTGCCTCTTCCTGACTATCCACATCGGGCGAAGAAGTGAAGTCCAACAAGCCTAATGAACCGCTGATAAGCTCCGATTCCTTGTTTTCGAAATGGCTTATCTGCATATGGTGCGGTTCATATTCTCGCTGATATTCCGCTTGGTTGTTTCCATTCAGAGCCTTGTCAATCTTCGAATAACTGAAACTGCGGTCTATCTTCGAGCCGTTGAAGTGGTAGCCATTCTTGGTAAAGATGACACCTTGCACCTCATTAGTATTACCCTTATACTTGAAGCGAACATCTATTCCTTCGGCTTTCAAGCGCTTCAGCAGTGTAGTCCAATCCGAGCATCTTGCAACCTCCCGTTTGAGAACTTGGTATATCTCGTAACGGGTTTTGTCAGGCTCTTTCAGTCGGTGCGTTTTTACCTGTTCTTTACCATTTGCGAAGTACAGCCCGTATTTGCGTGTCAGCTCCTTGCAGATGCGTTCACTGCGGTAGCGGTCATTCCTGTCGCTGATGGTTATGCCGTTATTATCCACCCGATTAAAAGCTATATGAACGTGCGGATGCTCCTTATCGTAGTGCCGTCCGATGATATATTGCGTATCACGAATGCCCATTTTCTCCATATATTCTCGGCTTATCTGTATCATAAGTTCATCCGTTAAGCGTGGTAAATCCTGCTTTGAGAAGCTGAGTGAGATATGTCCGTGGCCCGCGAGTAGTTCTTGCTTTAAACAATTTGTTTTATACGTTCTTTGTCGCGCAAAGAACCAAAAGGTCCGGCACACGAGTACGTTCAAGTCGCTCACGCCTCGGCTCGCGAATTGCTAAGCAATATCCCTCGTTCGTTCCTCGCTTGGCATTAAAGGCTATTCGTCGAAGTTAAGGAGCTCCGGAAGCGTGCGGTATTGCGTTGTGTGAAAATTAACGGCATACCGCACTATGTCCTCGCCTGTTTCCTTAACTTCGACCACCTTTAATTCTTTCTCTTACGGTGCCGGTTATTTTTTAGAATTACCACTGCTGATATACTTCACAATAATTAAAGATTTATTGGTCCACACCTTTTTCCTATTGAGCCAAAATATAAGGTAAACGACAGCTGTGCATAAAGCAAAAAAAGCAGAGCCCACCGATGAAAGGATAGGCTCTGCCGATAATATTACAAATATTTTTTTACTTCAACGCATCGAGGTTCTGCTCATTATAGAGCTGCTTACCCTCGGCTGTGTACATATAGTCGATGCGCTCCTTATAAGCCTTCTCGATTTTGGGGCGAACCATCTTCATTGTACTGTTAATCATCTGGTTCTGCTCGCTGAAAGGCTCGGCAAGAACAGCGAAACAGCTGGGAAGCCACTGTCCGGGGAACATTCCGTCAAATTCACCACCCTTCTTGAACATATCAATGTCGGCCTTTATAATATCGAGCGCAGCCTTGCGTCCCTCCTCGGTTGTGAGGTCGAGTTTCTTGGCTTCAAGCGCACGTTTGATATTATCCTTGTTGGGAACAACAAGCGCCGAGGTACAGGGCGATTGGTTGTTGTAGAGCATCACTTGGTCGATGCTTGCACACTTGCTCACAAAAGCCTCTTCAATGCCCTCGGGGCTGTATTTCTCACCATCGTTGGAGATTAACAGGCTCTTGAAACGACCCTTTACATAGAGTAAGCCCTCGGGCGACATATAACCAAGGTCGCCGGTGTATAGATAACCGTCGCGCACTGTTTCGGCCGATGCCTCGGGATTTTTCCAATAGCCGGCCATCACATTCTCGCCCTTAACAACAATCTCACCCATTTCTCCTACGGGAAGTTCTTTGCCGTCGCTATCACAGATTTTCAAGTCAATAGGCTTCACCAATTTACCGCTCGAACCGAAGCGATAGAGGTCGGGGCCGTTCGACGAAATTACAGGAGTAGCCTCGGAAAGACCATAACCCTGGAACATTGGCATACCCACGCCCACATAGAATTTCTGCAACTCCTTGTCAAGCAAGGCTCCGCCACCTACAAAGAAACGAAGCTCGCCACCGAAATTCTCACGAATTTTCGAGAATATCAACTTATCGAAGAACCACACTGCGGGTTTAAGAAGGTATCTCCAACCCTTAAAATCGAGGTTACTGTCGCCATAATACATTTGGCGAACCTTCATACCCATATTAAACAATTTCACTGTTGTTTCACCCTTTGCACGAATGGCACCCTCGATATTCTTCTTGAAGGTCTTTGCAAGCGCAGGAACCGACAATATGAAGCTAGGACGCACCTCCTTTATGTTCGAAGGAATATTTTTCAGCGTCTCCATAGGGGTGCGACCCACCTGCACTGTTGCAGCTGTGGCACCGCGCGACATCATAATGTAGAAACCTACAACGTGAGCAAAGCAGTGGTCGAGGGGAAGAATAATGAGTGTGCGCCAAGTCTCATCAATATTCATCAGTGTGAGCGACTGCTCCACATTGGCTGTGTAGTTGCGGTGAGTGAGCACAACACCCTTCGGGTCGGCAGTGGTTCCGCTGGTGTATGTAATTGTGGCATAATCGTCATTCTGAATAGACTGTCCCACGCTCAGGAACTCCTCCATAGTGTGAGTGGCGAGGAATTCGTCGCCCATTTTAAGAACATCGTCAAGAGCAATTTCACCCTCTTGAAGACCACCGGCAACCTCACCAAAGACAATCACCTTCTTAACCTCTGTAAGTTTATCCTTTATAGAACGTATCTTTTTAAGTTGATGGTTGGAAACAAGAACAAACTTAACATCGCCGTGGATAAGGCGGAACAGAAGGTCGTTGCTCTCCTCCAATTTAATAGACAAAGGCACGTTAACGGCACCAGCATAGAACATTGCGAGCTCTCCGATTACCCACATATTGCAGCCCTCGCTCAAAAGAGCCATATTATCACCCTTCTTAACACCAAGAGCCTGATAACCGGCACCCAAACGATACACCTGTTCTTTTACCTGTGTATAGGTTGTGGGCTTAAAACCCTCTTTACCTGTTTTTTCCAAGAGGAATGTGTTGTTAGGATACAAACGTACCGATTCCTCAAAAAGGTCTACTAATGTTTTTTTCATAATTTTATTGTTTTTGGCAGAGCGCAAGAAGGCTACCACCGATTTTATGGCGCAAATATATTAAAAAAGTATAAACAAAAATAGTCTTTATATTATATTTTTTCACAAACGCACCGCAATTGTGTACATTTTGTACAAAAACCCGATTATTATGAACAATAAACAATAAATCTTTCATATTCAAATAAAAATAAAAGACACGGAAAAGAAAATGAAAGATAAGAGTGTTGCAAAGTAAATCCTCACCCGCCTATCTTTGCACTAATGTGCGAAAATAGCTTGTACTCGCTGTAAAACTTGCAAGTAAACAGCGAAAATTTATGGAAAAGTGAAACTCGGGCACTTTTTTTTTTAATAATAAAGTACAAAAAGAATAATTTATACTTTTAAATTTGTATCTTTGTAGAAGATACACAGCACTCGCTGTGAAATACATCAAAGCAAGCTTTGTGTATCTCGCTCGTTTGTTAGTATCTTTGCGCTAATACGCGCAAGATAGACTGCAAAATAATATAATAAAAAACAAAATAGCCTGTCACAAGCGACAAGCGTTCATTATTAAATATTTAAAATTATGAAAATTTCAAAAATAGAACATTTGGGCATTGCCGTAAAGAGCATCGAAGAGACGCTCCCCTACTATGAGCAGGTACTCGGCTTTGAGTGCTACAATATAGAAACAGTAGAGGACCAGAAGGTGCGCACCGCGTTTCTCAAAGTGGGTGAAACAAAGATAGAACTATTGGAGGCAACATCGCCCGACAGCACCATTGCAAAATTCATAGAAAACCGCGGCGAAGGTATACACCACATTGCATACGCAGTTGAGGACGGAGTAACCGAGGCCCTTGCCGAGTGCGAGCAGAAAGAGGTGCGCACAATAGACAAAGCTCCCCGCGCCGGTGCCGAGGGATTGCAGATTGCATTCCTCCACCCAAAATCGACAAAAGGCGTTCTAACTGAGCTTTGCGAGAATCCCAAAAAGTAACAAACAAAAACAAAGATATTATGAGCAAGCAATTTGAAAAAATCAAAGAGCTGGTGGCACTCCGCGCCAAGGCACGCTTGGGTGGCGGAGAAAAAGCCATAGAGAAACAACACGAAAGAGGCAAATACACTGCACGTGAGCGCATAAATATGTTGCTCGACAAAGGCAGTTTCGAGGAGATGGATATGTTCGTAACCCATCGTTGCACCAACTTCGGGCAAGAGAAGAAACAATTTTTGGGCGACGGCGTGGTTGTAGGCAGCGGAACCATCGAAGGACGCCTTGTATATATTTTTGCACAAGACTTCACAGTAACCGGTGGCTCACTCTCCGAGACTATGGCACAGAAAATATGCAAAGTAATGGATATGGCAATGAGAATGGGCGCACCTGTGATTGGAATAAACGACAGCGGCGGTGCACGCATTCAAGAGGGAATAAACGCTCTTGCCGGATATGCCGAAATTTTCCAGCGCAACATTATGGCGTCGGGAGTAATTCCCCAAATTTCGGGAATATTCGGTCCCTGCGCCGGCGGTGCCGTATACTCACCCGCACTCACCGACTTTACCATAATGACCGAGGGAACATCGTATATGTTCCTCACCGGTCCTAAAGTTGTCAAGACCGTGCTTGGCGAGGTTGTTACACAGGAGGAACTTGGCGGCGCAAGCGTTCACGCAAGTAAATCGGGCGTCACACACTTCACCGCACAGAGCGAGGAAGAGGGCCTTGCGCTCATACGCAAACTACTCAGCTACATTCCGCAGAATAATATGGAGAGTGTGCCCGACATTCCCTGCACCGACCCCATCGACCGCAAGAGCGACATACTCAACGAGATTATCCCCGACAACCCCAACCAAGCGTATGATATGTACCAAGTGATTGGCGAGATTGTGGATAATGGCGAATTTCTCGAAATACACCGCGACTATGCACAAAACATAATCGTGGGTTTCGCACGTATGAACGGGAAATCGGTAGGAATTGTGGCCAACCAGCCCTGCCGTTACGCAGGAGTGCTCGACTGTAACTCCTCGCGCAAGGGTGCACGCTTTGTGCGTTTCTGCGACGCATTCAACATCCCCATCGTTACTTTGGTTGATGTTCCGGGCTTCCTTCCCGGTACTGCGCAAGAGTACAACGCCGTAATTATGCACGGAGCCAAGCTCCTCTATGCCTACGGTGAGGCAACAGTGCCCAAAGTAACCGTAACACTGCGCAAGTCCTATGGCGGTTCACACATAGTAATGGCCTGCAAGCAGTTGCGTGCCGATCTAAACTACGCTTGGCCCAGCGCCGAGATTGCAGTAATGGGCGCAGCAGGTGCAGCCGAAGTTCTCTACGCCAAAGAGGCAAAAGAGGCCGAGGACCCCAAAGCCTTCATTGCCGAGAAAGAGGCCGAGTATAACCGTCTTTTCGCCAACCCCTATCAGGCTGCAAAATACGGATACATCGACGATGTCATTGAGCCGCGCAACACACGCTTCCGCGTGATACGCGCTCTTGCCCAACTGCAAGGCAAACGTCAGGACCTTCCCAAAAAGAAACACGGAAACATCCCCCTATAACAAGCACCATTATGAAAGAAGAAAAAATAGACGGAGCAGTAGTTGCCGCAATAACAATGGCAATGAGCAATTTCCTCGGCGACAACATCCACGACGAAGAGAGCGGCGTGCTCACAATCACCTACATAAACAAAAATTGGAACAACCTTAACAGATAAACAATTATGAAAGAGTACAAATATACCATCAACGGCAACCAATATCAGGTTACCATTGAAGAGGCCGGCGAAACAACAGCCAAAGCAATAGTTAACGGCACAGAATACACAGTAGAGTGGGAAAAAGCCAAAGAGGAAAAACCCGTGGTAAAAGTAAAGCCCGTGGCAGCACCCAAGCCCGCAGCAGCACCCAAGCCCGCAGCAGCACCCACAGCAGCACCCGTAAGCGGCAACGCCATAAAAACTCCCCTGCCCGGCGTAATTATAGATGTAAAAGTGAACGTTGGCGACACAGTGAAGAAAGGCGACACAGTGGTTGTGCTCGAAGCTATGAAAATGGAGAACAACATCAACGCCGACCGCGACGGAAAGGTTGTTTCAATCGCCGTAAATAAAGGCGACACTGTTGCCGACGGTGCCCCTCTTGTAATTCTCGAATAACACACATTAACTAACTATAATTTATTTATGAGAAAAAGAATCTTTTTATTCCTTGCCGCAGCGGCACTTCTTATACTCCCCGCTGTTGCAAACAACACAAAGAACGAGAAGCCTTTTGTAATCCCCGAATTGCGTCAATGGCAGGGCGGAGTAGGTAATCTCCCCATCAACGCCGAAACAAAAATCGTCTACAAGAAAGGCGACGCACAGATGGAGAAAATCGCCCTCCAATTTGCAGCAGACATAAAGGCTATGTTCGGCTACGAAGTACAGGCAGTTGCAGGCAAAGCCTCGAAAGGCGACATCAGCCTTGCAACAGCTCGTAACAAGAAACTTGGTACCGAGGGCTACAAGATTGCCATCGGCGACAAGGTTACTGTAACCGCACCCACCGCACAAGGTGTATTCTGGGGCACACGCACCCTGTTGCAGATTTTGGAACAGACCAATGGCGCCGAGCTTCCCAAAGGCAACATCACCGACTGGCCCGACTATGCAATGCGTGGCTTTATGCTCGACTGCGGTCGCAAATTCTTCACCATCGACTTCTTGCGCGAGTATGTTCAGTTTATGTCATACTACAAGATGAATGTTTTTCAGATTCACCTCAACGACAACGCCTTCAAGCAGTACTTTGAGCACGATTGGAACAAAACTCCCAGCGCATTCCGCTTGGAGAGTGAGTATTTCCCCAACCTCACAGCACGCGACGGCTACTACACAAAGCAGGAATTCATAGAGTTGCAGAAACTTGCCGAGAGCCTCTACGTGGAGATTATCCCCGAAATTGACGTTCCCGCCCACTCACTCGCATTCTCTAAATTCCGTCCCGAGATTGCTAGCAAGGATTATGGCACCGACCACCTTGACCTTTTCAAAGAGGAGACCTACCAATTTGTCGACTCTCTCTTCGACGAGTACCTCAAAGGCGACGAGCCTGTATTCCGCGGACCCCGCGTGAATGTTGGTACCGACGAATACTCTAACCGCGACAAGGCTGTGGTTGAGAAGTTCCGTTACTTCACCGACCACTGCATACGCCACGTTGAGAAATATGGCAAGCAGGCAGTAGCTTGGGGCGCACTCACACACGCCAACGGCGAAACTCCCGTAAAATCGGAGAATGTAATTCTCACAGCTTGGCACAACCCCTATGCACAGCCCGACGAAATGATTAAGCAGGGATACGACCTCATCAGCATCCCCGACGGCCTTGTATACATTGTACCCGCAGCCGGTTACTACTACGACTACCTCAACTGCGATTATCTATACAAAAAGTGGACCCCTGCCACCATCGGCGACAAGAAGTTCGATGAGCGTCACCCCAACATCAAGGGTGGAATGTTTGCCGTGTGGAACGACCACCCCGGCAACGGCATCAGCGCAAAAGATGTTCACTACCGTGTGTTCCCCGCAATGCAGACTATGGCAGTAAAAATGTGGACAGGCGCACAGCCCACCCTCTCTTATGAAGCATTCGACAAGGCACGCCTTTCACTCAGCGACGCTCCTGCACTCAACATTGCAGGCCGTTTCAGTGGCGAGAAGAGAACCATCCTCGAAGCAGCCACTGTTACTCCCGGCTGCACAAACGACATTGAGGAGATTGGATTCGAATACTCTGTAACATTCGATGTTGATGCTGCAAAAGAGGAGCGCGGTACAGCATTATTCGGCTCACGCGACGGTGTATTCTATCTGAGCGACCCTGTTTCGGGCATGCTAGGCTTTGCACGCGACGGCTACCTGAACACATTTAACTACCAGCTGTTCCCCGGCGAGAAGGCAACCATCACCATCAGCGGTAACCAGCAGGAGACAAAGCTCTATATTAACGGCAAGCTCACAGAGACACTCAACAAGAAGACTCTCTATCACAACGAGGGTGGCAAGGACAAGATGTACTATGTGCGCACACTTGTATTCCCCTTGAAGAAGGCCGGTAATTTCAAGAGCAAGATTACCAACCTAAAAGTTGAGAACTTCTGCAAATAATTGCGGAAAGTACACATACGAAAAAAGCACGGCTGAACGCCGTGCTTTTTTCGTATATAAATATAAAAGATTATTCAAACACCTTGGCTATACAGCCACAAAAAGAGAAGTCTCAATCGAGCATATTGGTACCCCTGCGAGGGAATATCACCTTGGGCTTATTAGCGGCAGCCTCCTCGGGCGACATTATAGCATAGGCCATTATAATTACCACATCACCGGGGCTAAACTTATGAGCCGCTGCACCATTCAAGCAGATAACCCCCGAGCCGCGCTCTCCTTTTATAATATAGGTTACAATGCGCTCGCCATTATTGTTATTTACCACGTGCACCATCTCCCCTTCGAGCATTCCGGCAGCCTCCATCAAATTTTCATCTATTGTGATGCTGCCCATATAATTGAGGTTAGCCTCGGTTACGGTGGCACAGTGAATTTTGGATTTTATCATTTGCAGGAACATAAGCACCCTCCTTATTTTAATATTTAATATTATCTATCAAACGAATTTTGCCACAGAAAAGAGCAATGCAACCAACAGCATAGTCGCTGTCGCTCCACTCCTCAATCTGCTGCAAGGTGTTACCATCCACAATCTGGTAATATTCAAGTTCCAGCCCCTCTGTCTCATCGATAGCCTTCCCCACAAAAGCCTTTGTGGCAGCAAGAGTATTGCTCTTTGCAAAATCGAGGCTGGCAAACAGAGTGCGTGAGATTGTGAGAGCACGCTCACGCTCTTCGCTTGTGAGCAAGGTGTTACGACTGCTCAACGCAAGCCCGTCGGCCTCACGCACAATCGGGCAACCGACAATCTGTAAATTAAGACCCAAGCGGCGCACCATCTCACGAATTATAGCCAACTGCTGAAAATCCTTCTCGCCAAAATAGGCTTTATCAGGCTCCACCGCATAAAAGAGCTTGCTCACAATCTGTGCAACGCCATTAAAATGGCCGGGACGGCAAGCCCCCTCCATTACCGTATCGAGCGGTGCAAAAGAGAACTCACGAGTATCGGGCTCGGGATACATCTCCTCTACCGACGGAGCAAAAGCAATGGCAGCACCGACACCTTCGAGCAGAGCACAATCGGCCTCCAAAGTACGTGGATAATTTTTAAGGTCGTTCTTGTCGTTGAACTGTGTGGGGTTCACAAAAACACTCACCACCACCACATCATTTTCGGCAACAGCACGTTCCACGAGCGACGCGTGCCCTTTGTGCAAGGCCCCCATCGTGGGCACAAGCCCTATGCTTTTACCAATGGCGCGGTAGCAACCAAGCTCCTCTTTAAGTTCGCTTATTGTGTGAATTATTTTCATCTCGATAATGATTTTCAATAGTATAAGAGCCTCTTAATCAAAGCCCGCGAGAGCTTGCTCACAAACAAAACAGCAAGCAAAAGCAACCCTCTCAAAAAATGCGACTGCAAAGTAACAAACAAATATGCACAAAAAGAAATAAATACCGAAAAAAAATGCACCACTCCCATTAAAGCACACCCACTCACAGAAGAGGCCGCGTAAAAACGTGAAAATAGGTTAACATTTGGAAATCAAGCTCTTTTTACTCATAAAAAGGCTTAAAAAAGGGGATAAATTTGCTACAATGCCGCATTTTTCGTAACTTTGCAAAAGCCGCGTAATACCCCTCGGCGAAAGACAGTAAAGAAGAAAATGAAAACAAGCAAAGTACTATTTATTACTCAGGAAATTACACCCTTCGTACCCGAATCGACTATCGCAAACATAGGTCGCTATCTTCCTCAATTCACACAAGATAGCGGAAAAGAGATCAGAGTATTCACACCCAAGTGGGGCACCATCAACGTAAGACGCAACCAACTGCACGAGGTTATACGCCTTTCGGGAATGAACCTTATAATCGACGACACCGACCACCCTCTAATCATAAAGGTAGCATCGTTGCAAGCAGCACGTATGCAGGTCTATTTCATCGACAACGAAGACTATTTCCACAACCGCTTGCTCACCACCGATGCCAACGGCAACGATTATAGCGACAACGACGAGCGCACAATCTTCTTTGCACGCGGCGTATTGGAAACAGTGAAAAAATCAAATTGGAGCCCCGACATTATCCACTGCCACGGCTGGATATCGGCACTTGTACCCCTGTACGTGAGAAGCGCATACAAGGAGGAGCCCTCGTTCCGCGGTTCCAAGATTGTAATATCTCTTTACGACGATAATTTCAACAGCACATTCCCCGAAGGCTTCCTACAAAAAACCCTTCACAAGGATATGACAATCGACCTGCTCGACGGCACAGCCTCCCCCACATCGTACGAAGAACTTGCCAAACTCGCCATAAGATACAGCGACGGAGTAATAATAGAAGGCGACAATGTATCGCCCTCGCTCATCGAATATGCAAAATCCATTGGCAAGCCCGTGCTTCCCAAGCCCGCCGAGGAGGAGCACCACGAGGCCACCAACAACTTCTACGATACAATAATTTAAGCACACAGGTATTTAATTATATGAAGAGAAACTTCCAATTATTTCTGTTCGCCACCATTGCAACAATTGCGTTCATTGGTTGCGACGACAACACCGAGACAATCGGAAGCAGCATAATACCGGACAAAGATATTGTCACAGCCGGCAAAAAGGAGTTTCAAGCAACAAGCACCTCGCTCAACGCCAACAACTCCATACTGAACAACTCCGGCCAGCTCTATTTGGGACGATACACCGAGCCCGAGACAGGCACCACATTCTCGGCAGGATTCGCCACTCAATTTGCCAGCGGTTCCGGGTTCATATTCCCCGAAGAGGGAGTAATAGACAACACCTCGCAATTCACCCGCCTGCGCATATACTACGACAGCTTCGTTGGCGACGAGAACAACGCAATGAAGTGCGAAGTATATGAACTTGACAACGTTATATCCGAAGGGGAGGACTATTACACCAATATCGACATAAAAGAGTACTACAACCCCGACAAAAAACCCATCGCCACAAAAGTATTCAGTGCAAAGGACTACTCACAGCCCGACTCCCTGTCGAGCGACGAATATGCCACAAATATCGAAATAGAACTTCCCAACGAGATTGGGGACCGCTTTGTGAAACAATATTACAGCACCCCCTCCGATTTTGCAAACAGCGAAGTATTCATAAACAACGTATTTAAAGGCATATATGTAAAATGCACACAAGGCGACGGAACAGTAATAAGTTCCTATCGCTCCCGTCTCGAAGTAGCATTCCAACACTACATTACAAGCAGTAGCGGCGAAAAAGACTCCATAGAGACACTCATTTCACCCTTCTATTCGGGCAAAGAGGTTATGCAGCTCAACACATTCGACAACGGCGATTTAAGCGAGCTGGTAAAGAACCCCGACCACACCTACCTGAAAACTCCCGCAGGCATATTCACAGAAGTTGAACTACCCATCGACGAGATTATGACAGAATGTGCCGGCGACACACTCAACTCCGTAAAGATTGAGTTTGGTTGCTACAACACAAGTGAAAATGAAGACTTCGCTCCATCCACCTACCTATTGATGGTACGCAAAAAAGATATGGAAGAATTCTTCCTTAAAAACAAAGTGTGCGACAACAAAACCTCCTTCTACACCACCATTACCAGCAACACCCAACGATACACATTCAACAATATCTCGGAGCTTGTGAAGGCGTGCTACAACGAATATCAGGCCGGCAAAGCCGATGCCGATTGGGAGAAGGTGATACTTATACCCATTGAAATTACCACCGACAGCAACGGCAATGTAATAAAAGTGAGCCACTACACAAAAATGAGCTATGTAAAACTACACGGTGGAGCCAACAACACCATTCCCGTAGAGGTTATATACAGCAAGTTCAATTATTAAAACAGAAAGAACACACCATAAAAGGCGGTGACCCATTTTTTAAAACAGGTCACCGCTATTTATTGGCAACAATATGGCTAAATTACACCGGAGCACGCCCCTAAGAACGCATAGTTCAAAAAAAAGGAAGCCCGCGGGCTTCCTTTTTTTTGAACTATATAAAGAGGTTTATTACTCCTTCTTTGCTTTTGCAGTCTTCTTGGACTTTGCCTCCTTTGCAGGAGCAGGTTCAGCCTCGGCCTTTGCAGCACGCTTGGCCTTTGAAGCGAGCTTTGTCTTCAAACTCTCAACCTCTGCTTCAAGCTGAACAATCTCGACCTCTTGGTTCTCTATCATCTGCTGCAATGCACCAAGTTCCTCGTTGTCAATCTCCTCGGGATATTGAGCACGCACGCGAGCCATAAAGTCGCCCAAAATATTCATATAGTTTGTAAAAGCATCGTAGGGCGACTCATATATGCAACGCTCGGTGATAATACCATTCTGCTTTGTAGTCATAAAACGAAGGTTCTCGGCAGCCTGCAAATAGTCGAAGTCCTGTTTCAATTTCTTGTCGTCCGAGAGAGAAATACGCTCGGCAAGGCTATACAATTTGTCGAATGCCTCACGCTGCAATGTATTACCCAACCAAGAGCTTGCATCGCGCTCCTCGTCCATCCAAGAGAGGGGGTAAGAAACTTCGAGAGGACCAACAGATTTATGCTTGTCGATAATCTCCGAAGGAGTAGAGAAGCTGATGCCACGGTCTTTTGCACAAGCAGGGATAGCCTTCAAGAAATCCAGAATGTGCGAAGAGAGAGGCTGCGACACACCAAGAGCGTGAAGGTTCATAAAGATATTTATAACCTCATCCTCCTCGGGCAGAGAAGCAATCCAATCTACATAAGTTTCGGCAAAGAGAGGATACTCGCTCCATTTGGGGTTAGAGAAACGCAACGAAATATCGTCGGACAACTTATAGTCGCGGAGCAACAATTTAAGATTGGGAGCTGTGGCGCAGTTGTACACAAAGTGAGGACTTCTCCAAGCGAGAATATGCTTCGCACCCTCGGAGAGCATACCCTTGAAGCCCATAGAGGCAGCCATTTCACCAATTTCATCCGAATAGATAAGACCGGAGTTACGCAACACTTTGGGTTTCTTGCCAAAGAGTTCCTTTATCTTGCGGTTCTGACGCTGAACCTCCTCCATGAACACCTCGCGTGAGGCCAAAGAAGAGAGGCCGTGCGAATAGGGCTCACACAAGAACTCGCAGCAACCGGTCTTGTTAATCTCATGCAAGAGCTCTATAACCTGGGGAGCATACAATTCAAGCATCTCCAAGCCCACGCCCGACACCGAGAAGGCCACTTTAAATGCGCCGTCATTCTCCTTAATCATTTCGAGCATTGTAGACAATGCAGGGATGTAGGATTTTTCGGCAATTTCTGTAATTGCACTCTCATTTGCATAATCATCATAGTAGTAGTGGTCGCTACCAATGTCGAAGAAACGATAGCGTTTCAACTGTCTGATTTGATGAATCTCGAAATAGAAACAAATTGTTTTCATATTATTCGTCGTTTTTTAAATTTTACCAACCCATTACTTGTTCATATACCTTACGCAGTTTAAGGGCTACGTTCTCCCAGGTGATGTTGTTAACCTCGTTACGGCCTTCCACTTTAAGATACTCGTACAACGAATCGTTGTTACAGATTGAGTAGATAGCATCGGCCATCGCGTGAATATCCCAATAGTCGGTCTTTATACATTTGTCGAGAATTTCGGCACAACCCGACTGCTTCGAGATAATTGTAGGCACATCGCACTGCATTGCTTCGAGTGGCGAAATACCGAATGGCTCACTAACCGAAGGCATTATATACACATCACTCGCTTTTAAGCATTCATACACCTGACGGCCACGCATAAATCCGGGGAAGTGGAAACGGTCCGATATTCCGCGCTGTGCAACCAAACGTATCATATCGTTCATCATATCACCGCTGCCAGCCATACAGAAACGAATATTCTTTGTACGTTTCAAAACCATTGCAGCAGCCTCAACGAAGTACTCGGGACCTTTCTGCATTGTTATACGGCCCAAGAAAGTAACCACCTTCTCGTTGGGTATCTTCTTGGGAACAATATCAAGAATATCCTTCTCCAAGGGAATTACCGCATTGTGCAGGGTAGATACTTTATCGGGGTGCTGATGATATTTGTGAATAACCGTCTGACGGGTAAGCTCGCTTACACACAAAATGTGGTCGGCATTATCCATTCCGTTTTTCTCAATGGCATAAACGGTGGGGTTCACATTACCACGGCTACGGTCAAAATCGGTAGCGTGAACGTGTATCACAAGTTTCTTGCCCGACACCTGCTTGGCGTGAATTCCGGCAGGATAGGTGAGCCAGTCGTGTGAGTGAATAATATCAAACTCCTCGCTACGGGCGACAACGCCTGCAATTATGGAGTAGTTGTTTATTTCGTCGTGCAGATTTTCGGGGTAACCGCCTGCAAACTCCATACAGCCAAGGTCGTTGGTATTCATATAGCTGAAATCGCCATATATGTGCTCGCGGTAGCGATAATACTCATCGGGTGTCATCACCGCACCTATACGTGAATTCACATAATCGCGGTCGACATTCTTCCATACAATGGGTACAGAGTTCATTCCGACGATTCTCAAAAAGCTATTATCCTCGTCGCCGTAGGGCTTGGGGATACAGAACTTAATCTCTACATCGCCTTGCTGAACAAAGCCTTTTGTAAGTCCGTAGCTTGCAGTACCGAGTCCTCCCGAAATGTGAGGAGGAAACTCCCAACCGAACATTAATACTTTCATATCGCTTATCCCTCCATTTTAGATTCATACTGTTTTAGCAACTGGCTTGTTCGCAGAATCTGTGCCACGTTCATTGCAAACGCCACAGCACCGCGACCTTTGAACGGCGGGTTGCCATCGAATACCTCGGGGATTGAGCCCACGCAGTGCTGCACAATCTCATCCTCGTAACCAATCATCTGACGCTCTACAAAAGAGACTCCGCTTGTCTTGTAGATTTTCAGATAAGCCTCATAGTAGAAACCACCCAACCAAGGCCAAGCTGTACCCTGATGGTAGGCATAGTCGCGCTGTATCTGCGGGCCCACATAGTTGGGGTTGTATCCAACGCTCTTGGGTGAGAGCGAGCGCAGACCGCGAGGAGTCAAAAGCTCGCGTGTCACAGTATCGAGAACTTTTTTCTTCTGTTTGGAGTCGAGCGGCGAATGGTCGAGAGCCACGGCAAATATCATATTGGGACGAACACTCCAATCGACATAATCACCATCCACATAGTCGTACAAATAGCCGTGCTCGTTCAAGAAGAGCTCCACAAAAGCCTTTCCTGCAAGCGGAATAAGGCGCACGAGAGAGTCGAGCACCTGCTGATCGTGCATAAGTTCGGCCATCTGCTGTATGAACACAAGCGCATTGTACCACAAGGCGTTTATCTCAACCACATAGCCGGTGCGTGGAACCACGGGACGACCATTCACGGTGGAGTTCATCCAAGTAACCGCCTTATCCTTTCCGTTGGTGGAAAGAAGACCATTCTGCATTACGCGCAGATTATTATGCTTGTTGTTGCGGATAAAATCGTATATCTTCATCAGCAATGCGCCATATTTGTCGCGACAAGCCTCGATGCTGCACTCCTTGGCATACTGTTGCAGTGTCCACACTGCCCACAGAAGCACGTCGGGGTGTTCCATTTCGTATATCTTCACATTGCTCACTCGGTCGTTTATAAAATCGTCGATGGCAATGCTTGCAGTCTTCATAACCTTCTCAAACTCATCGTAGTGCCCCTGTGCAAGAGCAAGGCCGGGCAACGACACAAAAAGGTCGCGTGCACGACATTTGAACCAAGGATAACCGGCAAGAATGTATATATGCTCGCCCTGTACGTTGAAGAACTGGTTACCGGCACACTGCATACAGTGCATAAAATTGTCGCGCGGGTCACGAATTTCCTCTTCGTGCTCAAACGCAGCCTTCATCGTGCGGGTAGTCATAGGAGATACGCCTCCCGAGAATACAATACTCTCGCCGGGTTTCATCTTAACCTCGAAATATCCGGGAACAAACAGGTCCTCATTAAAATCGTAACCACGTTCAAGTTCCTTCACATACTCGATTCCGCGGTACCAATCGGGGTGGTACACAAATTCGTTCTTCTTGTTTAGCTGCATATAGAGGTCGGGGTAATCGGTATACATACGCATACTTATACCATTTTCAACCTCTTTGTAGCTGCGATTGGCAATACTATTCTCGTGAGTATATTCACGCACGCTGCGGAACGCCAAAAAGGGGCGCAAGCGCAATGTTACTGCCGTATTCGCTTTCAACAAAGTGTAACGAATAAGAATCCTGTTCTCATGATGCACAAAGGCTTTCTCTTTTTTAAGCCAAACACCTCCCACATTGTAAATGGTGGTGGGGACACGCTCCCAGGCAAACTCGCGAATGTATTTGTTGCCGCGGGGACTGAAATTGTCGGCGTTATACTTGTGCAATCCCAAGTTAAATTCAGCACCGTGCAGAACCACCGTTTCGTCAAGCGACGACAGCAATACGTGGTTCTCATCATCGAGCTGAGGGATGGGTACAACCAACAAACCGTGATATTTGCGGGTATTGCAGTCGACAATAGTCGAGCAATGATAAGCACCCGAACGGTTAGTCCTCAAAATCTCCTTCTGCAACGACTCTTCCAAGTTCGTCATCAGCGTTTTTTCGAATCGCAAATAACTCATCTCGTATAAATTATTTATTAAACAGTTTTACTTATCACTTCCCAAATGTAATGATTATAAAATTGAATAACAAAAAAGTAGAGAGTTTTTTGAAAAAAAATGTAAAAAGTTACAAAAAGAGCAATTTTCGGCCATAGAATCGCAGCCTTTATCCATCCGACCAAGCAATATTTCAGTCCATTCAACAGATATACAAAAATATTCAACAAAAAAGCATTGGCAACACCCATAAAAGAGCATTGCCAATGCAAGGCACAATACCGAAACCTCGGCGGGAGCGGTACTTTTATTCAGCCACAGAAGCAGGGAACATTATCGCACTGCCGCACGTATTTTAAGCAAAGTATCGAGCAGTTCTTCGAGCAGGTCGAGACGAAGCATATTGGCTCCATCGCTCTTTGCCTCGGCGGGATTTTCGTGTGTCTCAATAAATATACCGTCGGCACCAACGGCTATGGCAGCCTTGGCCACGGTAGAAATCATTTCGGGCATTCCGCCTGTAACACCCGCAGTCTGGTTGGGCTGCTGCAACGAGTGAGTAATATCCATAACCACAGGATAGCCAAAAGAGCGCATCTGCGGAATTCCACGAAAATCGACCACTAAATCCTGATAGCCGAATGTGGTACCACGCTCGGTAAGCATCACACGGCCGGCACCACCCTCCGACACAACCTTTTCGGCTGCAAATTTCATTGCCGCAGGCGAGAGGAACTGCCCTTTCTTGATATTTACGATGCGACCGGTTTTTGCAGCAGCGGTAAGAAGGTCTGTCTGGCGACAAAGGAACGCCGGTATTTGAAGAATATCCACATACTCGGCAGCCATTTCAGCCTCCTCGGCCGAGTGTACGTCGGTTACCACAGGGATATTAAAAGTTTCGCGCACTTTGCGCAACACACGCAGGGCATTCTCGTCGCCAATACCGGTGAACGAATCGATGCGCGAGCGGTTGGCCTTGCGATACGACCCCTTGAACACATAGGGAATATTTCTATCGGCAGTCATCGACACTACTCGTTCCGCTATTCGCATAGCCATCTCCTCGCCCTCAATGACACAAGGGCCGGCCAGCAGAAAGAAATTCTCGGTGGATGTCAATTCTCTTATTGTCATAATTTTATCGTATTTTGGTTGGTATTATAAGTTTAACAGTTTCAGGAAGCACGGTAACCTTCAATGGGAATGTAGGATAGAACATACGGCCATCTATGCCCACACGCGCCCCATCGACACCCTCTATAACCATTTCGGTTGTGCGGTGCGGTTCCATAAGTTCAAAGTTCATTATGCGACGACGATACACCATAAGAAGGCCCTGTAACATTCCAAAGAATTTCGGCATTTTTATTGCCGATACATCGAGCCTGCCATTATAGGGAACCGCACTTGGAGTCATTCCGTAACCGCGGGAGTTACCCACACACAGCATCATATACCTCTTTTCCACAAGCTGATTGTTGAGGCGGAAGCGCATATTGAAATTCTGACGCATAAAAAGCAGATGAAAAATACTGCTCACAATCGAAGCAACCTTGGCAAAGAGGAAACGGCGACGGTTGGCAATCTCCACCACACGCGCCGTGAGACCTATATTAAGCACATTCAAGAAGTAACGCCTCTTTTCTGTGCCATCCTCTGTATAGACACAGCATCCTACATCTACCCCACGGGTGCGATGGGTTATTATACAATCGACCGCAGTCCTATAATCGTGAAGAGGAAGCCCCCAATAAGAAGCATAGTCGTTGGCAATACCATTGGGAATTATGCCAAGGGCAACCCTTCCGGCATTTCCCGACGCCATTATACCGTTAATGACATCCTGCAAGGCACCATCGCCGCCAATCACCACAATTGTTTCGTAACCATTATCGGCAAGCATCATCGCCTGACGTTCAAGGGATGTATAATCCTCCGATTGAATACAATCATACTCCACGTGCTTCTCTTTCAGGTACTCGCTAATCTCACGCCAACGTTTCTGTGGCGAGAGGGAGCCTATTTTAGGACAATATATTATACCCCAACGATGGCGATTTTTATTGCTGTTATTTAGCATAAAGCATATTTTTTATAATTTCCACCTGTTCCCCGTGCGGCAGCGAGCCATCTACCCAATGCAACGCCGTTCCACGCTTCTCCATTCCCCGGAACCAAGTCATCTGGCGCTTGGCAAACTGATGAATGGCTGTTTCAAGCCCTTGCACCATTTCATCGTACGACAGTTGCCCGGTAACATACAGCGTCACGAACTTATATTCAAGCCCATAATATATGAGTCCTTCGGGCGTAACACCCGAGGCAAGCAGGCGTTCCACCTCCTCTACAAGTCCCTCGGCAAGGCGTGCCCTCAAACGAGCCGAAATTCTCTCGCGACGCACCTCGCGACTCACCCCTACGCCCACCGTAAGGGTGCGTATAGCAGGGAAAGAGCGTTCCTCCACCGGACAGGTGGAATAATATTCCTCAATCTCAATAGCGCGTATAGCACGCTTTTTTGTATCTGTATCGGTGTTATTGTGCAACTGTTTGTAGGTTGCAAGAATTGCGGTAAGCTCTTCGAGACTTTTATCTTCGAGCGAAGCACGCAACTCCGCATTCTCGGGCACCGGAATAAGCCTGTACCCCCTGAGAACCGACTCCACATACATACCGCTGCCACCGCAAACAACAGGAAAAGCACCGCGCGAGCGTATATCCTCGTAAGCAACAAGAAAATCACGTTGAAACTCAAACAGATTATATTTTTCACCCGCATCCGCAATATCCACAAGATGCACGGGAACAGCTCTGCCGTCACGCACATACTCGCCCAAGTCCTTTCCGGTACCAATATCCATACCCCGATACACCTGACGACTATCGGCACTTATAACCTCACCGCCAAGAGCCAAAGCCAGCTCCACCGCAAGCGCAGTCTTGCCGCAAGCAGTAGGGCCCACTATGGCCAGCATATCATATTTACAACCTTCGTTGCTCATCGGTACATACAGGTACAATACACCATTATATATATAACACGTTGCGAAGTTACACAACCTTCGGCACAATAGCAAAATAAATCAAACAATAATTTCAACGGCACAATGCACACACACCACGTAAAGCAGACAAATAGCGGACACCCTGCCTTTTTAAGAATTTTAAGTTAAAAAATTACAAAAAACAGAGAGATTTTATACTTTTTCCCCGATCGAGGAGTTATATAAGGAAAGCTATTTAATAATGTACGAAAATCTATTATGCCTACCCTACTTTCAGGGAATGGGCAAAGACGATATTACTGCAATACTCGACAAAGTAAAGTTCGAATTCACCGACTACGGCAGCCAAGAGACACTGCGCAACAAAGGCGACGAGTGCGACCGCTTCGTCATCGTTACCAAGGGCGAAATTATATCCACTGCCACCGACGCCGAGGGCACCTACTCCATTTCCGAGGAGCACAAAGCCCCATACGCCATAGAGCCATACTCAATGTTCGGTTACGACACAAAATACAAAAAGAAGTATACGGCGAAAGATAGCTGCACCACCCTCTCGGCAGACAAGAACTACTTTTTCAGCGAATTCTCCAAGCACAACATTTTCACCATAAACCTAATAAACCTCGTCAGCCGCAAGGCACAAGTAACAGAGAGCGCAATATGGGAGCTAACCCCCACAAGCATAGAGGGTCGCATAATCGCATTCATCGCCCAACGTTGCGAAACAACCCACGGTTACAAACGCCTGAACATAAAAATGGAGTGCCTTGCCGAAATTTTGTGCGAAACACGCTTGAACGTTTCTCGCGCACTCAACAACCTGCAAAGCAAAGGGGTTGTTACACTCAACAGAAAGGAGATTGAAATACCGGAATTCCGCAAGCTGTTACCTTATATTAAATAGGTATAAGAGAAAAGACTCCACCCTCTCGCGAACTTTTTACGCAAAAAACTCCCCATTTTTTTTGCCCGAACCGATAAACGCACTATCTTTGCACCCGCAAAGTGTGTAACACTCTTGTAAACAGAGGTAGGTTCCGTAGCTCAGCTGGATAGAGCAACGCCCTTCTAAGGCGTGGGTCGAGCGTTCGAATCGCTCCGGAATCACCAAGAAACGGTTGGAGAAATTCTCCAACCGTTTCTTGATTTTATTCTATCACTCCCCCTTCGGCAAATACCTGTTAAGCAAAAACACGCCCAAAAGTGCCGACACAAACGAACCACACAATATACCAAGTTTCGCCTGCCCCAAGATAGAAGCACCACCCACAAGCGAAGCATAAGAGAGGTCGGCAATAAATATTGAAACAGTAAGTCCAATGCCACACACCATACACACAGCGGCAAAGGAACACCAATTACTCCCTTTGGGCAAATCCACGAACCCACACTTTATCGCAATCCACGAAAAAGAGAAAACACCCACAAATTTACCCACAACAAGACCCATCATCACCGGCAGCCCCACACCTGTGAACAACGCACCGACACTCATTCCTGCGAGGTCTATACCCACATTGGCAAAGGCAAAAAGAGGAATCACCACATAACCAATAAAACTATTCATTCCATCCTCCAAGTCCTGCAACGGACTTATCAGTTTATCGGCAGCCGACTCTATGCTTTTGAGTTTGTGAATCTCGTCGTGAGTGAGCACCACCGTGTGATGTTTACCCGTAACCTCGTGCACCGGCAGGCTGTTTATATTGGCACGTATGCGCTCTATATAGTAGGCCGAGCCCCTGCGCAACGAAGCCGGAACACAGAATGCCACAATAACACCCGCGATAGTAGCGTGTATGCCCGAATTAAGCATCGCGTACCACAGCAACATTCCCACAGCCAGATAAAAAGACTTTTTACCCACTCGGCGAACATTTCCATAAACAAGTAAAGAAACACACAGCAACGCCATCAACAGATAGAATAAATCAATCTGCGACGAATAAAAAAGCGCAATCACTATAATTCCGCCAAGGTCGTCGGCCACGGCAAGAGCCGCAAGAAACACCTTTAACCCAATGGGCACCCTTGTCCCAAAAATCGACAACACACCCAGCGAAAAAGCAATATCGGTAGCCATAGGGATAGCCATTCCGCGCAACATATCCGCATCATCGGGGCAAATGAGCCAGAAGAGCAACACCGGCACAAGCATTCCTCCGCAAGCACCTATTATGGGCAGCATCGCCTTTTGGCGCGAGGAGAGCTCACCCACAAGAATCTCCCTCTTTATCTCCAACCCCACCGTGAGGAAGAAAAGTGCCATAAGAAAATCGTTTATCACCGCAATGAGCGACATTGGATGCCCACCGTGGCTGAACAGATTAAAATCGCCCAGCGACAAAGAGACGGGCATATTCCACAAATCGAAATAACGCTCCTTCAAAGGAGAATTTGCGCACACCAGCGCAAGCAAAGAAAAAATCACAAGCACGGCACTCGAAGAGACATACTTCTTCACCATACTCTTAAAACTGTAATTATGTGTCATTCCTCAATATTTAAATATAGTGCAAAAGTACCCCATTCCCCCTCAACTATATAACTTTATTCATAGAGTATTTCGATTATTACAATAGATTTTAGCGATAGCAACACCCCTGCAAGGAACAAGATTGTGCCGCAACACCATTTATTAAAAAAATAAATGCACTAATATTTAGGAAAAATGGAAAATGATTGTAAATTTGCGCAAAACAAATTTTTAAAAATACACATATATGTTAACACTCGACAAAATATACCACGCATCGTATGTGTTGAAGGACGTGATTCGCAGAACCGACCTCATTCACGCTCCTCAAATTAGTTCAACGGCGACAGTATATCTAAAACCCGAAAACCTGCAACTTACAGGTTCGTTCAAAGTGAGAGGCTCTTATTACAAAATCTCGCAGTTGTCGCCCGAAGAGAAGGCGAAAGGAGTTATTGCCTGTTCGGCCGGCAACCACGCACAGGGAGTAGCCCTTGCAGCCACCAAGAACGGCATAAAATCGACCATCTGCCTCCCCGACTGCGCACCAATCTCCAAGGTTGAAGCCACAAAGAAATATGGTGCCGAAATATGCCTTGTGGAGGGCGTTTATGACGATGCCTACCAAAAAGCATTGCAGTTGCGCGACGAAAATGGCTACACATTCATTCACCCCTTCGACGACGAGGATGTAATCGCCGGACAGGGAACCATCGGCCTCGAACTTCTCGACCAGCTTAAAAACGTAGATGTGGTAATTGTGCCCATCGGCGGTGGCGGCCTCATTTCGGGTGTTGCATTCGCAATAAAATCGCTCAATCCCAACGTAAAAGTATATGGCGTACAATCGAGCGGAGCACCCAGTATGTTCAATTCAATAAAGAACAAGAAAATCGAGCGTTTGGCAGGCGTTTCCACCATTGCCGACGGTATTGCAGTGAAGGAGCCGGGACAGAATACCTTTAACCTTTGCAGTAAGTATGTCGACAAGATTGTAACCGTAACCGACGACGAAGTATCATCGGCCATCCTCTCTATGATTGAGCACCAGAAACTCATTGCCGAGGGCGCCGGTGCCGTTGCCGTTGCAGCAGCAATGTTCAACAAAGTACCCATCGAAGGCAAGAATGTAGTGTGCCTCGTATCGGGCGGCAACATCGACGTAACCATCCTCGACCGTGTAATCAAGCGCGGATTGCTCACATCGGGCCGCTCATACGCACTCACAATAGAGCTTCTCGACAAGCCCGGACAGCTCCTCTTAATCTCAAAGATTATAGCCGAGAATGGCGGTAACGTAATCTCGGTACACCACGAGCGTGCCAACGCAAGTATGGACATTAACGGATGCTTCCTCCGCGTAAATATGGAAACACGCAACTTTGAACAGATAGAGCAGATAAAGAATGCTCTCACAAAAGCCGGATTAAAATTGGAAAACAATAAATTCTAACACATTATGATTAAAAAGATTCATACCGACAACGCACCCGCAGCCATCGGTCCCTACTCACAAGCAATCGTATGCGGCAATATGCTCTTCACATCGGGACAAGTACCCATCAACCCCGCAACAGGCGAAGTTGAGGCCGAAGGCATAGAGGCACAGGCAACACAAGTAATGAAAAACCTTGCCGCAGTATTGGAAGCAGCAGGCACCACATTCGAGAAAGCGGTAAAAACCACCTGCTTCCTCAAAAATATGGAAGACTTTGCAGCCTTCAACGCCGTGTATGCACAATACTTCACCGAAAAGCCCGCACGCTCTTGCGTTGCTGTGAAACAGCTTCCCAAAGATGTTCTTGTAGAGGTTGAGGTTATTGCCGAAATTTAAACAGCTTCTTAAACAAAGAGCACACATACACCCAACAATTAGCGGAGCCCGTTTCGGCTCCGCTAATTGTTTATATACAAGCGCAGGAACAGAAACAGTAGTTCATATTTTCACATTTTATTCATTAAAAAGCAAAATTGAACATTAAAATCTTTGCCAAATAAAAAAAAAGAACTAATTTTGCACGCTGAATAGCGCAAAGTACTTTTAGAATAAAAACATTAAAATATATAAGACGATGAAAAGAACATTCCAACCCTCTAACAGAAAGAGAAAGAACAAACACGGCTTCCGTGAAAGAATGGCCACAAAGAACGGCCGTCGCGTATTGGCGTCACGTCGTGCAAAAGGACGCAAAAAACTTACCGTATCGGACGAGTACAACGGAAAGAAGAAGTAATTTCCGAGCAATGTCAACGCATTGCACACAAGCATAAATTTTTGCAATACAAGCGGTTCACTTTCAAAAGTGAACCGCTTGTATTATATAAACAATGTACGCGCGGAAAAGCAAAGGCACAAGTTTTACCCTTGTTAACATAATTTTGCCGAGATTTATTTGTATAGAGCCCAAGAGGGGTTGCCGTAGGGGCGGACCGGCGTGTCCGCCCTTTTTTGTTTGTGGTTGTTTTTACCGCTCGGGAATTCCTGTCATTTCGAAACGGAGTTCGCCGCCCGAAGGGGCCAAAGGCAACCTTGTGTGAAGATTCTCAAAATATACGAATGTTTAGATTTCTCACATTCGTTCGAAAAGACACAATCATCTTTTTCTCGGGCAGACACATCGGTCTGCCCCTACATTCGCGGTGTCCGTTATTTGTTACGTTCTTATGTCTTTAAGCACTCCCCTTTCTTCCACTTATTTCAGCAAAAAGCGTAGAACCGCACCCATAAGATAGGCACGCAGGGACTCATCGGCAACAGCCTCAAACGGGAAGCTGGTCGACAGCACACGATATTTGCCCGCATAGGCAACGCCCGCACTCTTTTTGCTCCTGTCAAACACAAAAGCAACAAAAGCATCCTTTTCGGGCACAAGAACATCGGGGCGGGCCACCGCATAGCACTCCTCGTTAACCGTACGATGGAAAGGCAACGAAAGATTAGAGCCAAAAACCACATTCTCCGACGCATCGGCCACCGAACCCCCATAATCGAATTTAAGCAGCGAGCGTATAAAATTCTTATCCTCGTCGTTCTTGGACATATCACTTGCAATGTGGGCACCACTCACAAAAAGACGGCCGCCACCCGACAAATAAGCAGCCAGTTTATTCTGAATTTCAAGTGGGAAGCTCTTATAGGGGTGATTATACCCCAACAGCGAGCCCTCTTCGCCCTGTTTCTCCACTCCTGCAATATAATCGACCACCTTGTAGCCTTTCAACGACACGCTGCCGTTCATCACTGCCTCACTGCTGCACGACACGAAAGAGACTCCATTGGCAGCCATTGCACGGCCGTGAATATAGGGGTAATTAAAAGTATTTCCGGCAATGAGCACCCCCTCAAAATCGTTACCGCTAAGCCCTAATCCATCCTCAAAGCCAATATTGCTACGTTCATAATCGAGCTGACGACCGCCATACTCGGCAGTGCTCATATAGGGCACGCCCGGGTCACCATCAATATCAAACCCCGCTTTCGATGCTGTACACACCTCACGCGGGCCGCTCAACCTGTGAAAACCATTCACTATGAGCACACACGCCTCTTTCTTGTCGGCCACATAGGCCGAGAGAATCTCGGAAGGGAAACTCTCGCCACCTTTGTTCAAAGCTGCAACCTTAAAACTATATTGCACCTTTTCGAGCAAAGGTATCTTGCAGCTGCACCCATCGACCACTCGCCCATTGTCAAAATCACCATCATTTATTTTTGTATACACCACAAACGACTCGGGAGCAGCGGTAGGCTCCGTTTCATCATCGGTGGCCTTCCAGCGCAATATCAAATTATCGCAATCCTCATCAACCTCCACCGAGAAACTGTGAACCGGCAAAGGCTGCACCACAAAATCGCGACCATGCATATAGCTAATCTGCTTCAAAAGAGATTTATAGACGGCACGGGCAAGAGTGAATTTAAAATCGGGATTATGGCCATAGACCATATCCATATAATTCTGGTGGGAGAGCGACTCAAATATCACCGATGGCACCACCGGCAGACGCGACTCACTGTAACTCTTGTCGAGAATACCGCGCACAGGCCACCTGCTGCCATAGCGTGCCGAGAGGTCGCGTTGAACATCGAGCAGAAGATTGCTCACAACATCGCGCGAGGCATAGCGCGACAAGCCGGTAGCAATCGTGTCGCCATTATAGTCGGTGGTAACCACCCCCAAAGAACCCACAACCAAATCCTCGGCCGAAATTCCCGCGTCGGAGTGAAAGCCAAAGGATAGCTCTATGGGCACATTAAGCCCTGTTGTATCGGGATTGTACACCGACCCGCCCGACAGATGATTCACAGCATAGGAACGGCAATTTATATCATCGTTATAATCGACAGTGCCTTCACTCGGAGAATATACCTCATAGGGGAACCCCGAATAGAGCAATGAGTATCGCGCCCCTTCGAGGTAACGCGGCAGCCCACTCGTCACCGGCAAACTGTCGCCACGGGCAACCAGCCCCATTCCACCGCCGAAGCGCACCGCATCGGCAGTTACAACACCCTCATAATCACTCTCATTGGAAAGTACCACCGCTTGGCTGTCATCGGCACCGGCACGGAAACGGAAAGTACCCAAATAAACCCACGTGCCGCCACCCATACGCTGGTTCACCTTAAAATCGGTGACACCACCGCTGTGCAGCACACTGTATCGGGCATCGGGAACGGAATTCCCGAGGGTTTTATAGGAGACATACACCGCATAATAGCCATCTGCGGGAATTTCGGGCTGCCAACGTGCCACAGCCACTGCACGACGCTCGCCTTTTGCCGTTTTTACAGCCGCAACCGTTCCGTGAGTAAAGGGATTTTCCCCATCGACATAATAACCCTCACGATATTTAAAGCCGCTATCTATCGCCACCCATTCGCGACGCTTCTGCGCCTCCTGTTTATAGAGTGAACGTCCCGCAGCCGCATCATCATTATCTACAACCACACATTCACGCTGCCAATCACGCTCACGAGGAGTGTACACTATTGCACCGGCATTTTCCAGCATAGGAATAAGGAAGGGCACCACTATCGATTGGGTGAACAGGTCCTCGGTAGTGCAGAAAAGCGAAGGGCGTTGCCATTGCCACATACCCTTATCGGCCGAATAGATGCGGCCGTGGCTCTGCCACAAAGCAATATGCCTGCCCGCAAGGCCGCTTCTCACTTTGTAGGGCTTGGAGATATTCTCCACCCACGATGCACCATCATACTCAATATTGCCCCAAAACCTTTTTTTATCGGGTGCACTCTTGCGCAGATTATTCGGCACAAGTTGCTCTATGGGCTTACGTGCCGCAATAACCTCTATTTTATATTTCGACAGCGAGGAGGGCAACACCTTGCGTATTCCGGCATAGACATTATCCACAATTTCGGGAGTAAACATCTGTGCCGCAAAGCCCTGATTGGCATAAATCACAATCTTGCGGCCCGCCTTGTTTATAACAACATTATTACGCCGGCGCTCCAACCCGCAATTCTTTATCTTCATACTCTCCGATGTATATTCGGCAAAGTATTTCTCTATGGAACGCACAACGGTTCTATCGGCTTTTTGCGCCGATAGAACCGCTACACACAACAGGCAGGCCAAAAGAGCCGAAAGCCTTTTCAGCATAATCTGTTATTTCTTTGACAATTCGGCAATCTCGCCCAAGAGAGCCTTTGCATCCTTATTGAAAGAGTCGCACAAGGCGTTAAAATACTGCTTTGCCGACATTCCGGGCTCCACGTGGCTCACGCGAGCAATATAATCGTTATTCAGGCTGAATATCTTATTGAACAGGTCAACCCACGCCTCTGTATCACTTTTAGCGTCATACGACATAATAAACGCCTCTGTTGCAATGTCATCAACAATAAAAGTAATCACTTTTTTCAAATTCTTTCTGCTTGCCATAATCTTAAATAAAGTTTAATTTATAAATAGCAGGATTGCCCGCGCAATCCCATTGCACAAGATATCAACAAACGAGCGAGAAATATGAAGTTTGCTTCAATATTTTTCACAGCGAGTGCAGTCTATGTTCGCAATAGTAAACTATGTTACTATTGCAAAGATACAATTTTCCGCAAAAAGAAACAATATTTATATGAAATAGTCGCGTTTTTGCAAATAATTTAAATTATTGCATAGAAAAAACAACAAAGCTCTTTTACATCTCACAAAAAAAAGCGAAATTTGCCAATAGTTTGAACCAACTTTATTTAACACAATATGAAAATTAGTGCATTACAAAAAGCAAGAGCTGAGTATCAGCCCAAATTGCCTCAGGCTTTGAAAGAGGTTGTAAAAATCACCGAGGGTGCAGCAACCCAGTCGGTTGCCGACCAGGAAGCGATTAAGTCGATGTTCCCCAACACCTATGGCCTTCCCATCGTAACATTCGAGAAGGGTGGCGAGGCTGTTGAATACCCCGCAATTAACGTGGGTGTTATCTTGTCGGGCGGTCAGGCTCCCGGCGGACACAATGTGATTGCCGGTCTTTTCGACGGTATTAAGAAGCTCAACGCAGGCAGCCGCCTGTTCGGTTTCTTGATGGGCCCCGGCGGATTGGTCGACCACAAATATATGGAGATTACTCCCGAAATCATGGACGCTTACCGCAACACCGGTGGCTTTGACATCATCGGTTCGGGCCGTACAAAACTCGAAAAAACCGAGCAATTCGACAAAGGATTGGAGATTATCAAGGAGCTCGACATTAAGGCACTTGTAATCAGCGGTGGCGACGACTCAAACACCAACGCTTGCGTGCTTGCCGAATACTACGCAGCAAAAAACACCGGCGTACAGGTTATCGGTTGCCCCAAGACCATCGACGGCGACCTCAAAAACGCATACATCGAAACATCATTTGGCTTCGACACAGCTTGTAAAGTATACTCCGAGGTTATCGGTAACATACAGCGCGACTGTAACTCGGCACGCAAATATTGGCACTTCATCAAATTGATGGGCCGTTCAGCATCTCACATTGCTCTCGAATGTGCTCTTCAAACACAGCCCAATATCTGTATCATTTCGGAGGAAGTTGAGAAGAAGGCTCTTTCACTCGACAACATCGTTACATCTATTGCCGAGGCAGTAGCATCGCGCGCAGCAGCCGGCAACAACTTCGGTACAGTACTTATCCCCGAAGGCCTCATCGAGTTTATCCCTGCAATGAAGTCACTCATTGCCGAGCTCAACGACCTGTTGGCAGCCAAAGGCGAGGAGTATGCAGCTGTTGAAGCAAGCGAGAAACGCCAATACATCATCGACCAACTATCGAAAGACAATGGCGAGGTTTATGCAAGCCTCCCCGCAGGCGTTGCACGCCAGCTTACAATGGACCGCGACCCCCACGGCAACGTACAAGTATCACTCATCGAGACAGAGAAACTCCTCTCGGAAATGGTGGGCAACAAACTCGCTGCTTGGAAGAAAGAGGGCAAATACACAGGCTCTTTCAATCCCCAGCACCACTTCTTCGGTTACGAAGGACGCTGCGCGGCTCCCTCTAACTACGACGCCGACTACTGCTACGCTCTTGGCTACAATGCCACACAGCTCATTGCAGCAGGAAAGACCGGTTATATGTCATCGATCCGCAACACCACAGCACCCGCCGCCGAGTGGATTGCCGGCGGTATTCCCATCACTATGATGATGAATATGGAGCGTCGCCACGGCGAAATGAAACCTGTTATCCAGAAGGCTCTCGTAGACCTCGAAGGCGCGCCCTTCAAGGCATTTGCAGCCAACAGAGAGACTTGGGCAAAAGAGACCTGCTACATCTACCCGGGCCCCATCCAGTACTTCGGCCCCACAGAGGTTTGCGACCAGACTACAAAGACTCTCGCCCTCGAACAGCAGAAGTAATATTTGCAGCCTGAATGGCAGAAAAGAAAAAGATACAAAAGAGAACCGGCGGACGGAAGAAAACTTCCGCCCGCCGTTCATCATCCCCAGACGTAGGCACTCCTATGCCACGCTGGATATATGTCACAATAATAATCTTGGTGGCAGCAGTGGCATTGTATCTTATCTACACCCTCTTTTTCAGGCCCTATTTTTACCGTTTCCGCCCCTGTTACGGGCACAAGCAATATGAAATATGCCTCCCATCGGGGTACAGCGTATTCGGCATTGACATTTCTCGCCACCAAGGCAATATCGACTGGGAAAAATTCCGCGACGAAAATCCCGCGGAAGCTCCAATATCATTCGTCTACATAAAAGCCACCGAAGGCAGCGACTTTACCGATGTTAACTTTGCCGACAACTTTGAAGAGGCCGGCAAAAATGGTTTTATACGCGGAGCCTACCACTATTTCAGCACAACATCATCGGGGCTTGCACAGGCACAGATGTTCATAAAAACAGCAAATCTCAAAAAAGGCGACCTTCCACCGATGGTGGATATTGAAGAGAAGCCGAAAAACAAGGAGAAGTTTCTTCAAGAGCTCAAAATCTTTATCAAAAAACTCGAAGAGCACTATGGGGTGAAGCCCTTGCTATACACCTACCGCAAATACAAGGAGCGTTACCTATCCTCCGACCCCTTCTTCGCCCGATACCCCTCGTGGGTGGCCCACTACTACATCGACGCACTCGACGAGGATGTAAAATGGCTCATTTGGCAATGCTCCGATATTGGAGAAGTGCCGGGCATTCCCCACAATGTGGATATAAACATCTTCAACGGCAGTTTAGAGCAGTTGAAGAGCTTGCGAATAAAATAATCTCTACTGATTATACGATGCACTGGCCTGCGAATATGTGCGCCAAGCATCCAAGAGGGCCGAAAAATCGGCGGGCAGTTCCGAATCAAAAAACATCATCTCTCCGGTTGCCGGATGCACAAAGCCCAAAGTCTTTGCGTGAAGCGCCTGACGCGGACACAATTTAAAGCAGTTACGCACAAATTGGCTGTACTTGCTGAAATTAGTACCTTTCAGAATCTCGTCGCCTCCATACACATCATCGTTGAAAAGAATGTGCCCTATATGCTTCATATGCACCCTAATCTGGTGCGTGCGCCCCGTTTCCAGATTACACTCCACCAACGACACATAGGACAAACGTTCAAGCACCCTGTAATGTGTTACCGCATATTTGCCAACCGACTCGTCGGGCGACACACACATCTGCAAACGGTTGCGGGGGTTGCGGGTGATATTTCCAATAACCGTACCATTATCTTCCTTTAAACTCCCCCACACTACCGCATTATAGGTGCGTTTCGTGGTTTTCTTGAAAAACTGCATACCCAGATGAGCCTTTGCCGCAGCGGTCTTTGCCACGACAAGCAAGCCCGAGGTATTCTTGTCAATCCTGTGCACAAGCCCCACTTGCGGGTCGTTAGCATCAAAATCCTTATTATTGCGCAAGTGCCAAGCAACAGCATTTATGAGCGTTCCGTGAGTATTGCCGCAACCGGGGTGCACAACCAACCCCGCAGGCTTATTTACCACCATAAGATGGTCATCCTCATACACAACATCGAGCGGAATATCCTCGGCAACAATCGTATTGTCGTACACGGGAGTATTCATCGTAATTACAATGCAGTCGCAAGGCTTCACCTTGTAATTACTCTTCACCACCTTGCCATTTACAGCAATGGCACCCGCATCGGCAGCCTGCTGTATCTTGTTACGCGAGGTATTTGCAAGATGGTCTATGAGGAATTTATCTATGCGAATGGGCGACTGCCCCTTATCGGCAACCAAACACACCTCCTTAAAAAGAGCCTCCTCACCGGCCGACAGTTCATCGCCAACGGCGAGTTCGTCATTCAAATCCTCAAAAATATCAATCTCCGACATAATCTTATTCAAACCAAGACTCCTCTATCACAGGTTCATCGTCACCAACAACATCAGAACCATTACCGACACACAGAATGAGCGCAGCACCGGTGGGCACCTTTGCACCATTCTGCAAAGTATCCTCACCCATTATAACCGAATATACCCAATCGAGCTCTCCGCCAACCTTTACATAGTCGACTATCTTAAACCCGGCAGCTGTGAGGCGTGCCACAGCCTCGCGCAACGAACTATTGTCAACAACATCGGGCAAGGGTCGCTCGGGCACCTTTGCCGAATTAAGCACAAGCTGTATCTTGCGCCCATCCTTCACTTGTGAGCCACGCAAAGGATGCTGCTCTATAACCTCGTCTATTTTGGCACCCTTCTTATATTTATATTCCAAAATTTCAAAATCGAGTTTCTCCTTACGCAACAATTCAGCGGCAGCATCAACATTCAAGCCACACACATTCGGAACCTCAACAACCAGCCCGTGCAAAGTATAACTATCGAGCCAAGCCAACGCCGCCCAACACAGAGCCGCAAGCACCACAATCACCGCTGCAATATTTATAAAAAGAGTTCTGATAAAACTCGAAAATTTCTTCTTCATAGTTCTTAAATATTTAGAAGCTGTTTAATTTCTAAAAACCGCATTTGTAGCGAAAATCATTCACCTTTGCGCATTAGTGCAAAGGTAGTGAAAAAGAGAGATAATTCCGGCACAAACAGTTGTTTTTATTCTAAAAATAGGGAGAAGGAGCCAATTTAACATTTAAAACCACAAATGGCCGAACTTTTTATTTTGCATTCTTTATAGTTTTATATTATCTTCGCAAAGTAATACTATAAATAACAAATTATATACTATAATGAGAAGAATAATTCCTTTTATACTGCTTCTTGCACTATCGGCAACAGCAGCACAGGCACAAATCTTCAAGAAGAAGGAGAAAACCATAAAGCAAGAATACAATGTGGGCACCATCCCTGTTGTTAACAGGAAAGTAACATTCGAAGAGGTTATTGCTACCCCCGGGCTCACCGCCAAAGAGGTATCTGCCATTGTCAACGGTTGGATGGACGAGCGTTTCGTGAAACCCACAGTAATAGGGTTTAAAAAATATGACGAAGAAATTCCCGGCACAATAATCGCAAAATCGGAAGAGTACCTTGTATTCCGAAAAAAGTTCTTCGTGCTTAACCGTTCAAGAATAACCTACTTCCTCACAATCACCTGCGAAGATGGCGCTTGCAAATTCAATATGTCCCGCATTACATATTGGTGGGACGAAGAGGCAGAAGACGGCGGAATGAAAATGACCGCCGAGGAGTGCATCACCGACGAAGAGGCAATAGACAAGAAAGGCCGTCTGCGTCGCTTCAACGGCAAGTTCCGCACACACACAATAGACCTGAAAGAGACACTCATACAGCAACTGAAAGAGAAACTATCAGCAACAAAATAACGTGGACACAATAAACAAAGCAAGATACATACTGAACATTCTGTTCCTCGTTGCAACGGTTATAACATTTATAGCCTATTTTGCAGCAAGTGGCTCACCCCTGTTCCTTTACACGGGAGTAGCGGCCATCACATTCAAGATGATAGAATTTATTTTGCGATTTATGTTCTAATCCCGATGAAAAAAACGCTCATATACATACTTGCGGCACTGCTCCCCTGCATCGCATCGGGACAGAATGCCGAAGGCTTCGGCAGCGGCGAGGTTTTCAATCCTTTCTACAAAGCCGAGCGCGACAGCAGCAAAAGAAACCTTAAAATACCCACCGAAATACGCCAATGGCACATCGACGAGCTATTCGGAGAGGTAACCCCCGTAAACGCCGATACTCTGCAATATATGTACCAGAATTGGCACCAGACCGAGGGAATGAACGGTGAGTACAATACACTTGGCAATATGGGTTCACCCCGTCAGTCGCGCATATTCTTCAACCGCCCCGGGAACACAGAATATAATTTTTTGGCACCATACGACTATTTCGTAACCCGTCCAAACGAAATGTTCTTCACCAACACAAAATCGCCATACACCAACCTCACGTACCACACATCGGGCAACAGGTCGGATGGTGACGACCGTTTCAGAGCCTTCTTCACCACAAATGTCGGCAAAAAGCTCGGCATTGGAGGAATGTTCGACTACCTCTATGGCCGAGGACGTTACGACAACCAATCAACGGCCCTGATGAACTTTGCGCTATTCTCCTACTACAAAGGCGAGAGATACAACTATCACTTTGTAGCGAACCGCTACCACATGAAACTTGCCGAGAATGGAGGTATCACAAACGACGACTACATTAAACGCCCCGAAGAGACCGACGGATCGAGCAGTAACTTCGGCCCTGCCGACATTCCCGTGAATTTTGAAAAAACTTGGAACAGGAACGAAACATACACAGCCTACTTCACACACAACTACAACCTTGGCTACTATCGCAAAAGCCTCGCTACAGAGAGCGACAGCACAGACATTAAGCCCGAATTTATAAGCATCGCACGCATAATGCACACAGTGGAATTTGCAACAGGCAAACGCCAATTCCGCTGCTACGAGCAACCGATAGACTTTTATGCCGACAACTTCCTGCGAGCCGACTCTATGGAGCAATACAGGAACTTCTCTTTGACAAACAGAGTGGGCATCTCCCTGCGCGAAGGGTCGAAAAAATGGGCCTTTGCCAATATCACCGCCTACCTCTCCTACAAATACAACCGATACACAATGCCCGACACTATAATATTCTCGAAAAGAGAATATGCCCACAGATACAACGAGCACACAGTGGCCATCGGTGGAGTAATCGAGAGCAATCTGAACAAAATCTTTAAATACCGCATACAGGGTGAAAATGCAATCTCGGGCGACGACCTTGGAGCATTCTCACTCGAAGGAGAAGGAGCCGCCAACTTCAAACTATGGGGCAAGGAGGCACAGGTGAAGCTAAAAGCCTTCATAAGAAACGACCGTCCCTCGTTCTACTATCGCCACTTCCACTCACAGCACTATTGGTGGGACAACGACGACCTCGACAAGGAGTTTAAATCGAGAATAGAACTATCAGCAAACATCGAAAAGACAAGAACAAGAATAAAAGCGGGAATAGAGAATATAAAGAACTACACCTACATTGCAAACACGCCGGCAAACAACACCCCATTAAGCAGCCTCACCGTGCTACAAGCAGACGAGAATATAAAAGTATTCTCGGCAACACTGAACCAGAGCCTCAAATGGAGATTTATAAATATGGATGTAGAGGCAACCTATCAGCACAGCAGCAACGAAGCAGTGCTGCCCCTCCCCGCACTCAACCTATACGCCAACCTTTATCTAAAATTCAGAATAGCCAAAGTTCTTAATACAGAATTAGGAGCCGATGTACGATATTTCACAATGTACTACGCCCCCGACTACTCCCCCGAGCTTGGCCAATTTACATTACAAAATCCACAAGAAAGAGTAAAGACCGGCGACTACCCCATCGTAAGCGTGTACGCAAACTTCCTGCTGAAACAGACACGATTCTATGTAAAATATCAACATCTTAACGAAGGAAGCGGTAACAGAAACTACTTCTTGGTACCCCACTACCCTGTAAATCCCGCCATACTATGGCTGGGCCTATCGTGGAACTTCTACAACTGATACGAATATGAATGTCACAATAAAATGGGGATTCATCGGCTGTGGCGAGGTCACCGAAAAGAAGAGCGGCCCGGCATTCAACCTTGTAAAAGGTTCCGAAGTTATTGCAGTAATGGGACGCGACAAGGAGAAGGCCAAGGAGTATGCCCGCAGGCATAATATCCCCCACTATTACACCGATGCACAGGCCCTTGTCGACGACCCCGAAGTAAACGCAGTATATATAGCAACCCCACCCTCGTCGCACGTAACATACGCAATAATGGCAATGAAGGCAGGCAAGCCTGTTTATGTTGAAAAGCCACTCGCAGCAAGCTACGAGGACTGCGCCCGCATCAACCGCATATCCCGCGAAACAGGCGTCCCCTGCTTCGTAGCCTACTATCGTCGTTACCTCCCTTACTTTCAGAAGGTAAAAGAACTGCTGCCTCTCATAGGGCAGGTGCTCAACGTGCAGATACGCTTTGCCGTTCCTCCCCGCGACCTCGACTACAACCGCAACAACCTCCCTTGGAGAGTTAATCCCGAAATTGCCGGCGGAGGCTATTTCTACGACCTTGCGCCCCACCAGATAGACCTGCTGCAAGAGATGTTCGGATGCATACTATACGCCGAAGGATACAGTGCCAACCGAGGCGGCCTATACAAAGCCGAAGACACAGTGAGTGCCTGTTTCCGATTCGAGAATGGCATACCCGGCTCGGGCTCTTGGTGCTTCGTGTCGGACGAATCGTCGAAGGAAGACCGCATAGAAATCTTCGGCAGCAAGGGAAGCATAAAATTTTCGGTATTCACCTTCGAGCCCATAGTTTTTCGCGGAGAAGAGGGAACAAAGGAGTACAAAATCCCCAACCCTCCATACGTGCAGTTGCCACTCATACGCAACATCGTGGAGCATCTGCAACACAAAAGCAACTGCACTTGCGACAGCATAAGCGCAACACCCACTAATTGGGTGCTCGATAAAATCCTCGGCAAAATAATATAAAAAAGCCCCACCGGTGCAATGAGCAGCCTTAAATATAATACGGTAATAAGAGTAATGGCATTGATAATAATGCTTGCAGCTACCCCTGTATTAAAGGCACAAAGCAACATCCCCTCTCTAAACAAGATAATCGATTATACAAAAAAAAACGAAGAGGCAATAAGCGAACATATACACAAGGTCGAAGAGGCGATAAACAGTAAGTTGCATAAAGCCGAGAGCCTCATCAGCAACAAACTCGACCAAAGGGACTCGCTCTATGTAATCCCCAACGAGTACGATATGACCGTGATGACACAATATTCATACACCTATGAATATTACAGATTTACATCGAGCGACAACAGCCAAAGTATTGCATTAAGGCCCGACAATGGCAACAAGATAGGGCTATACGTAGGATGGAGATGGCTATTCCTCGGGTGGTATTTCGATATGACAAAAAACGATGCAAAGAGAGATATAAACCTCAGCTTCTACACAGCCAAACTTGGCATAGACCTTTTGTATCGTAAACGCGACAAAGGATTCGAAATTTCCAATACCAGAGGCGTTGTAAATGAGTACGGATTAAAATTAACCGATTATAACCCGTCGCACAATGGATTCAGCACCAAGCAGAAAGGAATAAACATCTACTATATATTCAACAATAAAAGGTTCTCCTACCCGGCAGCTTACAGCCAGAGTAACACCCAACGGATAAGCGCCGGTTCATTCATACTCGGGCTCACATACAACGAACAGAAATTCAGTTTCAACTACCTGAATATGGACCCGAGACTGACACTCAGCCTAAAAGACGACCTAATATTCAACAAAGTAAAATACAAGGATTTCAGCATAAAGTTCGGGTACTCCTATAATTGGGTTTTTGCAAAAAATTGGCTGGCCAACCTCTCTCTCACCCCCTGTATAGGATATAAAAACTCCTCGCTGAAACTATTTTACAGCAAGGAGTTAATATCGAGCATCAATTTCGATTTAATATCCCGTGCATCGGTCGTTTATAACAACGGCGACTACTACATAAGTGCCTCCTTTATATCCCATACATACAGCTACCGCAAGAGCGAGCTATCGGTTATTAACGGATTCGGCAATATAAACCTGTCAATAGGATACAATTTCTGGAAGAAGAAGCCTAAAAATTAAAATCTGTAACCCACCGACAAAATAACGCTGCTACGATTAGTGGAAACATAGGCACAAGGGTTCAAATACTCCGAATCGTAATAATTATAGAAATCACACTTCTGCATAGCAAGTTTATAAGCGACATCGGCGTACCAGCCTTTATTGCTATAACCTGCGCCAAAAGTTACAATATTTGTTTCGTACCTGTTTGTAAAGTCGACATTTGTATCGGTGTACAGCATATTAACCTTCACCGCCTCCTCCTTAAAAGGAGCGGTAATATGATTATAACCACAACGCAAAGAGAAATTATTGCTAACATTAAAGAGCGCACCCAAACGGAATATATGTTGCGCCTTCATATTAGCCTCAATATCCTCATTGAGAAAATCCATCTTGCCACCATCGGTATATTTCAGCTTCGCAGTAGAATAATCGACATATTCATATTCGGCATTTACAGCGGCATACTTGCCAAAAGTATACGACGTCGACAAGTTCAAACGCCACGGAGTGGTAAAATCATAATCTACAAACAGGTCGCCACCATAGCAATCAGCGTCGCGAGTATCGTATACATATCCATCGCCACCAAGCATCGCAGCCGAAGTTCTATCGGTTAGAGAATACCACGTGGGAGTGTGCACGGCAACGCCCACCTTAAACGGAGAGGACTCAAACGGGCGGAATATAGCGCCGAACTTCACATTTATGCCATTACCCTTCACATTGTAATTATTTTGCAAAGTGTAGTAATTATTTCCCATTTCATCAAATTCCGAATATTCCGAAGTGCGCGTATAGTCGACATAAGTGGCACCCACAGTAAAACCAAGATACACCCTGTCGTTTATGTTGCACGAAATATTCACATCAATGTCGTTTACCCCTCCTTTCTCCGTCGAGAAGTACTCCATCATTGTAGGGTAAAGGCCATCCTCGTTGCCGGGAACATAATAAAGATTACCATCATAGTCGAGCAGGCCCGATGTTGAAGCAAGCAACCCCAACCACGGATATTCATACGACGTATAATCGGTGTAATCAAAGTGATCGGCAAAATCATAACCATCGTTCAAATACATTTCGTGCAACCTATACTGCTGCGAGAAATAATGTTCACCGTGCAGTAACGAGCCCATTGCATCGAACCTGTTTGCAAGATTATTACTGCGACGATAATTAGCCGCGATATTCACAAACTTAACACTCCCCACCTCCATCTCCTTGGCAAGCACAAAGCCAAGATTATTTATGGCAAAGGAATTTTTGTCACTCTTCACCGAGTAGCCGCCAAAATCGGCACTGTTCTTTGTTGTATTCATTCCCAACGACATTACAATATCGTTGGAGCGATAGAGGCCTATACCCGCAGGGTTAGTGGAAATTACAGAAATATCTGTACCAAGTGCGCTCATTGCACCACCCATACCCACGAATCGTGCAGTTCCCACCAAGTCATTATCGACAAGGCGCATCGCATCGTAGCTATTTTGAGCAAATGCCGAGGCCACGATAGCAACCGAGAATAATATTGTTAAAACTCTTTTCATAGTAATATAATTTCAGTTTCTGTTACAAATTAACGACGACCCCCGCGCTGAACCCCGCCGCGCGATACAGGGGCGCGATTGGTAGAGTGTGAGGGAGTGGCACGATTCACGCTTGTGCTGCTGCGACGATTGTATGTCGCCGGAGCCGAGCCACGTTGCACATTGCGATTGCTATTCTGCCCACTGCGCTCCACACGTTCCTTCCTGCCACTGCTATTATTGCCTGTTGTCACACGCCTTTCGCTGCTCACCCTGTTTACCCTGTTTGTAGCCTTTCCACGCTCATTCTTCCCCTTCCCGTTTACTTGTCCACCGGACACTTTATCATTCTTGCCGGTGGCATTGGCAACTGGTACACGCCCGCCGTTACCATTCTTGTTCGATGTAAAAACAGGAATCCTGCGTGCTTTTGTATCTCGCCACGAACCTGTATAATGATGATGGCGATAAGAGGGAGGCGGTGGCGAGGTGTGCCACATATAATCGTAGTGCGTATCCCAGAAGTTATCATAATAGTAATATGATGGATAATAGCACCAATCCCAACTATAAGGATAGCTCCACAAAAATCTCACAGGATTGTGGAAACGCACTATCCGTGTCGAATAGTTGTAATTATTTACATACACAACCTCGTTGTACACCGCTTCATCGTACACATCCTCAACATAAACTTCTGCTTCCACCGTATCGCTATACGAAACAACACTTTTTCCTCTGCGGTTATATTCATCAACATCGCGGTCGTTGCCATTATCGGCTATGCCCCACTCATCATCATCAACAACATAGACAACCTTCACAGTATCCTTCTGTTTTTTATCCTTTTTTGGAACATAGAACATATCGTTCACCTGAGCAAACGAAACAAAAGGGAGGAACAACAAGAGTAATAAGCTACTTCTCATAATATCTCAATTTACAAATAAATTCACTGCCGATGGAAAAGCACCATCCGACAATGCAAAGATATTTATTACTCCGCAAAGAGAAAAAGGGAAAAACCTATTATTCGGGAGGGAAATCCCTAAAAACAAGAGACCGACTAAAAAATTTTTTTAGCGGTCTCTTGTTGTGTAGGAGATGAATAAAAAGATGTAGTTCAAGGCCTGCGTAGCCTGAAAAACCGGAGTTTACTAAGCGTAAATGAGTATTTTGAAGGCAAGCGTAACGAAGAAATACACTTTTTAGTCATCTTCAATATTCTATTAGAATATTTATTACTTATTCTCGGGACGGAGCTGACGAACAACCTCTGCTGTACGCCACATCTCACTGTCGTGAAGAGCCTTCAACTCCTCGTTCAATTTCTCACGATAGTCGGGCTGTGAGTTAGAGTCGATAGAGCGCTGAGCCTCTTTACCAGTCTTAACAGAATCGTACAACTGGTACATTACAGGCTTGATAGCATCGTGGAAAGGAGTCATCCAATCGAGAGCACCACGCTGTGCAGTTGTAGAGCAGTTAGCATACATCCAGTCCATTCCGTTCTTTGCAAACAAAGGCATAAGCGACTGTGTGAGCTCCTCAACAGTTTCGTTGAATGCTTCCGAAGGAGTGTGACCATTCTCGCGCAACACCTCATACTGTGCCAAGAGAAGACCCTGGATGGCACCCATCAAAGAACCACGCTCACCGGTAAGGTCAGAAACAGCCTCACGCTGGAATGTAGTCTCGAACATATAACCCGAGCCAATACCAATACCGAATGCCAATACACGGTCCATAGCCTTGCCTGTAACATCCTGATAGATAGCGTAAGAAGAGTTCAAGCCACGGCCTTCGAGGAACATAGTACGCAAAGAGGTACCCGAGCCCTTGGGAGCAACCATAATAACATCAATATCGGCGGGAGGAACAATACCTGTGCGGTCGTTCCAGTTAATACCAAAGCCGTGAGAGAAGTAGAGAGCCTTGCCTGCGGTCAGATAGGGCTTAACTTTGGGCCATATAGCAATCTGTGCTGCATCGGAAAGAAGCATACAAACGATTGTACCCTTCTCGGCAGCCTCCTCGATAGAGAAGAGTGTCTCACCGGGAACCCAACCATCCTTAACAGCCTTGTCGTATGTGCTACCCTCACGCTGGCCAACGATTACGTTAAAGCCATTGTCGCGCAAGTTACAAGCCTGTCCGGGGCCCTGTACACCATAGCCAAGCACTGCAATTGTTTCGTCTTTCAAAATCTCACGAGCCTTCTCCAAAGAAAACTCTTTCGGTGTAATCACATTCTCTATCACACCGCCAAAATTCATTTCTGCCATAATTTTTTTTAAATTTAATTTAGTTATTGTTATTTTATTGTTTGTCGTTTGGCATCTTCATCAAAAAGATTGTCACTTAAATTCACATTTACATCGCGGGTAATTGCCACGCGACCCGATTTTACAAACTGCAACACACACTGCTCGGCAACAAACTCCTTGTAGAGACTCATCACCGCATCGGTCTTGCCGGTCTTTTCCACAACCGTATAGGTTGAGTTTACCTCAATAACACGCGCATTATTGTGGCGTATTATTTTAGAAATCTGTTTATTTTCGAGCAGACGGGGAGTCGATAATTTATACAGAGCCACCTCTTGGATAAAAATCTCATTATCGGTAAAATAGTAGGCTCTTAAAATATCTATCTTCTTTTCCAGACGCTTGGTAACACGTTCTATGAGCCATTCGGTGGTCCACAGCGAGATTGTGTATCGGTGCACACCCTCCACATTGGACGAGGAAACATTCAACGTTTCTATATTCATCTGTCGACGAGTAAATTCCGTCGTAACGTGATTAAGCATTCCGGCGATATTCTCGGAATATACGATAACAGTATATAGTTTCTTCTCCATAGCCATTATTCTAAAATCATATCACAAACCGATGCTCCAAGAGGCATCATAGGCATCACATTATCCTCGGGGCGCACAACAACGCTCAACAGGAATGCTCCCTCTGTCTCGAACATCTCTTTTATTGCCGCATCAAGCTCGGAACGGTCCGTCACGAAACGCGAGGGAATACCGTACCCCTCGGCAATCTTGCAAAAGTCGGGGTTACACATAGGTGTCCACGAGTAACGATTATCGTAGAAGAGATTTTGCCATTGGCGCACCATACCCAGATAGCTGTTGTCCATTACCACCATCTTCACGGGGCACTTCTGCTCCATAATGGTTCCAAGCTCCTGAATATTCATCTGGAAACCTCCGTCACCGGCAAAGTAACAAACAGTGCGATGAGGAGCACCCATTGTGGCACCCATTGCAGCAGGCAGACCGAATCCCATTGTTCCAAGGCCACCCGATGTTATTATGCTGTGAGGCTCTTTGTATTTAAAGTAACGTGCAGCAAACATCTGATTCTGGCCAACATCGGTTACCAACAAAGCAGTGTTACCGGTTGCCTCGCTCACCTTGCGGGCAACCTCACCCATAAGAATAGGGCCATCGGCAGGATACAAAGCCTTGTCTATCACCTTCTCCTTTTCAATAGCGTCGAACCTTGCAAAGCTCTCAATCCACTCCTTGTGAGAATTCTCCTCCAACAACTCTGTAATCATCGGAAGCGTCTCTTTGCAGTCGCCAAGCACGGGAATGTCGATAGATATATTTTTGTCAATCTCCACCTTGTCAATATCAAGGTGTATTATTTTGGCCTGCTTTGCATAGGTCTCTATATTGCCTGTAACACGGTCGCTGAAACGCATACCTATGGCAATGAGCACGTCGCACTCATTCGTATTTACATTGGGGCCGAGGTTACCGTGCATTCCCAGCATACCCATACAAAGTGGGTGCTCCGATGGGAAGGCCGACAATCCAAGTAAAGTGCGTGCCGCAGGGATATTGGCTTTTTCGAGGAACGCGATAAGCTCCTTGTGAGCATTGCCAAGTTCCACTCCCTGACCAATAAGTGCGTAAGGTCTTTTGGCACGATTGATAAGTTCCGCCGCTTTTTTAATAGACTCTTTGCAAGGTGTAGGATAGGGAATATAGCTGCGCACGCTATCTACCTTCATAGGCTCGTAAAGCACCTGTGCCACCTGTGCATCTTTGGTAAAATCGAGCACCACAGGGCCGGGACGGCCGGTGCTTGCAATGTAGAATGCGCGTGACACAGCCCAAGCAACATCCTCGGCTTTTCTAATTTGGTAACTCCATTTGCTTATAGGCTGTGTAACACCCACGAGGTCAATCTCCTGAAAAGCATCGGTTCCAAGCACTGCCGAACTCACCTGTCCGGCAATTATCACCACCGGCGTACTGTCGAGCAACGCATCGCTTATACCTGTAAGCGTATTTGTGGCACCGGGGCCACTTGTAACTATGCAGACTCCCACTTTTCCCGAACTACGGGCATATCCTTGCGCCGCGTGAACCGCAGCCTGCTCGTGACGTACAAGAACATTACGGAATTCATCCTTGTAATCGTACAAAGAGTCGAATACCGGAATAATGGAGCCACCCGGATAGCCGAAGAGTGTATCTACACCTTCGTTCTTCAATGAGCGAAGAAGTGCCTCACCACCTGAAATAAGTTCTTTATTCATCGGTTATCTTTTTATATTTGGTTATTTTCTTAATCTATAATTCTAACTCCACCCTTATCGGCCGAACTTACCATATTTGCGTAGGCTTTAAGGCTCTTCGATATTACCCTGTCGCGTGTGAGGGGGAACATTTCGCGTGCAGCAAGCTCCTCGTCGCTCAACTTCACGTTGATGGTGCGTGCGGGAATATCAATTTCAATAATGTCGCCGTCGCGCAACTTGCCGATGTTACCGCCGGCAGCAGCCTCGGGCGAAATATGTCCGATGCTCAACCCCGATGTTCCGCCACTGAAACGACCATCGGTGATAAGAGCACACTCCTTGCCCAAATGACGCGATTTTATATATGATGTAGGATAGAGCATCTCCTGCATACCCGGGCCGCCCTTGGGGCCTTCATACACAATAACAACAACGTCGCCGGCCTGCACCGCACCACCCAAAATGCCCTCAACTGCAGCATCCTGCGAGTCGAACACCTTGGCCTTGCCGGTGAATTTCCAGATACTCTCGTCGACGCCTGCGGTTTTTACCACGCAACCATCCTGAGCAATATTTCCAAAGAGAATTGCAAGACCGCCATCCTTTGTATAGGCGTGCTCAATGTCGCGTATGCAACCATTCTCTCTATCAGTGTCGAGAGTTTCATATACTGCACTATGCGAGCCCATCACATTGCTGAACACATTTGCAGGACCTGTGCTGTATATGCGCTGTGCCTCAGCATCCACAGTTGCACCGGTGATACAATATTTTTCAATATCCTCGGCAAGGGTTGCACCGTTCACACGTTTCAGGGTGGTATTCAAAAGACCGCCCTTTGCAAGCTCACCCATAATACCTATTATACCTCCTGCACGACCGCAATCCTGCACGCTGTATTTGGGTCCGTTGGGTGCCAGCTTACACAGGCAGGGAACTTTGCGGCTCAAACGGTCAATGTCGGCCATTTTAAAATCTACTCCTGCCTCCTGTGCAACAGCCAAAAGGTGAAGGATGGTGTTTGTGGAACCTCCCATTGCAATATCGAGTGTCATTGCATTGAGGAACGCATCGCGCACCGCAATGCTTCGGGGGAGCACGCTGTCGTCGCCCTCTTCGTAGTATTTAAGTGCATTGGCAACAATCTGTTTCGCAGCGTCTTTCAGCAACTGCACACGGTTAGTGTGAGTGGAAAGTATTGTACCATTACCGGGCAACGACAATCCGATAGCCTCGGTGAGAGAGTTCATAGAATTGGCAGTGAACATTCCCGAGCAGCAACCGCAACCGGGGCAGGAACGCTTCTCAACCTCGGCAAGTTCCTCGTCGCTCACGCTTGTGTCGGCAGCCTTCACCATAGCCGAGATTAGGTCGAGATTCTCGCCCTTCCAAGTACCCTTCTCCATAGGACCGCCCGACACAAACACCGTGGGAATATTAAGGCGCATAGAGGCCATAAGCATACCCGGAGTAATCTTATCGCAGTTGGATATACACACAAGAGCGTCTACTTTGTGGGCGTTGCACATATACTCCATGCTGTCGGCAATAATATCGCGCGAGGGCAAAGAATAGAGCATTCCATCGTGTCCCATTGCAATACCATCGTCGATGGCTATGGTGTTAAACTCGGCGGCGTAGCAACCGAGCTTCTCAATCTCACGTTTAACAATCTGACCAGCCTCGTGCAGATGAGTGTGGCCGGGAACCAACTGTGTAAATGAGTTTGCAATGGCAATAATTGGCTTGCCAAACATTTCGCGCTTCATTCCGTTTGCAATCCACAAAGCTCTTGCGCCGGCCATACGACGGCCTTCGGTACACTGCGCGCTTCTCAATTTATTTTTCATAATACTAAAATCTTTTAAGGCCGTGAGCGAACAGAGAATACCCCTGTTCAACCACCATATTACACTTAATAAAAAAGCCCTCCTCATTTAATAGAGAAAGGCACGTCAGGTATATACACAGCCATTCTCACCCTACCATTTGCAATAGGACGACCACCACGCTCACGAGGTTAATGAATATTGACTGCGCTTTCATCATATTACTTCTGATAAAACAATTTGCTGTAACAAATTACATTTAGACTGCAAAAATAATCTCTTTTTTCTGCATAACAAAAAAAATAGACAAAAATTAGCTATAATGTTGCAAAAAAGAGAATTTTACTCCATTCTGTCTGCTTTTCACCTGTTTCTTTGTAAAAAAGCCCATTTTCTTTAACAGCAAAAAGGAGAAAAGGGCTGTTCCCAAAAAATAAAAACGGCCTCTTTTGAAGCCGTTTTTATTTAAAGTCGCTTAGCGATATTTTTGTAAAAGTCTTTTACAAGAACTATTTTAGCGAATAACCTTCTTATTGTTGATTATATATATTCCTTTTGCAGGAGCAGTTTCGAGGCGACGGCCGCTGAGGTCATATATTTCAGCCACCTTCTCATCCTCGGCCTCTACAATCTCAATACCTGTCGAGGAGTTGTCAACCACGCGCAAGGTAGCATCAACAATCACACCACCGTTGTAAAGAATACCATTGGCACCGGTGCAGGTTCCGTCGGCTGCAATCTGTCCGCCGGCATCTATACTGTTCCAGTCCATTTTGAAACGTATGCGATAGTCGCCGGGAGTTTCGGGTGCTGTAAAGGTGGGCAAGAATGCAGTGTTACGGGCACCGCCTGTCAAAGATGTTCCGGCCGAGTTTACACCGCCATTCTGGTCGTCGTTGAAATTACCTGTGTAGAAACTGAACGACATAACATCTGTTCCACTCTGGTCGGTAGAACCGTCGTTGAAAGAGAACTGCTGGTCATTATCGAGGTCTATATAAACGTATGCATTCATCCAGTTGGCAGTCTTATTGAACTCCACCGAGATTGTCGAGCCTGTGGCACAAGTGAGAAGACAATTCTCATCGGCGCTCATATCACGATAAGGCTTTCCCGAGCCAACGGTAATTGTCTGCGCCTCACTGCCCTCCTCGGTAAACGAAATGCTGTTGATGTAGCGGTCGCCTCTTGTTGCATTGGCCTCCTTGTCGAAGTTTGTTGCGTATGGCTCAACAATTTTGGGAGCAACGGTAATTGTCACAGATGCAGACTTGTTCGAACCATCTTTTGCGGTAGCAGTGATGGTAACCTCACCCTCGGCAACAGGAACAACAAGACCGTTGCTCACTGTTGCAATGCTTGCGTCGCTTGTGCTCCACTCGATTGTGGGGAATGTAGCCTCGGCAGGGTTAACTGTTGCAAGTACTACCAAAGTTCTGTTAAGAGCAACCTCTGTTGCACCATTCTCGGTTGCAAGCGCGATACTCTCAACGGGCACGATACCCTCTGCATCAATTCCGTCGAATGCGTAAACACTGCTTCCGGGGAGATTTACAGTGAGTTCTGTATCAATATTGATTGCCTCACCCTCGGCAAGCCCTTCAAGAGCAGCCTGAGCACCGAATGACTTACGAAGAACAATGCTGCCATTAACATTTGCAGGAATATTCAAAGCATCGCGCAATGTGAATGTATAGGTTTGTGCATCGTTGCCACCGTTGCGCAAAGCAAGAGTAGATTTTGTTCCGTTCCAAGAAGCCCAACCGTAAACCTCGCAAGTGCTGCCGGTCCAAGGATTGCCGCCCACCCAGTGAGCATCGGGCAATACGTCGGCGTTACGCTTCTGCCAAGCGATACACTCGGCAAGGTCGGCCCACAAGGCACCGTTGTTGATGCTGTTCATCAGTGCATAGTCGTTGTAAAGCTCAACCAAGCCCGAGCCGCACACGAATGCACAACGCATCTCGCGGAGTACAGCGTTGTAATCGCGGTTATCACCTCCCGGAGGGCCAAACTGTGTGAGCATAAAGCCGTGTGTCATCAATGTATTGATGGGGCAGATGGGTGAGTTTGTCACATAGTTCTGATATACAAGACGGTCGCGATAGGTAATCCAGTTCTCACGGTTTATGCTGTTGTTGCCAATGCGGTCGTGGTCGTTCTCCTGACGCCAAGTAGCATCGGTAATCTGGTACCAGAAAGGCGATGCCCAAGTACCCACAGTGGTGTTGAAGAAGATATCCTCGCGGAGCTCTTCACGCACATAGCGTTCCAAGCGGATGATACCCTCGGCATTCTCGTTACCAGTGTCGCCCGCATCGGGACCTGTGGCTGAGAATTGTGCCGAAATACCATCATATTTGAAGAAGATATAGTTATCGGTGGTGCGGTCGAGACCTTCTACACCATCTTGGTTGCATACAAGATTCTCGGCTGCTGCCTTGAATATTGAATAGTAGGCAGGGTTACTCAACTGCATTCCTCCGCGACCATCGTTCCAATAAGCACGGCGATAGTTACCACTCTGACCATAACCACCAACAGGGCCTAACCAGGCACCCACGCCTGCACCCATTTCCTTTGCATCGGCCGAAATATCGTGCATTTCGTTGGGGAAGCCACTGTGGAAGGTCCAAGGACCATAGTTATCCCAGCCATCGTCGATTACAAACGCAGCAGGAGCATTGCCGTAACGGTCGAAATAGTCGGTTCTCCAATGAGAGAGCACATCGAGCACCTGGTCGGCTGTCATATTTGTATGCTCGTTGCCGGGAGCGGCATTGTTGCGGTTGATATTAAGTTCGTACCAAGAGATGTAGCAGGGGAACGCACGCCAAGGCACTGCACGCTCACGCTCGCTGTATGCAAGGAATGAACGACGCTTCTGTGTCTTGTGGATATTGGCGTCGGCCTCTGTGCCGTCTTGTGCGATAAGACCTACAACAGCACCGACTTTCCAGGTTTCACCCTGTGCAAGGGTTGTGTTGCGGCTCCAACGGCCTTGGATACCTACAATGTCGGTATTTATCACAGCACCCTCTTTGGGAGTATATATCTTTACACTCATTGTACTTGATGCGGTGATGGGCTCCGATTTGTTCTCGACAAAGACACGGAGAGTAAATGTACCATCATTGGGTGCAATGAAACTGAAAGTATTATTGCTCTTTGCAGTACCCGAATAACCTGTGTGGTAATCAACAGCTGCAATGCTGTTGTTCGAATCCAAAAGGTCGGCACCGCCGAAGTTCAAACGGTTGGCACCCGATTTATATTCTACGGTAATCTCCACTTTCTGGTTTTTCTGCAATGTCACATTCGCGTGCTTGTAGGCATAAACGTTGGGATAGTTGGCACCGGTAGCCTCTTCAACACGCTTGGGAACATCGCTCTCGGCAACCTGTGTCCATGAATCAGTTGCAAGGGAGATGGGGTCCATTGTTGTTGTAAGGTTCCATTTGTCCTCCTCGCCTGTGGCATCGCCCACTGTATTGTAGGCTGTGGGAGTTTCAAGGCCGGCGAAAATCTTATTGCTCATAAGAATTGCGCCACGAGTGTTACCCACAACTGCCGGAGTGGAACCGGCAGCTTTTGTATCGACATTGTACATAAGAGGAATCACATTGTACATATCTACATTGTCAACGCCTTCAAGCTCCATTTCTGTGCGCAGATAGTGGCTGCCGTCGCGTAATACTGCACGCCACACAATGTTCAAAGTGCTATCCTTATAGGTATATTCATAGTTGGCAACAAGCTGCTTGCCTGCAAAATGCTCGGCACCGCCAATTGCATCGGCGTCAGCATCGAGGTTCTGCATTTCAACGCTTTTCAGCGTCATTGCCGATGCGTTTACATTATCACCGTTGCCAAAAGCCACGCTGAATATTTCGGTACCAGCTTCAAGGTTCATCGCGTCGGAACCGGCAAAGAAGATTGCGTTGCCGAGCTTCATAAAGCTGGCTGCAAGAACATTATTGCTCAATGTATAAACGCCATCAGCCTCCTCTATTTTTGCCGCGCCCACTGCTGTCTGCTGTGCAGGATAGAGCACCGCGTTAGTATAGGGTGCGCTTGCTGCCTGCTGGGGCAATGTGGCAAAGAATACACTGATAGTTTCTGCCTCGTCGTCAACAACAACTGCTGCAAATTTACCATCGGGAGCAACCACGGTAATATCGCTCTTTTTAACAGAGCCCTCAATGGTGTATTTATCACCATTGGAGAAAGTATCATCGCCAATTTTTATTGTTATATCCTCGGGAATGTTTATTGTGTATACACGCTCGATGGAAACAACCTCGGCAAAAAGGTAACGGCTGCCGCCATCCGAATTACCCGAATCCTGCCACAAGCCAAGAGTGTTTGTGCCATCATAGGGGTTGCCGCTCACACCTTGATACCAGTTTATATATTTATCGTTGGTGCCCGATGTTGTGTAGGGCTGAATTTCGTAATTGTCACCACTGTAATTGTTTACTTTGAAGTATGTACCCTCAACCTGTGTAGCCGAGAATTTCACAAAGTCCTTACCGTTGTTGTAAGAGGCTGCTTTTGTATAGGTGAGCCACTTACCTGCGGTTTTGCTGTAAATGTAATAGGCATTCTCAACGCCATCTACTGCGTAGAACGCAAACAAGCCGTAATTCTCGGCTGTCTGTGTGGGCGCGGTAAGGCCGTTGGAGTACACATTATTACCATTTACCATCGTATAGACGTGTTCGGGCTTGCCTGCGTCGGGCATAGTAACCGAAACCTCTATTTTTTCGGCCATAGCTGCACCCGTGGCGCAGAAAAGAGCCAAGATAAAAGATAAAAATTTCTTCATAAAACTCATATTTTTAGGTTAGTACTTAATTTATTTATCCTAAATAATTGAAAAACACCATAAATAAGCAAACAAATACCGCATCACCACCTTAACTATTATACAAAAAAAAACGTGGACAACTCACATTATCCACTGATGAGGTCTTGGCGTACCCGAAAGAAAGATATGCAAATCGCCCACGCCGTATACACAGCGCGGACATCAACTTTGCCACTATTCTTTCTTTTTTAAACCGCCAAGTTTAGATAGGGGAAATACCCTACCGGAGCTATGCTCCCATCAGTAAGATAGTAAAGCTAATGCGCTAAAAAATATGTCACAGTATAAAACTGCACTTGCTATAATTACACGAAACAAAGTACAAACTTTTAATTCGCATACTATAACAAATCTATGCACAAACGAGCAAGAAATATTAAGCTTGCTTAAATATTTTTACAGCGAGTGCAAGATAGATTCGAGTTTTATCTCAAATCTACGCAAAGATAAAAAAAATAATTCTACTTTAACAAAATAAAGCAGAATTATTAAGATTTTTCATAAATATATAAATCGAGAGGGAGAGGCTAATGCCCGCATCGTTCTTTAAGCACCACATAGATTATCACAGGGGCACCTATAAGAGAGGTTACCGCCCCCAAAGGCAGCAGGCCGCTGCCACCGGGTAGTTGGCACACGAGATTACAAACAAGAGCAACGGCACCACCCGACAAGAGTGTCACAGGCAGCAACACTCGGTGATTGGCTGTATTCACCGCCAAACGCGCCAGATGCGGCACTGCAAGGCCTATAAAAGCAATCGGGCCGCAATAGGCTGTAACGACAGCAGTTATCCCCCCCACCAACAGAAGCAACACTCCACGCAGACGCTTCACATTCACTCCAAGATTTCTCGCATAAGCGTCGCCCAAAAGAATAACATTCAACGGTTTTACAAGCAACAGAGTACACAAAAGCATCACAGCCAGCAGCCCCGAATAGAGCGGAAGCATATCCATTGAGACACCGCCAAAGCCACCCATACCCCAAATAAGATAGGAGTGTACCCCCTCGGCGGTGGAAAAGTAGTTTAATATAGAAATTACCGACGAAGCAAGGTAGCTTATTGCAAGGCCGGCTATCAGCAAATAGATATTATTCGCCAGCAAATGAGAGAGCATAAGCACCAATATAATTATGAGCAGAGCACCCCAAAAAGCACCCGACAGCACCAGCAGATACCCTCCAATCCCCATTGCACCTTGCAACAGCAGCATAACCACAGCAACGCCAAGGCCGGCACCGCTGTTTACTCCCAACACCTCGGGGCCCGCAAGCGGATTATTAAAAAGCGTTTGCAACAACAGGCCGGCAACAGCCAACGACATTCCCGCAAACAGTGCCGTAACCGCCTGTGGCAGACGAGTCTCCACTACAATCAAACGCCACCCCTCATTGCCTCCGCTGCCACCAAGAAGAATATCTGCCACCGCATCGGCCGGCAAGGCAACAGAGCCAAAAAACAGATTGCTTAAAAACAGCAGGAGAATCAAGAGCACTCCTGCAAAAATCACATATAAATTCTTACGGCAGCCTTTCATAATATCTCAAATTATATTCACCTAACAACTGCGGGTGAAATATCGCCACAAGCTCGGCAAGCAACCAATCGGGACGAAAAGCCGTCTCCTCGAAGAGAGGCTTGACAGCAGTGTTACAACCATAAATATTCCCATTCTTAAATGGTGCAAAATGAGAATATCCCTTAAAATCGTCGAGCAGCGAAGCGCGGGTCCTGTTGGCAGAAGAATTATATTTCACCAACCAAAAATCGGCCGCAGAGGCTCGCGCAAGCACCGTTTCATAGGAGAGAGGAACCGAACCGCTCCCTTTAATATCGGCAAACAGATAATCGGCACCGGCCATCTTGTACATCTGCCCCATTGTGCTACCGCTCGCAGGAACGTACCACGCCGAATTATTTTTCAATTCACACATAAGGGTAGGACGCTCATCGCAATCGGCAACTCTCTTTTGCAACTGTTCAAATTTGTCACAAACTACCATAAATAGCGAATCGGCCACCGCACCACAGCCAAGCAGACGGCCATAGAAACGCATCCACTCGGCCGCGCCCAACGGCGACGACTCCATATACTCGGCACACTCTACAATGGGATATTTCAGCTTATCCAACTTACCATAGCCGCCATTCTCGAAGGGAAAAGCAAACACCGCATCGGGCGACAACACAACCACCTTCTCCACATTCACATCGAGCGAACTTCCACAATCGACAATATCACCGGCCGCCACCCTATCCTGCAAATGCGGCCACAGCATATAGCGAGCATCGCAAACACCCTTCACTACCCCCTCGCAACCAAGTTGCGAAAAGAGCGTGGAGTGTATCCCCGAAAAGAGAAGCACATTGCTCAAAGGAGTGCGTAAGAGAGTGCCCTGCGGCATTTTGAATGGCAATTTATCGTCCGCAGGCACAAGCAGATAGCGGTGCAACAACCCCTCGCGCCAAGGATTCTTAATCTCGGCAACCATAAAACTATCGCAATCGACCATCTGCAACAACACCGAATGGCGCATTGCCAGAGTATCGCCACTGCACACAAACGAGGAGCCTGTACCACCACCGCCACAGGCTGCATACAGCAAGCCTGTCAACAACAGTAAAAACCACATTCCTGCGCGCCTCATTCTTTTATTCAATATTTTTATCGTTCACAATAAACAACTGTTGGCGCACACTCTCGGAGTGTATAGCCTCGAAGACCTCCTTTACAACATCGGCACTTATATTACATTCGGCACCCATTGCAGCGCAACGTTCCATTGTCTCCTTGTAGCGAAAAGGCTGAAACACGGTAATTCCCTTATTCTTCTTTACTGCGCCAATCTCGCGGGAGACCTCCATACGCCTCGCAAGAAGTGCCACAAGTTCCCTGTCAATCGAATCAATCCTGCTGCGGAACGCTGCAAACTCCTCCCCCTCTACCACCGAGGAACGATGCACAAGCCCCGACAGCAAGCTGTTCAACGCCGCGGGAGTAATCTGCTGGCGAGCGTCGCTCAACGCACACGCCGGATTATTATGCACCTCCACCATCAAGCCATCGAAATTAAGGTCCATAGCCTGCTGGCAAAGTCCCTGCACAAGCTCGCTCTTGCCGGCAATGTGGCTCGGGTCGCATATAAGAAAAAGTTGAGGGAAACGATTTTTAAGTTCCAAAGGAATCTGCCACTGCGGAGCGTTACGATAGAACTTCTCGCCATACGACGAAAAGCCCCTATGTATAGCCCCCAAGCGTGTAACGCCACAATTATGCAAGCGCTCAAAAGCGCCTATCCACAAATCAATGTCAGGGTTTACGGGATTTTTCACAAGCACGGGAATATCAACCCCGCGCAACGCCTCGGCAACCTCCTGCACGGCAAACGGATTGGTAACGGTGCGGGCACCCACCCAAAGAACATCTATTCCGGCTGCAAGAGCCTCCTCAACGTGGGTAGCTGTCGCAACCTCTATTGTCACGGGAAGAGCAAACTCCCTCTTCACACGCGCCAACCACTCCAAGCCACGCGAACCTACCCCCTCGAAACAACCGGGGCGGGTACGAGGCTTCCAAATTCCGGCGCGGAAAAGCCCCACTCCCGAGCCGGCAAGCTCGGCAGCCACAGCCATCACCTGCTCCTCACTTTCGGCACTGCAAGGACCGGCAATCACAAACGGACGCTGATGGCCGGAAAAGAAATCTATTTCGTTAATCTTCATTGTCATACAATTTCGGGAACAAACGCAGCGCATTAGCCGTGGTAACCTCGGCCACACGCTCCACGCTGCAACCATAAATCTCGGCAAGCACCGCTGCTATATAAGGAATATAGGCACTCTCGTTACGTTTGCCACGGAAGGGAACGGGCGGCAGATAGGGTGAATCTGTTTCCAGAATAATACGTTCCAACGGTACACCGGCAAGCGCAGACGGCAATACCGATTTTTTATATGTAAGCACACCGCCTATGCCCAAGAAGAAGCCATCATAAGAGAGCAATGCAGCCGCCTCGTCGGCACTCCCCGAGAAACAATGAAACACACCCCTCAACCCTGCCGAGCGGTATTTCTCCATCACCTCCACAAGTTCCTTAAAGGCATTGCGCGAGTGAATGACCAAAGGCTTATCCATATTACGCGCCCAACCTATCTGCGTTTCAAAAGCATCGAATTGCTCTGCGCGAAATTCGTCGCTCCAATAAAAATCGAGCCCCACTTCACCCACCGCAATAAAACGCTTGTCGCTCTTTAAAATCCTCTCCATCTGCACGAGAGAGCATCTATAATCGGCCGTAACATCGGTAGGGTGCAACCCCATCATAGGATGGCAGATGCCCGGGTAGCTGTCGCACATAGCCAGAAGCGCCGGTAACGTTTCAACATTTATGGATGGCAGGCACAAACGCCCCACGCCCGCAGAAAGAGCACGCTCAACAACGGCAGCCCTGTCCTCGTCGAATTCCTTGCAGAAAAGATGAGTATGCGTGTCGACAAACTTAATCATCAGCAGTGCCATTCTTGCCACGGTCGGCACGATAGTAATAAATCACGCCATACTCGGCACATTTTTTAACACGGCTCTCGCCGGTAAAAGCCGAGAAGGCCTTTTCAATCTCGCCCCAAGCCTCAAAAATAATTTCGTCGCACTCGAAACGCATATCCGAAATATTACGCAACGAATCGGCTGTGCGCTGCTGCAAGGATTGCTGCCTGTCGTACATCTCCTTGAATAGTTCATAGACTACCGACACACGCGCCATTGTGGGATTGTAGATGGGAACACCACCCTCTCCCTGCCTGCGTTTCTCACCCTCAATCACCTTTGCGCCCCATTCAAGCACCGCCGTTTCCGAGAATAGATTGGGAATTGTATCCTCCTCTTGCGGAAGCCCATAATAGGGGCGTTTGTTACGGGCAATCTCGCCACGCATTATCGACATACTCAGCACCTGAATAAAGTGTGACACATACATACGAGCCCGTTTGAGCGCAGCCTCATATTTGTCGTTGCCACGCTTTGTCGACTGCTCGGCCACACAGCGTTTGTACACATCTACCTCGCGCGAGAATTTTTCAAGGAAAGTTTTTGCCTTGTAGTAGGTATTATGCGAGAGGACATTGGTGAAGACACCATTCTGCACGCTACTCTCGACAGCGGTGCGCAAAGCCCTTATGCGAGCTTGGTCGGTTTTTGGCAGTCGTCTGTATGGCATAATACCTTATTATATATATTATAGGTTACGATTAAGCAACGAGTCGGCAAAGGCTTTCAAGTGAGCTTTTCTGTCGGCCGCCACCGATAAATTCTCAATAAATCCATCGCATTTTGCAAAAAGCTCGCCGATGCGTTTCTCGCAAATTTCCTTAACACCCAACGAGGTGTAGAGCGAAGTAAAATAGGCTACTTTTGCATCATCGTCACACGAAGGGTTGTTTATCCACGCATCAATTTCGGCAAGTTGTTCGGACGAAGCAAGTTCCATTGCCTTTATAAGAAGGAAGGTCTTTTTGTTGCAACGAATATCCCCGCCAATTTTCTTGCCAAACAGAGCTGCATCGCCATAAACATCGAGCAGGTCGTCCTGCAATTGGAAAGCAAGCCCCATTGTTTCGCCATAGGCATACAGATTATCAAGGTCACTCTCGCTTGCACCGGCCACAATACCACCCATTTTAAGAGAGGCGGCAATGAGAACCGAAGTCTTCAAGCGTATCATCTCCATATACTCCTGCTCGGTAACATCGGAACGTTTCTCAAAGTCGAGGTCATACTGCTGCCCATCGCCCACCTCCTTTGCAGTTTCGGTAAAGAGAGCGAGCATTTGTGGGAGTTTCTCGGCCGGAGCTTTGGCAAGAAACTCGTATGCAAGCACAAGCATTGTGTCGCCCGAGAGTATTGCCGCAGTATCGCCCCATTTTGCGCAAACGGTGGGCTTGCCACGACGAATATCGGCACGATCCATTACATCGTCGTGAATAAGAGTATAGTTGTGGTAAGTCTCCATTGCCACTGCCGGATAGAGAGCCTCATCAATAGAGTCTTTATAGAGATTATAGGCCATAAGACACAATACGGAGCGCACGCGCTTGCCACTCTGTGCCAAAGTATATCTTATAGGCTTGTACAATTCCAACGGTTCACGCTCAAATTTCAAATTATCGACAAAGAGATTTACCTTGTCTCTCACCTGTTCCCAATTATACATAATAAAAACTTACAATAAAGCAAAAAGAGGCTACACACAGGTTGCGGCAGCCTCTTTTCTATTCTACAAAAATTACTTCAAACGGAAGGTTACCGGCAAGGTGAAACGCACGCGCACAGCTTTACCGGCCTGTTTACCGGGATTCCATTTAGGCATTGCACCTACAACACGCAAAGCCTCTTTGTCGAGATATACATCGCTTGAACTGCGAAGCACCTCAATATCCTGAATAGAACCGTCGGTATTTACAACGAAGTTAATGAAGGCCTTACCCTGCGAACCATTCTCACGAGAGATACGGGGGTAGTTGATATTCTCTTTCAGATACTTCATAAGTGCCTGCATACCTCCGGGGAATTCGGGCATCTGCTCTACAATCTGCAAGATGGGCTCCTCTTCGGGGATATCCTCTACCACGACATTACCAACATCGGCAATCTCCACAACTTCACCGGTCTCCTCGACAGAGGCAAGCTCGCTCTCTTCAATTTCGGCTTCGTCGTCTACAATTTCAAGAATTTCGGTAATCTGCTTTGCCTGAGGAGGAGGAGGAACCACCTTCTTCTCGGGCATTGTAATGGGCACCATAATCTCCTCTTCAAGAAGAATACCTGCACTCACAATTTCACCTGTATGTTTCTTCTCGGTAGCAGTCCATTCGAAAGCCACGAACAAAACAGCAAACACCAGAATATAGCCTATGAGCAACCAAGTAGTCTTGTGTTGTTCAAGGTTCACCTTCGCGCTCTTCTTCACTTCGAGAAGCTCGCTCTCATTTCCCTGTTGTCTTTTTATTGAATCCATTATTGTATGATAATTTGTTTTTTATTTTCTATTGGGCAAATTTAAACAATATTTTTCAATACACACGATTTAAAGCATCTTTTTTTTATTTTACACATATTTTATTTTTTAAGCGCATCATAAAAGCTCTTTTTTTTAGTTATTTTACAAAAGGAAGCGTAACTTTATGGTCAATTATTTTATAACACTGAATAAAATGATAAAAAAAAGCATTATCTTCGCAACTACGCAATATACAGCCACATTATTTATGACAAGAAAAATCGCATTTTTCATAATATCGGCAATACTCTTGGTTCCTTTCACTGCAATAAAAGGACAGACAGGAGATATAGCCTTTAATTTTTTGCGCCTCCCCTACTCGGCTCACGTAGCAGCATTGGGCGGTACAAATATATCAATTATAGACGACGATGTTACATTGGCTGCGCACAACCCTGCGCTCCTTATTAACGCCTCGCACAACACCATCAATCTTGGGTATATGACCTATATGAGCGACAGCAAGGTTGCCGGAGCAGCGTATAACAGAGTGTTCGGCGCACGGTCGGCCGGTGCAATCGTTGCAAGATATGTCGACTATGGCGAATTTGAAGGATACGACGAAAATAACATTTTCACCGGCACATTCAAGGCCAAGGATATGGAGTTCTCCGCCGTTTATAGTTACCTGTTGAGCGATAGTTGGAGCGGCGGCGTGGCTGCAAAGTTCATATATTCGAAATACGAGAGTATGAGTTCAATTGCCTTGGGCGTGGATTTAGGATTGAACTACTTTGACGAAGAGAAAGACCTGTCGGCCTCACTGGTGTTAAAGAACCTTGGAGCGCAAGTAAAAGCCTTCGAGGAAGAGACCGAAAAGATGCCTTTCGACATTCAAATAGGTATTACAAAAAGAATTGCCCACGCCCCCATACGCCTGTCGGTAACAATGAACAATCTGCACAAATGGAGCAATAAGGACTTCTACAATGCCGACGGCAGCGAGGATGGATTCGGCAAGAAACTATTGAAGCACTTTATATTTGGAGCCGATGTACTTATAAGCCCGAATATTTACGCTTCGATAGGATACAATTATCGCATTACAAAAGAACTTTCAACATCGAGCAGCAAATGGGACGGCCTGAGCATCGGAGCCGGAGCCAATATAAAAAGGTTTAAATTCGGACTATCGTACAGCAAACTGCACGTATCGTCCAATTCTCTGCTGTTCAACGCATCATACACACTGTAAAGAAACCCATAAGATATTATGAAAAAGATTGTTATTGCAATTGACGGCTTTTCATCCTGCGGCAAGAGCACTATGGCAAAATCACTTGCCCGCAGCATCGGCTACCTCTATTTCGACAGCGGAGCAATGTATCGTGCCGTAGCCCTTTATTGTTTAAGAAATAACCTCATCGACGGCGAGAGTATCGACACCAACCGCCTGCAAGGCGAAATGAGCAACATAAACATCAGCTTCGAGGCCGACCCCGACACAAAAGACTCCATCACACTGCTGAACGGAGTGAATGTGGAGCACGAAATTCGCTCGCTCGAAGTTTCACGTATGGTGAGCCAAGTGGCCGCGCTCGACTTTGTGCGAAGCGAAATGGTGGAACAGCAACGCCGTATGGGCAAACAGAAAGGAATAGTGATGGATGGACGCGACATTGGCACCACGGTATTTCCCGATGCAGAACTCAAAATATTTGTAACCGCATCGGCCGAAGTGCGTGCACAACGCCGTTACGACGAACTTAAAGCCCGTGGCGACAACCCCGATTTTCAAGAAATTCTGGAAAATGTGCAGCTACGCGATCATATAGACCAAACACGCGAAGTAAGCCCCTTAAAAAGAGCCGATGATGCCCTGTTGCTCGACAACAGCAATATGACACGCGAAGAGCAACAAGAGTGGCTCAAAGAACAATTCATAGCACATACAAAATAATGCTTAAAATAGAAATCGACGACCATTCGGGCTTCTGTTTCGGAGTAACCACCGCAATACAAAAAGCCGAAGAGGAACTGCAAAAAGGCGGCACCCTCTACTGCTTGGGCGACATTGTTCACAATGGCATTGAGTGTGACAGATTAAAAAAATTAGGGCTTATAACCATAAACCACGAAACATTCGCAACGCTGCAAAATGCCAAAGTGCTGTTACGAGCCCACGGCGAGCCACCCGAAACATACGAAACAGCCCGTCGCAACAACCTCGAACTTATCGACGCCACCTGCCCCGTAGTTCTCAAACTGCAACAACGAATAAAACAGAAGTGGCAAGCCACCGCCGACGAAGAGCGCCAGATAATAATCCACGGGCAGGCCGGACACGCCGAGGTTCTTGGCCTTGTAGGGCAGACACACGGCGAAGCAATTGTGGTGGAGAACCCCACACAAATAAACAAAGTGGCAACCGACAAAAACACCTATATATATTCTCAAACAACAAAATCGCTCGAAGGCTACAAGCAGATTGTGGAGATAATAGAGAAACGTATGGAGCCGGGCAGAAACTGCGAGTCGTTCGACACTGTGTGCCGTCAGGTAGCCAATCGTATGACAGGCATAGGGGAATTTGCCAAAGCCCACCAACTGATATTTTTCGTCTGCGGCCGCAAAAGCTCCAACGGGAAAATACTCTTTAACGAGTGCAAACGCGTGAACCCCAACTCCCACCAGATAGAGAGCCCGGGAGAGATAGACCTCTCACTAACCGACAGCGTCGAGAGCATAGGAATATGCGGAGCGACATCCACCCCCAAATGGCTTATGGAGAATTGTAAACAGGAAATACTAAACTATAACAACCATAAAAACAACCAATTATGAAAAACAAGATTAACTGCGTGGGAATTCTCACATCGGGAGGCGACGCCCCCGGAATGAACGCCGCCATACGCGCCGTTACCCGTGCCGCCATCTATCACGGTATAAAAGTAAAAGGTATATATCGTGGCTACAAGGGGTTAATAACCGGAGAAATAAAGGAGTTCAAGACCGAGAATGTGAGCAACATCATACAGCGTGGCGGAACAATACTGAAAACCAGCCGCTGCGACGAATTCAAGACCGAAGAGGGCCGCGCAATAGGCTACGCCACCTTGCAGAAGGAGGGCATAGACGCACTCGTTGTAATTGGCGGCGACGGCTCCATCACCGGTGCCTACAATCTCGCTCGCGAATATGACATTCCCTGCATTGCCCTCCCCGGCACCATCGACAACGACCTTTACGGCACCGATACTACAATAGGTTACGACACTGCGCTCAATACAATTATGGAGTGTGTCGACAAGATACGCGACACAGCCTCGTCGCACGAGCGCCTCTTCATTGTAGAAGTTATGGGGCGCGACGCAGGCTTCCTTGCTCTCAACGGCACACTCGCCACAGGAGCTGAGGCTTGTGTACTTCCCGAAATAGACCCCGAATTTGAGCGTATCAACCAATTCATAGCCAACGGATTACGCCGCACAAAAAGTAGCAGTATAGTTCTCTTTGCCGAGGGTCGCGAAAAGGACTACAACATTATGGAGGTTGCCGAAGGAATGCGCCAAAAATTCCCCGAGCTTGATGTTCGTGTATCAATCCTCGGCTATCTGCAACGTGGCGGCAGCCCCACTGCCAACGATCGCATTCTTGCCAGCCGCTTAGGTGTTGCAGCCATCGATGCTCTGCTCGAAGGCCAACGCAACGTAATGATAGGCCTGCGCAACAACGAAATTGTATATATTCCCTTCACCAAGGCAATAAAGGACGACAAGCCCATCGACCGCGAAACTGTGCGTGCACAAGAGATACTCGCATCGTAAACAATAAACAATTAAAAAACGGAGCTTAAAAGCTCCGTTTTTTAATTGTTTATATTACTATCTGCTCAAAACCTCATCCACCTTAACATCGTGCGGCTCACAAGGAAGCGACGGCAGCAGTTGCTCTTCGTAGCACACAGCTATTGTGCGAGCCCTGAACCCTCTCTGCGACATATATTTATCGTAATATCCTTTGCCACGCCCCACGCGCGCCCCGTCGGCCGTGAAAGCTACCCCGGGAACAATCATCACATCAATATCCGCCACGGCAACAGCGTCACCCTCGTATGGTTCCATTATTCCATAAGCACCCTTGTGCATCGCAGCCTCGGCAAAGGGATAAAATTCCATTCTCTCGCCCTCCACTCGTGGGAGCACCACTATATGCTCTTGCGAAAGTACGCTTATAAGCTCGCCAATGGCCGGCTCGTCGCCCAATGGTGAAAAGAGCGCAACAACCTTTGCCTCGCGCACCGCCGGATGCACAACAAGAGCAAGGGCCAGCATTGTAGACTTTTGCTGTTTAAGTTCATCGGAAAGAGCGGCAACCCTTGCACGCACCTCCTTGCGCAGAACTTTCTTGTCCATAATCATTTAATTATTGAAGAGTCGTAAAAATCGAGCAATTTGCCGGCTGCGGCAAACGATGTAAGCCTTCCTTCGAGCACCTCTTGTTCGTAACGAGCGAGCATCTCCTCCACCCCTTCTGCCCGATAAAAGCGATTGTGCAGTTGCTCGTTAATAGTTTCGTACATCCAATATTTCGACTGCCCGCGACGCCTCTCCTCAAAAAAGCCGCTTGCCTTAACCTTGGAGAGATAGTCGAAAATCATATTCCACACCTCTTTAATGCCAAGGTCGTAGAAACCCGAATAGGTGAGCACTTGCGGGCGTATTCCACTCTGCGGCATTGGGAACAGCTGTAAAGCATTCCTGTAATGCGTGGCGGCACGTTGCGCCTCGTCGATATTAGAGCCATCGGCCTTGTTTATTACAATACCGTCGGCCATTTCCATAATTCCACGTTTAATACCCTGCAATTCGTCACCCGCGCCGGCTATCTGTATAAGCAGGAAAAAGTCGACCATAGAATAGACAGCCGTTTCACTCTGCCCCACACCCACAGTCTCCACAAACACAGTATCATAGCCCGCAGCCTCGCACAATATTATAGTCTCACGGGTTTTACGCGCCACTCCGCCAAGTGAACCAGCCGATGCGCTTGGACGAATAAAAGCATCAGGATGGGCCGACAAACGCTCCATACGAGTTTTATCGCCTAAAATGCTACCCTTGCTACGCTCGCTGCTCGGGTCCACCGCAAGCACGGCCAGCTTGCCGCCACGCTCTTTCAGTATGTGCATTCCGAAGGCATCTATCGAGGTACTCTTTCCCGCGCCCGGCACTCCTGTTATTCCCACTCGCAAAGATTTTCCCGAATAGGGCAACAAGCGTTCCACTATTTCCTGCGCCACAGCCTGATGCTCAGGGCGAAGGCTCTCCACAAGCGTAACCGCACGGCTTAGAATTGTAACATCCCCACGCAGAATACCGTTGACATAATCGTCAACCCCCAAAGGAGCGGCACGCTTCACACGCATCTGCGACAGATAGGGATTAACAGAGCTCAAACGCTCCACCCCATCATTAACTTTCAGGCCTTTATAGGCCTCATCATTCTCGGGATGTACCATAAATTCACCAAAATTATATTTCGGGACACGCAACGAACAGCCTGTCCGCAACTACTTTCTGTTAAAAAATTTCTTCTTTATATTGCTTAACATGGCGGTTCTCTTCTGCAACACTCTAAAAGAGTAAAAAGCCGATGCAAACAACAATATTACTCCCAATGTGCACTTCAAAAGCAATGTTCCATATATGCAAACAACAACACCCGCAGCCAACTGCACAGCTTGATAGAGTATCAACCGCACCGTAGAGGGGAAATATCGGAAGCCATATTTACGACCATAGCACACAGATATCATAATTACATCAAGAAAACTTGCCACCGACAATGCAATACCCGTGCCCGTAATTCCTCCCCAATAAAAGCCGGCGGCAACAAGAAGGAACGAAAAGGTATCATAGGCAATCTCCATCACCAAATAAATAAGTGTATCGCCCTTGGCCAAAGCTGTATAGGCAATGGGTAGCATCACCGCTCTGAAAAACATATAAAAAGCCGAGTAAATAGCCATATTGGCAACCACAAGAAATTCGGCAGTATAAAGCACCCTTATTATGAACGGCATTGCCAACATAATGAACAAGAGTAACGGCGCAATAAAGAGCACACAAATATCAATCTGCTGATTAATCGCAAAATTCATTCTCCCTACATTATTCTGCACGGCCGACAGACGCGGGAAGTAATCGGCCTCCACGGCCACAAACACAATACCGGCATACACCACCATAAGGCCGTACCCCACTTTATAGGCCCCGACATCGTCCATATTACCCAGATAGAGCAATACCGCAGGAATTGCCAATGCGGTGAGAGCGTTAATAACGCCGGCAATCACATAGGGAGCACCCAAACGCACCATCGCCACCCCCTGTTGCCACACTGTGCGCGACAACAATTCCACCTTCCACGGGAAAACCTTTAAAGAGAAATATAGGTGTACCACCATCAGCACAAGGGAATTTATCACAAGAGCCGGAATTACACCCCTGCTTCCCCATAAATAGAAGAACGGCAACACACTCACAAGCGTGAGCAATGCAGCCACGGCCGAAATAACAGCAACCCTTTTCAGCCTGCGAGTAGCTTTAAGAATGGAAATCTCGCCATTCGTGACAGCAATGGCAAAAATCATTGGTGACAGCAGAGCCACCTTTATAGAGTAACTCCAATCGCCGTCAAATGCAAAGAAACTGATGAACGGCGAGAGTAAAATACACAAAAGTGCACCGAAAAACGCCGTCCACAAACTTATGGAACGCACCGTCAGGATATAATCCTCCACCTTGCCCGCATCACCCTCTTCGTAAATCTCCGACAGGTTCTTTACCGCACTGAACGGCACTCCTGCATTCGAAGCACTCGAAACAAAAGAGGCAATATTCGTATACATCATAAAAAATCCCATACCCGCCTTGCTCAACCACATTGCCGCAAACTTATTACGCAGTATTGAAACAAGCATCGTGAGCACCTGCACCCCACCAAACACACCCGTGTATTTAAGAACGTGGTCGTATGAAGTATCCTCCTGCTCTATATTTGATATTTTCTCCTTTTCCTCAATCATTAAAAAAGTTCTAATCTATTTAATTTTGTAAATATAATCACAAACGGACAATATTTCAGCATATCAATGAAAAAAATATAAAAAGATAGCAAAACAAAAAGGCGATGACCCAAAAGTAAAACAGGTCACCGCCATTTTGTTGAGGTTGAATAAAACTCAGAAACTGTTACTTCACTCCGTTAATAATCAAAGTCTTAATCAAAGAGTAGAATTTATCGACCGAAGCAATCTCAATGCGCTCTGTGGGCGAGTGAGGCGAGAGCAAAGTGGGGCCGAAAGAAATCATATCCATTTCGGGATAATTGGTCGACAAAATACCACACTCCAATCCTGCGTGAATAACGCGCACTTCGGGTTCCTTGCCAAAGAGACTGTTGTAAGCCTCCTTCACACTTGCGAGAAGGGGAGATTTTACATTGGGCTGCCAACCTGTATAGCTGCCGCTCAATTCAACCTTCATACCCGCCATTGCGAAACAACTCGACAATTGCAAAGCAAGATAATCCTTCATAGACTCACAAGAGCTGCGAATGAGAATATCAATCTCGGCAAAGCCATCGGCAATATTTATGATAGAGAGGTTGCTCGATGTCTCCACCGTATCGGGGATTGCGGGAATAAAGCGCAACGGGCCATTGTGGCAAGCAAGAATAGCATCGAGAAGGTTCTCCTCAATCTCCTCGGGAACCACATTCTCGGGCATATCCACAGCCTCCACACGAAGAGTGATACCCTCCTCAATTCCGGCATACTCGCTATTGAAGAGAGCCTCGTATTTTGCAGCAATATCAGTGAGCTCACCCACAGCCTCATCGGGGAGAGTCACCACAACCTCGCAGCTCGCAGGAATAGCATTGCGCATATTTCCACCGTTCCAGCTTGCAAGGCTCACGCCACACTCGTCGATAGCCTCACGCACAAAGCGAGCCATCAGTTTATTGGCATTTCCACGTCCCTCATTTATCTCCACTCCCGAGTGACCGCCGCGCAGTCCCTTCAAGCACACTTTTACGGCAATATCACCCTCGATGGGTTCCTCGGCCATAAACTCCATTTTTGCCGAAAAATCAATACCACCGGCACAACCAATGTACATTACACCCTCCTCTTCCGAGTCGAGATTAAGAAGAATATTACCCTGCAATTCTCCGGCTTTAAGACCAAAGGCACCAACAAGGCCGGTCTCCTCATCAACAGTGATAAGTGCTTCCAGAGGACCGTGCTGCATTGTATTATCCTCCATAACAGCCATTATGGCAGCAACACCAATACCATTGTCGGCACCAAGAGTAGTATCGTCGGCATATAACCAATCACCTTTGACAATAGTCTTAATGGGGTCCTTGTAAAAATCGTGCTTGCTCTCGGGAGTCTTTTGAGGCACCATATCCATATGCGCCTGCAAGATAATGCATCTGCGGTCCTCCAACCCGGGAGTAGCAGGCTTGCGCATTATGATGTTACCAACCTCATCCTGCCAAGTTTCAACACCGATACTCTTTCCCCACTCCAAGAGAAACTTCTGAATCTCCTGCATATATCCCGAAGGACGCGGAATCTGTGTCACTGCCTCAAAGTGTTTCCACACTTCACGAGGCGATAGATCTTTAATAGTCATAAGTTTAATTCTTTTTTATAGTTATACAATTCTTAATTTGCAATGCCGCCACGCCCACAATTCCCAACAGTGCCACCAGCAGAGTCTGCGAGGAGTGAACAATTAACGCAAAAAGCGATGCATCGGTTGCGCTCAATCCATACACAACCATAATACCTATTATCACATAATGCCAAGGACCTGCCCCATTGGGAGTGGGCACCACCACAGCTATGCTACCGGCCACAAACAGCAGTAACCCTGCCGCCAAAGATAACGAGCCTGTAAAATCGAAACAGAAGAAGCACAAATAAAACTGCATAAAGTAGCAGAACCAGATACCCACTGTTTCGAGCACAAAAAGCCACCCTCTCTTCATTCCTGCCAAAGAGCATAAACCCTCGATGAAATGGGCAAAAAACGAGCGTACCTTCGCCCACACGGAGAGCTTGCTCACAATCACAAGAACAAGCACGGCAAAAGCCACCGCCGACACTGCGGCAACAGCCGTTCCACCCATCGAAGAGAGAATATTCACGCCGTCAAGGCCGCCACACGCCTCAACTAAAAAGGTGTAAAAAACATTCCACTGCAAAGCCACGGCAACAACAGTAATAAGCAGCACCATAAGAGTGTCTATCAATCGTTCCGTGACAACCGTTCCCAACGACTGTGCAAACGGCACACCGTCGTACCTGTCGAGCACTGCGCAACGTGACACCTCGCCCACTCGCGGCAACACAAGATTAGCAGCATAGGCAATAAAAATGGAGTATACACAATTCTCGCGACGAGGATAATACCCCAACGGAGCCAGCGTGAGCAACCAACGCCAACCGCGCAATACGTGACTGAATACTCCGAACAAAAGAGAAACAACGAACCAAAAAAGATTCATACTCCTCATTGCAGGCCCCACCTGCGAAAAATCAAATTCATCGTATATCCAATAGAGGATAACCACCCCCAAAAAGAGCGGCAATAAACTTTTTATAATATTATTTAAAATCTTTTTCACAAGTTTAAGCACAAAATTAGGATATTTATTTACCTTTGCATCTATGTGGCGCAACGTTGCAAACAACAAAATTGTTTCATCATAGAGGCGAATGCAAGCCATCTTCGCATTTATGCAAAGATAATAACAAACGAGCGAGATACACAAAGTTTACTTTAATGTATTTCACAGCGAGTGCAGGCTATCTTCGCGCATTAGCGCAAAGATAATAATATATTGAAAATTCTCGCCCATTTTGCCCACATTTAATTTAAAAACATATAATAAACAGTCGCCAATGAAAGCAGTAACAGCAAAAAAACGCCTCGGGCAGCACTTTCTCATCGACCTGCAAATAGCACAGGACATTGCAGACACCGTAGATGTCTGCCCTCAAATGCCGGTGCTCGAAGTAGGCCCCGGAATGGGCGTGCTCACCCGTTTCCTTCTTGGCAAGGAGCGCCCCGTGAAGGTTGTGGAGATTGACGAAGAATCAGTACACTACCTCTGCAAGGAACTGCCACAATTGGGCGAAGAGAATATCATCCCCGACGATTTTCTGAAAATGCACCTCGACCGTGTGTTCAACGGCCGACAATTTATGCTCATAGGCAACTACCCCTATAACATTTCGAGCCAGATATTCTTCAAGATGCTCGACAACAAAGAACACATCCCCTATTGCAGCGGAATGATACAAAAAGAGGTTGGCGAGCGTTTGGCAGCAAAGCCCGGCACAAAAGCCTACGGAATATTAAGCATACTCGTGCAGCTGTGGTACGACGTAGAATACCTATTCACCGTACACGAAAATGTATTCTCCCCACCGCCAAAAGTAAAAAGCGCAGTGGTGCTTATGAGGCGCAACAGTCGCACCACCCTTCCCTGCAACGAAGAACTTTTCAAAAAAATAGTGAAAGGCACCTTCAACCAACGCCGCAAGAAGATGCGCAATTCCATACAACAGATAGTGGGCAAGGATTCACCCCTGCTCGGCAACCCCATCCTCGACAAACGCCCCGAGCAACTGTCGATAGAAGATTTTATTGAACTCACACAGCAAGTTGAACGCGAATTAGCATAAAGCGAAAGAAAAGAGAGGAGGCACAATTATGACAAAAGAGTATATCAATTACATAAAAGAGCTCATCGAGAGAAAAGACTCAGTACTCCTGCAAGAGCACATATCAAAGCTCCACCCTGCCGACATTGCCGAACTATGTATAGAGCTCGACATTGAAGAGGCACGCTTCCTCTACCGACAACTCGACAACGAAAGAGCCGCCGACGCCCTCACCGAAATGGACGAGGATATGCGTAACGAACTGCTCGAAGAGCTCCCCTCCGAGGCCATTGCCAAACGCTTCGTCAACTATATGGACACCGACGACGCCGTGGAGATTATCCGAGATATGGACGAGGATAAGCAGGAAGAGGTACTCTCGCACATAAAGGACATAGAGCAAGCCGGCGACATTGTCGACCTCTTGCAATATGACGAAGACACTGCCGGTGGTCTTATGAGTACCGAAATGGTGGTTGTGAACGAAAATTGGAGTATGCCCGAGTGCTTGAAGGAGATGCGCAGCCAAGCCGAGGATATGGACGAGATTTACTACATCTATGTGGTAGACGACGACGAGCGCCTCTGCGGACTCTTCCCCCTCAAAAAGATGGTTACCAGCCCCTCTGTATCAAAAGTGAAGCACGTAATGAGCCGCAAGGTGGTGAGTGTGGATGTAGACACCCCCATCGACGAGGTAACCCTTCTCATCGAAAAGTACAACCTTGTGGCAATACCCGTTGTCGACAAAATCAACCGCCTTGTGGGACAGATTACCGTCGACGACATTATGGACGAGGTGCGCGAACAGACCGAGCACGACCAACAACTCACCGCCGGTCTTACCCAAGACATCGAGAGCGACGACACAGTCTTAAAGCAGACAAGCGCACGCCTCCCGTGGCTACTGGTGGGAATGTTGGGAGGAATAGGCTCCTCGCTGCTGCTCAACTGTTTCGACACTACGCTGGGCAGCCACCCCGAAATGGCCCTCTTCATCCCTCTGCTCGCAGGAATGGGAGGTAACGTGGGCACACAATCGTCGGCCATAGTGGTACAGGGCCTTGCCAACAACTCGCTCGACCCTCACAGAATGTTCCACCATCTGGCAAAAGAGATGGTGGTGGCAATCATCAACGCCACAATCCTCTCGCTGATGGTCTATGCGTACAATTTCCTCATATACGGCGCAACCGACATTGTAACCCTCTCGGTTCCATTGAGCCTCTTTGTGGTAATACTCTTCGCATCGGGCTTCGGCACCCTCGTGCCTTTGGTGCTCGAGCGCATAAACATAAACCCAGCCGTAGCCACCGGCCCCTTTATACAGATTATAAACGACATTAGCGGAATGACCTTCTATATGATAATATCAATGATATTAAGCAGTTTAATCATATAAAGAAACACAATATTTACAAAAAAAATTATATATTTGCAATAAGTAGCGAACATAGACTGCACTCGCTGTGAAATATTCAAGCAAGCTTGATATTATTTCGCTCGTTTGTGGCTATATTTGCAGTAAGTAGCGAACATAGACTGCACTCGCTGTGAAATATTCAAGCAAGCTTGATATTATTTCGCTCGTTTGTGGCTATATTTGCAATAAAGAGCAACTTACCTACGGGTAACATACTACTAACTTAATAATTTAAGCAGATGAGTGAAACTAAAAAATCGAATGTACAGCTCGACGAGCAGAACATTACGACTCCCCCTGAGCAGGCCACAGAGGCCATTATGTCCGAGCAAACAACAGAACAGTGCAACGCCCAAGAGGAAGCAACAACCGAATCGGGCACCGAATCACACCCCGCTACACGCGAGGAGATACTGTCGCGCATAGAAGCAATAGCCAAAGAAGAGGACATTCTCAACTGCAAAGCCGAAGTTGAAAGCCTGAAAATACAATTCTACCGCCTGCGCACCATAGAAATAGACAATGCCCGCAAAGAATTTGTAGCCGAAGGTGGCGAAGAAACCCTCTTCATCCCCGAGCCCGACACACTCGAAGCCCCCTTTAAAGAGGCAATGAACCAGATAAAAGCAAAGCGTAACGAATGGCTCAAAGCACAGGAAGAGGAGCAAGAGGCCAACTACGCCACCAAGCTCGCCCTTCTGTCGCAGTTGCAACAGCTTGTGGAAAAAGCCGAGCAAGGCACCCCCGACAGCACAGAATTCAAGAACATACAAGCCCGTTGGAAAGAGATAAAAAACATTCCGCAAAGCAAAGTTGCCGACCTATGGAAACAGTACCAGCTGCTGGGCGAGCAATTCTACGATGTTCTAAAAATAAACCACGAATTCCGCGAATACGACTTTAAGAAAAACCTTGAAGCAAAAACCAAAATCTGCGAAACAGCCGAGACTCTCACAACAGAAGAGGATGTGATAGGTGCCTTCCGACAATTGCAACAATTGCACAACGAATACCGCGAAACAGGCCCCGTGGCACCAGAATTGCGCGAGGAGGTGTGGGCAAGATTCAAAGCAGCATCCACCATCGTCAACCGTCGCCATCAGGAGTATTTCGAAGGCAAAAAAGAGCAAGAGAACATTAACCTCGAAAAGAAGACAGCCCTTTGCGAAGAGATAGAAAATATCGACTACGCCGCACTCACCAACTATCAAGCTTGGAACACCGCCACCGATAAGATATTGGAGCTTCAAGCCCGTTGGAAAGAGATTGGATTCGCACCGCAGAAGATGAACCTCAAAATCTTCGAGCGTTTCCGTGCCGCCTGCGACGAATTCTTCAAACGCAAGAGCAACTATTACAAAGAGGTAAAGAACAGCCTCGCAACCAACCTCGAAAAGAAGAAACAACTATGCGAAATGGCCGAGCAACTGAAAGATAGCGAAGATTGGAAAGCCACAGCCGAAAAACTCACAAAACTGCAAAAAGAGTGGAAGGAGACAGGCCCTGTGGCACAAAAATACTCCGATGCATTGTGGAAACGCTTTGTAGCCGCCTGCGACGAATTCTTCGAGAAACGAAACGCACAAACATCATCACAGCGCAAAACCGAGCAAGAAAATCTGAAACAAAAGCGTGCCATCATCGATAGCATACAAGCCATCGACGCCACAGCCGAAGAGAGCGAGCAGGTGAAACAGCTCAACACACTCATTGCACAATGGAACGCCATAGGACACGTGCCATTCAAAGAGAAAGACAAGATATACAAAGAATACAAGGATAGTGTAAACGCCATCTACGAAAGGCTCCACGTGAACGCCACCGAGCGCAAACTCGCCGACTTCCGTAGCAACATTGCAAAAGGCGGCAACAGCTTGCAACGCGAGCGCGAGCGCCTCATACGCCAGTATGAAAATCTAAAATCGGAGATTGCCACATACGAAAATAATCTTGGCTTCCTCAACGCATCGAACAAAAAAGGCCAAAGCCTTGTCGATGTAATGCGCCAGAAGATGGAAAAACTCAAAAATGACGCCGAGGTTATTCTCAAAAAGATACGCCTCGTAGAGGACGAGATTGAAAAAGTATAATCGTCAGGTTCTTGTAATATTACTCCACCCTGCTTGCCATTTAAGCAGGGTGGAGTTTTTTATCGGTAAAAGCCGGTAGACGAGAATCGCAAGGATAAGTTGTGAGCAAGTACCCCCAACTTTTGCAGGTGAGCCCAAAGAATTTTACACAAAAAAAGGACAACCAAAAAAGGTTGTCCTTTTATCCTTGTAAAGCAATCGATTACTCTGCGGGAGTCTCCACAGTAACCTCGGCAGGAAGCTCCTCTGTAAGGTTGGGAACAACCTCGGGGTTAACCGCGCTGCTCTCCACCGCACTCTGCTGGGTAAGGCTCTCATCCTGAGCTGTGAAGCCGGGGAGCGACCAAGCAGCAACAATACAAGCCACAACCATAAAGGCAGCAAGGCTCCAAGTAGCTTTCTCCAAAAAGTCGGTAGTTTTTCTCACACCCATAATCTGGTTCGAAGAAGCGAAGCCCGATGCAAGGCCGCCACCCTTTGAATTCTGAACCAATACTATAAGACACATTAGCACCGATGCTATTACGATAAGTAAAACGCAAACCAAATACATACTTTATTCTCTTTTTATATGTTTAATTATTTTTTCTAAAAATCTAATTTGGTCTGCAAAGTAACGATTTTTATTCGGATATTCCAAACATAACCGTTTAATAATTTCCAAAGCCTTATCATATTTCCCCTGCTTAATATAAATATTAGCAAGAGTTTCGGTAAAAAACGACGTTTCGGGCAGTTCCTCAACAGCCGGTTCCGACGAAACAGGTGGCGCATCGCCCTCACTCCTTAAATCGAGCGTAATCCTCTCATTATCGCCGGACAGAAAATCATCTATAAGACTCTGACCACGCAACTGCGGCACATCCTCCTCCGGAGCAGCCTTTGCAAGATAGGCCGACGCATAGTCCACGGCAGCAGCCCCCTCGGCCTCCAACGAGAGTTTCTCCGAAGGCAACGTTTCGAGAAAAGCATCTATAAGTGCCATAGTCCTGTCGACCGACACATCCGCCGGAGCAACCTCCTCGGCGCCCGTGGCACCATAGCCCTCAATAAGTTCAAACAACGCCCAACGGTTCTTCAAATAGAGTGCCGCCCTGCGCATCTCCTTGCCAAGCTCTACATCGTGTAACAGATAAAGATTTTTGAGCATCAGCAGGCGGGCAACATCAAATGTAGGGTGCTTGGCCACCAGCATACGCAGTTCGTAGAGCGTGTCGCGATTAAGCCTTTCGGGATGCGCAATATATACCTGCAAAGCCTCCATTATAATTACCAATTAGCTACCGCAGCATTAAATATAGCATCTACAATTTCGGCAATCATCTGTGTCACAAGCTCTTCTTGCACCGTTTCAAGCTGTTGCGACGACTCATAGTCGCGAGTGGCCGAGAATGTACGTTCAAAATCCTCTTCGTGATTTTTGTTATTTGTGAAGCGCACATTAACAGTCATCTTCAACTGCACCATTGCCGAATATCCGTCCGAGGAAATTGACTTGTTTATCTGGTCGTACGAGGTAATCTCACCCGCCAGCTGCAAGTCTCCGCCACGATTCACCTGCGTGAGTTTTGTCTGCTGTATGAACACATCGCTCATCTTCTCGTTAAGCATCATTGCCATAGGACCCCACTGATAAGCAGCACGATTCTGGAATGTTTCCAACGTTATTGTCTTAACCACAGAATAGTCTATCGATGCACCGGTGAACTTATAGCTCACCTTGCAGCCCAAGAGCAACAACAACGAGAATAAAGGAAGCAACAATAACCCCTTTTTAAATTTACTATTCAATGCCATATTCTTTAATCTTTCTATAAAGTGTTCTTTCCGAAATATTCAACTCCTTTGCAGCGTCGCGACGACGACCGCGGTGGCGCTCCAACGCCTGTTTAATAGCCTTTTTCTCCATATCATCGAGCGATAGAGCCTCCTCCACATACTCATCGTCCACAATATGGTGCACAGGCGAGGGCGATGCAATGTGGATGGTGGGCTGTGAGGGATGTTGCACCACCGGCACAACCTCTTCGGCCTCGGTGTATATGTGTACATTTTCATTGGCGCGAGGGCTCGACGCACTCAAACTCGCAACCTGTTTTTTGAGTTCCGTAATATCACGACGCATATCAAACAGCACGCTGTACAGAATTTCCCTCTCACTCTCAAAAGTCTTTCCGCCACCGCTTCCGCTATTTCCAAAAAGAGCCGGCAGATTATTCTTGGGCTGCTCGGGCAGATAATTCATAATAACATCGGCCGTTACCTTGCGATTAAGTTCGAGAATGGAAATTTGCTCGGCAACATTTTTCAACTGTCGTATATTTCCCGGCCACGAATAGGCTAGCAAGGCCCTTTTAGCCTGCTCGTCAAGTTCAATGCGGGGCACTTTGTATTTTGCCGCAAAGTCCATTGTAAACTTCTTAAAAAGCAAGAAAATATCCTCGCCACGATTGCGCAACGCCGGTACCTTTATGGGCACAGTGCTCAAACGATAGTATAAATCCTCGCGGAAACGACCATTGCTCACCGCCTCGGGCAGATTCACATTTGTAGCACACACAATGCGCACATTGGTCTTTTCCACCTTCGAGGAGCCCACACGCAGAAACTCGCCATTTTCGAGCACACGCAAAAGACGCGCTTGAGTAGACAAAGGAAGCTCGCCAACCTCGTCGAGAAAAATAGTTCCGCCGTCCGCCTCGCTGAAATATCCCTTACGCTCGCTCACAGCATCGGTAAAAGCCCCTTTCACGTGCCCGAACAATTCCGAATCTATTGTACCCTCGGGAATTGCTCCACAGTTCACCGCAAAATACTTCCCGTGCTTACGCACGCTGTTAGTGTGTATTATCTGCGGAAAAAACTCCTTGCCCACTCCACTCTCGCCGGTTACAAGCACCGTGAGGTCTGTGTGAGCCACCTGAATAGCAGTGTCGACAGCCCTGATAAGCTCGGCATCATTACCTATGATACCAAATTGCTGCTTCACTCTCTGTATCTCTGTAATCTCCATATAATGTTCTATCGGCAAACAAACTTCTGCCAAAATTACTCATTTATCCCGAGAAACAAGCAATTTTGACAGAATATTTATTAACGCAATCCCCACAAACTACTATAAATCCGTTACGGGACCCGCCTAAAATCAGAAGGGGAAGAGGAAAGGAAGAACCAGAATCATCACAATTCCCAGAATAATCTGCAAGGGGAGCCCCACCTTCACATAATCCATAAAAGTATACTGCCCCGCAGGCATCACCAGCGCGTTGGGTGGAGTGGAGAAAGGCGACGCAAAGCAGAGGCTTGCACCCAAAGTAACGGCAAAGAGGAACGGCACAGGGCTCACCCCGATAGCCACCGCACTGCTCATAGCAATGGGAGCCAGCAACACCGCCGTTGCCGTGTTACTTATGAACATAGTCATAAAAGAAGTGGTAAAATAAATTCCCGCCATAAGAGCAAGCGGACCATAATTACCCAATCCATCGACCAAAGAATTTGAAATCCAAGCCGAAACACCCGTCTTTTGCAGTGCAACCGACATTGGCATCATAGCGGCAATGAGCACAATACTCTCCCAATTTATAGTCTTATAGGCAGCCTCCACATTGCGGAAACAACCGGTGAGCACCATAAGAAGCCCCGCAACAATAACCGCAGTCACAGGTGCCACAGGTATAAAATCACAGGCCATAACCACAATCATTCCAAGCATAATGAGCGCAGCAACAGGAGCCTTATAATCGAGCGTAACCTTTGCAGCCTCCTCCAATGGGCGACCAAGCACAATCCACTCGTTGCTCTCATTTTCGAGTTTGGCAATATTATCCCAAGCACCCTGTACCAACAGTACATCGCCACTGTGTATAGTCTCATCGGCAATGCCCTGCAATATATACTTTTTCTTGCGGCAAATACCAAGCACACTCACATTATATTTGCTTCGGAAACCCACCTCCCTTATGGTCTTATTTACCATCGTAGAGGAAGAGAGCAACACAATCTCGGCAACACCGATGTTGTAAAAATCGAGATTTTTCACCTTGCCATCATCACTGTCGCTCAATATAGTGAGTTTATACTGCTGAGCAAAAGTCTTTACAATATCCACGTTACCCGATACATAAAGAACATCATCTATGCGCAACACCGTGTCGGAGTCCACAGCCTGCTGTGTAACCCCTTTCAGAATTCTGTGCTGCCCACGCTCAATGTGTCGCAATTCTATAATAGTCAATCCATATTTCCTGCGAATGTCAATCTCCCCAATCATCTTGCCGGCCACAAGCGACGATGCAGTAACCTGCAAACGATGCAGATTGCTCGATATTCCATATTCCGACACAAGAGTTTTTAGCGACTTACCGCTGCTGGCACTCGTTGCGCTCAAAGCTCCGGGCTTCGAGAGAAATTTCTTGCTCAACGGGAGTAATACTATCGTACCTACCACCGCACATATAAGACCCACGGGCAGAAAGGTAAAAAATCCCAATCCCGGGTACCCGTTCGAAATAAGTTCATCGTTAATGACAAGGTTGGGCGGCGTACCGATAAGAGTCATCATACCGCTCATACTGCTGGCAAAAGCAAGCGGCATAAGCAGACGGCTGGGATTCATCTTCACACTCATAGCCATACTCACCACAATGGGTATCATTATGGCAACCGTGCCGGTGTTGCTCACAAAAGCCCCCATCACCGATGTTACCCCCATCACCAAGAGAAAGAGTTTCAATTCGCTGTTGCCGGCAAACCTCATCAGTTTCGAACTTATCATCTTGGCAAGGCCCGTCTGGAAAATGGCACCGCCAACAACAAACAAGCCCACCATCATAATTATCACATTGCTCGAAAAACCCGAGAGAGCCTCTTCGGGAGTGAGTACCCCCGACACAAGCAACGTTGCCAAGGCCGAAAGAGCCACAATATCGGAGCGCACCCTTCCACTAATGAAGAAAGCTACCGACAAAAACAAAACTAAAATTGTAATTATCATAAATTTAAAAATCTCGAAATATAGCGCGAAGATACAAATTTTAAACGGTAGCAACACCCATTAACACCACAATAATTTGTAAAAAAACAAAAATTAAGACACCGAACAGCATATTTAACGCCACACAAGCAGGCAATAAACAATAAAATCTATTATTTTTGCATCAAAGATGCGAAAATGCACGATTGTGAACAAAAACTACAAGGGGAGGAAACAATATAAAAGCCATTAAATACATACTTATCACACTTGCCGTGATTGCCACCATAGTCTATGGAACATCACTGCTATTACGCCTCGAATCTATCCAGGAGCGAGCAGCCGACAATATCACTCGTGCCCTGCAAAAATTGAGCGACCTCCCCATAAGCATCGGTTCGGTACAGGTTCAGCACATCAACAAGGTGATTGTAAAATCCATTGCAATTACCGACGAGCAGGGCGACACAGCCCTCACAATTCCCAAGATAACCGCCCATCTGTCGCCCCTGTATATACTCAAAGGCGACATTCGCATAAACACACTCATCATCGGGCAACCCACCGTCACACTCCGTCGCAAGAGTGTGGGCAACCCCTTGAACATACAATTCATCCTCGACAAACTCGCAGGCGACAGCACCGCCACAAAAAAAACACCCCCCAACCTACGTATAAACCAAATACAGCTATACGAAGGCACCCTCACCTACGACATTGAGAATGAAGAGCGCAAAGACTCCATTTTCGACTCCTCGCACATAAGAGTGGAAGATGTTACCTGTAACCTATCCCTCAAAAAACTCACCGGCGACACATTGAGCCTCTACCTGCGCTCAATCTCGGGAAGAGAGGCAAAAGGATTCACCCTCGACCGCCTGTCGGCAAAGATAGATGCAAACAGCAAAGGCTCAACCATAGGCAATCTGTTCATAAAACTGCCACAGAGCCACATTAAAGCCAAACAGATAGCAATATCCGCAGAAGGAACAAGCATCAACGGAACAATAAACTGCGAGCGTCTCGCCCTCGCCGACTTTGCATCCTTCCTTCCTATTTTAAACACCGAAGGACTGCCCCTCATAAAATTCAATGCAAGCATCGGCAGTTACGGCAAGCACACACAAGGAGCGTTAACCCTCTCCACCTCCGACAAAAGCCTCGCACTGCAAGTTAATGCAAAGACCAAAGAGCTGTTCAATCCAAGAGAAGGCACCCTCGCCATAAACAACATTACAATAACCCCAGCTGCAATTCCCCATCTGCAAGCGTTGCTCGACGACCAATTGGGAACGCTCGATATTGCGAAACGCTTGGGCACTATCACACTCACCGGAACAGCCACGGCCGACAACAACCGCAAAATTTCGAGCAATTTCACCCTCAATTGCAACAGCGGCGACCTCGCCCTGCACGCTCAAATAGACCGCAGCCAAGCATACACGGCAACCCTGCGAGGGCAAAATGTAAACCTCAACAATATTCTGAAAGACGAGAATTTCGGTTCGTGCAACATAAATGCCGACATTCAAGGCAACGCACAAACTGCGAACCCCGAAATTCAAATATCTTCCATCGTCAGCGCACTCACATACAAAGGCTACACATACTCCCCCATAGAGATAAACGGCTCATACAACACCAAGAGTTTCACAGCCCGAATTTACAGCAACGACCCCAACGCCACCGGACACATCCTCTGCGCATCGACACAGAAAGAACATAAAGAGATAAAAATAAGCGCAAGCATCGACTCTATTAAGCCACACAGCCTCAACATAAGCAACGGCGATAATGGCAAAATCTCGGCCGAAATAGAGGGAGCATACAATATCTACAAACAGGGAAAATCGCTGTTCGACCTTAAAATAAACAACATCCTGCAAGAAACAGCGACAAAGAGCAATAAGATACGCAGAGTGCATATTGTCGACAATAATCTGCTCGACAACCGAAGCCTCATCATAAACTCCGACTTTCTCGACGCCAAAATAGCCGGACAATTCAATTACGCCTCACTCTTAGGCACATTCGAAAATATTACCAAGACCCACCTCCCCGCACTCCTCGACAAGAAAAACATAGCACGCACCGACAATTCATACGTCTTTAATTTCAACATTAAAAACACCACCATCATAAGTAACCTCCTGCAACTGCCCATAGCCATACGCGACCGCTCCACAATCACAGGCCTTTGCGACGACAACAGAAAACTATTCCACGCAAAAATAGACCTCTCCAACGCCACAATAAACGAACAACGTTTCAACAACATAAACGCCGAGCTAATTGCCAACAACAATGCAGCAAGCATAAAAAGCACCCTTAAAGCACCACAAGGCAAAAAGAGTACAAAAGAGCTCACCTTTAACGTGAACACCACAATGTGCAACAACACCATAAACACAGCACTCGATTGGGCCAACGACACCACCCCCGTAAACAACGGAGCTGTAAAATTCGATGTTACACTTGCAAAAGCCAAAGACAAATTACAGGCCGACGCCACCATCTCCCCGAGCCGCATAGTTTACAACAACACACCATGGGAAATTTCCCGTTGCAACATAAAAGGCAATGCCGACGAAATAACAATCGACAATCTGCGGCTTGCCAACGAGCAAAAAACCCTCTATGCAAAAGGCAAGCTCGGCAAAACCCCCGACGATATTCTCAACGTAGAGCTAAAAGATATTAAGCTGGAAAGCATACTCGACCTTGTAAATTTCCATTCGGTAGAGTTTGGCGGCAACGCCACAGGCAACGTCATACTCGGCAGTGCATTAACCTCCCCACAATTCAGCAGCGCACTAAAAGTAGACAGTTTCCTGTTCGAGAAAGGCTATATGGGCGACCTTAACTTCAAAGCCGAGTGGGACGAAAAAGAAAAATCCATTGTAATGCGTGGCGACATTCACACCCCTGACAAAGCACACACCGTTGTTCACGGCTTTGTATCTCCCACCAACGACACCATAAACCTCTGCATCGACGCCGACCGCACAAAGCTCTCCTTCCTCAACAGTATGCTCAGCGAGATACTATCTGATGTTGATGCAACCGCCACCGGACAAATATATGTAATAGGCCCTATGAGCCACATAAACCTCATTGGCAAAGCCGTTGCCAACGGCCCGTTGCGCGTGGCAAGCACCAACGTTATTTATACACTCATAAACGACACAGTGACACTCACACACAACAAAATAAGTTTCAATCGCGGCCTCATTTCCGATAGTTACAGAAACATCGGTTACGTTTCGGGCAGTATCGACCACAACTGCCTCGGGAACTTCACCTGCAACCTCGATGTAAAAGCCGAAAAACTTCTCGCCTATCATAGCGAAGATTTTGGCTCTAACCCTTTCCACGGGCGAGCCTTTGCCACCGGCAATGCCAATATCACCGCCAACAACAAAGGCCTCTTCATACACGCCGATGTTCGTAGCGACGGCAACTCCTACTTTGTGTACGACGCCGGAACGATGGGAACCTCGTCGGCAAATAAGTTCATAAAATTCACCGACAGAAACAAAAAGCAACCCACCCGCTTACAACCAAACAACAACGAGGAAGAGGAACCCGCCACACAAAAAAGCCTGTTGAGCCGCCTAAACCTCGAATTTATGATAGATGTAACTCCCGACATACAGTTGAAAGTTCTCACCAACCGCAAGACCGGCGACTACATAGACCTATACGGCAACGGCCCCATCACCGCCATATACGACGAGAAAGAAGGGTTCAGTATGAAGGGAAGGCTCGACCTTGAAAGAGGAACATACAAGTTCACTATGCAGGATATCTTCCCCAAGGAGTTCGACATTACCAAGGGAAGCTCCCTTGAATTTAACGGCGACCCCTTCCTTGCCGACCTTAACCTAAAAACAAGATACCTTGTACCAAGTGCCTCGCTCAGCGACCTCGACCCCAGCGGCAAGCGACACAAAAACGTTAAAGTACACTGCCTGATGGACATCACCGGCAAGCTCGAAGCTCCGCAACTGAACTTCGACATTGAGTTGCCCGATGCAGGCGAAGAAGAACGCGAGCTTCTGGCAAGTATGGTAAACACCCCCGAGCAGAAGAATATGCAGTTTATCTACCTTATGGGCATTGGTAAATTCTACACCTACGACTACAACCGCAGCGAAGGAAGTGCCGAAAGTTCCACGGCAATGGAGGCGCTTATTTCAAATACAATCTCGGGGCAGCTCAACAATATGCTGTCGCGCGTAATAGACAACCGCAACTGGAATATCTCGGGAAATTTCAGCAGCAGCGAGCGTGGTTGGAACAGTATGGAGGTTGAGGGTATTCTCGAAGGCCGCCTGCTCGACAACCGCCTGCTCATAAACGGAAACTTCGGCTACCGCGAGAACCCGTTGGCCAACAGCAACTTTGTGGGCGACTTTGAGGTACAGTGGCTGCTCAACAAGAGTGGTAACGTAAGCCTCAAAGCCTATAATAAGACCAACGACCGCTACTTCTCCGATGCCACCCTCACCACACAGGGTGCCGGCATAATACTGCGTCACAATTTCGACGAGTGGCGATGGTGGTTGCGCAACAAAAAAGAGGACAAAAAACAAGAAACAGAAAAATAAATACTATATTCGCAACCGGTAGCGCCGCATCGGGTACAATCGTAGTAGGGGCGCACACATCGGTGTGCCCAAAAGAAACAGAACACAAACAACGGGCAGACACGCCGGTCTGCCTCTACAACAGATGACAATTGGGCAATAATATGTAGGGGCGCACCGATGTGTGCGCCCAAAGAAATAAAAAGAATAACAACATATACAAAAAACAAAAATGAGAAACTTTATCACCGTAAACGACATAGGCAATCTGAAAGATGCCGTAAAAGAGGCCCTCGAAATAAAGGCCGACCGTTACAAATACTGTGAGCTTGGCAAGAACAAGACCCTTATGATGGTATTCTTCAATTCCAGCCTGCGCACCCGTTTGAGCACCCAAAAAGCAGCCCTCAATCTGGGAATGAATGTAATTGTGCTCGACATTAACCAAGGAGCGTGGAAGTTGGAAACAGAGCGCGGAGTTATAATGGACGGCGACAAGCCTGAGCATATACTCGAAGCAATCCCTGTGATGGGCAGCTACTGCGATGTAATAGGCGTACGTTCCTTTGCACGTTTCGAAAATAAAGAGGACGACTACAACGAAGTAATCCTCAACCAATTCATAAAATACTCGGGCCGACCGGTATTCTCAATGGAGGCAGCCACACGCCACCCCCTGCAAAGCTTTGCCGACCTCATTACCATAGAGGAGCACAAGACCAAAGAACGCCCCAAAGTGGTGCTCACTTGGGCCCCCCACCCCAAGGCTCTGCCCCAAGCGGTGCCAAACTCCTTTGCCGAGTGGATGAACGCTGCCGACTACGACTTTGTAATCACCCACCCCAAGGGCTACGAATTAGACCCAGCCTTCGTGGGTAACGCCCGTGTGGAGTACGACCAGATGAAAGCCTTTGAGGGAGCCGACTTTATATATGCCAAAAACTGGGCAGCCTACACAGGCGACAACTACGGCAAAGTAATATGTACCGACCGCAGCTGGACCGTGAGCGACCGCCAGATGGCCGTTACCAACAACGCCCACTTTATGCACTGCCTGCCCGTGCGTCGCAATATGATTGTCACCGACGATGTAATAGAGAGCCCCCGCTCGCTTGTCATCCCCGAGGCTGCCAACCGCGAAATTTCGGCCACCGTGGTACTCAAAAGAATTATCGAAAATCTTTAACCTATATAAGTTGCGCCAAAATGAATTTTGGCGCAACTTATTCCCATTATGCCCACCACCCTCACACTCATATTCCTTTTAGCAATTGCCGCCAGTTTCATACAGCGGGCAAGCGGCTTTGGGTTCGGAATATTTGTGATGATATTCTTCCCCTTCATACTTCCAACATACGGCGAGAGCATCACATTGTCGGGACTATTAGCCGGCACCACCGCACTCTTCATCACCCTGCGCCATTGGCGGCACATCTGCTGGCGCAGCGTAGCCATTATAATCCTATTCAATATTGTAGCCTCCTTTTTTGCCATAGAATTTATGGCGGAGCTTGGTAACGACACAATGAAACGTTGCCTGGGAGTGGTGCTTGTGGCAGTAGCCCTCTACTTTCTCTTTTGGGAGAAAAAAATATCGTTGGCACTGCAATCCAATGGAGCCCGAGCCGCAATAGGCACCATTAGCGGCATAATGGGAGGAATGTTCGCAATGCCCGGCCCCGCGGTAGTGCTCTACTGCATAAGCACCATAAAAGACAAAATGAAATATATGGCCACAATGCAGGCCCTATCGGTGGTATTCAACCTATTCTACACAGCATTCCGCGCCCGTGCCGGCTTTTTCACCCCCAACACTCTCACCTATTGGGCCGTGGGCGTGGGAGGTATTATCATAGGCTCTCTTTTGGGAGCCTGGTGCTTCAAAAAAATCAGCCGCGAGACTCTGCGCCGTGCCGTCTGCCTGCTTATGATTATTAGCGGCATAATTGCTATTCTATAATTCCTCGGCTACACCTTATTATATATTATTACCGGTTCTATTAAAAAACGCCCCGAATCGACGGGTGAGTTAATATTCAGTTAAAGCCGGAAGCCTAATAGCAGTGTTTCGCAACGATGCTGTTTTTATATTTCAACCGCCCTACACAACATTCTCATCAACCATTAAGATTTATTAACTATAAAAATTAGTTTCTCAACTAAAATTTATAGTTATTTGCATTAAACTAAAAAATATAGTTGAACTATGAATAAAGGATTAACAAAAAGAGAAGAGGAGATAATGAACCTCTTTTGGACAAAAGGCCCCCTGTTCGTGAAGGAGCTAATCCCCTTTTTCGACGAGCCGAAGCCTCACATAAACACCCTGTCGACCATTGTACGAGGGCTCGAAGAGAAGGGCTACATTGCCCACAAGGCATACGGCAACACCTATCAATACTACGCGGCAGTGAGCAGGAGTGAGCACGGCAAAAAGAGTTTGAAGGAGATAATAAGCCAATATTTCAAAAACTCCTATCTTGGTGCAGTATCGTCGCTTGTGGAGGAGGAGAAAATCTCCCTCGAAGAGCTCACCGAGCTTATCGAAAAGGTGAAAAACAGGAAATAATACCACACACAATGGAAGCACTCCTTATATATTTACTAAAATCGGCAGCATTGCTCACAATGTTTGTGGCACTCTTTGTCGCACTTATGCAACAAGAAACATTCCACAAACTCAACCGCTTCACTCTGCTTGCGATAATAGTTCTATCAATCTCATTGCCTTTTGTAAACATAGGCATAGAGACACCATTCACACGCCTTTTTGCCGAAGAGAGGGTTGTAAATACTACCACCATCGTCGATTTTAAAGAAACAGTAAGCAGCGACCTTGCACAAGTAACGCCCGTCACGGTGGAGAGTACCATAGAGTGGACCGACATTATATTTACTATATATATAATCGGAGCTATGCTGTTACTCACACGCCTTATATTTATGTATGCCGGGCTTGCAAAAATCATAAAAAGAGCAGTTCCCACCGACACGCTGCAATACTCCGACGAGAATATACGTTTGCGAGTGACAGACGACCCAAATATAAAACCATTCAGTTGGTTCCGCTGGGTGGTGATAAACAGCGAGGACCTGCGAGAAAGCGGCCGCGAAATTATCACTCACGAAACAGTGCACGCACGCTCCTTTCACTCGCTCGATATTATTTTCATCGACCTGCTCATTCTGTTGCAGTGGTTCAACCCTATGGTGTGGTTCACAAAATACTGCATTAAAAACATTCACGAATATGAGGCCGACGAAGCTGTCATTAACAGCGGGGCCGACATTGGGAAATACCAACAAATGATAATAAAAAAAGCCGTTGGCGCAAGGCTCTACTCTATTGCCAACAGCTTTAATCACAGTTCAACCATTAAACGTATAACTATGATGTGTAAGAAAAAATCGAATTTGTGGAGATGTACAAAAGCATTGTACCTGCTCCCTGCGGCAACCATTGCCACGCTGCTCTTTTCGCAGCCCGAGAGTGTAAACGCCATCGAGCAACCAAGCGACGGCAAAGTTAATGAATTTGTTGCAAACAACCAAAAGAGGATGCCCACTATCGCACCAGGCGACAGCACGGCAAAGAAGCGGGAGGTTATAGCCGTGGGCGAAGTAAAAGCCAAAATACCTGCCGATACTACATTGATTTATCAAGTGGTGGAGCAAATGCCCCAATTCCCCAATGGCAATGGCGCATTGATGACATTCTTGCAAAATAACATAAAATACCCGCAAGAGGCACGCGACGCCAATACACAGGGAAAAAGCTTCGTAACCTTTGTGGTGGACAAGAAAGGAGAAGTAAACAATGCCCGCATAATGAAGAGCAGTGGCAACGAAGCACTCGACAAAGAGGCGGTGCGCGTAGTTGAGAGTATGCCCGCGTGGACTCCCGGCAAGCAGGGAGGCAAGAATGTAGCCGTGCAATACACCCTGCCCATAATGTTTAAATTGGCACAGGGGAATAGAGCAGAATATCATCAAAAACAAACAGCACAACAAGGCATCAATAAAAATTCACCCCTGTTCATAATAAACGGTGCAATATACGATGGCGACGCAAGCATCATCAGCAATATAAAAGAGGAGGATATTGAGAATATAAATGTACTTGAAGAGGAGAGTGCCACAAAAACCTATGGCGAGAAAGGAAAATATGGTGCCATACTCATTGAACTGAAAAAACACACACAACCGCACCCCGATGGCCCCATAATCATAGGAAAGAGAGATACAGGAGTAAAGGAGTACCAATTTAATGTGGGAATATCACAGGAGAAAGCCATTGAAGCAAGCAACCACACACCCGCAGAATTCACCGGCGATACTCGCGACCTTCAATTAGGTAATTCAAAAGCGGTACTCGAAAGCAATCTCACAGAAGGAAGCGTCACCCTTGAATTTAATGTAGAAACAGATGGCAGCATCACATTTGCCAAGGTAAAGAAAAGTTCGGGTAACAACTTAATAGACTCCGAGGCACTGCTACTTATTTATAGAACGCAAAAGCAGTGGAAGCCCGCCACAAAGGATGGCAACCCCGTGCGTTCAAGGCCCACACTGACACTTACCTTTTCGAAGCATAAATAGATAAATAAATAGGCACACTTTGCAAGGTGTGCCTATTTATTTTGAGAACTCCCTATCCTCGCCCCAACAGAAATTCATCCACACCTTGCTTTTTTGCTCGGCAGGGTTATCCTGCGGTTGCCAAAAGGAGAATGTGCGCCCCTCGTCGGGCAGGAATTGTTGCTTCACAAAATGATGAGGATAGTCGTGAGAATATTTATACCCGTCGGCGTACCCCAACTGCTTCATAAGCGCGGTGGGGGCATTGCGCAGATGGAGCGGCACAGGCAGATTACCCGTCTCGCGCACCTTTTCGAGCGCGCTGTTTATTCCCATATATGCCGAATTACTTTTGGGAGAAGTAGCAAGATATACGGTTGCCTCGGCAAGAGGAATACGCCCCTCGGGCCACCCTATCTTCATCACCGCATCGAAGGCTGCATTGGCAAGCAACAAGGCATTGGGATTGGCAAGGCCAATATCCTCGGAGGCCGAGATTATGAGGCGACGGGCTATAAATTCTGGTGCCTCGCCCCCCTCTATCATACGGGCCAGCCAATAGAGAGCCGCATCGGGGTCGCTGCCACGAATGGATTTTATGAATGCGGAGATAATATCGTAGTGCATTTCTCCATTCTTGTCGTATGCAAGGGGGCTCTGTTGCAGGCACTGCACCACCTTCTCGTCGGTAACAACAACAGGAGAGGCTGCATCGGCCTCCACCACAAGTTCCAATATATTTAGCAATTTACGCGCATCGCCACCGCTGTAACGCAAAAGAGCATCACTCTCCTGCAAACGCACGCCGCGCTCTTTCAGAGCCGTGTCGGTGGTTATTGCATAGTTGAGCAGTTGCATCAGGTCCTCTTTTTCGAGGGATTTAAGCACATAGAGCTGACAACGGGAGAGCAGTGGGCGTATAACCTCGAAAGAGGGATTCTCGGTGGTTGCACCTATAAGGGTTACAACCCCCGTCTCCACTGCGCTCAAAAGGGAATCCTGCTGCGACTTATTGAAACGGTGTATCTCGTCGATAAAAAGAATGGCACCGCCACCGCCCGAGAAGAGCGATGAGTTTTTTGCCTTGTCTATAACCTCGCGCACCTCCTTCACACCCGACGATACAGCGTTCAGGGTGTAGAAGGGGCGGTTGAGTTTATGGGCTATTATCTTGGCTATGGTTGTTTTTCCCGTACCGGGAGGGCCCCACATTATAAACGAGAGGATGCGCCCCGAATCAATCATACGACGCAACACAGCACCCTCGCCAACGAGGTGCTGCTGCCCCACATAATTCTCAAACGAGGTTGGGCGCAAACGTTCCGCAAGTGGTTGTGCCATAGCCTTCGGTGGTTTTTAGCTTAATCCGACAATCTCGCCGTTCACATAATCAATATGGTTGGCCTGCGGGTCTTTGGGCAGGCCGGGCATACGGATAATATCGCCGGCAATGGCAACTATCATTTCGGCACCGGCGTTGAGCACCACGTCGCGTATCTGCAAGTTAAAGCCCTTAACGGCACCATACAGCTTCGCGTCGGCACTGAACGAGAATTGTGTCTTTGCAATGCAGACGGGGAACGACGACATTCCGAGCTTCTCGGCAAGTTTTATGCGGTCCATAGCCGGCTTTGCAAATGTAACCGACACTGCACCATAGATATTCTTTGCTACCTTCTCTATTTTTGTTGCTATACTATCTTCGTCGCTATATGTAAATTCGAGTTTCTTTGATGGATTGTTGGCAATAGTATCCACAACAATCTGCGCCATCTCCACGGCACCCTCTCCACCCTGTGCAAAGGCGTTGTTTATCACGAAGGGAAGACCAAGCTCCTGCTCCACGTGGGCACGCAGCAGAGCCATTTCCTCGTCAGTATCGGTGGCGAAGCGGTTAAATACCACAATTACCGACTGACCGAAGGATTGCAGATTGGCAACGTGACGGTCGAGATTGGCAAGACCATTGCGCAAGCCCTCCATATCCGGTTCCTTTATTTTGTCAAGTTCCACTCCGCCGTGCATCTTCAAGCCCTGTGCAGTGGCCACAATAACAGTAGCGTCGGGTTGCAGGCCACTCTTGCGACAGAGGATATTGTAGAATTTCTCGGCTCCAAGGTCGGCACCGAATCCTGCCTCGGTAATTGTATATTCACTATGCGCAAGTGCCATCTTTGTGGCAAGTTGCGAATTACAGCCGTGAGCAATATTGGCAAACGGACCGCCGTGAACCACCGCAGGGGTATTCTCGGTTGTCTGCACCAAGTTGGGCTGAATAGCATCCTTCAACAACACCATAATGGAACCGGCAATGCCAAGCTCCTTAACGGTGAAGGGAGCACCATCGTAGGTGTAACCCAAGAGGATATTTTCGATGCGACGACGAAGGTCATTCTCGTCGGAAGCGAGGCAGAGGATTGCCATAAGTTCCGAAGCGGGAGTAATATCGAAGCCCGCCTGCTCCACAAGGCCATTGGTTGCAGGGCCGATGCCTGTGATTATAGAGCGCAACGAGCGGTCGTTAACATCGAGCACACGACGCCAAAGAATCTCTTTAAGGCCGAATCCCTCCTTTGCGTGCTGATAGAGGTAATTATCGAGCAGAGCCGCAATCATATTATGGGCCGATGTTATTGCGTGAAAGTCGCCTGTAAAGTGAAGGTTAATCTTCTCCATAGGGAGCACCTGTGCGTAACCACCGCCGGCAGCACCACCCTTCATTCCGAAGCAGGGACCGAGCGAAGGCTCGCGCAGAGCAACCACAGCATTCTTGCCAATCTTGTTAAGACCAAGCGCAAGGCCTATCGACACTGTGGTCTTGCCAATACCCGCACGGGTTGCGGTGATTGCCGTAACCAAAATGAGCTTACCCTTCTGCTCGCCGATGAGGTTAAGAGGAAGTTTCGCAATATACTTTCCATAATGTTCAAGGTCGTCGGCGGCAATACCCATCTTGGCAGCTACATTCTCAATACGTTGCAGCTCTGTTTCGTGAGCTATTTGAATATCACTTTTCATAGTTATTTAATTTATATTATTTATGCGCGTAATAAAGTGCGAAGATAGCGATTAAAGTTCAAAAGCCATTTTATTTTCCCCTGTTTTTTTATTTTGCCCTGCCAAAAGTGCCCTTTCACACATTTTTCACAATTAAAAACGCCGGCAATGAGCCATATATCCTTTTTTTATCCTATTTTTGTAAGTTGTTAACGATTATGGCAAGATATTGTCTTTTTAACAGAGGAAACAAACAAAAAAAACAGAATATACGATGAGCGAAATTAACGAAACTGAAAAGAACGAGAAAAAAAGCGTCAGTTTTATTGAGCAAGCAATCATAAACGACCTTGCCGAGGGAAAGAACGGAAGCAAAGTGCAGACACGTTTCCCGCCCGAGCCCAACGGTTATCTGCATATAGGCCACGCAAAAGCCATCTGTATGGATTTTGGAATGGCCGAAAAGTACAACGGCATTTGCAACCTGCGTTTCGACGACACTAACCCCACAAAAGAGGATATTGAGTATGTCGATGCGATTATGGAGGATATTAAATGGCTGGGATTCGAGTGGGCCAACGTATACTATGCATCGGACTACTTTCCGCAGCTATGGGATTTTGCCGTGCGCCTCATAAAAGAGGGCAAGGCATACATCGACGAGCAGAGTGCCGAGCAGATTGCCGCACAAAAGGGAACACCCACACAGCCCGGTACCGACAGCCCCTACCGCAACCGCCCCATCGAGGAGAGCCTCGCACTCTTCGAAAAGATGAACACCGGCGAAATTGAGGAGGGCAAAATGGTGCTGCGTGCCAAGATAGATATGGCAAGTTCGAATATGCACTTCCGCGACCCCATCATCTACCGCGTGGTAAAGAGCGCGCACCATCGCACAGGCACCACTTGGAAGGCCTACCCTATGTACGACTTTGCACACGGACAGAGCGACTATTTGGAAGGAGTGACACACTCGCTGTGCACACTCGAATTTGTGCCTCACCGCCCATTGTACGACCTTTTCGTCGACTGGATTAAAGAGGGAAAAGACCTCGACGACAACCGCCCCCGCCAGTATGAGTTCAACAAGCTGAACTTGAACTACACCCTTATGAGCAAGCGCAACCTGCTTATCCTTGTGAAAGAGGGCCTTGTGAACGGCTGGGACGACCCCCGTATGCCCACCATCTGCGGATTCCGTCGCCGCGGCTACTCGCCCGAATCGATACGCAATTTCGTGGACAAGATAGGCTACACAACATACGATGCGCTTAACGACTTTGCCCTGCTCGAAAGTGCAGTGCGCGAGGACCTTAACTCACGCGCCACACGTGTGTCGGCCGTAATAAACCCCGTGAAGCTCACCATCACCAACTACCCCGAGGGCAAAGTGGAAGAGCTCACTGCCATAAACAACCCCGAAAAACCCGAAGAGGGCACACACACAATAGAATTCAGCCGTGAACTATGGATTGAGCGCGACGACTTTATGGAGGATGCACCCAAAAACTACTTCCGCCTGACACAAGGCCGCGAAGTGCGCCTAAAAAATGCCTACATAGTCCTGTGCACCGGCTGCATAAAGGACGAGCAAGGCAATGTAACAGAGGTATTGTGCGAGTATATCCCCGACACAAAAACCGGAGAGAAAGACGCTAACCGCAAGGTAAAGAGCACAATACATTGGGTGAGCCGCAACCACTGCGTAAAGGCCGAAGTGCGCCTCTACGACCGCCTGTGGAAAGCCGAAAATCCCCGCGACGAAATGGCCGCAATAAGAGAGGAGAAGGGCTGCGACGCTCTCGAAGCAATGAAGGAGATGATAAACCCCAATTCGTTGGAGGTGCGCAAAGAGTGCTATGTGGAGAAATTCCTCGCCACACAAAAACCGCTCAGCTATCTGCAATTCCAGCGTATAGGCTACTTTAACATAGACCCCGACTCCACACCCGAGAAACTTATCTTCAACCGCACAGTATCGTTAAAAGACACTTGGAATAAGATAAAAGGCAAATAATGGACAACAAAAGCTATTTCGACTCAAACGAATTTCGAGAGATACTAAAAAAATATGAGCAGACGAGAGAAAAACAAGTCTGCTCATACTTTGAAATAGAGGACCTTCTCGACATTCTGGTATATTACATCTTTCAAGACTCCATAGAGGCTGCCGAAGAGGTGCTTGCACACGCGAGCACCCTGCACCCATCGGCTCCGGAGCTCACAAAAATGGAGGTAAAGTTGTTGCTTGCCAAGAACGAGCCCGAAAAAGCACTCATTGCACTCGGCAGCAAAGGCTTCCCCGACGACGATGAAAGTAATCTGCTGCAAGCACAAGTGCTCATTGCCCTAAAAGAGTACCGCGAAGCACGGGAGATTGCAATAGATATTCTGAACAAGAAACAGGCAAGCAAAGAGGCTGTTTGCGAAGCACTCGAAATTCTGCTCGACGGCGGATACGCCCAAGAGGCACTCGAAATTACCAACTACGGCCTTGAAAAATATCCTCGCCACCGGAACCTCCTCGAAATAAAAGCCGAATGCCTCATAGAACTGCAAGATACCAACGGCGCAATAGAGATATACAACGAACTGCTCGACCGCGACCCCTACTCCACATTCTATTGGGAGCAACTTGCCCACATATACTACCTTACAAACAGATACGGGAAGGCACTCGAATGTTACGAATATGAGCTTGCGATAAACGACGAGATTGACTACGCCCGTATGATGCAAGGCTACTGCTACTACTTTATGCGCAACTACGAGAAAGCATTTGCCTTTTTCAACAACCTTGCCGAGAAATACCAGCAGTCGATAATGCCGCTTTTCTACAAGGCAATGTGCCTGTGGCACCTCAACGATGAGGATGAGGCCTTAAATATATTTGGAGAGATTGTAAAACTGAGCAACGAAGAGGAGACAGACGGGAGCATAGAGGCAATGATTGCGCGAGTGAACCGTGCAATAATCCTTTCGCGCCGTAAAGATTTTGACGGGGCAGCGGGGCCAATATCACTTGCCCTGATGTTGCACCCTGCAAATATGAAGCAGTTGCTTGTGAGCGACGAAGAGCTGTACACATTGCGCGACAAAGAGAACCTCACATTCAAGGAGATGAATGTGATAGACATTAAAGAGTGGAGCCAAGAGGAGGGGTTGTTTGCACTCGCGCTGCACCTTATAAAATATCACCATTATGAAGTTGCCCAAAATGTACTCTTCTACACAAGGCACACGAGCAAAGATACTGCCGACATTGACGCCTGCATTGCCTACACTATGCACCACACAGGCAACAAGAGGGAGATTAAAGATTATATAGAGAAGGCGTTGGCCGGAAAATCCAATCTACTGTTCGACCTCTTCGGGCTTGTATATAATGCAGAAGAGACCGGCGATACCTTCATTAACAAGATAGCTGAATAGAACACACTCTATTCAGCTATCTTGTTTTTAATAGGCGGATGCGCAATATGTATCACTTATCGGAGTACTCTTTTATGCGATTCTCCTCGCTCATCTTGCAGACAAGCAGATTACCCTCATTCTCCGATATTATACAATCGTCAACACCAATAACCACCACACTCTTCATTCCGCGAGTATTCACAATGCAATTGCGCGTGTCGCAGAAGGCAGCCTCGCCCGAACCGAGCGCAACATTCCCGTTAAGGTCCTTTGCCACCTGATTGTGCAACGACACCCAAGTTCCAAGATCGCTCCATCCGAAATTAGAGGGAAAAACAAAAATCTCCTCGGCACGCTCCATAATTGCATAATCGACAGAAATATTGCGACACTCGGGGAAACGCTCGTTCACCATAGCCTGCTCCTCGGGAGTATAATAATAGGGAGTCAGCGACTCGAAAATTTCGGCAATGGGACCCTGATAAACACGGAACGCATTTACTATGGTCGATACATTCCAGATGAATATTCCGGCATTCCAATAGAAATTATTTTTTGCCACATAGGCCTTTGCAGTGTCAAGGTCGGGCTTCTCCTTGAAGGAATCGACACGGAACACCTCCTTGTTCACAAGGGAGGAGGTTCCCAAGGCAGCTTCAATGTAACCATAGCCTGTGTCGGGACGGGTGGGCTTAATTCCGAGGGTGAGAATAGCATCGGAATCGGCCACAAATTTGAGCGACGATGATATTATGCGACGGAACTCAGCAACATCGGTCACAAAATGGTCGCTGGGAGTAACCACCATATTGGCCTTCGGGTCTTTTTTCTTTATCTTCCAAGCTGCGTATGCAATGCACGGCGCAGTGTTTCTGCGACAGGGTTCCTGCAATATATTCTCTTCGGGCACCATAGGCAATTGCTCCTTAACCAGCGGAGCATACTTTTCCGATGTAAGCACCCACACATTCTCCATTGGACAAATATCACCGAAACGTTCCACGGTAAGCTGCAAGAGCGATTTTCCACAGCCAAGCACATCAATAAACTGCTTAGGACGGTCAATGGTACTCATAGGCCAAAAGCGACTGCCAATGCCGCCAGCCATAATAACAACGTGATTAGAATTATTCATATTAAAAGGTTCTTTAAATTTCTTACAAAAATGATGCGTGTATCACACAATATTCCACAAAACTAAAACATTTGCGAAGATAAAAAAAAAGAGAACATAAAAAGGAATAGATAATAAAAATTAAACTACTTGTTGATTTTTTCATAAAATAGGGGAAAGATTATACTTTATATAAAAATTAAAGTATCTTTGCATAAATGGTACATAGTGCCAGAGAAACAGAGTGGCAATAAAAAATCTGGCCACAGGATAAAGGAATTCCAATGAGCAATGCAACCGGCAAAGAAGAGCAGAAAGCGTGGTACGTGCTACGAGTAACCTACCAGCGAGAAATGGCTGCAAAAGAGAAACTAAACGCCATAGGAATAGAAAGCTTTGTACCATTGCAGAGAACCAAAAAGCCCGGAGCCGGCGGGCGATTAGTGTGGAAGACCGAAGCTGCCGTACATAATTATATATTTGTACACAGCACAAAAGAGAAAATAGACAAAATAAAAAAGGAGTATATACCTTGGTTGCGATACGCAATATCGCCCAACAGAGAGAAAGGCCGTTGCCTGATGACTGTTCCCGAGAAGCAGATGCAAAATTTCATTGCCATCGCCGGAAACACCGAAGAGCAGATTTTATTCCTTAACCCCGACGAGGTTAACCTTACAAAAGGAGAAAGAGTGCGCATTACAGGCGGAGTCTTTGAAGGAGCCGAAGGTTTCCTTGTCAAAGTAGAGAGCAAAAGAGATAAACGGGTTGTTGTTAAAATTGATGGTATAACAGCCGTTGCAACAACAAGCCTGCCAAGAACACTGATAGAGAAAATCAATTGACAGTGGCAATATTTATAAACATTCCACGTTAACGAAATTATAAAAAGAGAACAATGAAAAATATATACAACCTATTATTACCTTTCTTTGTAGCATTCATTGCAACAATATGGGTTCACCCCAAAATATTGAAGATTGCCATACTGAAAAACCTAGTCGACAACCCCGACGAGCGTAAACTGCAACGCCGTCCCATTCCTGTAATGGGCGGGCTTGCCGTGTTCTTCGGCATAGTTGCAGGCATTTGTTCGTCACAGATAACATTTTTCAGCCCGGCAGTATTCGTGCTTGTGTCAGCAATGATTATAATGCTCTACATTGGTACCATAGACGATATTCTCGACCTTTCGCCCTACACCCGCTTCCTCGTAGAGATAGCTGTGGTAGCATTTATTATGCTTGTAAACAACAACGGCATAAACTGCTTTTGGGGATTGTGGGGGATAGACTTAATTCCTATGTGGATTGCCGTACCGCTCACCATCTTTGCTGCGGTGGGTATAATAAACGCAATCAACCTTATAGACGGCGTGAACGGCCTCTCGTCGGGTTTTTGTTTTATGACAGCAATAACATTTGCAATAATGTTCTACCTGTCGGACAACACCACAATGATGATTCTTGCCACTGCCGCTGCCGGAGCGATAATACCATTCTTCCTGCACAATGTATTCGGGTACAACACCCGTATGTTCATCGGCGACGGAGGTACGTTGGTAATTGGAACAATGATGTCGATGTTTGTTATAAATATACTGAAAGAGACCTCTTTGAGCAGTAATCTTGCCCAAGAAGGAGTGGGATTGATTCCCTTTACCCTCTCGGTTCTTGCAGTACCGGTATTCGACACTCTGCGTGTAATGTCGGCACGAATAATAAGAGGAAATTCTCCTTTCAGCCCCGACAAGACACACCTGCACCACCTGTTCATTGAGCTTGGCTTTTCGCACATTGGAACAACCGTATCCATTCTGTCGCTCAACTTCCTTATCATAGTTGCGTGGTTCGTGTCGTACAAATTGGGAGCCTCCATAGACACACAGTTATACGTTGTACTCACATTAAGCATTCTCATAACCTTTGTGTTCTATAAATTTGCAAAGATACAGATTGCCAAAAACTCCGGAATGTTGAAAATTCTGCAAGGTATAGGCAAACTGTTGCAATTTGAAAAGAAGGGCTTTTGGAAGTGGGTTCAGAATATTATCGACAGATTTTAAACGCACTGCTGTTTATATAATCAAAAGAGACCGACTAAAAAGTATTTTTTAGCGGTCTCTTTCTTGTAGGAAATGAATAAAAAGATGTAGTTCAAGGCTTGCGTAGCCCGAAAAACCGGAGTTTACTAAGCGTAAATGAGGATTTTGAAGGCAAGCGTAACGCAGAAATTACACTTTTTAGTCATCTTCTTATATAATGTCAGTTTTTCTCCATATTATGGTCGAGACGGCCATAACCGATGAGCTTGTCGTAACGAGAACCAAATTCCCTGTGATAAACAAGTATCAGATACTCATTCTCCGTCTCATAGAAACTACCCTCAGCAGGGGTTGTCTGTGCCTTGCTGGAACCGTCGGGCACCCACACATAGGAGTAGTTGTAAAGGCCCAATTTCAGCAACTTGGTAACCTTGTAACAATTATCACGGCTATCGTACTCCAATTTATTAGTATCGTCGAAACGATTATAGCAAAAATCGCCCAAAAGATAATAACTGCCACCAGTGCGACGAGGAGCGTCGAGAGTAAAATGCACAAAAACATAATCGGCCTCTATGAAGGTGCCATACCCTTCGAGCGTATTTACGAAGCAACGACCATTCTCGTCACGATTATTCCTGTGAAAGGAGTAAGGCTTGTCGACATATAGGTCGGCGTGAAAGTAGGGCTCAAAAAAGGAGACCTGTTCCACCCCCATACTCACCACGCGAGGGTCGGTCAGTTCAAAGCGACGATACTCGTTTCCACCATCGAATATAAGTTTCTTGTCGTGCACATATTGCAACGTGCTTCCGGTGATATATGCAGGCTTCGCATCGGTAACGGCATTGTCGGAACGACGATTCTGACAGACCACCGTAATAATCTCTTCGGCAGGATTCGAAATATTGTATTTAGGATGATGCACCGTGAAAGAGAGCTGCTGATGCGAACCATTCATATCCACATCTGTATTTCCGCTTGCCGATGCGCTCAGTGCCACACGCGGTTCCACCACCGAAAAGCGAAATTCGGCAACAGGCGTTTCATCGTCACCCTCGTCATCTATTATCTCCACTATATAGTTACCCGACAGTTTCAACGACACATTCTCGTTGGGCAAGGTAAAAGTGTAATTTGTATAAAGCATTGTGGTGTTTACGGAATTCTCCCAATCCTCAATGGGCATATTGTTAAAGCCATTCAAGAAATCTATATCAAAAAGCTCGGTAGGCTCCCAATCGGCACGACAATGAATAATTCTATATATGAACCTACGATAGGTGTGCGACATTTCGTCGAAAGAGAATTGCAGCACATCGTCGCTGTGCAGACGCATCACAGGAGGCAAACGCCACTCATCGTTAAGCACCATCTGCATAGAGCGTATGGAGGCTGAATTTGTGCGCATAAATTGTGCGCATAAATTCAACGTGAGTAGCAGCAAGAGGGTTAATGTACCTGTTCTTTTCATCATCCGACCATTTATAGTAGCGAAGATAGTTATTAAAACAGAATTATTGCCTATATTTACATTATAAATTGTTAACGCTTCCATGAGAACTATATTTTCAATACTCTTTTTTGCGTTTGTATCGGGTGTAAGGGCACAGAATATCATATACGAGCCACAAGACAGTCTCTTCATCGAAAATATTCTCGATAAATACTCGGGCAGGCGATACAATTCCACGGGAGATTTAATTCTGAGCATTGCCACAGAGTTTACAGGGCAGAAGTATGTTGCCGGCACACTCGACACACACTCCGGCGAACCACTCTTCATAAGCACCTCACGGCTCGACTGCACCACATTCATCGAGCTTGTGCTTGCCATAAGCATCAGCATCGGTGAGGAGGAAAAATCCTTTAAAGCCGTGTGCCGGAACCTCGAACAGATGCGCTACCAAGGGGGCGTGCGCAACGGCTACGCAAGCCGTCTGCACTACATAAGCCAATGGATTGCCGACAGTGCCAAAAGCAACATTGTAGAGGAGATAACCGGTGGCAGATACAGCCGACCGCAACAGCTCGACCTTCACTATATGAGCAGCCACCCTGCAAGCTACAAACAGTTGAAAGAGAACCCCGCCCTTGTCGAGGAGATTGAAAAAAGGGAAAAACCTTTTCGAGGCAAAGAGGCCCGCTACATTCCCAAAGATAGCATCGACAATGCAGCCGACGAAATTGGAGTGAAGGACGGCGACATTATCGCCCTCACCACAAATATCAAAGGACTCGATGTTGTACACATAGGAATTGCATTCTGCAAGGATGGAAAGGTGCATCTGTTGCACGCATCGAGTGGTGCGGGCAAGGTGATAAAGGACAGCACCACCCTGTTCCACTATCAGAAGAGCAAGAAAAACCAGACAGGAATAAGAATTTTCAGAGCAAAATAGCCTTATAAAAAGATAGCCATCGCCCCTGCTCCCTTCGGCGATTACAGCCGTTTTTTATCGAAGAAACAGCAAAACGAATAAACAAGCAGGCTTTTTCGCTCGTTTGTTATTATTTTTTTGTACTTTTGCAAGTTAGAAACAGATATTTACACATAAAATTATATGGCAGAATTAAAAGAACTTACCAAACGCAGCGAGAGCTACTCGCAGTGGTACAACGACCTTGTACTCAAAGCCGACCTTGCCGAGCAATCGCCCGTGAGAGGCTGTATGGTCATAAAACCTTATGGTTATGCTATCTGGGAGAAGATGCAACGCATACTCGACGACAAATTCAAGGAGACAGGCCATCAGAATGCCTATTTTCCCCTGCTCATTCCAAAATCGTTCCTCAGCCGTGAGGCCGACCACGTTGAAGGCTTCGCCAAAGAGTGCGCCGTGGTTACACACTATCGCTTGAAGAACGCCCCCGACGGCAGCGGCGTTATTGTGGACCCCGCAGCAAAGCTCGAAGAGGAGATGATTATACGCCCAACATCGGAGACTATTATATGGAGCACATACAAAAACTGGATACAGTCGTACCGCGACCTTCCCATAAAAGTGAACCAGTGGGCCAACGTAATGCGTTGGGAAATGCGCACCCGTCTGTTCCTGCGCACAGCCGAATTCTTGTGGCAAGAGGGGCACACTGCCCACGCTACACGCGAGGAGGCCGAAGAAGAGACAAAGACAATGCTGCACGTTTACAACGACTTTGCCAACAACTATATGGCTCTGCCTGTGATTATGGGTGTAAAATCGGCTAACGAGCGTTTCGCCGGTGCACTCGACACATACACCATAGAGGGATTGATGCAGGATGGAAAAGCACTGCAATGCGGCACCTCGCACTTCCTCGGGCAGAATTTTGCAAAAGCATTCAACGTGCAGTTTGTCGACAAGAACAACAATCTCGAATATGTGTGGGCATCATCGTGGGGTGTTTCCACACGCCTTATGGGAGCACTCATAATGACTCACTCAGACGACAACGGCCTTGTACTCCCTCCTGCGCTTGCCCCCATTCAGGTGGTTATAGTACCCATCTATAAGAACGAGGAGCAGTTGCAGAAGATTGCCGACACAATAGCCCCCTTCGTGAACGAATTGAAGACTATGGGCATAAGCGTCAAGTTCGACGATGCCGACAACCGCCGCCCGGGCTTCAAATTTGCCGAATATGAGTTAAAAGGAGTGCCCGTGCGCCTTGTGCTCGGTGCCCGCGACATTGAAAATGGCACAATTGAAGTTATGCGCCGCGACACATTGGAAAAAGAGACACGCTCAATCGACGGCATTGCTGCCTACGTTAAGGAACTGCTCGACGAGATACAGAAGAACCTTCACCGCAAGGCACTTGCAATGCGCGAGGCCAACACACGCTGTGTGGACACATTCGAGGAGTTTAAGGTAGAGATTGAGAAAGGCGGATTCATCCTTGCACACTGGGACGGCACACCCGAAACAGAAGAGTTCATAAAAGCAGAAACAAAAGCGACCGTGCGCTGTATTCCCTTTGAATTCGACAGCACACCCGGCACCTGTATGGTTACAGGCAAGCCCTCGGCACGCAGAGTATTGTTTGCAAGAGCATACTAAAAAACAATACTTTATAGAACAAGAGCAGTCTGCCTTTCTGGGCAGACTGCTCTTGTTCTATACTATTCCTCTTTAACTATTTTCAGCAGCAGTCATCTGTTGCTTCCTCGCAGCAATGTGGCGGTCAAAGGCCTCCTTGTGAACACGTGTTCTTTTCCAACGATTATGTGTCCACAGCCACGATGCAGGCTCTCGGCGTATATCCTTTTCACCAAGGCGGAAGTATTCATTTGTCAACTCATTCTCGGGCAAGGTTGTAGCATCCTCAACCATCAAATCAAAATGAGCAACATACTTGCCGCGCTTCACCCTTGTCATAGTTACATAAAAAGCCGAGGCCTTAACGCGACGGGCAATCTTCTCGGCACCGGTAAAAACAGCCGTTTCCTGATTGAGGAACGTCACCCAATGGTTCATTGCCTCTATTTTAGGAAGCTGGTCGGCCATAAATCCATAAATAAACTTTTGACCGTTCTTTGTAACCTCTATTACGCGACGCAGGGTATTTTTCATTGTCACATTATCGGCACCATATTGCGCACGCATCTTCTTAAAGATATTATCGAAGAAAGGATTGCGCAATTTATGATATATAGCACCGGCGACTACATTTTCTTTCTGTATAAAGAGTGGAAGGCTCACTATAAACTCCCAATTGAATGTGTGAAGCATATAGCAGACGCAGGAGTGCCCTTTATCCAACATTTGCGACAATTCGTCAAGCCCTGTAAATTCTATGTGTTTACGCACCTCCTCGGCACTCATTCCATAGAACTTTATAGCCTCCATAAAATAGTCGCAAAAGCGACGATAAAAATCTCGCTCTATTACACGAAGCTCCTTCTTGCTTTTCTCAGGGAAGGAACTGCACAAATTCTTACGAACCACCCCGCGACGATACCTTATTATATAATATATCAAAAAATAGAAGAGGGTGGAAAGTGCATAAAGCACCCTCAACGGCAACTTATTAAGCAGATAGAGGGGTGCCACGGCCACATAATTTCCAAAAGCGGACATAAATATATATTTATAGTTTCATAGTGTGATCCCGCTGGGATTCAAACCCAGGACCTTCAGAACCGGAATCTGACGCTCTATTCAGCTAAGCTACGGGACCTTTTGCATTTTTCACAGCGAGTGCAGTGTATCTTCTACAAAGATACATACAAACGAGCGAGATACACAAAGTTTACTTTGATGTATTTCACAGCGAGTGCAGTGTATCTTCTACAAAGATACGAAGAACTTGCGTAATAATGGCTGAATGAGGGCAAAATTTGATAAGTAGTTGGTACTTATACCATTTTTGTGTTACCCTGCCATATTTTTAATTTCGGCAGAAAGAACCGTATATGGTTGGGTTTAGAGAAAGAGTTGCTACCTATCCGTTGCCTTTTTATAGAAGGGAAAGTTTGTAGAAACAGCATCTTTAATCTCTTTCACATACCCTGTTACAGCCACACCAATCAACGGTTCTCTTGTAGAACTATCTTTCACAATTCCCTTTAAGGTAGCAGCTTGCCTCAGAATAGTCGTACATAATAGTAGTTCAGAAATATTAACATTCAATTAAACGACGGTTACATGAAAAAGAACTCCCTTGTCCGATTTTTCAGACAAGGGAGTGTGAATAGTCAATGTTAAATATTGTATTCAAGGACGAGATAGGATTCTTTGTGTAGCTATATGCTCATATTTTGTCCCTGGACGACCATAATTAGCATATGGATAGATTGATATACCTCCTCTTGGTAGGAATATTCCTA
>JAZRAC010000041.1:0-19462 GCA_045634365.1 Bacteroidaceae bacterium | reverse complement strand
ACTGCGTAACCTACAACATCTTCCATACTGTTGTACATAAAACGCACTCTGGCAACATCGCCGTCGTCCTTAAGTGTGAAGAACGAACTGCCTCCGCTACCACCATAGTTGTCTACTTCGTTTGCTACAAATCTTCCCATTTGTCTTTTCTCCTTTTCGTGTTTTTGTGGGTTTGTTTAGTCTATATATCCATACAGATTTATCTCGACTGCCGCTGTCTTGATAAACTGGAGAATATCTCCGAGGGATGCCTTAACGCAATCAATAGCTACTCCCGAGTATCTGCCGTGCTTGATGTTAAAGTGAACATCACTGGCAGTAAATACGTTGGGCCACTCTGCGAAAATGAAGATGTCAGGCAACATAAACATCTTGTAGCCGCCGTATACTTTGTGCAGGGTGCAAATAGTGATGTCATCTGCCATAATTGTAGTATCATCACCGATAATGTCTACAGATGCGACCCTCGCCTCTGTAATAGCCTTTACGAAGTCCTTAATCTTTGCATCCTCATCAAAGACTGTAACTTCGGGCTTTGTGCTGGGCTCTGCTTCTACAACATTCGCGTAGGAAGACTCTGTTTCAGGCTCTACTTCTTCTACGGGCTCTGTGGGAGCTTCTGTAATTACTTTTCTCCAGTTGCTCTTGAACGCCGCATAGCTTACCTGGAAGGGGTCGCCATTTTCATCAAGGAAAGAGAGCTTCTTATTATCCGCATCTCTGTCAAGCAGGGTGCCGGTTTTCTTGCTCTTTCTGTCCTCGTACTTCTGTCCGATTACGCCGATTGTGTCACTCATTTTCTGTTTCTCCTTTTTAACTTTATTTTGGTTTTGATGTGTGACTGTACTCGTTTAGTACAAATATAGTATAACATATTGTAGCGCAAATTTCAACTGGAGATGAAGAAATTTTTTCAAAATATTCTAAAATATTTCTTTGAGGTTCAACAGCTCCTCAGGTGTACAGTCATTAGCATCTTTTCTGCCCTCGGGCAAGATATATTCGGTAATCAGTTTGTTTCTTACATTCTTTTTAATACGCATACGAGCTTTCATACCAGCTTCATCACTATCCGTACAGAGTATGAACTTTCGGCATTGCATTTCCTTCAACTGTTTGAACTGTAATTCGTTGCCGAGTCCGTTCAACGCCACAGCATACTTACCAACTGTCCAGAAGTAGATGGCATCAATCATACTCTCGCAGATTATAACCTCTTTTGTGTACTGACCGAATCTGCTCAACTCATACAAGCCGTACACAGGCTTCTCTACGCCCTGAGGATAGTTAAAGAATTTGGTCACTACACTTCGGCGAGCTATAAATAGGCAACGGCCGTGAATATCTCTTACCGGGAATGTTATAGAGGAGGTTTTCTCATCATAGCCTATATCGAATATCTCAACGACCTCAGGTGTCATCTTTCGTTTCCACATATAAGGATGATATACCCGGTACTTGTCGAGTTCTTCCTCACTCACATAGTTGACTTTCGCCTCTTCTTTATTTCTTAGGAAATCAAGGTTCAGCGACTTGCGCTCCTCAATACTTACAGTAAGGAAGTTCTTTAATAGCCATTCCCATCCAAAAGCACCGACAACATCATCATCTCTACCGAAACAATGCGAAATCATCTCCTGAAGTGTATGAGTCTCTCCGCAGGTGAAACAATGAAATATACCAGTATCTTTCTTTATACCAGCAGACGGTCTACGCTCTTGTCCACCTTTATGATAGGGGCAACACACCTGGATATTGTCAGGTGTGTCCCTCATCGAGTGAAAAAGTTGTATACCGTTTGCAGATAATTGAGAACGCAACTCCTCTAATATCGACATAAGGTCTGTCTCAAACGGAACATTATTTAGAATCATCGTTTAACCGCCTCCAACTCAAAGCCGAGAGCCTTAACAAGCAATACTACATTATAGAATGTAGGCTCGCATCTGCGGGCTAAATAATTACGAATGGTGTTAGGGTGTACCCCGCTGATTTTGGCAAGTTTCGTAACTGTAATATCCTGTTCTTTGATTTGATGGCTTAACCATTTCTCAAAGTTTATAAGGTTAGAACACGTCTGTTTGGTCTCCATAAGATTTCTTTCCCTCCGCTACTTTTCTTTCCGTAGTTCTGTTATCTTCGACATCGTCATAAGTGGGAATGAACTCAAAGTCTCCGGTATTTATATCCCAATGATATGTTAGTTTACCTCCTACGGCACCGAATCTCTGCTTCTTTACAGTCATATTCAGTACGCCGTGTTCCTTTTGATGAATAGATATAACCTTACTTGCGTTGTGTGCGATACCATCGGAATCTCTTATGCTTTCAAGGTCAGGTGTTTCGTCCCCGCCCTTCTCAACTACGCCACTACGGTTTGCTTGTACAACAACAAGTACAGGCACTCCAAGCTCCATAGAGAGTTCCATAAGGTCTTCGCTAATATTAGTAAGGCTCGTTGTCTTATTGTCGCCCCGTTTGTATCTCTCGTCGGACATATATGTAATGCCGTCGATTGCAACGAGGTCTAATTTGTACTGTTTTATCCAATTCTTAATCTTCGTGACGGTTATTTTCTTATCGAAGTCAAGAGGGGTAGCAACTACAAACTTATTCTCTGCTTGACGTAGACCTTGAATATAGGCTTCGTAGTCATCTTGGTCTATCTCATCTTTACCCCACATAAGTCCGCTATTTGAATAGTGACTATGAAGTGTATCGAATCTATAACCGATGCTACTTGCGCTCATCTCGGGTGATATGTAGCCCACATTGTACCCTGTCTGCCATACGTGGACACACATCTTTTCGAGAATCCACGACTTACCCTGGTTTGTGCGGGCGAAGATTACGAACAATTCGTCCTTTCTCTGTATGCCGTGAATGATGTCATCGAGCTCCTGGAAACCACAAGTGAAGAACCACTCTCGCTGATGGTCTTTTCTCTCTACAAACTGATTGAAACGGTCATCTGCATCTGCAACTATATCTACGCCGCCGAGAGCGTAGTTAGGTTGCAAGGTCTTCATCGCATTGAGTAAGTACTCGGCTGCGGCATTACTATCGTTCTGCAAGAGCTTTGCGGCTTCTTGAATCACTGGCACAGATTTATAGTAGAGGTATTCTTCACGAACTGTATCTACTAAATATCTGTCGGACTCGGTGACTTCAACAAGCTCAATCTGCGGAAACTCTGCGAGGAATGTTGCCTTATCAGGCACATTTCCGTACTGCTTTATGTGGTCTTGTATGAAGTTATATTCCTTCTCGTAGCCTACGAAGTATTCTTCTGTAAGGAGATTATCTTCTATAATAGAATTGTTGGCTGTCTGCAAAATTTTTGACAGAATTTGTAAAGTTACCATTATCTCATATCTCCTCCCCTAAAGATTATTACTTCGGTATCTCTCGAAAACACTCTACTCGCCATCTTTGAGCCGATTGCTTTAGACAGGCCATCAAGCGTTGTAATATTGCCCGTGTAGATGTTCGACAGTCCTGCATTAGAACGAGCATCAAGAGGCATAATCAACTGCGTGGCATCATACGCACTCATACCAAGACAGCCTATATCATCCCACACAACGAGGTCTACTGTATATAGCAACTGTTTAAGGCGCTCAAATTCCGGGTCTTTCGTATTGAAGTCTTTACACTTGCCAAGAAATGTTGGTATGTGAATGAATATGGCTCTCGGCTTGAAACCATTGCCACCCCAAATCTGGTCAAAGTATTTATGCATCAGCTTTATAGCCCAAGTAGTCTTTCCGTTACCCGTATGGCTACTTGTGATGTACAAACTTCTGCCATCTTCTACAAAGTTTACGATGTCGTCCTTTATATCTGCGAGCCTACAATAGGCATCGAAATCACAGTCTGGTGCTTCAAGATGTTGTGGCTGTTGCTTCTTCGGAGGCAGATTACTATTATCCATCAAATAGCGCATTTCTTTATATCGAACACACATATTTTGGCAATTCTCTCCGAACTTTTGGCACACAGACTCGTACCAACAGTTAGAATACTTTTCCACTTAAACTTCCCTCCTTCTTATTTACTTTTATATCTGCGGTGTTCGGCATATCTATATCACAGAATACCGACTCCTTCTTATCTGCTTTTTGCGTGATAGGATAAAACGAGAGCCATCCTTTGTCAATGCTCTGCTGGACTACATCTACATACTCTCGCTGACATTCGGCTACTGCTTGGTCAAGTTTCTTAAGCATTCCTTTCCAAGACTCTACACCGAATGGTTTATCTTTGACCTCAAGTCTAATCTTGAGGAACTGTATAAGTTTATCTCTCAAATCTGGCAAGTCTGTAAACTTATCAATCTCGGCTACACACTTATCAAATAATGTAGGGCGTTTATTTATAGGTCTTCTTCGAGTTGTCTTTTTAGCACTTCCTAAGAATTCCTCTTTAAGCTCTTCCTTACTATAACCTTTACTGTTATAGTCCGACTCCTGCGTACTAATATCATTTATGATATTAGTATCTTCCTCTATATTATCTTCTATATTATTGATGCAACTTTGTTGCATAGGGTGTGCAACTTTGTTGTATGGTATGCAACTGTACTCACAGAACTTAACATTGTTTTTGAAGGACTCGTGCTTCTCTATATAACCGCCGGCTACGAGATTTTTTAGATTCTTCTGTATACCTGCCTTTGTAGCATTACACCAATCTGCAAGATACTGCAGGCTACCTGTAAATCTTGACTCACCGTCCTGGGAGAAGCCGTAGATGATTGCGTAGACCAGTAAGTCATTTCCACTTAATCCTAATTCACTTATCATCCAAGATTGTATTACGATGTATGTATTGTCCTTCACGCTTTGTACCTCACACTTTCTGCTCAAATAAATGAACTCACACCATACAAGGTGCGGGCCAAGTATGGTGTGAGTTCTACTGTTGGTTGATATGCAATTATCATTGATTGACATCCCGCAATATCAACCAACATAAGTGGGCGTGCTTTGTAAAACTTTCACATAAACAAGGAGATGTTATGGGAGCACGCTCATTAACTTACACATATATTATATCACATATTGTAAGTAATTGCAAGAGGATATTGAAAATTTTTCTAATTATTTTTTATTAGGTTGAGTCATTTTAATGATGTCCTCTGCTTGGGCATCTACAACACCATTTACGGCGTCAAAGAGTGCAAGGCGTTCAGCATCCATATCAACATCTTCAACATCCGGGATTGCTCTCTTCTCGGTGTATTCGACTGTATAGAAGTTATCTCTTACCTTTATTGCAACTCTGCTTGTGGCACTGATTTCGGTTACAACTGCTTTAGGTGTATATGCGCTCATTTTAATTCTCCTTTGGGTTTCTTATTTGAGATGAGTGCGACTGCAACGAGGCTAACAATACTAAGTACAATGCCTGCAACTATGCCAAGTACAAAAATTGTAGCCGCTGAAAAAGTTACTGTAAACATTTTATTCTCCTTTGCTTGCTTTTGCTTTGGACAGTCTTAACTGTACGGTTTCACTTGTTGTTCTACAGCCTTCAAGTTGTCTTGCAAGGTCTGCGGAAGGGGTGTTGTTGTAGAGATATGCTTCGAGGGCATCCATATCTACATACTCTCTGGTCTTGATGGCTGCATCAATTCCATTTTGACGGAGCACTTCAATGAGTTTTGCCTCATTCATAGACTCCTTAACGGCCACAATTCTCTTTACTTTGTAGCCGCCCGCTGAATACTCATCCTGTCCGAGGGCTACAAGATGAGCCTTAATCTGCTCGTTTTCATCTTTGCAGATTTTGGTGTAGCTGTCCAGCTCCTGCTTATTCATCGCATACTGCGGAATAAGTTCTTCGAGGGACTGTGCGGGGTTTTGTGACGGTTCTGTTGGGGATAAGTTGATTCGTGACATTTTAGTCCTCCTTAAATCTTGTATGTTTTTGTGTTACATCACCCAAAACGCCATTTCTGCCGTGAGGGATAGCGTTCTTAAATTCAGTAATAGCCCAGATGTCACTCTTCTTCCAAAAGCGTTTCTGTCTTACGCCCTCCTGAATATAGTCAGGCAGCATCTTTGCAAGTTCGTGGTCGGGGTGGAGTCTTTTCCATCTGTACCAATTGTTAATCGTCTGTGTTGACGAGTTTACGAGGAGTGCTACTTCCTCAATTCTTAAAAGTCTTTCCTTCATTTTAATTCTCCTTTGAATTTATTAACTTAATAGGAAATTGAGCAGTTCAGTTTTGTTGCCTGCTATCTTGCCATCAATAATCGCATCTGCAATCATTCCCTTTTTCTCAACGATTTCGTGGATACGCTCATCAATGGTATTTTTACACATAAGTGTGTATATTGTGATATTTGATTTCGTGCCGATACGGTGGCATCTGTCAATCGCCTGTTGCTTATTCGCCATCGTCCACGGCTCATCCATAAAGACTACAATAGTTCCGGCAGTAAGTGTCAAGCCCGTGCCCATTGCACCAATCGTACCGAGAATGAATTTACACTCGGGATTGTTCTGGAAATGGTTTACATTTACTTGTCGCTCTACATCATCAGTCTCGCCTGTAATTATTACACCTTTGTAGTTCTTACTAAGGCGATTATATACGGGGTCTGTCATCTGTGTCCAGTTACTAAAGATTACGACCTTACGATTGTTCGCCACCGATTCTTCGACAATTTCTTCAAGTCGGTCAATCTTCGATGACTCCGCAATAGTAGATGATAAGATGCCAGTGTAGCCCGTTGCTTGTCGCATACGAATTAGTTCAGCAAGAGGATTGTTCGCCATCTTAATCTTGTCGATGTTCGCCTTAATGTCAGCCGAGATTTCTTTGTAAATCTGCTCCTGCTTGGGAGTCATTTCTACAAACTCATCTATGTAGACCTTTTCGGGCAAGTCAAGTACATCATCTTTAAGTCGGCGCAACATAATGGAATCAACTCTCTCTTGAAGCTCAGGCATATTCTTGTAGCCTACAACATCGTAGCCGCCGTAGCCGCCCATTATGCAATAATGATTCTTGAAAGCGTAGAAAGCGTGCTTCTCATAGCCGAGCCAGCGGAGTATTATGAACAAGTCGAGGGGAGTATTCATAAGGGGTGTTCCCGACATAGCAATACGAATATTAGGCTGTGCCTTCAAGATGCCCTTGCCCTGCTGACTACTCGGGTTCTTACACTTATGAACCTCATCTATTGCGACCATACTGATTGTGCCGCTCTTACAATAATCACTAATCGTAGCCGCAATATCAGCGTCCCTTAAACTCTCTACATTGGTTATGATAAAATAATCTTTGATGTTGTCGATATTTTTAAGGTCGTCTAATTTATCTTTTGTAGAGCCTACATAAGTCTTGCCGCTTCTTACTCGTTTACGCTGACCTAATATCCATCCGCTCTCGTTGGAGTGTGTCTTGATTTCATTCTGCCAGTTCCATTTCAATCCGTTTACACCACAGATTATCAGGCAACGCTTTGCTCCTTCTAACTTCTTCGCCACTGCAATATCAATGACTTGCTTCGTCTTGCCCAAGCCCTGCTCGTCACCAAGTAGCCATCTGTCGTGAGTAAGGCCGAAGTTGAGTCCGTCAATTTGATGGTCGTACGGCTTTGTCTTAAACTGAAATTCAGCAGGAACATTTGCAACTTTCTTAACTTCTGTGAATGCTGAAAAGTCGCCTGTGATATTTACTTGATGCTTCGTTAAGAATGGTACAAGCTCTCGCAATTTCTTTGCAGGGAGCTCCCAAGTTTTATTATCTTTGTCCCAGTATCTCTCGGACTGACTGCGAATTAATTCGACAAGGGCATTGTCATAAGGAAATGACAAGAATATAGAATAATCGCCGTTACACTTATTTGACTTTGCAACCTTAATTTCAATCATTTTTAACCTCTCTTATCGTCTTGTTGTGAGTATCTTTTCAACTCTGTAAATATTATACTACATAATTAGCAAAATGTCAAGAGGGATTTGAAAAATATTTTATAAATGTTTTAACAAAAGGAGATGTGCATAAATTTCGTCTGTAACAAGATGGAGGCGTTATGCTATTACTCGCATCTAAATTGTAAAAAGAGCTCCGGTGCGTAAGCCGGTGAGACGCCAGAGTGCAATACTCGTATATATTATATATAATGAAGCAAAAAAAATTCGGGCCCACTAAAAAGTGAGCCCGGAAGTATTAAACTTCTTGGATTGTGTAGGTAATCTTCATCGTTTGTGTGTTAACCTTAGCTATAGCAGGCGATATGTTGTTTATCGTAGCGAGGTAGTTTGTGAAGTACTTGAAACCTAACGTATTTGCTGTTGCGGATGAGTTGCCAGAATAGCTTAAATAGTATAACATCGGGTTGTCCTTTATAGGCGTGTATACCGGGGAGTAGTAAGAGTAGTAACTACCAGTACCCTTTTGGCTTGCGTAGTCAATGTTTACAATACCGCATCCTTTAAGAGTGTTGTATTCGGTGTCTAACAAATAAGTAGCCATTCCAGTGCTGTCACCTGCTCTTTGATAGTAGATTATGTCACTAATAGCCATAACAGGAACATAGCCTGAAGATTTTGCGGGATTTTCTATTGCAGTAACTTCCGAATCTGCAATTCTTATTTTGTAAACATTATAGGGAGAAGCATTGCCTACAATATACACATATCCATTGTGTACGAAAGTGTTACGGTTCGAAGTGTTACCTATAGTAGCTCCACTTGTATTTGTAACAGTGGTCTGTGTTACTACGGGAGTATCTTCACAAATAACCTTTGTCAATACAAATGAGCCGTTATTCGCAACAGTGCCTCCTGCTCTTATGTATATTGCGTTATCCTTAGAGTCATAATTGTATGACCAAGTTCCTGAGGGTAGTGTTGTCGGAATAGTAACCTCAGAACTTTCTCCCACAAGCACAAGGGTGTTTGCTAATATGTCTGTGGTAAATAATGAGTAAGTTTTGAGCATTGCGCGGTATTTTCTTATCTTTATAGTAGTACCGCCAGTAATCACGAAGTAGTAGGCTATATCATTCTCAGCATCAATTAGGAACAAATACTCTTTACTGTAGACCAAGCTACTTGATGTGTCAAGTTTATCCGTATAGTCAGTAAAACGCTTTGTACCTGAGTACATACTGTTCATCATAACATTAGCCCAGCTACTTCCGTATACCATATCTGTGCCGTAACCACCATAACCAGCAAGCTTGTGTGTCAAGCATACAGATGCGATTGTGCCGTTTGCCTGGTTTGTGGAAAAGTCATACACAAATTTAGCCGTTTTTGTGTCGCTGTTGTATGAGCTTTCTGCACTGTTATAACTACCGAGTCTAACACCTGATGTCGTGTTCTGTAAGCCCTGCACACCGTGGCCAGTGGCATTAACTCCCGCAGGAGCAAACCACTGATTTACATCTTCGGGGATATGATTGTTGAAAAGTAACAAACCTCCAAACAAGGTGTTTACATCAAGTCCTCGCAAAGTAGACCCGCTCGTAGCGTGTCCCAATGTGGGCTGATACAGACGGTTGATTGCCCCGGTAACGAGATTGTGTTTTTCAATGACCTGTGTTTCACCAGTATTAACATCGGTCAGTTCAATTTTAGTTGTACCTTTTAACATAGTTAAATCTCCTTATGAAAATTACTTAATGGAGGGATCCACTGTATCGTCTACACCTGTAATGGATATAGTGCCGAATTCAGGCGTAATTAAACCTATCGTATCTGTTGCTACAGAAGGAGTAGGAGTGTTAGTGTCAGTAGTAACCGCGTCACTAATGTAGCCAACACCAGTAGCAAAGTTGTCTACCACAATGGGGTTTATAGTTTCGTCAACAGTAATAGTGCCATCCCAAGGCAGATTTCCTGCGCTGGAGCCCTTGCTGATTATAGTGGCGTTTACCTGATTTTCTGCTATGTGAATACGTCCGTGTTTTGCGGTAATAAATACTTTGAATGTAATTACATTACCAGCCTGTCTACCTCCTATTGAGAAGAACATCAGGTTGAGCAGATGCTTTCCATCTTCGGAGTAAGTTTCAGTAGGTTTGTTAGATAAGATTTCAGCACCGTTCCACTCGAAGTATGTCTCAACTACAACAGGTACCTTTTCGCGGCGTATCATCTTGACTTCTTCGCCATTGAGTATGACAGTTTCCTCGACATCTCGATACTCCGTACTTATAGATTCAAGATTTACTGTTGCAAGGAATACGAGGTTAGAGGACTTAGGCATATCAATCGCAACACTGATAATCGGAGTTATGGCTTCCGCTATGGTGTATGCCTCTGTGTTGGTGTGTGAATAGTTTAAAAGGTCATCTGTAATAATCTCATCTTTGAGTTCATCGGTTCTTCTTTGCAGGGATAAGAATTGAGCAGACGGTGTCGTGTCATCATCGTGCAGATATTCACTTCCCGCGGCTCGTATCTCCTGCTCAACCAACAAGATACCCGACAGAGTATTTTGCAGGACTATGCTCGATACTGTGCCTACTGTTATATAGTCACCGAGCACCAAATCAAGGTCCGACACAATCATATTGAGCGTACACGGAGTATACCTGATTTGCTGAATCTGCGTAAGGTAGTTGTGTACAAACTCATTCGCGGAGTTTATGATACCGTCAGTTTCAAGGCCAAACAGTAGTGCATTATCCTTGATTGCGTAAATATTTTTAGACTCTACCGCTCCAGTGGAGTTAGTAGTAGCCATAAGGTTATTATTGTAGTCGTACAGTTCTACAGTATCATACGGAGCCGTGATAAATCCTTCGAACTCGGAAGTTGCTCGTTCATAATCATTAGATATATCCTTTGTATGAGGAGCTATAAGAGATATGAACCTGAGCATACCGTCTCTGTCTATATGTGGCTGGGCACATTGAATTTCACCTATCCAGAAAAGCATTGTACCAAAGCTTACGGAGGATAGATTAGAGGTCTTTGTGCAGACAAATCCATCATTATGCAGATTTACAGAGTTGTCGTATCTAATACCTACCCAGGTACATAAGCTCTCTCGCAACTCCTTCAATGTAGCGGTCTCACGGGCTTCCCAGAAGCGTAACCACCAGCCTGCTACATTAGCTTTGCCTATAGAATATATGGCATCGTAAGCTACAAGCTTTCTATAATGTCCGTCTCTATCCTGTTTACACGAATCTACATAACCTTCAAACAGATTTTTGCGATTGTTACCGTCTATATCCGTTGTGTAGACTTTTATTTTAAGGCCAGCAACATCTTCAAGGTTATAGATTGTCGCCTCAAACCTTGTTGCGTTAGTTTCTCCGAATATGATATTACTGTCACACAAGATTTCTTCGAGGAGAAGTGAGCCACTTTCAATCTTGATGTCGTGAATATCAATTTCGGGATTGTCCGGAAATTCTATATGTGTGACTCTGTTTATAACGATGTCGGACATAACTTCTCCTTTCTATTAATATTCTATACACTCGATGGTCAGTTCACCGTATATTATATCATTATCAGTAATTCTAATAATGGGAAACTGCATATTAGGTCTGTAAAATGTTCCTGTTTTATATTCGTTCTTCTCATCGTCCCAAAACTTTAAGTTGACCTTTCTCTGCTCCGGGTCAATCTCGTAGTCAGCGAAGAATCTTTGGATATCAATCTTATCTTCAAGGTGCAGACCGCTCCGCACCTTGAAGGAGAAAACTGACTTCTTACCAGCGGCGGTAATACGAGTTAAGTTCCTCGTATTATCGTCGCGGTACGCTTTGATTTCTTCACGCTGATTTGGGGTAGATGTCCAAGAATTAAACTGAATATATTTATTAGGAAATACTTTCTTTACATTGAAATTCGCATCACAAGCCGCGAATAAATAACCGTTAAATTCCATAGCATCTTACCTCGCTTTCTTTATTATGCCATTGATTTGCCAGTCTGCTTGTATCGTTTTTCCTGCTCGTCCCATACTACCTGAGCAAGAGTTCTTCCGTTAACCTGAAGTATAATAGGCTGCTTATTTCCTACGCCTCCAATTTCTGCAAGAACCTCTGCCAGTGCCTGCTTGATAGTATCGAGAGGAGCCTCGATATTAGTACCGTGCCTCTGGTCACCGAGCATAGCAAGAAATTCCTTATTGGGAGGAATTACTGCACCCTGTGCAAGCTTAGGAATTGATACCTTGCCAATCTCTCGAATGTTGAAACCGAACTTATTACCTCCTATGAGGGGTACCCAGTCAGGCACATCAAAAGACATAGCATTTAATGCTCTTATGGCTCTGTTTAATCCTGTTATTATGCCGTTTGCGAGAGTCTCCATCATACCAAGAATAGCGTTGAAAGGCGTTTTGAGTTTGTTTCTTACAGTATTGACTGTATCAACAATGCCGCCAAACGAGGCAGTTGACATATCAGCCAGCATCTTGATATAGTCAGCAACAACCTCTATAATACCGCCGAGGATTTTGAGTATAGGAACGAGACTTCCTTTGATGATTCCTGCGGAATATTTGAACACATCCGCAAGCATTTTAACGGGCATAAACAGAATGTCGATGAGCGGACCAAGCTGACCGAAGATTGCGCTTATCGCATCTAATATGGGCGTAAGCACATCAAGTACAGGACTAAGTACCTCGCCGAGAACATCACACAGTATTCCTATGATTTCCAGTATAGGTTCAAGGATTGTGATGAGTGGGTCAAGAATCTTGAACACGATTTCGAGCAGAGGTCCAAGAAGCGACATAATGGGAGAGAGTATGTTGCCAACGAGTTTCAACACACCTCCAATAAGCGGCATAAGCGCATCGAGCAGGTGTACTACTACAGGCAGAATAGTAAGAGTGAGGGCATCGAATATAGGCTGCATAGACTGTAACAGGTCGAGTAAGATGGGCATAATTATTTCCATCAACTCGCCGAGTATAGGCATTGCGGCTTCAATCAGCTTTACAAATACGGGCAATACCATCTGCGCGGCGTTAGCAAGAAGTTCTGCAATAGGCGGCAACAGTTTCGCAACTACGGGCAGTATCGCCTGCATAATAGGACTGATTGCGGAAATCAAAGATTCTACTACCGGCCTCAGTATGGTTATAGCATCGTTTATTGCGAGTATAACATTTCCGAACGCAGATACTAACGGATTATTGGAGTTTGCCATAGCATCTCCGACAGTCTGTATAACAAGCTGAATTCCGTTGAGTAGCGTATTTGCGATATGAGCCCAGTCTATCTGCTCAATCGCAGTAATGATGCCAATGGTAAAGCCACTCACAAGACCTGCAAGGCTCTCGAAATCGAGGGTATCGACAAATGCAGTTAGACCAGTAGATATGGATTGTCCGAGACGTGTCCAGTCAATACCACTAACAAGTCCATAGAGGAATTGCCAAGTGAGATTGTTGATGTTCGCAAGCATCATTCCGAGCTGTTCCCAATCAAGAAGTTCAGTAATTGTGTTAACAATTGAACCTATCTTATCTCCGATTGCGGTTGCGTCAAATCCAGCAAGGAATGTATTTACAGATTTAAGTACCTTGTTTACAAGCTCAACTGCTCTCGGCACTATTCTCTGTTCTACATTATCAAGAACCGCAAGAAGCTGTTCCGTGACATACTGACCTACGCTGGTGAAGTCTGCTTTAGCCCAAGCATCTTTAACCATCTGTGCGAAGTTTGATGCCGCATCCTCAGTTTCACCGATGCCTTGTTTCTCATAGTCATATCCAGTGTCGCCGTTATCGTTTTTGATAACCTCGAGTTTATCGTATGAGCCAAGCTCCTTATTGGCCTTCTTTGCGGCGCCTGCTACGGAATTTACATCCTTAGCGACTGCCTTGTAGATATGCTTCTGTCCTGTAAGGACTGCGTTAAATTTGCCAATTGCCTCGAGCATACCGCTGAGGTAGTGCATAAATCTCGTAAGTATCGGCATAACTACGCTGACCAAAGGCTGAAAAGCAGTAGCAAGTGAGCCTTTAAGTCTGTTGAAGGCCTCTATCATCCTCATCATAGGCTGACCGACTTCGTCAAACTGCTCACCCATGAGTTTGAAGCCTTCTATGAATATAGTTCTAAGGCGCTTAACGAGATAGTATACGGTTCTAAAGCCTAAGCCGAACATCATAATGTTTTTGGTAAGCTTTTTGATGCCGGAGTTCATCTCACCCGACGGTTTTCGTCCGAAGAAGTTAGATGTAATCTTTCCTATCCAGGACGCTACTTTACCAAGTGTCTTTACAACGCTACCGAAGCCAGTTGCAATAGCCTTAGTAGCTTTACCTGCAAATGACATAACTTTGCCTAAGCCTACGGCTATCTTGCTTACAACACCAAGAACAGCGGCGAGCTTAGGATGAGTAACTCCAAGAGCAGTAAGACCGCCCTGCGCTGTCTTTGCGCTGTTTGCAACACCAGTAAGCGTGGACTGTAAATCAGCAGACTTGTCGCGGACTTTGCTTATTTCTTTCTCTGCATTACCCTGGCCTACATTAAATGCTTTGCCGTTATCAACCATACCGAGAAGATTATTTTTGACCTCGTCTATCTTGATGTCAAGAGATTCAGCCTGTCTTGCCATATTAGCAAGAGCATCTTTGGATGCACCTGCATCTATCATCTGCGAGGTCTTCTCTCGTATGCTCTTTACCTTCTTCTCAAGGTCATAGAGTTCTTTAAGGGCTTTTTTGTAATCGTCTGTGTAAGGACTACGATTCGCATTAGCGCGGCCTCGAATATTATTGGCTCTGTTGAGACCTGACATTGAGAGACTGTTGATTTGACGGCTAAGGTCCGATTTATTACCATCACCGAATCTAAAGGCTTTACCAGTCTTGACGGCCTCTCTCAACTTCTTTATGACGGCATCGAGTTCTGCTGAGGTCTTTTCAGTCTGGTAACGCATCTTGTCCCACGATTTATCAGTGGCTCCCAAGTCTGCCATTTCTTTAGACTTCGCATCAAGCGACTCTAACTGTGACCTGTAATCTTCTGCTTGTGCGATAAGGTCAGCATACGCATCCGTAGTGCTGTTATCTTTAATCGTCTGGTTAAAGCCATCTGCCTTTTTGTTTAGGGTGTCTGTCGCTGAAATAGCCTTTTTAAGGGTATTTGCAACTTTGTCGAGTTCTATTCGCGAGGCATTATCTACAAAATCAGCTGGGTTTATTTTGTTTCGAGCCTCAATCAACTCATCAAGTTTTTTTCTTGCCTCATCAAGGTGAGGCGCAACAGCAGGTCCTAATTGAGCTAACTCGTTTATAAAAGATTCCTGGTTTCGTATTGCGGTATTAGCTTCGGAGACTGCCGCTTTGTATTCTTCTGTGGATTTTCCTGCCTTGATTATAGACTCTCTGTACCTTAGCAGAGCATCTTCTGCGGTTTGTGCGTACTTTTCCACAGCAGTCATAGACTTTGCTATGGGCTTATTGATGGCCGATGAGTCAATTCCGCTAAATACTTCCTGTATCTGCTTCTTTATGCCAGACAGACTTTTAGAAATCTGCTTCTCTGCATCCGCGAAGCTAACACTTGTCGTATCTATATCCGTAACTTCTAATGTAACGGGCACAATTACGGGTTCAGCCATTTTTAACCACCTCCTTTGTTCCAAATATCACGAACAAGATTATTGAGGTCTTGCTCTTTCGCCGTCTGCCTCCATACAAAATATTTGGGATTGTTTCGTTTGAACTCTTTTTCCCAATCCTCTAATTTCTTATGATGGGCTATTTTATCTCGTATGCTTACAACTGTCGATAGCACAGATTTACCTACGGACATATAGTAACCTAAAAATGTCCACCAGTGCAGATATTCTACAGAACGAATTTCCTGTTTTGATACATTATTGATTGCGGCACAGACAAGTTGAGCATCTTGTTCCCAATCTACCAGAGCAACATCTCTCTCTGCACCGGGGGAGTTTTCTTCTCCTCCATTCATAAATTTGTACATTTCCTTTACAAGGTCTGTAAGACAGTCCTCATATTGGCGCAAAGAAACGAGGCCATTAAACTCGTTATAGAATATTAAAATAGAAGCGAGGACACGGTAGTCCTCGCTTAATTCTTCGTCCTGGAGTGCGTTGAAGCAGTCTAATACCATACGAAAGTCGCCGCGTTCCCTAATATTAAATTCAAGGCCGTTTACTGTAACTTTTGTAGGTAATCTATACATACTTTATCTCCTTGTGTACTTGTCGGTATGTGACTTCATCTGTCGTTCCATCTTCTTAAACTCGGACTGGAGGTTATCCTCATACTGTTTCATCATCAAGGCGATGATGTGTTCAAACCTGAAACTACCGTTGAAGGGGTCGTACATAGAGCCCGTATGAGCGGCAGCCTTAGAGATTTCTGCATCGAACATATAGTCGATGAGCTCCCTCATTTCGGCATCAACTGCTGAAAGTCTGTCGGCCATAGTAGTGATGTCATCAATAGCGGATGCATTTTCAACATCAAGACCCTCAGTCAGCTTTGCAGCCTTAGTCTGTAGTTCCTGAAGTTTAGGATAAGCTACGCTCATTCTCTGCATCAGGTTCATATCCGAGGTGTTGATTTCGACAATTCTGTTATCATCCTTGTCAAAGCGGAACTTCTTTTTACTGGTTATCGACAAGTCAAGGTCGATAATACCAGTGTTGACGGCATTAAATGTGGGATCCTTAATCATAGTACATTCTCCTTATGAATAAATTTGTGGTAGTGAGAGAGCCTGCTGAGGGCTCTCTCACTTATTTGTCACCTAATTAGGCAGCAGTAGCGGGAGTAAATACAAAGTCATCTGCGAGCTTGTCTACAGAGCCCTTTGTAATCTCGTTACTGTAGTGTACCTCGATAGGCATAGATACATAAGCATCGCCACCTATAGAAGTAGGAATGATGGAACAGCCAGTATGCTTAACAGTAAGATACTTGGACGCCTCAGCATCAGCGGTCTTATCGTTGATGAATGCGGCGATAATGTAAACATTGAACTTGCCGTTGAAGTCAGCAATTCTGTTCTCGAGGGCAGCATCTACAAGATACTCACCGAGCTTGGAACCACCAAGAAGGAAGAAGGGGTCAAAGCTCTGCTGAGGCTCGGTCTTGTTTACATCGGTGTAAGTGATGCCGAGAATATCAGTAGAGGTTGCGATGTCTGCATTGAACTCGATAGAGGAATCCTCAGTACGAGCGCCGAGAATTTCACGAATAGGCTCGGTTTCGCCTACAGGAGTCCACTCTGCAACGGTGATGAGTGTTTTTCTCTGGGCACGCTCTTTGGTGGCGAGGTTAAGGTTCATTTCAGCCATAACTATAATCTCCTATAAAATTATTATTTCCACACTTGTTTGGAGGTATCGAGATAATCTATCTGTATAGATATTCGATATACGGCAGTTGGAGGGGAAAGTGTGGTATCAACTCCTACCAATTCCGGTTTTGTGGATAAACTCCGCATTTTGTCGATTACGCAGTTCTTAAATGCGGGGTAATTTTTAGCTTCGTCCTGCTCGTTTATCCAGTCGATAAGGGACTGCACATCTGCAAAATCTTCCATATTTTCGTCAGGAAGACCTTGAATGATTGGATTGTATGCTACAGATTTGAAACTGTCGAGGTGAAATGTGAAGCGCCTCTGTTCAGTACCGTCGATGTACGGTCTGTGTGTTGAAACATCATCACTTCGCATATTTACCTGATGAGCGCCATTCTCGACTTTACCGAAGTTAAAGAACAACGGGTTATCTCGAATAGCCGAGCAAGTCTGCAAAAATGTAAGCATAGCTTCGTGGTGCTTATTCATTCTTGAACGCCTCCCTAATTAGATACGATGCATTATTAATGAAGGCATCCCACTCTTCTGTGCCAGGCTGAACACTTTCAGCCCAACGAGGATATGTTCCTGGAGTTGTCGGCTTCTTGTACTGACCCTCAGGCCATCGTGTGCCATCTTGGTCATATACGTAACCTGCATAGTTATCTCCGTACTTGTTGATGGCCGTCCAGTACACACGGCCGTCTGTTGTAGCACGGCCTGACTCACGCAAAGCTCCAGATTTCATAGGAACAGAAGGAGTAACAGCCATTATAAAGGCTTCACCTATACGCTGGCGCAATTCTGGGTTCTGCGTAATAGAGATTGCTTTTTTGCCGAGAGCATCTTTGATGATTGAGTTTACAGTCCTGGCATCAAGGTGGGCGTCAATCGCACCTATTCTTATCCAAGAGCCTTCTGCCATAGCTTACACTCCTCTCACATAGTAGTGTTCCAAGCCTCTTCCGAGACCTGTGTTTATGGCACATTGTTCAATCACCATACAACCCTGCAATTTCTTGTACTTCGCCAGTATGTCCGAAGAACGCTTGCCTGATGCGTATTCGTCTATGGAGTCAGCGACATCACCTTTTATTAGTATATCGCCTGCGCCAAAGGTGAAATGCTTCGACTTGTCTTGGGTCTCGTTCCACTGGTATTTTTCAAGAAATGCGTCATTTGCAGGTATTCTACAGAGTGTGGTGTTGGTGTCGAGTGTGGTTTCTCCTACCACGATTTTGTTGCCTGTGTATTTCCAAAAGCAGTTCTCTAAAACTGTTTTGTGCCAAGTAACTTTTCTTGTAGCTGGGTCTTCGTACTTGTTAAACACAGTAACAGTAGTGTCCCACCACTCGGGATAATTACTCACCGGGATATAAACCTCTATAGAGTAATTTGCGCCCAGCTTCGTTTGTCACGCCGTCAAGATAACATCTAATCGTATTTAGGATATCGGCTTCGGACAATTTAAGGAAGTCACTCGCCGCAATTCCACTATAAGAGATGGAAACACCGTCATTAGACTGTGAAGTTATGTACGGGTCTGCACTGGAGCTATTCTTTCCAAGTGACATAGCCGCTGATTTCTTTTCGAGCAGGTCAACTAAATATTTCATTAGACTTCTTACTTCGGAAGGAATCATTTTATCATTCTTCAATCTATTGAAGGTTACGCGGTTTATGTATGCCTCTGCCTGCATCGCAAAATTGACAAACTGTGTATCATCAAGTGTACCGCCAAGATACTTATATTCTTCACTGGTTAAGTACATTGAGTATCACCGCCTTATTCAGTTACTTCAGGCTTCTTTTTTGTTTTAGGGGATGTGGATTTAGCACTCTGGGCAAGAAGTGAGTTTTCCGCTGTGAGCTTCGCCACAATGGATTCGAGTTCCTCAATTTTCTTCTTCTGCTCGACATAATATTTCTGCAGGGTTCCTAAATCATTAGGAATTGCCTCCTGCAATACCTTACCAGTATTGTCAGTTACATTATATCCGAGTTTAAGGTATCGCTGAACTTCGTGTTCCTGCACCTTGAGAACCACATTACCTCTTTCGATTCTTACCATAAGTGTTCTCCTTATCTGTGCCCTCGAGGGAGTATTTCATCCCTCGAGGTTACATTAGTTTTGATTAGGCGCCAGTTACGTTGAACTGGATAGCGTCTGCCTTCTT
>JAZRAC010000040.1:0-35719 GCA_045634365.1 Bacteroidaceae bacterium | reverse complement strand
AAGACTGCCGACAGAACAGGTATGATTCTCAATATTGCCATCAATTATGGTTCACGCAGTGAAATTGTAAATGCCTGCAAACAGATTGCACAGCAGGTTAAAGACGGAAATTTTGACGTATGTGATATAAATGAGGATATGTTTTCCGATTATCTTTACACAAAAAATCAGCCTGACCCTGATTTTATCCTTCGTCCAAGCGGAGAAAAACGTATTTCAAATTTCCTTTTGTGGCAGTGTGCATATTCGGAATTCTATTTTACCGAAGTTCTATGGCCCGACTTTGACAATGAGGAGTTGTGCAAGGCCGTTTGCGAGTATCAGAAACGTCAACGTCGCTACGGCCTGACAGGAGAACAAGTTAGTAAATGATAATAGTTGAAAAATGAAATATTCATCGTTTTTAAAGACTTTCATAATAATGTTGCCGCTATTTGCCACGTTGCAGGTTGCGGCGCAAAAGACCGTTGTAAAGCCAACGATATTATACACCGATAATCCTCACACCTATACAATCGGCGGTATAAATCTCAGTGGCGTTGACAATTACGAGCCCTATGTGATTATAGGAATTTCGGGCCTTTCGGTGGGCGATGTGATAGATGTCCCCGGCGAGGCAATAACCACTGCTGTAAAGAACTTCTGGAAACATGGCCTTTTTGCCGATGTAAGCATAGAGGCCGACAGCATTGTGGGTGATAAAATTTACCTTGGCATAAATCTTAAACAGCGTCCCCGCGTTTCGCAAATAAATTACAATGGAATGAAGAAGGGCGAGCGAGAGGACCTGGAACTGAAACTCAATTTGAAGAAGGGCAACCAGATTACACCCAATATGGTGGACCGCTGCACACAGGTGGTGAAAGAGTATTTCGAGGAAAAGGGCTTCCGCAATGCCGATGTTCTCATAATGCAACGCCCCGACGTAACTGCCGATAATCAGGTAATTGTCGATGTAAATGTAAACAAAAAGGAGAAGGTAAAAGTTAATCGCATATATATAAACGGAGTGGAGGAGGTGCCTCTGAGAAAGATAAAATATGCGATGAAAACTCGCGAAAAGATACGTTTAAACACATTTTATAATACGGTATTCCGTAAAAAGAAATTTGTTCCCGAGCAATATGCCGAGGATAAAGAGAAGATACTCTCCCGCTATGCTGAGCTTGGCTATCGCGATGCACGAATCGTGTCGGACAGTGTGGTTCCTCACAACGAGAAGAGCGTAGATATTCATATAAACATCGACGAGGGTAAGAAGTACTACCTCCGCAGTATAAAGTGGGTGGGTAACAGTGTCTTTTCTACTGCTTACCTCGATTACCTTTTGCGCCTTAAACCCGGCGATGTTTACAACCAGACGGAGCTTGACAAACGCCTTTTCAGCGATGAGGATGGCGTGAAGAACGAATATTACAACCGTGGATATGTATTCTTCGAGATTCTCCCCATAGAGGTGAGCGTGGAGAATGATTCAATCGACCTTGAACTTCGTATGTCGGAGGGTGCGCAGGCAACCATCGACCGTGTGCGCATCACAGGTAACGACCGTCTCTACGAGGAGGTGGTTCGTCGCGAGCTTCGCACAATTCCCGGTAATCTTTTCTCTATGGTGGCGCTTGAACGCTCTTATCGTGAAATTGCCAATCTTGGGCACTTTAACCCCGAAACAATAAAGCCGGATGTGCTCCCCAATCGCGAGTCGGGAACCGTGGATATAAATTGGGGGTTGGAGTCGAAGAGTAGTGACCAGATTGAACTCTCGGCCGGATACGGTCAGACGGGTATAATAGGTAAACTGTCGTTGAAACTCACTAACTTCTCGCTGCGCAATCTCTTCCGCAAGGATGCTGTGCGCCGAGGAATTCTCCCGCAGGGCGACGGCCAGACAATAACCATCAGTGCACAGTCCAACGGTAAATATTATCAGGCATACAGCGTTTCGTTCTTCGACCCGTGGTTCGGCCGCAAACGCCCCAATTCTTTCTCCGTATCAGCCTTTATGTCCATTCAGACTGATGTTGCCGACAGTTATTACAATTCGGCCTACTACAACAATTATAATAATTACCTCTATGGCTATGGCAACTATAATAACTATGGCTATGGGTATAACAATATGGCGTCGTATTACGACCCCGATAAATATATAAAGATGTATGGCTTCTCCATTGGCTGGGGCCGTCGTTTGAAGTGGCCCGACGACCATTTCTCACTCTCGGCCGAGCTTAACTATCAGCTCTATTCGTTGAAGGATTGGCAATACTTCATCATTTCCAACGGAAACTGTAACAATATAAACCTTTCCGTAACATTGTCCCGTAATTCGATAGACAATCCACTCTTCCCTCGTCAGGGTTCGGAATTTACGTTGCAAACATCGGTAACTCCACCCTATTCGCTCTTCGACGGAAAGGATTATGCTTCGTTGGCCAATAATCCGAAGAGTCCCACGTACACTGCGGAATTGCGCGAGAAACACAAATGGATAGAGTATTATAAATTTAAGTTCCGCAGCCGCACCTACACCTCGCTGACCGAGGGTAAGCGTAATCTTGTGCTTATGACTCGTGCCGATTTTGGTATTCTTGGCAGTTTCGACAAGAATAAAAAATCGCCCTTTGAAACATTCTACGTGGGAGGCGATGGAATGAGTGGCAGTTACTCCTATAATTATGCAACGGATATGGTGGCGTTGCGTGGTTACGAGAATGGCAGCCTCACTCCCTATGGCTATGAGGGGTATGCATACACCCGTATAGGCCTTGAACTTCGCTATCCTTTCATAATGCAGCCGGCTACCACTATTTATGGATTGGCATTTGTGGAGGGTGGCAATGCTTGGAACGACGCTTCGAAGTTCAATCTTTTCGACCTTAAACGCAGTGCAGGCGTGGGCATACGTGTCTATCTGCAAATGATAGGCTTGCTTGGTCTTGATTGGGCATACGGCTTCGACAAGGTGTTCGGCTCCACCCAATATAGCGGCAGTCACTTCCACTTTATTTTAGGACAAGAATTTTAATGTATATGATTATGAAAAGAGTATATGCGGTTGCGATAATGGTTCTTCTTGCCGTGACAAGCGTGCAGGCTCAAAAATTTGCCTTGATAGATATGGAATATATATTAAAGAATATTCCGGCGTATGAGCGTGCCAACGAGCAAATATCGCAGCAATCGAAAAGATGGCAGAGTGAGATTGATGAGCTTGAACAGCAGGCCGAGGAGATGTATAAAAAGTATCAGAGTGAATCGGCATTCCTCTCCGACGAACAACGCGCAGAGAGTGAGGAGGCTATTCTCGCCAAGGAGAAGGAGGCAAGCGAGCTTAAACGCCTCTATTTTGGGCACAATGGCGAGCTTTTCAAGAAGCGTGAGAGCCTTATGGCACCCATTCAGGATGAAATATACAATGCCGTGAAGGAGGTGTGCGAGGTGAAAAAATACTCGATGGTCATCGACCGCGCCTCGGCTGCAAGCATAATATATGCCACTCCCAAGGTTGATATTAGCAATGAGGTGCTATCTAAACTTGGTTATTCAAATTAAATAGCTACCTTTGTGACACATTCGCAAAAAAAAGTGTCTTATAAATGTAAAACCATAAAATAATAATAAAATGAAAAAGATTCTTATTCTATTTTTGATTATGGCTCCCGTGAGCCTCTTTGCACAAAAGTTCGGTTATGTTGATGCTCCTGCAATAGCACAGGTTATGCCCGAGTTTACAAAGGCGCAGAATGAATTGCAGACTTTGCAGAAACAGTATGCCGATGAATTTGATCGTCTCCGCACAGAGCTTGAAAAGAAGGGTGTTGCTTTTGAACAGGTAAAAGACTCTCTCCCTGCCAACATTCTCAAACGTCGTGAGGCTGAATTGCAGGATTTGTATACTCGCCTTCAACAATATGAACAGGAGAGCTATCAGAATTTGCAACAGGCACAGCAGACAAAATTGGCCGAGGTAAACAACATTCTTCAAACTGCTATTCAGGCTGTGGGCCGCGAGGGTGGTTACGTTTGCGTGTTCGATATTACAGCCGGTATTCCCTACATCAGCGAGACTCTTTGCGAGAACCTCGATGCAAAAGTTAAGGCGAAGCTCGGTATTGCGGCGAAGTAATAAATAATCATAGGATTCAGGGCAGTGAGTCGTAATTGGCAACCCCTTTGTCTTAACCATCAACGCCTTGTATTTTGTCAATTCTCACAAACTTGAAAGAGCTGCGTCAAAATCTTTATTTTGACACAGCTTCTTACCTTTTTTAATAATATAGAAGAATGCGTAAATTATTGTTTGTTATTCTGCTGTTGCCGGCTCTGCTTTGTGCGCAGACAACAGAATTCGGCTATTTCAGTTTAAAGGTGGTTATGGACTCGCTCCCCGAATATAGTGAGGCGCAGAATAATTATAACTCACTTCTTGAACTTTGCGATGCCGAGATTGCACAAGGCGAGGAGACGCTCACCCGCAACTATGTCTCGTTCCTCGATGGGCAGAATACTTTTCCCGAGCCTATTTTGCGCAGACGCCAAAAGGAATTGCAGGAACTTGTCGACCGCAATGTGGTGTTGCGCGACCAGTTGAACGAGTGGCTTGTGCAGGCCCACGATTCGCTTTTTGCTCCCATAGTACAGAAGATAGATGCGGCAATAGAGCGTGTGTGCTTGCGCAACAATCTTGCCTATGCGATAGACACCGACAAGGAGGCTTATCGCTTTGTGCACCCCGATTATGGAGTGAATATAACCCGTCTCATCATAAAGGAGGTTGTTTCGCCCACTACTGCTCAAATGGAGCAGAATACTCCCCGCATTGCACCTGCTGTAACATTCGATGCGGAAAATTCAGACACGGTTCCTTGTAACAAAGAGCCGCTTGAAGATGTTATTATGGAGGAGAGTGATAGCGTTACTGTAACAATAGTGGAAGAGTGATAAAATGTACGGCAGAAACAAACCCGAGCTTTCCGGCCCGATAGGAATTTTCGATTCGGGCTACGGCGGTCTTACGATATATCGTGAGATTCAGGAGTTGTTGCCACAATACGATTATCTCTATCTTGGCGACAATGCCCGCACTCCCTATGGTACCCGCTCCTTCGATGTTGTGTATGAATTTACCCGTCAGTGTGTGAAACACCTCTTCGCGCAAGGGTGTCATTTGGTTATATTGGCCTGTAACACAGCTTCGGCAAAGGCGTTGCGCAGTATTCAGCAGGTGGACTTGCCGTTGATAGCTCCCTCTCGCAGGGTGCTTGGGATAATACGCCCCACGGTGGAGACTATCGGCGATGTTACAGCCACTCGTCACGTGGGAATTTTGGCTACCGAGGGTACCATAAAATCGCACTCCTATCCATTGGAGATACAGAAACTTTACCCCGATATTGTGGTTACCGGCGAGGCCTGCCCAATGTGGGTGCCTCTTGTAGAGACTTGCGAGCACCATAGTGCCGGTGCCGATTATTTTATTAAACGACACGTGGACAACCTTCTGTCGCGCGATTCGCAGATAGATACAATAATTCTTGGTTGCACCCACTATCCTATGCTCATAGAGAAGATTAAACAGTTTGTTCCACCCGGGGTAAAAATCCTTACACAAGGTGCTGCTGTTGCCTCGTCGCTCAAAAACTATCTCTCTCGTCACCCCGAAATTGATGCGCTCTGTTCAAAAGGTGGTGGCAGGGTATTCTGTACCACAGAATCGGATAATCGTTTCCGTGAACAGGCCTCACGCTATCTTGAACAGCTTATTGATGTAGAGCACGTGGTTCTTGAATAAAAAAAGAGGGAGGGCAACTAAAAAACAGTCGCCCTCTCATTTTGTATAAATAACCTCCTAATTCTCCTTTTCAACAAACTTTCTCGTGAGCAGTTTCACAGGGAGCCACACTGCAACAAGCCCCACCACCAGCACCGTCAGGAATGTGGTGGCAATATCCTCGGCCTCTACTTTTACGGGGTAGCTGTTTACAATAAATCCCTCGGCCTCTCCGCCCAGAGTGAGTAACCCGTATTCTTGTTGCAACAGGCACACTGCAATGCCGATTATAATGCCGGCAGAGGCTCCGATGGCCGATATTATAGAACCTTCGAGAATAAAAATATCGGCAATCATTTTGCCGGTGGCACCCATTGCCCGCATAGTTCTCATATTCTCCCGTTTCTCTATTATGAGCATAGACAGCGAACCTATTATGTTGAAACAGGCGATTAGCAGAATGAATGAGAGGAATATGTAGGATATAAGCTTCTCGATTTTCATAACCTTGAATATATCCTTTTGTTGCTCGTAGCAGTCCTCTATAATAAACCCCTCTCCCAATATTCTCGCAATGCCGGCCTTTGTTGCCTCAATGTCGCACCCCTCGGTAATTTTTATTTCGAGGCTTGTGGCCTCTTTCTCGTTCCTCCCGAAAAGTTCTCTTGCAAAGTTTAGCGATGTTAGAATGTAGCCTTCATCATATTTTGGCTGGTTCGTAATGAAACTCAATCCCGAGGAGTGCAATAATCCTTTTTTAAAGTTGGCCGATGGGAGCGTGAAGTTAACTTTTGCACCCCTTCGAGGTGCAAAAATCTCCAACGGCTCCACATAGTATAGCCCGCAGTTAAGCGCACTCACAATCCCTATTCCCGGGATTGCATAGCTGTTTATGCTGTCGCCCAATGTGAATTTACCATTGCCCACGAGGCTGCTCTTAATATCGTTAAGTTCGGCAAACTTCCTCTCTACACCCTTGATTGTGGCCATTGTCTGCCTCCCACGATACTGCACCATAGCCTTGTCCTCTATGGCTGCACTTGTTACCTCAACTCCCGGCAGTTGCGCGAGCTTTGTGCGTGCGGACTCCTCTATTGTAAAGTTTTTTCCTCGGGCGGCGGTAATCTTTATGTCAGGGTCGAACATCGTGAACTGTTCCACTACAATCTCTTTGAATCCGTTGAAGACCGACAGAGTACACACCATAGCCACCGTCGCAAGCGCTACGCCGGCAATGGCTACTCCCGATATTATGTTTATCACCTGATGGCTCTTCTTCGAAAATAGGTATCTTGTGGCAATGTGGAACGAGAGGTTCATAGTTAGTCTTTGAGCAAATTGTCAATGTGCTCAATGTAGTCGAGCGAGTCGTCAATATAGAAACGAATCTCGGGTATTATTCTCAATTGGTGGCGCACGCGGTTGCCAAGTTCGAAACGTATGGCCTTTATATTCTCGTTGAGGTGATTCACAACCTCGTTACCCTTCTCCGAGGGAAATACGCTTAAATAGGCTTTTGCAATGCCAAGGTCGGGGCTCACACGCACCACGCTCACCGACACCATTATGCCGCGTGTCTCTTTTGCGAGTTTTAAAAGAATGTCGCTTAACTCCTTTTGTATCAATCGCGAAATTTTGTTCTGTCTTGTACTGTCCATATAATGCTTTATAATTTACTTTTTTCTGATTATGGTGAGCCCGTCGCGCAGGGGGAGTATAACTTTTTCCACGCGCTCGTCGTTGCTCACAAGGTCGTTGAATGCCCTCACTCCGTTTGTTTGTGCATCCTGTCGTTTCTCGTCTATTATCCACCCGTCCCACAGAGTGTTGTCGGCAAGAATCCATCCACCCTCGTTCAGATGGGCAAGTGCCATTTCGTAATATGCTGTGTACTCTCGTTTATTGCCGTCGATGAATATAAGGTCGAACTTTTCGTTCATCGTGGGCACAATCTCCAATGCGCTGCCGATGGTAAACACAATCTTGTCGGCCACAGGAGAATTTTCAATCCAACGGCGAGTAAAATCCTCCAATTCATCGTCAATTTCAAAGGTGTAGATTTTTGCCCCATCGTCGAGCCCCTCGGCCATACAGATTGCCGAATAGCCCGTGTATGTGCCAATTTCCAGAATTCTTTTCGGGCGTATCATCTTCACCAATAATTTTAGCAAACGCCCTTGTACCTGCCCCGACGCCATATGCGGGTTCAGTATCTCAATGTTGGTCGCCCGATAAAGGTTGTAGAGATATTCTCCCTCGGGGCTGCTGTGCGAGGCTATATAATCGTCAAGGCGGCTGTCGATGCTCATTGGAATTGTCTGTTAATTTGTTGCGAAGATACAATAATTATGTGAGAATGAGAAATAATTGTCGTTTGTAGCATCTGCGATAATATTTTTGCCGATTTTTAACGCAATAATATTGTTTATTCGTAAATTCGCGTGAGAAATTATTTTTATGGCAAAAAAAGGTACGAAAAAAACAACAGCGGGTGGGACAGGGCGCGATAATTCTCCCGTTACGCTCTATCGTGCCTATCTAAGGCTCGAAAAATCCCTCTCTTCAAACACCATAGAGGCTTATGTGAGCGATGTTGAGAATTTCAATAGATATCTTAAAGATGCCGGGAAGAACCTGTTGGAGGCAGAATTGAACGATTTTAGGGCGTTTATGGCTGCGCTCGACGATATTGGAATTACGCCTCGCTCGCAGGCACGCATCCTATCCTCTTTGCGCTCTTTTTATGGTTTTTTACAGCTTGATGGCTTTGTGGAGCAGAATGTTACCGACCTTCTGCAATCGCCCAAGGTGGGTGTGCGCCTGCCGGCAGTGCTCTCCTTGCAGGAGATTGATAATATGATAAATGCAATTGACCTCTCGAAAAAGGAGGGGCAGCGCAATAGGGCTATAATAGAGATTCTTTACAGCTGCGGGTTGCGCGTCTCCGAAGTGTGCAACCTCAAACGCTCCGACCTTTACCTTTCCGAGGGCTTTATCCGTGTCACCGGCAAGGGTGACAAGCAACGCCTTGTGCCAATCTCTTCCCGTGCAATAGCCGAATTAGAGGCCTATGAGACCGACCGCTGCAAAATAGAAATAAAGTCCGGGTACGAGGATTATGTCTTTGTGAGTGAACGCCTTAAAAAGAAACTTTCGCGTATTTTGGTGTTTCGTATGATAAAAGAACTTGCGCTTTTGGTTGGAATTACGAAGAGTGTGAGCCCCCACACTTTTCGTCACTCGTTTGCCACCCATCTGCTCGAAGGTGGTGCCAATCTGCGTATAATTCAGGCAATGCTCGGACACGAAAGTATCACAACCACGGAGATTTATACACACATAGATTCCACCCGTTTGCGCGAAGAGATTATAGAGCATCATCCAAGAAATAAAAAAAGAGTGTGAATTTTTTTAAAAAAAGTACCTTGTACGGCCATAGATTGTTTGTAAAGTGAATTATTAAACTTATCTTCGCGTGATTTAAGTTAAGAAGTTTATAGAAATAAGTATAAAATATAAAAAGACAATGAAAAAATTATCGTTCTTACTATCCTCGTTGGTAGTATTTTTCTGCTCGTGCAGTTCAAAAATGGGAGAGCTCCCCGCAGAATATTTTACAGTAACCCCACAGGTGTTGGAGGTTGTCGGCAGTGAAATTCCTGTGACAGTCGATGGAAAGTTCCCTGCAAAATTCTTCAACAAAAAGTCGGTACTCACAATAACCCCCGTATTAAAGTACGACGGAGGCTCTGCCACTGCCGAATCGGTAGTGTTTCAGGGCGAGAAGGTTCGTGGCAACAATCGCACAATCCTCTACGACAAAGGTGGCTCTTTCACAATGAAAATGTCGTTTGACTATATTCCTGCAATGGAAAAATCGTCACTTTATTTGAATTTTACAGTGAAGAAGGGCGACAAGAGCTATAATCTCCCCGAGGTTAAGATTGCCGATGGTTGCATTGCAACATCGCAGTTGTATCGCTCAACCGCCAAGAATGCAAAAATAGCAATTGGCGAAGATGCCTTCCAGCGTGTAATAAAGCAGGCAAAAGAGGCCAACATAATGTTCCTCATTCAGCAGACAAATTTGCGTGCTGCCGAGCTTAAAAGCGAGTCGATTGATGAGCTTAAAGCCGCAATGCGCGATATTGCAGCCGATAGTGAGAATAAAGTTGTAGATAACATTGAAGTATCGGCATACGCCTCTCCCGATGGTGGAATGTCGCTTAACGCCAATGTGGCAACCGGTCGCGAAGCTAATACTGCAAAATTTGTCAAGGAGGCAATGAAGAAGGCAAAATTGGATGCAGCCGTCGATGCCGATTATACCGCCGAGGATTGGGAGGGCTTCAAGGAACTTGTTTCACAATCGGAGCTGCCCGACAAGGAGATTATCCTGCGTGTCCTCTCGATGTACGACGACCCCGAGGAGCGTGAGCAGCAGATTAAGAATATTTCGTCGGTCTACAAAGACCTTGCCGACGAAATTCTGCCCCAGTTGCGTCGTGCCCGCATCACTTTGAATTATCAGCTTATCGGTCGCTCCGACGATGAGATTATGCAACAGTTTGCCACCGACCCGAAAGTTCTCTCGCTCGAAGAGATACTCTACTCGGCAATTCTCACCGATGATGTTGCCGAGCAAAAGAAAATATATGAAACAGCGGCTGCACTGCACCCCGGCGACTATCGTGCCTACAATAATTTGGGTGTCCTTGCCTACAATGCCGGCGACTATGCAACCGCAAAAGAGTACTTTACAAAGGCTGCGCAGGCCGACAAAGGGGCTCCCGAGGTTAATGTGAATCTCGGCTATCTTGAATTGTTGGAGGGCAATGTAGCCGCAGCCGAGACATATATGACTCTCGGTTCAAGTTCAAAAGCCGGTGACGAGGCTCTCGGCAATCTCTATATTGCAAAGGGCCTGTATGGTCGCGCAGCTTATCTTTTGGAGAAAGAACCCTCGAACAGCACAGCTCTTGCCCAGCTGCTCGACGCCGATTACAGCACCGCGAAAAAGACTATCGCTTCCATAAAGAACCCCGATGCCACCACACACTACATTAAGGCGGTTCTTGGTGCACGCACAGGCAACGCCGCACTCATTTACGATGGTCTTAAAGAGGCTGTCAAGCTCGACCCCTCTATGGCACAGAAAGCTCTTGGCGACCTTGAATTCTCCAAATATGCCAACAACGAGGCTTTTAAAGCAATACTCAAATAGTGAACTATAAAGCCGACATAAATGAGCAGGTTTCTATACTTGCGCTCTCGCGGGTGCAAGTGCAGAATCCTGCTCTTCTTCGTCAGATAATGGATGTTGCGGGGAGTGCAAAGGAACTTTTCGACAATATCGATTATATAAACGATATTCTCCCGGGAGTATCCCCCACACTGCTGGCGGCCCTGCGCGACAAAAGCATAATGGAACGTGCCAAGCGCGAAATGGAGTTTATCGAGGCTAATAACATAAAACTAACCTGCCTGAACGACGGCGACTACCCCGCCCGTCTTTTGGAGTGTGACGATGCTCCCATAGCCCTCTATTCGTTGGGCGATATTCCCTTTAATGCCACTCGCATTGTATCAATCGTGGGCACGCGCCACGCAACAGAGTATGGCAAGGAGATGTGTGCCGCGTTTGTGCGCGACCTTGCGCGTCTGCAACCGGGGACTCTTATTGTGAGCGGGCTTGCATACGGAATAGATATTTGTGCGCATCGTGCAGCAGTGGAGGCTGGGCTGCCCACGGTGGGAGTGCTTGCCCACGGGCTCGACACGCTCTACCCGCGTATGCATCGTTCCGTTGCTAAGAGAATGATTGAGCAGGGTGGTGGCCTTCTCACCGAATTTATGAGCGAAACAAACCCCTTCCCGCAATTTTTTGTGCAGCGTAACAGAATAGTTGCAGGAATGGCCGATGCTACTGTGGTTGTAGAGTCGGCGTCTTCGGGAGGCTCTCTTATAACCGCCTCGATTGCTCAAAGCTATTCGCGCGACTGTTTCGCCTTCCCCGGCCGAGTGAACGACCAATACTCCTGCGGCTGCAACGAGCTTGTGGCACGCAATCGTGCAGCCCTAATAACCTCGGCCCACGATTTTGTGGAGGCGATGAATTGGTGCGGCGGAGCAGTAAAGGAGAAACCTCGTCAGGCGGAGCTGTTTCCGGAACTGTCGCCCGATGAAACGGTGATTATCGGGCTGCTGAAAGCCTCTTCCGACGGGCTGCAAATTAACCAACTTGTGGTAAAGACCGATATTCCCATCACCACCCTTATGCCACTGCTGTTTGATATGGAGATGAAGGGGCTTGTAAAGGCCGTTGCCGGCGGCTGTTACCGTTCACTCATTTAGTGAATGGCGAAAGTGTAAAGAATTTGTTGTATATTAGCAAAAGAATTAGAGAAGTTGCAGAATAGATGAAAGAATTTGTAATATCCACCACCAAAAAAGAGACTGCCATATTGGTGGGTCTTATAACCTCCACGCAGAATGAGCGTAAGACCAACGAGTATCTCGATGAGCTTGAATTCCTTGCTCAGACTGCCGGTGCCGAGGTGGTGAAACGCTTTACGCAAAGAATAGACCATCCGCACCCTGTAACCTATGTGGGCAGCGGAAAGTTGTTGGAGCTTGCGAGTTATGTGGAGGCCCGCAAGGATACTGACGACGAGATTGGAATGGTGATTTTCGACGATGAACTATCGGCAAAGCAGTTGCGCAATATAGAAAAAGAACTTAAAATAAAGATACTCGACCGCACCTCACTCATCCTCGATATTTTTGCGATGCGTGCCCAAACGGCCCATGCAAAGGTGCAGGTGGAGCTTGCGCAGTATAAATATATGCTTCCCCGTCTGCAACGCCTGTGGACTCACCTTGAACGTCAGGGTGGCGGCTCGGGCAGTGGCAAGGGTGGCAGCGTGGGATTGCGTGGCCCGGGTGAGACGCAGCTCGAAATGGACCGCCGTATAATCCTCAACCGTATGTCGTTGCTCAAAGAGCAGTTGTCGCAGATAGACCGTCAGAAGTCCATACAGCGCAAGAACCGCGGCCGTCTTATCCGTGTGGCGCTTGTGGGTTACACCAACGTGGGAAAATCCACTCTTATGAATCTGCTAGCCAAGAGCGAGGTGTTTGCCGAGAATAAACTCTTTGCCACGCTCGATACAACGGTGCGCAAGGTAATAATAGAGAATCTTCCCTTCTTGTTGTCCGACACGGTAGGGTTCATACGCAAGCTCCCCACCGACCTTGTGGAGTCCTTTAAATCCACCCTCGACGAAGTGCGCGAGGCCGACCTTTTGCTCCACGTGGTAGATGTGTCGCACCCCGAGTTTGAGGACCAAATATCGGTGGTTGAAAAGACTCTCGCCGACCTTAAATGCGGCGACAAACCCCAGATGGTAATCTTCAACAAGATAGACGCATTCACCTATGTGCCCAAGGAGGAGGACGACCTCACCCCGCGCACCAAAGAGAATATAACCCTCGACGAGCTTAAAGCCTCGTGGATGGCACGCCTTGCCGACAACTGCATATTTGTGTCGGCACGCGAGAAACAGAATATCGACGACCTTAAAGAGATTATATACAAGCGCGTGTGCGAGCTTCACGTGCAGAAATATCCTTACAACGACTTCCTCTATCAAACATACGACGAGGAGTAAAGCAGTAAAAATATAATTGTTAAACATAAAAAAGAGAAAAGATGGCAGCAATTCCCGAATTTAAATTCGCCCATATGTTCCAACAGGGCGCCGACACAACAGAGTATTATCTCCTATCAAAAGAGGGAGTGTCGGTTGGAGATTTTGAAGGTAAACCTATGCTGAAAATCAGCCCCGAGGCGTTGACACTTATGTCGCGTACAGCCTTCCGCGATGTGTCGTTTATGCTTCGTCGTGCACACAACGAACAGGTGGCAAAAATTCTCACCGACCCCGAGGCGAGCGAGAATGACAAATATGTTGCTCTCACCTTTCTGCGCAATGCCGAGGTTGCCTGCAAGGGGCAGTTGCCTCTTTGTCAGGATACAGGTACCGCAATTATCCACGGCGAGAAGGGCCAGCAAGTGTGGACAGGCTTCTGCGACGAGGAGGCTCTTGCACGCGGCGTCTACGACACATACACACAGGAGAATCTGCGTTACAGCCAGAATGCTCCACTAAATATGTACGACGAGGTTAACACCCGTTGCAACCTTCCTGCACAGATTGATATTGAGGCAACCGAGGGAATGGAGTATAAATTCCTTATGGTGACAAAGGGTGGCGGTTCGGCCAATAAAACCTACCTTTATCAGGAAACAAAGGCTCTGTTGAACCCCGCGACTCTCGTTCCCTTCCTTGTGGAGAAGATGAAGAGCCTGGGTACAGCCGCCTGCCCTCCTTATCATATAGCATTTGTTATTGGTGGAACATCGGCCGAGAAGAACCTGTTGACCGTAAAATTGGCATCTACTCACTTCTACGACAATCTCCCCACCACAGGCGACGAAACAGGCCGTGCCTTCCGCGATATTGAGCTTGAAAAGCAGTTGCTCGACGAGGCTCACCGCATAGGCCTTGGAGCACAATTCGGCGGTAAATACCTTGCTCACGACATTCGTGTGGTTCGTCTGCCCCGTCACGGCGCAAGCTGCCCTGTGGGTATGGGCGTAAGCTGTTCGGCCGACCGTAACATAAAGGCAAAAATAAACAAGGACGGTATTTGGATTGAGAAACTCGACGACCAGCCTGCAACCCTCATTCCCGAGGCATTGCGCAATGCCGGTGAGGGTGATATTGTGCGTGTCGACCTTAACCGCCCGATGAAGGAGGTGTGTGCACAGCTCTCGCAGTATCCCATTGCCACCCGCCTCTCGCTCAATGGTACAATTATCGTGGGCCGCGACATTGCACACGCGAAACTCAAAGAGCGTATCGACCGTGGCGAGGGATTGCCTCAGTATATTAAGGATCACCCCATCTACTATGCAGGCCCCGCGAAAACTCCCGCAGGAATGCCCTGTGGCTCTATGGGCCCCACCACTGCCGGTCGTATGGACTCTTATGTCGACCTCTTCCAAGAGAATGGCGGTTCGATGATTATGCTTGCCAAGGGTAACCGCAGCCAGCAGGTGACCGACGCTTGCAAGAAACACGGAGGCTTCTATCTTGGCTCCATCGGCGGCCCCGCAGCAATCCTTGCGCAGAATAATATAAAGAGCATCGAGTGTGTGGAGTATCCCGAGCTTGGAATGGAGGCAATATGGAAAATTGAGGTTGAGGACTTCCCCGCATTCATTCTCGTGGACGACAAGGGCAACGACTTCTTCAAGCAGATAAAGCCTCGTTGCGCAGGATGTAAATAATGTTAAAATTAAGGACTATTTTGATTTTTATATTGCGATTTTTGCAGAAATGTGCGATAATTGCACAGGATAAACAATTTAATAATTACTATTATGGATAAATCATTGAAAGGAACAAAGACCGAGGCTAACTTGTGGGCAGCGTTTGCAGGTGAGAGCCAGGCGCGTAATAAATATACATATTACGCAAGCAAGGCGAAAAAAGAGGGTTACGAGCAGATTGCTGCAATATTCCAAGAGACTGCCGACCAGGAGAAAGAGCACGCCAAGATGTGGTACAAACTCGTTCACGGCATCGAGGGCACAGCCGAAAATCTTGTGGATGCTGCTGCCGGCGAGAATTACGAGTGGACAGATATGTACCCCACAATGGCCAAAGAGGCTCGCGAAGAGGGCTTTATGGAGATTGCCGCAATGTTCGAGGCTGTTGCCAAGGTTGAGGCTGTTCACGAAGAGCGTTACAATAAATTGTTGCAGAATGTACAGAATGGGCAGGTGTTCAGCCGCGAGCAGGATTGCGTGTGGCAGTGTCGCAACTGCGGTCACTTGCACTTTGGCAAGATGGCTCCCGAAATGTGCCCCGTGTGCTCACACCCTAAGGCATATTTCCAAATTAAGCCCGAGAATTATTGATAAAATATCTTTTGGTGTAACAGGCTGTGCTTTTTATGGCACAGCCTGTTTTTTATGTAAATGTGCCTTGTCAGCCGTGGTTGCAATCTATTAGGCAATGAAATTTATATATATAAGGTAGGCGGCAACGGATATTGCGATAATAATTGCCGATTTTACTATTATGTGAACGAGCAGTTTCATAATAAGAAATTTTGAAAGAAATGTTTTTAATCTAAAAAAGAGCCCGCCTTTTGAAGGCCGGGCTCTTTTAATTTGCTTGTGTGCGTCTTGTGGATTAACCCTCGTGAATAGCCTCTGAAGGACATACACTTGCGCAAGAACCGCAATCTATACACAATTCGGGGTCGATAGAGTATTTGTCACCCTCTGAAATTGCGCCCTGAGGACATTCGTCGATACAGGTACCGCAAGCAACGCAGTCGTCTGAAATTACGTAAGCCATAGTTGTAAAATTTAAATTGTATTTATCCGCCACGAAGATAGTGCTTTTTGTCTTATGGTCTCTATCAAATTCGGTTTTTAACATATTTTTACAATTTGCATATATCCTCTCTTTTTTTTACCTTCGCACAAGCAATAAGCGGCTTTAAAATACGTTATTGTAATGTTATGAAGAAGTTTTTATACATATTATTGTTGTTGTCGCTGCCCGTAGCTCTTTTTGCACAGGAGCGCAAGGTGCAGAATAAGCCTTATATAGATTTTCGTCGCCTGCACTATGGATTTTTTGTGGGTGTGCATTTGCAGGATATGGAATTTACCAACAATGGCTTTGTTACCGAGAATGGCGAGCAGTGGTTCGCCGATATTGCAGCCTATAATCCGGGCTTTACGGTGGGTGTGCTTGCCGACCTTCGTTTGAGTAACCACTTTTCGGTGAGGTTGTTGCCCACTCTCCATTTTGGGCAGAATACCATAAAATTCCGCGATGCGACAAGCGGATTGAAAGAGAGCCAGCAGGTAAAGACTACCTATTTGTCCTTCCCCGCTCACGTGAAGTTTGCCGCCGAGCGTTTCAATAACTATCGCCCCTACCTTACAGCCGGCATTGCGCCTATGATGAACCTCACGGTGAAGAAACAACGCCCCATCCTTTTTAAAAAGTTCGATTGTATGGTGGAGGTGGGAATGGGCTGCGACTTTTATCTTCCCTTCTTCAAACTTATTCCCGAGCTTAAATTTGCATTCAGCCTCACCGATGTGCTGGAAAAGGAGCGTAAGGATATTATAGATGAGAATGCATTGAAATATACCCGCTCGGTAGACAAAATTGTCTCCAAAATGGTGGTGCTGTCGCTCTATTTTGAGTAGAGGTATAAGATTTTTTGATACAATTATTTGCGGGGATAAAAAATATATCTATCTTCGCAACCGTAAAAGAACAACAGAAACAGGTAATTATGACAAATACAATGAACAGATATTGGTGGTGGCACATCTCGGGGTAGACTCGCGATCGGTTGCCGCATATTTGTTCAATATGTAGTTGCGGATATGATAGCCGGTCTTGTAGAGGCCGGTTTTTTTATTGAAATTTAATAATACAAAATATGAAACAGAAACGCTATTTCTTACAAGAGAACGAAATACCCACACAGTGGTATAATATTCAGGCTGAAATGGTGAACAAGCCCGAACCGATGCTCGACCCAAAAACTCGCGAGCCAATAACGGTGGAGGAGTTGTCGAAACTGTTGTCGGCCGAGTCGGCACGCCAAGAGCTTAACTTCACCGATGCGTGGATTGATATTCCCGAGCCTGTGCAGGAGATGTATCGCTACTATCGTTCAACTCCCCTTGTACGTGCATACGGCCTTGAAAAGGCTCTTGGAACACCCGCACACATATACTTCAAGAACGAGAGTGTGAGCCCCATCGGCTCTCACAAACTTAATTCGGCCTTGCCACAGGCCTACTATTGCAAAATAGAGGGTACCACCAATGTTACCACCGAAACAGGTGCCGGACAGTGGGGCGCGGCTCTCTCGTACGCAACCAAGGTTTTTGGATTGGAGTGTGCGGTGTATCAGGTGAAATTGAGTTATGAGCAGAAGCCTTATCGCCGCAGTGTAATGCAGACATTCGGTGCGCAGGTTACCCCCTCGCCCTCAATGTCCACCCGTGCGGGAAAGGATATTATCACGGTGAATCCCAACCATCAGGGGTCGCTGGGAACGGCTATCAGCGAGGCGGTGGAGCTTGCCCGCACCACTCCTAACTGCAAATATGCCCTTGGTTCGGTTATGAGCCACGTGAGTCTGCACCAAACTATCATAGGCCTTGAAGCGGAGAAGCAGATGGCTATGGCCGGTGAATATCCCGACATTGTTATAGGTTGTTTCGGCGGCGGTTCCAACTTCTCGGGAATTGCCTTCCCCTTTATGCGTCACAATATAAAGGGTGAGAAGAGCACCCGTTTCGTTGCTGCCGAGCCTGAATCGTGCCCCAAATTGTCGCGTGGCCGTTTCTGTTACGACTTTGGCGACGAGACAGGATACACTCCCTTGATGCCTATGTTCTCTTTGGGCCACAATTTTAAGCCGGCTAATATTCACGCAGGAGGCTTGCGCTACCACGGTGCGGGCGTTATTGTGTCGCAGTTGTTGAAGGATGGCCTTATGGAGGCGGCCGATATTAGTCAGCTCGATTCGTTCAACGCCGGTCTTCTCTTTGCAAAGGCCGAGGGAATTGTGCCTGCTCCCGAGTCGTGTCACGCTATTGCCGCCACAATTGCCGAGGCTGAAAAGTGCAAGGCTACGGGCGAGGAGAAGGTAATTCTCTTCTGTTTATCGGGGCACGGCCTGATGGATATGACTGCCTACGACCAATATATTTCGGGCAGTTTGAATAACTACACTATAAGCGACGAAGAGATTGAGAAAAATCTCGCAAACTCAATAAAATAAAAGATTATGAGGGGCCGGCGCTTGTCGGCCTCTTGTTTTTTAGAGAAAATATCGATGGAAAGGAGAAAACTTATGTATGTTCACGGTTTTGCCTCGTCGGGTAGTTCGGGCACGGTAATGTGCCTGCGCCGTCGTTTGTCCGGCTGGCAGGTGATAGCCCCCGACCTTCCCGTGGACCCTTTTGAGGCAATGGAGCTTTTACGTGGCATTGTGGAGCGGGAGAAACCCGAAATTGTGATAGGAACCTCTATGGGTGGAATGTATACACAGCAACTGTGGGGAGTGCCGCGTGTGGTGGTGAACCCCTCGTTTGAAATGTCGCGCTCTCTGCTGTTCGGTAAAATGGGGCGCAATAAATATACATCGAAAAGAGCCGATGGCGCAACTGAATTTCGCATCGATAAGGCAGTCGTTGAGCGTTTCAAACAGATGGAGAGGGGGCAGTTTGCGGGTGTCGACGAGCGTGAAAAGGAGCTTGTGATTGGGCTCTTCGGCGATAAAGACCCGGTGGTGCAGTTTCGCCCATTGATGGCAAGCCTCTACGGCGAGGAGCGTTGCCGTTGGTTCTGTGGGGAGCATCGTCTTAACGACGAAATTGTGGTGAAGGTTCTTATCCCTCTTCTGTGGGAACTTATCCCCGAAAAGGAGAATGAGTGCGATTGGAAAAAGTATTGATGTTAACGTTTAATAAGATGTTGACGCTTAATAAAAGGTGAAAAACCATCTGTCTTTTGGTAGTTTTTTATTAAATTTGCGCTATTGATGTAACAGGGTCGGCTTTGCCGGCCTTTAAACACGTGAATAACACAAATGACAATAGCTGCAATACTTTTATATTTGTTTACAGGCCCGCTTGCCCACCCTTCGGACACGGTGATGCTCTCGGGGGTGGATATAGTATCCTCGATGAAACTTACCGAGAATACCGGTCGCGAGGATTACTCGGTGACAACGGTGGGCAGGGTGGAATTGGAGAATCGCCACATAAGCAGCGTTAAGGAGCTGTCGGCCTTGGCTCCGAATTTCTATCAGCCCGATTATGGTTCACGCCTCACATCCTCTATTTATGTGCGTGGCTTTGGTTCGCGCATCGACCAGCCGGTGGTGGGGATGAACATCGACCAATTGCCGGTGATGAACAAGAATAATTACGATTTTGAGCTGTTCGACATTGACAGGGTGCAGATTATGCGCGGTGCGCAGGGTACTCTTATGGGGCGAAATACCTCGGGCGGTGCCATAAATGTAACCACTCTTTCTCCGCTTAATTTTCAAGGTAAAAGGCTCTCGTTGGAGTGTGGCAATGGGGGTAACGTGCGCTTGAAGGCGGCGCATTATGCTGCCAAGAGTGAGAATTTCGGGTGGTCGGCAGCGGTGTTCTATAATCACAGTGACGGCTTTTTCACGAACAGTTATTCGGGCAAACGGTGCGATGGTGGCGACAATGCTGCGGTGCGCTTGCGCTTCCAATGGCTCCCTGCCGATAAATGGAGCGTAGATAATACCTTTATGGCCGGGTATGTAGATGAGGGCGGTTGGGGTTATCGTTACCGTAACCCTGAGACGTGCCTGCTGCTTCCCGTGAATTACGACGAGGAGTGTTACTATCGTCGTTTCACACTCTCCGACGGGCTTGTTGTTAAGCGTTTCTTCGATAATTTCACAATATCTTCGGCAAGCGGTTATCAATATACCGACGATAAGATGCATCTGGATAATGATTTTCTCCCTCTCGACTATTTTACTATGGAGCAGGCGCAGCGTGAGCACTCCTTTACACAGGAGTTTGCCGTAAAGTCGCGCGACGATAAGCCTCTCAAATGGGTGGCGGGGCTTTTTGGCTTTTACAGGCACACGAATATGGAAGCTCCGGTGAATTTCCGCAATTATGGTGTTAAAGAGCTCATAGAGAAATATTCGGGTGTGCGCTTGAAAGAGAGGGAATTTACCATTTACGACTATTTTACCATTCCCTCTTGGGGCACAGCGGCATACGCGCAGTTTACATACACGCTTGGCGCTTTTGATTTTTGTGCCGGTGCCCGCGCCGATTATGAGTATTCGTCGATGGAGTATGACAGCCGCTCGCTTGTGCACTATACAACGAAGAGTAACTCTGTTTTTTATGCTCCGTTACTCACGGAATTTGCGGGCGAGCGAGAGATTGACGAGTTTGAATTGCTGCCGAGCTTCTCGGTTACATATAAACATAATCACGGGAATATATATTTGTCGGCTCGCAAGGGCTTTAAGGCCGGCGGGTTTAATACTCAATTATTCTCCGATATTTTGCGCAATAGGATGGCGGCCGGCCTTATGGGAAGTTCACAGGGCGGTGACGCTTCGGCAACAGTTTACAGGCCTGAAACAAACTGGACCTATGAGCTTGGTACACACTTGTCGCTGTTCGACGATAAATTGAGCGTGTCGGCTGCGATTTTCTATATTACCTGTCGCGACCAGCAACTGACGGTATTCCCCACCGATGGCACAGGGCGTATGATGTCCAACGCCGGAGAGTCGCGCAGCTATGGTGCCGAATTATCGGCAAGGTGGCGCATAGGGCGGGTAACGCTCGACGGTTCATTCGGCTACTCAAATGCGAAATTCGAGAAGTTTGTGAGCGAGGGCAAGGACTATTCGGGCAAATATCTCCCATTTGCTCCGCGTGAAACAGCATCGTTGAACCTTGCCTATGAGATTCCTGTTCCTCGCTCGTTTGCCAACCATTTTATTCTTAATGTTGGCTGGAACGGCATTGGGCATATATATTGGAACGAGGCCAATAGTCTGGCACAATCCTTCTATGGGCTTTTTTCGGCCTCACTCTCGTGGGAGAAGGGCCATTTTGGTGCATCGCTGTGGGGAAAAAATTTGCTCGACGAGGAGTATAATACATTTTATTTCCGTTCAATAGGTCACGACTTTTTTGCCGAGGGCAAGCTTTTGCAGTTTGGCGCATCGGTACACATAAATTTGTAATCAAATGAGTATGAAGAAGATAATATTATTACTGTCGGTGGTGGCAACAATCTTGTCGTGCGCCGATGAAAAGGTGGACCTTGCTTCCTTTATCAATGATAGTGAGGCAAGAATATTCCAATTTACAGGAGATTTACAGGTGGGTGACTACATTATGCCCGACGCTGTGGTTGTTGTTGAGACAAACAAGAGTGGCGCGGGTACAATGGAACTTAAAATGGAGGGGGTGAAATTCTCCGACAGAATGCCTGTTTCCATCGATATTATTTTGAGTGCTGTTTCGTGTGCCGAGACTGATGGCCGTCTCTATTTCTCGGGCAAGAATATTGTGCCGTTGGTGGGTGGCAAGGCCGACAGTGATTATACGTTTGCCCTGTTGACCGGCTGGATAAATGCCGATGCGTCCGAGATTACTTTCTCGGCAAAAATGGCCGACGACCTTGCACCCGTTGTTGCCGGCAAGACTTTTGTTTATACGGCAAAGAACAGTTCCGACGAGAATGAGGAGGTTCTCCCTCCTGCCGGTGGCGAGGCAGTGGAGTGTGAATATGTGGGTGCGCTCAATGTGGGCACTTTTACTTTGGCACCAACAACCATAAAGGTGGCTTTTGCCGAAGAGACCGGAACGATGGATATTTTTATGTACAAAGTGAAATTCGCGGCAGTAATGCCCGTTACCATAGATATTACCTTGAACACTGTTCCTTACACTGTGGCCGATGATGGCTCTATATTGTTCGAGGTTGAAAATTGGGTGCCCTACATTGGTGCAGCCGAGAAGCCCGAATATAAATTCGGAGTGTTAAAGGGTGGAGTAACCGCCGATTATAAGAATTTAAGCATAGATGCCCGTATGGCCGACGACCTTGCACCCTATGTGGCAGGAATGGAATTTAAATATAATGGATTATTGAATTGATTATGATTATGGCTTTTAAAAGATTTTTGTTTGTAATTGTTACAATATTCTCATTGCTGCCATTGTGGGCACAGGTGAAGGTGCGTTGGGGAAATACCGATACTCGCTATCCTTTGGAGAGTGGGGCGGTGATAAAGACCTCCGGAGTAAACAGTGCCGTCGCTTGGCGGGGTGAGCGTGTGAATTTTCAGTTGTTGCTCACAAACAAGGCTGCCGACGATGCTTCGGTGGAATACACCTTCTCGCCACTCGAATGTGGCAAAAATATAATATCGCAGAATAATGTTATTGGCGGTTTTGTGCAGGGTGTGATTACCGACCGCTTCACAGGTTGCGGCAAGCACGCCGTGGACGCTTATGGCGAGAAACTATCGGCCGACCGCATTACAGCCGATAATCCCACGATGCTTGGTGGCGAGTCGTCGCTCGGCCTTTGGTTCACGGTGAATGTGCCTCGCGGAACAAAGCCCGGCCGATACAAGGGTGAGGTTACCATCTCCGTTGGCGGCGTATCAACAACACACAGCTACACGGTGAAGGTACTCGATCGTGTGCTCCCCGAGCCGAAGGATTGGAAATTTCATCTTGACTTTTGGCAGAATCCATACGCCGTGGCACGAGTACACGGGGTAGAGCCTTGGTCGGCTGAACATTTCCATAAAATGGCGCCCTATATGCGCAAGCTCGCGGCGGCAGGGCAGAAGGCTATCACCGCCACACTCATCGACCGCCCGTGGGACGGACAGACATACGACCCGTTTGGCAGTATGGTAACTTGGATGAAGAGAGCCGATGGTACTTGGTACTACGATTTTACCATCTTCGACCGTTGGGTGCGTTTTATGATGGATTGCGGAATAAGCAAGGAGATTACCTGTTTCTCTATGATTCCTTGGAAATTGTCGTTCCGCTATTATGACCAAGCTACCGACAGCCACAAATTTATGCAGTGTGCTCCCGGTGACGAGGCTTATGAACAATTCTGGGGAGGAATGTTGCAGGCGTTTGCCGCTCATTTGAAGGAACAGGGGTGGTTCGACAAAACTTTTATCTCTATGGACGAGCGCAGCTTGCAGCAGATGCAGGCGGCTATTGCCGTTATAAAGAAGTATGCTCCGGGAATGAAGATTTCTATGGCCGGAAACTATCACCCCGAAATTGAGGCCGATATTACCGATTATTGCCTTGATATTTTTGCCTATGGAGCCTACACTCCCGAGCTTCTTGCCCGCCGTCGCAGCGAGGGGAAAGTATCCACTTACTACACCTGCTGCTCGGCAGAATATCCCAACCTTTTTACCTTCACCGCCCCTGCCGATGCTGAATTTATTGCTCTTGAAGCTCTTGCAAAGGACCTTGACGGTTATTTGCGTTGGGCATATAACAGCTGGACCGTGGAGCCCGAAAAGGATTCTCGTTTCACAGCGTGGCCGGCCGGCGATACATACGTTATATATCCACACAGCATAAGTTCGGTGCGCTGGGAACGTTTGGTGCAGGGTATTCAGCAGTATGAAAAGTATAAAATTCTGCTGGCCGAGGCGATTGCAAGTGGTGATAAGGGCACAGAAAAGAGCCTTAAAAAACTGTTGAAGAGCATTGATATAAAGAAAATCTCCACTCATAGTAGTTCAATGGTAAATAATTTCCGTACAACCTTAAATAAATATTAAACAAACTATGAGAATAACAGATAGCATAAAGTATATAGGTGTCGACCATATAGGGCTCGACCTTTTTGAAAATCAATATATTGTGCCCAATGGAATGGCGTATAACTCATACGTGATTGACGACGAGAAGATTGCCATTCTCGATACAGTCGATGCTCGTATGGCCGGTGAGTGGTGGGAAAATCTCTACGATGCTCTTGGCGGGCGTGCCCCTTCGTACCTTATTGTGCATCACGCCGAGCCCGACCACGCATCGCTCATAGCCGAGGCTATGGCAAAATACCCCTCGATGCAGATTGTTGCCTCGGCAAAGGCGTTGCAGATGTTGCCGCAGTTCTTCGAGGGTGTCGATTATGCGTCGCGCTCGGTGGCGGTGAAGGAGGGCGATACACTTTCGTTGGGCAAGCACACATTACAGTTTATGCTTGCTCCTATGGTTCACTGGCCCGAGGTTATGGTAACCTTTGACACTGCCGAGAAGGTGCTCTTCTCGGCCGATGCGTTTGGTAAGTTCGGCGCTCTCTCGATAGACGAGGAGTGGGCTTGCGAGGCTCGTCGCTACTATTTTAATATATGTGGAAAGTATGGCGCACAGGTGCAGGCTCTCTTGAAGAAGGTTGCCGCCCTGCCCGTGGAGATTATATGTCCTCTGCACGGCCCTGTTCTTAAAGAGAATCTTGGATATTATGTGGGCCTGTATGATACTTGGAGCAAATATGAGCCGGAGACGGAGGGTGTGTTTGTGGCCTATGCCTCTATACACGGTGGCACGGCTGCTGCTGCCGACAGAATAGCACAGATGCTCGCCGACGCTGGTGCGCCCAAGGTGGCGGTTACCGACCTCTCGCGTTGCGATATTGCCGAGGCTGTTGAGGATGCGTTCCGTTATTCGCACATTGTGCTCTGTGCTTCGTCCTACGATGCGGGCCTTTTCCCGCCTATGGAGGACTTTTTGCATCATCTTAAAAGCAAGAACTTCCAGCGTCGCAAGGTTGCACTCTTGGAGAATGGCTCGTGGGCTCCTTCGGCAGGCAGGGTGATGCGTGCGCTGCTTGGCGAAATGAAGGCTATCGACATTGTGGAGCCTATGGTTACTATACGCTCGCGTATGAAGGAGAGTGACCTCTCGGCTATGCAGCAGATGGTCGACGAGCTATTGAAATAGTATTTTTTAGCGAGAATATAGACGCCTGCTCTTAAAATATCAAAGCCCTGCCTTTTTCAAAAGGCAGGGCTTTGATTATGGAATATTGCTATTTGCCAAAGGTGAATCTGCACCTACTCAACCACAAATTTTCTACCATTCTTAATATATATATGGCCTTTTATGGGCGCAGATACCACACGGCCGCTAAGATCGTATATAGGACCTTCGCTCTCGTTTGCCTTGTCGGCAAGGGTATCTTCTATGCCTGTGGGAACCTCGCCGAAGAAGATGCTTATAATATCCTTCGCGCCACTCTCTATGCGGTACACATTGTTGCTTATCTTTTCGGGGGTGACAATGGCTGCGTTCACAAATATTGTAGCCTTCTCTAAATTGGGGTAGTTTACAAAGAGGGGTTGTCCCTGATTGTTGGCTATGCTTATTTGTGTGGCTTTTTTCTCTTCCCACTTTGCATCGACGGTGAAGTCTCCCACAGCCTTCAAGCCCTTATATTCGCCGTGTGTCCACTCACTGGGGAGGGCGGGGAGAATTTGCAGGGTGTCGCTGTGGCTCTGCAATAACATTTCGGCAATACCGGCGCAGGCACCGAAGTTACCGTCAATCTGGAAGGGCGCGTGCGAGTCGTAGAGGTTGTAATAGATACCTCCGGCATATTGGTTGGTGCCGTAGCTTGTAGAGTGCTTCAACGCCTTGCGCAGAATGGCGTGTGAGCGGTCGCCGTTAAGTGCACGTGCCCATAGGTTAATCTTCCAGCCCATCGACCAGCCTGTCGACTCGTCGCCACGCAGTTTCATAGAGTTAATGGCGGGTGTGAAGAATTCGCTTGTGGGGGTAATCTGCCCGAAGGGGTAGAGTGCCATCAGGTGCGACATATGGCGGTGACTCTTGTCGCTCGATGCGGTGAAGGGGCTGTATTTCCACTCGCGGATAATCTTAGCACCGGTGGGAACACCGTTGTAGGTAGCTCCCCAGCTGCCGTCGTACAGCTCGGTGGCAAGACCTTTATCCATCTTTGTGAAGCGGTCTACGATAAGTTCATAGTCGGCCTCGGTGATGATGCCTGCTGCAACGCCACCCAAAATATCGGCGGCTTTTATGGTGTTGTCGAGAGCCTCCCACACAATCTGCTGTGCGTGGGCAACACCATCTTCTCTGCCGGGGCCGTGCTCGGGAGAGTACTCATTGGGGCATTCGTATGTGCCGTCGTCGGCAAGTTCCATACGGTCGGCCCAGAAGAGCGATGCGCTGAGCATTGCGGGGAAGGCTTTTGCCAAATATGTCTTGTCGAGAGTGTAGCGGTAGTGTTGCCACAGATGGGTTACGTACCAAGCGTTGGCAATAACATAGTTTGTCATAAAGTAGCTTACTCCACCGAATATGTTATTCTCGGTGTAACAGCTCCAACCGCGGCTCTCACCTGCGTTGATGGCAATCTGTTGCCATTCGGGCTGTGCGGCCTCGTTTATAATATAATTAAGGAAGGGAACGTGCATTTCGCTCAGGTTGGTGGGCTCTGCGGGCCAATAGTTCATCTGTACGTTGATGTTGGCGTGAATGTCGCTGTGCCAGGGAGCGTCGGAACGGTCGTTCCATATTCCTTGCAGGTTGCTGGGGAGGTCTACTCCGCGTGACGATGATATTTCGAGGTAGCGGCCATAGTGGAAATAGAGCTGTTCGAGCATAAGGTTGTCGCTCATTGTGCCGGCATTGTAGGCATCAATCATTTCGTTTGTGGGCATTATATTCTCGGTGCCTGCAATCTCGAACGATACGCGGTCGTAGTATTGTGTGTAGTCGGCAAGGTGGTTGCTGTAAAGGGTTTCCCAGCCTTGCGATGCGGCAGCGTCGGCAATGTCCGCAGCGTCGGAGGGAAGCTCGTTCTTGCGGCCCGATACGTGGGATACTTTGTCGGCAACAAAGTCGGTGATACCTGTGAGTACCACAAGTACCGAATTGGCTCCTTTTACAAGAATTCCTTTGCTGTTTGTGGTCATAGTACCACCCTCGGGAACAACTTTCAAGTGTGCGGCGTAACTGATGGTCTTTAATGAACCGTTGAAGGCTGCTGTGCCGTTGTTGTAGGTAGTCTCGGCTACAATGCCGGGCTTGCCGCTCTCCAATGTGAAACGTAGGCTTATTTTACCCTCTTCGCTGGCTGTGTAGCGGAAGATTACGGCCTTGTCGGGGTAGCTGGCAAAGTATTCGCGTTTGTAGGAAACGCTCTTGTCGGCGTTGCTGTACGATACGGTTCCTGTTGCTGTTTCAAGGTCGAGCTGTCGATAGTAGTCGGTTGCACCATTGTTTGCGTTGTAGCCAAAATCGAAGCTCATATCCTCGACATATACGTTACCGAAATTTTCGTATATTCCATATTCGTTGGGGCCGCCGCTCCACAAGGTCTTGTCGTTGAACTGTATTCTGTCATACTGTATGCCGCCGAAGAGCGATGCTCCGAATTGTCCGTTACCTATGGGTAACGAGTACTCCATCCACTGGTTGCTCACGCCGGTGAGGGTTGCAGGCTTGTCGTACCACAAGGTGTGCTTGTGCGCAGGTGTGTAGCTGTCGATGCCTGTTACATAAATGTCGTCGTGCTGCGCCTTTATCTCTTCGGACGATACGAACTCCACAATGTAGTATGTGCTTATGGTGGTACTTTGCAGGGTTAAGCCTGCTTTTTTGCCTTGCAATTTGTATTTCGAGAGGCTTGCATCGGCCGAGTGAATTTCCCATTTGTAGGGGAGCGTCGAGGCGTTTGTCTCCACGAGTTTCCAGCCACCGGCATATTCTGTGTCGGACATTATGGGGGTTGTGCCGTTTACCGAGAGGTATTTGCCGGAGTTGCTCTTTATTTGGAAATTGTCTTTTGTGCCTATGAGTTTCCACAGATACTCTTCCTTTATGATGGGGTCTACCATCGATGGTGTTTCGCCGGCCTCGGCTCCTGCGAGGTATCTGTTGGTTTTTGTGTAGTGCAGTATGTACCAATTATCCTCACCGCTGTTACTGAATTCGGGTAATTTGGGTATTACTGGGTTTATGGTCAACGGGTTATTTGCGTCACCGGCATTCCACTCGCAGATGGTTGCACCGGTGGATGTACCACCATTCTGGTTCATACTTTTCGACTGCCCCACACGTTGAATTTCGTATGCTCCGGCGTATGTGGTGTTACCTGTGGCTATGAGTTTCAGGGGTGTTTTTTCGGTTGCCGATGTTGTGAAGAGCGAGCCGTCGTAGTAAACGTAATTGCCACTGTGGCTCTTCATATAGAACATATCCGGCGAGCCTATGAGTACCCATTGGTTTTTTGTGTTGTTGTTGATTGCAGCGGTTGTTATGTTTGCGTCGCTACCATTATCGACAAGGACATTATTGCCGTTTGAGAACTGAATGTAATAGTATTCGGGGCTGTCCTCGTAGCTGAAATAGTTGGGAACGGGTGCGGGCATTTCTGTAACAAAGGAGAGGGGGTTGTTTGCATCACCGGCACTCCATTCGCCAAGCTCACGACCGGTTCCGGCTCCTCCATGCTGGTTCATACAATTGGATTGCCCCACACGCTGAATTTCATAGTAGCCGCTGTAACCGGGGCTGCTGATGAGTTTTAATGTGGTCTTTTCGGTGGAGCTTGCTGCGAAACGGCTGCCGTTCCAGTGTACATAATTACCCCAACGGCTTTTAAGATAGAAGCTGTTGGCTGTTCCTATGAGTGCCCATTGGTTGGGGCCGGCTACACCGTTTATTGTGACAAGGTTGTTGCCGTCGCCTTGGTCGCCAAGGATTGCCTCCCCTGTCTTGAATTGGATGTAGTACCACACAGGCTCGGCCTCACTCGAAAAAGTAGGTGCTTGTGCCATTACTGCCGTAAACGTGCACAATGCAATTAAAAGGGTGTAAAGTTTTTTAAGCATAATATTGATATTTAGTTAGTTATTCTCTTTTGCGATTTATGGGGATATATATTTTTTGTCCATTATGCATAATTCTTTGTAAAAATGGGAAATTTCTGTGAATTATGCAAGTGTGTGGCTCGAAAAGGAGATAATAAAGAAAGGCGGTGATTGCAAGGCTCAATTTTTGACAGCAAAGCCCCGCCAAAATTATTCCGATGGGGCTTTGTAAATGTCACTTTTGAGTCGCTCCTAATGGGCTATCCTTGATGGTTATAAACATTGTTTGTGGTTGTTACATTGTGGTGGTCTGTGTACTCTTGTTTTATAGGTTGTTATATTATGCTGCGCCCCATAAAAACCACTCGATATATTCGTATTATGTCTAAATATGTAATTATAAAGTCGGGGTATGCTTCCTCATTGAACGACCTTGCGATATAGCCATCTTCGCAGGGGTATAACTTGCGCAATACAAGCCCGTTGCTGCAAGTGTCTATTGCGTAAATTTTTCCGGGTATAATATTCTCCTTGCCTTTTTCGTATGCGAGCAATGCAACTTTGTCGCCTATGCGGAATACCGGCATAAGCGATTCATCGCGTATCATGTGCCACAAATCGATAGGGGTGTCTAATACAATCAGGCGGGAACGCTCAACTTCGTTGGAGTTTTTGCGTATGTAGTCGAGTATGTCAATGTCACAGCGGTTGGCTATGATTGTAGGTAGGATGGGTGCGCGGGCATTATTTATATCAACGGTTTCGGCCTCAATAAAAATGGGTTCTTCGGGGTTTGTGTCTGTTTTTGTGCTTTTTATCATTTGTCCCTCGCCACTGATGAGCCAAGAGATGTTTAGTTCAGGAAAATTGATGGTTATTTTCTTAATTACGCGTTGCCCGGGAATGCCTTTTAGGTTGCTGACGTATCTCTTAGATAGATTGCATATTGTTTCAAAAGCGTTTTTACTTAAATTCTTATATTCTATAAATTGTATAAGTCGTTGTTGTACTGATGTTTGCATATTTCGTTGTTTAGAATGAGTATAAATAATAAGAAATGTAAGAAATTTAATCTTGTTTATCTTATGTATTGATGGAATAATTCTTACATTTGCGCTGTTTTTAAGAGCGCTTGCTTTTAAAAGTCTTGTGACTTGTTGCAAAAATACAATAATATTCTTAATGTGTATAATAAAATGAATGGAAAATGAAAAAGATTTTCACAAAGACAGAATTTGTTTCTGTAAGGAACTTGGTGTGTGACAGCCTTCCGGTTCGTAATCGGATTGTATTAATTGTTATATAAATATATAAAATAAGGCTATGGATACAGCAGTATTTAAAAGGGAGCTTTTAGCGGCGCAGTCGGAATTGCAACGATTTGCTTTTAAACTTACCAATGATAAGGAGGATGCTAATGATTTGCTTCAAGAAACATCGCTCAAAGCTCTTGTTAATATTGATAAGTTTGAACCCGGTACTAATTTTAAAGGGTGGCTGTTTACGATTATGCGCAATTTGTTTATAAACAATTGTCGCAAAGTTTTTCGTGAGCAAACTTTTGTGGATACCAGTGAAAATCTTTTTCAACTAAACCAAGCAGAAGAGTCCGATGATTATATTGTTGAGAATGGGTACGACCTTAAAGAGATAAAAAGGGCTATAAATTTATTATCCAACGATATGCGTATTCCTTTTGTTATGCACATAAGCGGGTTTAAATATCGTGAGATTGCCGAAAGACTTTCTCTGCCTATAGGTACGGTGAAAAGTCGCATATTCTTAACTCGTCGTGTTCTTCAAGAAGAGCTTAAAGATTTTGTGTAATAATTAAGATAGAAGGTTGCCCAAAAGTGTTTTTTATTTTGTGGGAATGGAGTATCTATCCGTTTGATTATTAGGCTTGGGTATATAAAAATAGTAAGAGGTTAAATGTTTGATAAAAGGCATTTGGCCTCTTTTTGTTTAAGTGGGCCATCCGGGGCTTGAAATTAAACCCATTGACGGCTCCCCCCCAGAGTTTGCAAAATATTATCAGTCCAAAGATGTATTTGCTATAAAATCCTCGGTGTTATTCTCGGCTATTCTCTCAATCTGCTTAAATTCTCTCTCTCTTGCACTTGTTTAAAATTACTTCTGCTGGTGTTTCGTGGCAAAACATACTCGTCGCCAAAGGCGAAAGGGCAGCGTGAGGGGACACAGTGAGCAGTCGAGCAACACAAGGAAAAGACGGGGGATTGTTTGAGCGGTGTATTTCGCGTTGCTGTTCTTTCGTGGAAAGCGAGTTGCCCCCGTCCCGCGGTGTTGTGACCAACTGCGAGTGGCAAGGCACGCAGCGACCGAAGAATGTCGCTTGCGACTTGTGAGCAAAGCAAATGCCGACTGAACCCTACGACTGCCCCGTTTTTTTGTGTACTTTTTTTTAAAAAAAGTACAATAAAGTTTCTCAAATAATCGAGAGAACTACCGACCAATAACACCGAGAAAGTGGGAGTATTTTGAAAATCCCTCAACTTTTTACGTTGAGCCCAACTTTTGCAGGTGAGCCGAGATAACCGCAGGTGAAAGCTGAGCCAATGAGCGAGGCTTCGACAACACCGACAGCCATTAGTCGCAGACAGCGTGGAGAAGTCGCGCCCTGCGGGTGGCGACAAGGAGGCGTTGTCAAAGCCCTACCTATAAAAAAAGAGAACCGTAAGGTTCTCTTTAAGTGGGCCATCTAGGGCTTGAACCTAGGACCTCCAGATTATGAGCCTGTTGAGAAATATACTGAGCTATGTAATCCGAGTGTTTTAATTGACTGTTTTATAGCTTCTTAAACCGATTTGTACTTCCTGTTAATTAACTCTTAAAAATAAATTAGGAAACATTTAGGAAACATTTCTTATTGCAAAGATAGAATAATGTAGATAAAAAACGATTAAAAGCCTGCAATTTTTTCTACCGTCTCAAATCCCTCTAAAACCTTATAAATAGAAAGAGCTATAGTCCGGCCTTTAACAAGAGGGGACATAGCAACTAATATAAGCAAAACATTAATTTACCTAGTAAGATATGGAAAGGGAGAAGAGCGTTCGTGTCTTATTGGAAGAATAGCAAGGTGTAAGTAATCATTGTGGCCAGTCCCTTTGATGAACGTACCAAACTATTAAACCACAAGCTACAGTTGAAGAGACTGCGGCAAGGTGGTTCTTTTTTTACATGTTAAAACTTATGGAGAATCAAAATACACTAATACTTAGTCAATAAATATCACTATAATTAATAGCAAATTAGGTAAAGTCCTAAATGTACTCTCGTATACCTCAATGACTAACTTTTACAATTGGAAATTTGGAACATATTTCGTTATGTCAATATTGGGAAGTTTGCTGTCTTTGCAGTTTACTGTTTCAATAAACTCTTTGCATTCATCTGCAGTCATTTTCTTGCGTATATATGCATAATACAGGAAGTCTATGGATGTTAAATATACTATTTTTTGTTCCGAACAATAATTTTTGATATCTTTTATATTGCTACTTCCTATAACATTTTTAGTATACTTGCAATAAGACATGCATGCACTTTCGCCTTTACCAAATTTGGAACACAGGATGGCATATTCCTTACGCATTTCTCCTATTGGTGTGAATGTTTCCTTTTTTATATTTTTAAGGTAATGTATTTGATTATCCAATTGTTTCTGAATCGTTTTTACTTCATCATACACAATGCTCAAAACAATGTGCTCATATTCAGGAAGGATATTAGGCAACAATGACAATTTATCAGCTTTAGAGAAATGAATTAAAACATCAGCATCCAGCACTATCTTCACTTTCCCCATATCCAATCATGTTTAAAAGTTCCATATAATGTCCTTCAGAGATCCTCTCTTCATCATAGAGACGGCGAGCGCATCTTCCAAAATCTCCAATAACAAGTTCGTGATTTCCTTCTTTGTATAAAGACATGTCAAATCCTCTTAAAGATGCTTCTTTTGCGATTCTTATATCAAGAAGTTTGGACATGTTTTCTGCAGAAATGATCTTGAGTTCTTTAAGACGAAGCACTAATGTGGAATGCGAAACGCCATATAATTGTCCCAAACAAATTGCAGTTTCAAGTCCAATCTCTTTGGAAGCAATTTCTTTAGCAGGAATCTTGCTAATAATACCATTTAGTGGCATTAGGAAAGCGGCTGCAAATAAATTTGCAGAACGCTCACTGTTGCTTTTTAAGTTTTCTTTATCACAGAAGTGGGGTTGTGGGTTGTCGTCATAAAACAAATGGAATAATTCATGAGCGATTGTGAAATGCTGGCGGCCACGAGTGGAATTACTATTCACAAGAATGAATTTGTTATTACCATCATTGGTTTTCAATGACAATCCAAATAATTTATTAGACAAAGGGCGATATACCGCCAAAATATTAAGTTGGCGCATAACAGTTTTCATATTTACAGGTTCGTATGCACCTAGCCCTAAATTGCTTCTCATTTGTTGAGCAAGAATTTCGGCAGTATCTAAATTTAATTTCTTCATTACGCCAAAAGTCTTTTCATCTTTATATAATTCAAAACTATATTTTTAAATGCAGCAACTTCATTTAGATCGTTTTCGCATAAATTTTCTGCACGAAAAGCACATATTAACATATCTTTTACTGCATTTTGGTCTTCATCAAACAACAAACCAAGTTCACACCCCATTAATTCACTTGCTTTTGAAAGGATCTCTATGGGCGCTTCGCGCTCTCCTGATTCATAATTCGCATATGCAGATCTTTGTATACCAAGATACGATGCAACTTGTTCTTGTGTATAACAATTTGCTTCTCGGAGAGCTTTCAAGTTGCGACCTACAATTTTATTGTCTTCCATAATTTATTTTAATTATTTACCAGCAATTTGAATTTCCTGTGGCAAAATTACAAAAAAATATTTATTTTGCAAATAATGCCACGTTAATTACACCTAATTTCGACTATTTGTGTCTTTGTGTACAAAGATAAACGAATTTGAGGTTATAAGGTTGTCAATTTGCGATTTTATAGATAGCAAATAGAATCTTATTATTCATATATCTTACTCGTTACCTCCCAACAAATTCTTCCATTTTTTACAACTTAAAACCCTTATATGTGTAATAATCAACAATATAAAAGAAATAACGCCAAGAACACACAAGAAATATAGAAAACAACACAGTATTAACAACAAAAACCAACTGCCGATACACCTATTGAAGAGAAGGCTGAAGTACAAATAACCAAAACACACAACATTATGTGAAAAAATTAGAGACTTTTATAGTCATTTTAGAGGTGGCATTGACAGCCATCAAAGGATATAAGAAACAGAGAGCATTAAGAACCAAAAAGTAATTAAGCCCCTGATTTCTTTTCTTTTAAGCATTTATTAACCTTTAAACAAATAAACAAATGAACGAGAACAACAACCTTATCATCGTTCCTGAAAATGTAACATTGGTATCAACAAGTGAAGGGTTTATCGACCAGCAGGATAATCACCCTAACCTCTTGATTGTAGCAATGAGACAATATTATATGGGGCTGAATAACCTTTGTTAAATGGAATCGTTGTAGCCATAGGTTGTGTATATAAATAAAAACGACCCGCACATTTGAGCATTGTTAAGAGGCTTGGCGGGTTCTGGTGTTGCTAAGGTAATACAAAAAAGAAGAGTTGGCAATAGTAAGCTTCTAAAAAATCAAAACAGAGAACTTTTTAGCTTTTGTTTATGAATATACCCAAGATTGAAAATGTAGGAATATCTATGGTGATGAGATTGAAGAAAGAGTTTTGTGAATGAACATTGGTGGGGGTACGAGAAATCGTCCTCCATTTTTTTTCTACCGCCTGTGAAAATGATAATTACCTTATATAAGAAGAAATAATATTCCAATTGAGCATTGATTGTGAAAAAATGTATATATTTGCGGAGTCAGCAGGGAGAAATCTGCCGACGCAAGAAAGCATTTTGTTTTAAGTCCATATCTTAAATTCGCCAAAATTTCAATGAGGGACAGACGCAATCAATGCTCATTCTGTGTATATGCTGGTTACGTGCGTTCTGTGCGTCGCCCACGTATATATCACGGCGTGGGAATATTGTTTCTTCATTGTTCATCTCATTGGGGCGTTTGGCGATGCCTAAGATATGTGGACGTAAGGCGACAAGTCTCACGTCTTTCTTATTTTTATACCCTATTATTAATTGCCAAAGTTCGGAGGCTTGTAGTGGCGGAAAAAATAAATCATGGACACTGCTAAATCTTTAATTGATAATTCAGAAGAGAAAACAAATGAAGTAAAAAAGGCTTTTGATGAGATGACTATTGCTTATAAGAAATGCGAAGAATTCGAAAAGTCAGTCGCATTTCCTAAAAATCTCATTTTAGACGAAAGGG
>JAZRAC010000039.1:0-6355 GCA_045634365.1 Bacteroidaceae bacterium | reverse complement strand
TCAGGGGCTTGCCCTCCTCTCCTTGTAATGCTCGCTGTTCGCACCCCGCGAGGCACAAGCTTTGCCTGTGCTCCTCGCGACTGATTGCTGCTCGCATTAACGAAGCCCCTTTGGTGCTTTGTGGGAGAGTAGGTCATCGCCACTTTTTTTAAGAGAACTTCAAGCAATTGAGGTTCTCTTTTTTTGTGTGTATCTGCTACTTTCAGTTACGGGCTTGGGCTCGGCTGGCTCACCTGCAAAAGTTGGGGGGCTAAGCAAAAAGTTTAGCCAATCTAAATAAGAAAAACTTGATATCCGTAACTCCTCTTAGTTGAGTTCTGAAAGATTTTATTTTAGCATTGAAACTTTCTGCAAAAGCATTCGTGGAACGGCTGACAAAATAATTCAGTATCTCGTCATAATGTTCGTATATTGTCCCTGCAATGGTGTTGAACGATGCGAAGCCACAGTTGTCAACTTTGTCATACTATCTGGCAAGTGAAAGCCTTGCCTCGTCTTTCTTTAATCGGCGCGAGAAAATCATCCTTAATGAATGAGATAGTGAGTAGGCTTCTTTAAGATCGGGATATTGTGCAAACAGGATATACGCTCTTTCTATCGGCACAGAAAGAAGGTGAAAAAGATTACAGGATTGAGAGAACTATTGGGTGACACGGGGCACATCCTGAGTTTGCTGATGATTTCAGAGCCTTCATTGCAGACGAGAGGATAATGTGTTGCTTACCGGTTCACACATTCTCAGTTCCTTCTATTTCGTTTATATTTTCAATCTGTCTTATCGGGTGTTTACCGCTTTGTTTTGCTCCAAGTTTTTTAAGTTTTGTACAGGTTTGAAGGATGCTTTGTCCGCTTGGTGCTAGTTTTTTGCCTCCCTCGTCGTATGCTTTTTGGGCATTGCCGATGGCCTTTCCAATGCTCTCGTAGCTCTCCATAAACATACCTACTCTTTCGAGGATTTCATTGGCAAGTTCGTATACTTTTTTGTGGTTCTCGGCTTGTGCTATGTGCGTCCAGGTGAGTGTTATCATTCGAAGTGCTGCAAAGAGTGTCTGCTCGTCGGCTATAAATACGTTCATTTCCATTGCCTTACGCCAAAGGTCGGGCTGTGCGTTTAACGCTGTCCATAATGCGCCGGTATGTGGAACGAACATAATAACATAGTCCATCTTCACTTTTGGGGCTTTTATGTATGAGGAGTAGTCTTTTCTCGATAGTTCCTTTACGTGTCTTTGTATGCTATCGATGTGTGCTTTAAGGTAGAACTCTCTTTCATCGATATTTTCGGCTTTTATATAGTCGCAGAATGCGGTGAGTGAGACTTTTGAGTCTATGATAATTTCGCGGTTGCTGTCGAGGTGCATAATAATGTCGGGGCGCAGATTGCCACCGGTGTCGGTGAGCACGACATTACCTTTTGCGTCGCGCAGAGTGGTCTGTACCTCGTAGTGTATTCCTTTTGTGAGTCCTTGCGAGGTGAGTAATTCGTCGAGTATAAGTTCGCCCCAGTCGCCCTGCACTTTGCTCTTGTGCTTGAATACACGTGTAAGTTCATCGGCACTCTGCTTGGCTGCATCGCTGTGTTTCATCATATTCTCGATGTTTGCCTTTAATTCGCTGCTCATTTCTGTCTGTTTGAGCGTGCTGTCGTTCATTGTCTGCTTCATCTTTTCGATGGTCTCTCGCAGGGGATTTACTATCTGTCCAAGGTTGGCGTTGCTCGATTCGGTAAACTCTTTTTGGCGTTGTTTGAGCATATCATCGGTGGCGTTCTTTACCTGTGCGGTAATTTTGGCCATTGTGGCATCGAAGAGTTCTTGCTGTGCTTTTATGGCATCGGAGTGTCTTTTCTCTTGTGCTGCCATTGCATCTACGGCCTGTCTCTCGGCATCACTTTTTACATCGGCTATGCGCTTTTCATAGTCGGCTTTTATGTTCTCGATTTGTTCTTTTGCCTCACTCTTTGTACTATCTATTTGTTTTTGGAGATTCGATGTAATGAGTTCGGCATTGTTCTTTTCATTGTCCAATTGCCATTGTAGTTTGTCGATGGTGTTCTGTTGCTCTTTATTTTTGCTACCTGCAACTATGTAGCCGATAAATGCTCCAATTGCAGCTCCGATGATTATCGCGAAAATGACTTCCATAGTATATTCGTTTATGTTTAATCGGTTAAAGTTTGAAATAGGATGTATTTCTAAGGTTCTTAATTTACTATTGCAAATATAGTTACAAAATGGTTTATAATCAAGTTTCGTCGAAGAATAGGCTGTATATGCTTATTCTCAATCTCCGTTGGCGAGAGGTAAAATGGACAGGGGGGTGTCTATCTAATGGCGTGGGGAAGGGCGTGGTGGAATATGTGGAAAAATGCCTTTTTGCAGAAATAAAAAAAGTGAATAGTGTCAAAATAGCAACCTTGTCGCTTGAAAGAGGTATTATCTTCGCGGTATAATAATTTATAATGGAATTAGATATGATGGATTGTCGCAATTTTAGTGCAGAGAGGATTATCGATTATTTGATGGAGCTTTACCCCGAATTGTATAATAGGGATAATAGGCGACGAGTGTATATTGGAGTTACGGGGAATATTAAGGAGAGGCTCTATCGCCACAATGCAAAAGATAATTTGCTATTCTGCGCACAAACGGCGACTCGATGGGTGGCTGCAAAGGTTGAAAAGATTGCCGATGAATTGGGCTTTGAGATTGGTGATGTGCATCACGGGGGTAATGGTACAAACAGTAAATCGATTTATGTTTATGCCTATTTTATTGATAGTAATACAATTGAATAACAACAAGATAAGATTGGGTAATAAAAGGCGGAACGGGGGCAAGGTTAAAGTCAATTTCATTCTCGGCCATCGGTGGCAAGCTGTCGCGAATAGCCAATATCTTATTTATAATATTCATATTGCCAATTGGCAAATGCCATACTCCTTTGTAAAGCTAAGCTTCATTCGTCGCAAACAACGCTCATTCGCGTTGTTGTTGCGTGTGAAAATTAATTTTCACCCACTCGCTTTCGCATTACTTGCTCAACGCAGCCGAAATATCAACTGCGATGGCAACGGTAGCACCTACCATAGGGTTGTTGCCTTTGGCTAATAATGGCTGCATTCGTTGTAAATGTGAGTAAACTCCCATTCACTCATTTGCACATTATTTGTCCGATGCCGAGGAAGCCCATCATCTTGGGCGTGTGCGGGAACTGACGCACGAGTGAGCGCAAAAGAAATTTATTTATTTTGCCGAGCGAGAAGGAAGAAAGCGAAGCTAACTGATGAAGAACCTGCGAACCGACGCACGAGTGAGCGCAAAAGAAATTTATTTATTTTGCCGAGCGAGAAGGAAGAAAGCGAAGCTAACTGAAGAAGAACCTGCGAACGGTCGGTTAGGGTGTTGAACTCCTCGAGCGTGAGGCGGCGTTTCTCTCTGTCGGTCTTGGGGCAGAATACGCAGTTGAGGTTACAGATGTTTGTTATTTCAAGATAACAACGGGAAATTATTTGAGATAATATTCACAATTTTATGGCAAATATACGTAAATTTTACAAGCAAGTGGATAAATATTTATATATTTGTAAAATGTTAGATAGCAATATTAACCAATAAAGTAAATTACAATGAAACTCAAAGGACTTTTATTGCTGGCATCCTTAATGCTTGTTCTTTTTGCTCATTTGCCAGCAGTCGCTCAAAGTGAATATGTAGTCAATGCGGCAGGTAATGCGTATATTACTTCTGGAAATTCTGCCTCTATTGACGAACGCAGTAATACAATACGCAATTGGATTGACAAAGAAACTGTAATAAGCTTTTATTTTAGAGCAAATGAGTGCGGTAAAATTGATATTGCTTTGCAGGCAAAAGGCAAGTCTCGCATTGAGGTCTCTTTGTTAGGCAAGAGAAAAAAGGTTACACTCAATAGTGATACTTTCTCGCGTATAGATGTTGGAACATTCAAGGTGAAAACTCCCGGATATATAAAGATGGATATTCGTGGTCTTAAAATAAATGAGGGTGAGAGCTTTGGTTCCGTAGCTGCTGTTATTGTTGGGGGCGAAATGCAAAATATAGCGTTTGTGGCACCCGATTTCAGCACCCACTTCGGACGTCGTGGCCCGTCTGTGCATTTAGGATATGTTCTCCCTAAAGAAGATGTGGAGTGGTTCTACAACGAAGTTGTTGTTCCTGAGGAAGGCGATATACCCAGCAGTTATTATATGGTTTGTGGATTCAGTCAAGGCTACTTCGGAATGCAGAATAACAGCCCACACAAGAGAAGGGTATTATTCTCGGTGTGGAGTCCTTTTGAAACCGACAATCCTGCCGAGATACCGGATACTATGCGAGTGACACTAGTAAAAAAAGGTGAGAATACGATAATAAATGATTTTGGAAATGAAGGTTCGGGTGGTCAAAGCTACATACACTATGATTGGAAGGCTGGCGAGCGTTGTCGTTTTCTTATGGGGGTAAAACCTGATGGTAATGGTAATACTATTTATACAGCTTACTTTTTTGATAACAACAAGGGAGAATGGTCTCTTATCGCATCATTCCGTCGCCCTCAGACATCTACTTGGTACACAGGAGCGCATTCATTTCTTGAAAACTTTAATCCGGTAATGGGCTATATCAATCGAAAAGCATACTATACCAACCAATGGGCACGTACAACTGACGGCCGTTGGGTTCCTGTATCTAAAGCACGTTTCACTTGTGATACGACGGGTGCCAAAGAGATGCGTTTCGACTATACAGGTGGCATAGAGGGAGACTGCTTCTTCCTTTCTATGGGAGGTTTTTTTGATGAGTATATGAAATCTGGAACCTATTTTGAGCGTAAAGGCAATGTGACCGAATCTCCTGATATTGATTTCTCGACACTCGAATAGAAATTCATAAAGCGACAAGTGCAGGCGAAGAGATAAAGAATAAGTGAAAATCTTTAATCTCTTCGCTTTTGCTTATTAATATAATTATGATGGTCTTCTTTGTTTGTGTAAAATTGAATTTTGCGACCACCTAAAAAGTGGTCGCTATTTGGTCGCACGAAACACTTTGTATAGGTCAATATAAGCCCATCTGTGGCTTCCGGAGTTTTTAATATATAAATTACCTTGCAGAGTATAAAGCGGTCTTAAACGAGTTGTAAACGACCTTTAATACACTCCCTGTAATACCAACAAAAAAAGAGAGCCGTTTAAATGAACGACTCTCTATAAATCTATTGATTTACAATAAATTACTTGCTCAATGCAGCCGAAATATCCACTGCGATAGCAACAGTAGCACCAACCATGGGGTTGTTGCCTTTGGCTAATAATGGCTGCATTCGTTGTAAATGTGAGTAAACTCCCATTCACTCATTTGCACATTATTTGTCCGATACCGAGGAAGCCCATCATCTCAACGTGTGCGGGAACCGACGCATAAGCGAGCGCAAAAGAAACTTGTTTGTTTTGCCGAGCGCAAAGGAGGAAAAGGAACTTAACTGAAGAAGAATCTGCGAACTGAGCATCAGAGTGCATACGGCCCATTGTGTCGGTCATAAAGTTGGAAGTGCTTTATAAATCCTTGTAATATCTTTGAACTTGTTTGCAAGTTGCTGTATTACAATGCAATATTCAAAATTTTTAAGAGCTACTTTAATTTAGATAACTATCTGTAAAAACAAATGGTCGTTAATAAGTCGCAAGAACAAGTTGCTTTTGGAGTATGTTCAAAATCCATAGTAGTTATCTGTTATGCAAATTTATAGATAATTCCGCTTCTTGCAAACGATAAAAAGGATATTTTACCACTTCATTATATCTTTTTTAAGCGTTTCGACTTACTGTATATCGTGGTATTTTACAGCCTGCTGAACACTGAAAACATAGAAAAAGCCTGTCTATCCGTGTGGGTAGACAGGCTACGTTGCTATATAAAGTTGCGTGGCGCTCTCTATCTATTGTTTTGGCTTGTCAAATTCTGTGTTACACTTTGGGCATTTGCAACTTTTGCCACTTTGGGTTAAAGCATATCCTGCTGCAGCACCGACAACGGGGGCTCCAAGACCGAGCGTTCCGATAGTTACAGATAAACCTACGGCTGTACATACAGCAGCACCAACTACAGCACCAACTACTCCACTGTTGTGCTTTTTAACAATAAAACTATGTCCACAATTAGGACATTTTGCAATAACATCTTTTGCCATCTTTTCAGTTTTAGCCTCCCTGTCCCTCCGTTCAGCATTAAATAAAAAAATAAGGTGTGGGAACTATATTTGCTTTATCCTAAAGTCAGGTCTTCGCATTACCTTTGGAATGGATAAAGCAATAGCCCACACCAAAGGTTATGTA
>JAZRAC010000038.1:0-18436 GCA_045634365.1 Bacteroidaceae bacterium | reverse complement strand
TTTGAACTTGGTACAGGTACAACATACTATGAGGGTCTCACAATGCAGTCTGTTCCCGGTAATGGCGAATCACGTAACCTGTTCTTTGTTATAAATGATGATGGTAGCGGATTCAACCAGTCAACAAGGGCCCACGACCAGTCAACCGAGGCTTATTGTACTGATTTTGTATTTACCGAGGTTTCTGTTCCTGAAGTGGTAATCCTCACCAATGTGCGCAAGAGTGGCAACCACGACCTTGTAATCCCCGAGACTGTTGAAATTCTTGGCGAGCAGTGCTCAATCATAGGCTTCGACAACGGCCTCTTTACCAACAACAAGGATTTGTGGTCTATCAGCTTGCCGGCGACAATTGAGGAGATGAGCAACAACAAGGTGTTCACCGGTGTAGTAAAGGGTAAGGGCGCAAATGCTTCTAACAACTCTGGAAATTACATTACCACCGACCTGGGCACAACATTGGCAGCAGGCGAGGATTGGAGTATCTCATTGACCATAGAGGACAATGGTAACAACTTCAACGAGTGGGGTTCGGCACTTATCGCAACAGGTAATGCGCCTATGAACAGCACATACGGCAAAGGCTTCCAGCTCTATATGCAGTCGACCTCCAATGGCGGCCAGCTTATTGTGAAGCTCGACAATGATAATAACAATAACGCTTTGGCAAGCATCAGCAAGGGTACAAAATACAGAATAGACATTGTGTACACCCACAGCAATACACAGCTTGTGGTTACCGCAACATCGCTTGAATCGGCTGCGGCACTTGCAGCAGCACGCCGTGCCGCCGCCACACGCTCGACAAACAGCCTGACACTTACACAGGATATGTCCGATTTTAGCGTAGTGTCGCACGCAATCCCCGAGGGTGTGAACATCACCAACCTCGAAGTGCGCAAAGGCACCGAGCCCGACCCATTCGAAGGCTGTACCAACCTTATGGATATTACTGTCGATGGTGGTTGCGAAAGCTACTATGTTCAAGACCGCACCCTTTACAGTGCCGGCGGTACCGACCTTCACGAACTTGCCGACGAGGAGAAAGAGGAGGACCTTCGTGCTCTTGGTGGGCTGATTGACCTTACTAAGGCTTTGATTGCCGAGATTACAATAAATGTAGCCCCCACAGGCAAGGCAACGGAGATTGCACTCTCTGCCACACAGGGTGAAGATTATTATATATGGTGTAACAACCCGCATACAAGTGGTAATGATGGTGCCGGTGGCGTAGCGGCCTTGCTCGACGAGGATGCAGGTTCTTATCTGCACTCAAACTGGAGTTCGCTCTCTTCTACACACGACTACTTGCAGATTGATTTCGGCAATGCAGTTGGTTTGGATAACTTCAAGATTGCCGGTCAGCAGCGTAACAGCGGTTCTAACGACCGTCCAAAGAATATTGAAATTTATGGTAGCAATGATGGAACGAACTGGACACCAATCACCACTGTAGAGGGCTTGCCTAACACTGCCGGTGCTACTTGGGAGTCGGGTGCTATTTCTACCGATGTAAGATATTCTCATTTGAAGTTTGTGGTTAAGACTCACGATAACTACAACCAGACTTCTTCAGTAAGCCGTCCTTACTTCCATATGGCGAAGTTCGACCTCTACAAGCTCACATCAACAGCCGAGGTTGCCAATACATACAAGAACCTTGCCGGTGTAACTGCCGAGGAGACAGAGAATGTTTACGACAAAATGGCCGAGGCGTTGTACTATTACAACAATGGTGGTACTGCCGATGAGTTGCAGGCAGCATACGATGCGTTGAAACCTTTCTATGATGAACTCAATGCAAAGAAGGACAATGTGTTCAATGGTGTGTATAACATTAAATATAAAGGTGAGCCCATATTTGTTGCTTATACCAATGCTGCTGTTGAGTCAATGTCTAATGATGTAGCCGGTTACAAACTATTTGATGTGACACTTGATGGCACGGATGCAAAACATCAGGAGTTGCAGAACAATGCCATTGCGGCAAAGGTGGCAGCCGATGCTCTCTTTACCATTGTGCCGAACAATGATGTTTCAGGTTACACATTGTCGGTTCAGGGATTGTATATGCACAGCACACGCAACGCTGGTTGGGCACCACAGCTCTTGAGTAATGATGCAGATCAGGCCGGTGTATATCTGTTTGAGGAAACTGAAACCAATATCTATAAAATCAAGAGTAACCGCAACGATGTACAATATATAAACGACTGGGGCCCAATATTCGGTAACGATAAGTTTAATAAACCAAACCTCTCTACCTTCACCCTCACAAAGGTAACCGAGTACACACTCACAGTTCCCGCAAACGGAGTTACCACACTCTGCTTGCCCTTCAACGTGGTGTTGCCCGCAGGCGTTACAGCATACGACCTTACCAAAGAGAACCTCATCAACAAAAACCTGTACTACACCTACGAACTTGAAACCGTGGCAAGCGAGGGCGAGACTCTTGCAAAGAACACTCCCGTTATTGTTAAGGCAGCTGCCGGTGATTACGTTCTCACAATCACAATGAACGACGAGGGTGCAGAAGCCTCTACCGAGGGTTCGCTGTTGCGCAGCGGCCTTGTAAAAACAACAATCGCTGCCGATAATAACTACTACACATTCGATGGCACAGACTTTAACAAAGTTACCGCAGCAACCGAAATTCCTGCCAACCAATGTTGGATGGAACTCGACGAAGCAGTGGGCAACACCATCTACGGTACCGCACCGGTGATTGTATTGACAACCGACGAGGAGAACCCCGTGCTCTACAATATATACATTAAGCGTGGGGCGACCAAAGTTCTTGAATACAACTATTCCGAACACAATGTTGCGGTTCAAGACTCTACCGAAAATGACAGCTATCAGGCTTGGTACTTTATGGAGAGTGCCAACGGCTTTGTAATCAAGCCCTACAATGCCGACGGCAAAGTGCTCAGTGCAAGCGACAATACAAACGGCCCGGGCAAAGTATCGGTAAAGACAGCCGGTGCAGAGACCTACTACGAGTGGAAAATCGAGAAGTGTGACGACGGCTACTGCAATATACGACTGCACGACAATAGCAACTATCTCTCTAACTGGGGCGGAACAGGCAATAAGATGGGATTCTATTCCGGCAATCCCACCGGCGACGAAGGCTCGCTCTTCAAGCTTGTTCCTGCGATATTTGATAACGACAATCCCCGTTACTATCAGATAAAAGACCTTAACGCTCAAACAACTACCGGTGGATACATTGTTGGTGAAAGCGTTGGTTTCTATTCAAATGATGCAATAGATGCAATAAATGAGAAGAAGGCCGCTGCAACTGTTCTTGAAGAAGCTGGCAGTGCAAGCAGCAGCGCAGCCGATTGCTATGCTGCATACAAGGCTTTGCGCACTGCTGTGGACGAAGCATACATCGCTCCCGACCCCAATAAGGCATATTACATTGTTTCTACTTCTACAAACGGTTATTGCGCAGGCCATTATGTTCATACATTGTGCGAGCCCGGTACCTACAATCATAACCACTTGCAATTCCACGCATATGGAAATATAGGCATTAAGTCGCTTGCTGCCTTCCAATTCGAGGAGACAGGTGTTGTGGGTGAGTATAAGATGAAGAACCTGCACACAGGCCTTTATGTGAAGTCTTTTGCAAAAGATGCACAGCATATGGGTACCGAGGCCGAGGCACAGGCTGTTAAAATTTCGGCACTTACAGCAGGCCAGCTTACATTGAAGATTGGTAACAATCATCCTATGCATGCACAGGATGATAATGACGTAATTGTTGAGTGGGGAGCCGAGGTGAACAACGCATCTACTTGGATAATTAACGAGATTACCGACATTACCCAGATGAACTACACTGTAGAGGTGCCCGCAAGCGGCGTTGCAACCCTCGACCTTGCATTCAATGTGGTGCTCCCCGAGGGTGTTACTGCATACACCGTTGATCCTGCTCACATTCTCCAAAAAGGCGATGGCAGCTATTACTATGAGGAACTTACTGCGGTTGCAACAGCCGGCGAGAAACTTGCCAAGGGAACACCGGTGATAATAAAAGCCGCAGCCGGCAGCTACACATTGGAGGCTACTCTCGATGATACCGATGCAAAAAGACCCGCAGCTTCGGCCTTGATGGGTACATACTACACAACAACCGTTTCGTCGGGATACAGTGTAGCCATTGAGAATAACGAGCCTATATTTAATGCAATCACAGCCGACCTTTCGGTTGCGCACAATACCTGTTGGCTTGTAGCCGATGGCATTACCACCGACAAGATTGGAACAGATGAGATTTTTGAATCGGTAGAGATAGAAGATGGCAAAGTCTACCGCATAAAAGGTCGTTTGTCTAACGGTGACCTCCGCACCCTCTACACCGATGGTGGCAACCGTCGCATTAAGTGGACAACCGATGAAACAAAGACCGATGCAACAACACTCTTCATTGCGCAGAAGGACGAGGAGGCGGGCACCGTCAAGCTCGTGAGTGCGGTTGGTAACGGCTATTGGAGTGAAGGTGCACAGATTGAAGAAGAGGGTACCGAGCTTACACTCAAAGATGGTTCAGTGTCGGGAACAGCAATGATTGTTTGTGACGTCGATGATAAAGAGCGCCGCTTCTGCGTCGATGGCGATGGCCTCGATTATTATAGCAATTCGGGTAACGCCACTGCCGGAGCCTATGTGGGCGAGAGTTTCACAACCGACTTTGTATTCGAGAAAGTGACCGATGAAACCGTGAGCTACACCTTCACAATGAAGAACAGCAGCAATTGGGGAACTCTCTATCTGCCTTTCGCAGTAACCGTTCCCGGCGACCTCGTAGCCTACATTGCTCATACACCCAATGTTACAGGCAAGACAATGGCATTGCGTCCCGTTACCGATGGCATTATCCCCGCAAAAACTCCTGTGGTTATCGGTCGCAGTGAGGCGGTGGCAGCTTTGTCGACCACAACCACCGGCTATGAGTTTGAATACACAACCGAAACTCCCACAGTCGATACCACCGGTAACGTTCTTGCAGGTTGTTTCATCAAGGCCGCAGTTGAGGTGCCCGGCAAGAACTGCTATGTACTGTTGACCGTCAACACCAAGGAGGCTTTCTATTGGATATACAAAGAGTATAATGCAAGCAGCGTTTATGTTGGTAGCGCCAGTGGTACCCACTTTATCTGCTCGGCCAACAAGGCCTACCTTGCAGTGGATGCTTCCACAAGTGCGGTTTCTTACAGCTTCACAATCGAGGGAACCACAGGCATCGATGAGGTTGAAACAGAAGGTGTGGAGAGCGATGCAATCTATGACCTCCACGGCCGCAAGATTACCGAGCCTGTGAAGGGTAGCATCTACATTAAGAACGGTAAGGTGTTTATTGCAAAATAATAAACAGCGAACTATAATTACGAACCTCGGCTGTGCATCAAGCACAGCCGAGGTTGTTTTTTATTGCCGGTGCGCCCCTACATTTGTTCTTTTGTCTTATTGCCTTTTGCCGTAGGGGCAGACGGGCAATTCAAACTCTCCCGCTTTTTAAAGAGGGAGTACCCGCAGGGGGAGGGAGTTCGTTTTCTTTCTTTGCCTGTGTGTTTTCGGGCGCACACACCGGTGCGCCCCTACATTTTGTTTGTCTTTCTGTTCTTGTGTCTTATTGCCTTGCCGTAGGGGCAGACCGGTGTGTCTGCCCGGTATCTTTTTATCTCATCCTTTTGCTTGTTGGGCATATAGTCAGACGAAGTAGAATAAATACCATTTTGTTTAATTGATTAAATAAAACGCAACAATAATTTGTATATTGATTAAACAAACCGTATATTTGCATTGTTATTTATCAATAAAGGACGATTATGGACAAGCAACTTTTGAAACAGATACTCCGTGACAACCAACAAGAAGTTGTACGTTATAAGATAGAACCACGCGAATTCAACTTTGACACCTTCCCTTGCTGTGTGTTGGTTGGTGTGCGCCGTTCGGGAAAATCATATATGCTCTACCAACGCATCCAGCAATTACTAAACGAAGGCAGGCTGTGGGATGAAATGCTGTATCTGAATTTCGAGGATGAGCGTTTGGAGAACTTCACTGCCGAAGATTTTAACCATCTTCTTGAATGTCATCAGGAGATGTACGGCAAGCGTCCTATACTGTTCCTCGACGAAATACAGAATATATACCATTGGGAGAAATTTGCCCGTCGTATGGCCGATGCGAAATACACTATATACATTACCGGCTCAAATGCAAAAATGCTGTCCGGGGAGATAAATACAACGCTCGGTGGTCGTTTCCTCACAACCGAGGTGTATCCTTACAGTTTCAGGGAGTATGCCAACGTACACGGTGTGTCGTTGTTGCCCAATGACCTGCTTTCAACAGAAGGTCGCTCGGCCGCTGTAAGATATTTCAACGAATATCTTCACGATGGAGGCCTACCGGCATCGGCAATGTTACCTGCCAAGCGCAACTATTTGAGCAGCGTGTTCCAAAAGATATATTTGGGTGATATTATAGCCCGTAACAACATAACGAATGTTGCCGGTATTCGCATATTGATAAGAAAGATTGCCGAAAGCGTTTGTCGCCCCATCTCGTTTAACAGAATAAACAATCTGCTTTCGAGTGTCGGTGGTAAGCTGAGTCTTGCCACTACAATAAAATATGTAGAATATTGCGAGGATGCGTGGCTGTTGATGAGACTGAAAAATTACGCATCGTGCCTTGCCGACAAGGAGAGTAATTGCAAGTATTATTTCATAGATAATGGCATACTGAACCTGTTCCTCATTGACAAGGATGCGATGTTGTTGGAAAATCTGGTAGCATTAGAGCTGTTCCGCCAATATGGCCACGATGCCGCTAACGAAAGAGTGTTCTTCTATAACGATAACTTTGAAGTCGATTTTTACGTGCCCGAGAATGAGTTGGCCATACAAGTGTGCTATTCGCTACGTGACGAAGAAACCTTGAACAGGGAATTAGATGCCTTAAAGAAACTTCCCAAACGCCTTGTGTGCCGCAGACGCATAATACTCACCTTTGACGAAGAAACCACCTTTACCGACCAGTATGGAACAATCGAAGTAATCCCGTGCTGGAAATGGATGTTGGGTTAATGCCCTTGCCGTAGGGGCGCACCGGCGTGTGCGCCCTTTGTTTTTTATCCTTGTTTTCTTGGGCAGACACATCGGTCTGCCCCTACGTTTGCGTTTGTTTGTTTCCGTAGGGGCGCACCGGTGTGTGCGCCCTTTTTTTTTATCCTTGTTGTTTTTTAACTCCTCCTCTTCGAGAGGAGGGGGACCGCCCCGCGGTGGAGGAGTCGCGTTTTTTTTGTTGCTTGTTTTTTAACTCCCTCCGCGCTTCGTTTCTCTCGCGCTCGTCCCTCTTTAAAAAGCGGGACAGTTTTTTGTTTATCCTTGTTTTCTTTTGGGCAGACACATCGCTCTGCCCCTACATTTGCGTTTGTTTGTTTCCGTAGGGGCGCACCGGCGTGTGCGCCCTATTTTGTTTTTTTGCTTGCGTTATTTAAACACCTCTCTTTTTCAATTCCTTGCGGAAGCGGGAGTAATAGAGAATGGCGGCGGCGGTGAGCCCCACGGGAAGGCCCATTGCAACACCAATGCCGCCGAGGTTGGCGGTAAAGCCGAGCAGATAGCTGGCGGGAAGGCCGAGCAGAATGAATGCAATGAGGGCGTAGAGGCTCATAGGCTTTGTGACGGCAATGCCGCGCAGGGCGTTACCGTAGTTTATCTGTATGCCGTCGCTCACCTGATAGGCGAGCATAGGGATGAGCATTGCGGTGAACATTGTCTGTATGGCTGTGTCGGCGGTGAAGATGGCGGCAAGCTCACACTTGAAAAGGGCAATGCCTGCCGATAGTATGGCGGCGGTGAGGAGTATTATGTGTAGGCCGGCGTTGGCTGTTTCGCCCACTTTGTGCCACTCGTCGCGCCCGCGGTAGTGGCTGATGCGTATGCAGGTTGCTGCTGCAATGCCGTAATATACGAGGAAGCAGAGGGAACCGGTGATGCACATTACTTGGAAGGCGGCAAGCTCGGTGGCTCCCAACCAGCCCATTAGCAGGGAGGCGAGGGAGAAGGAGGCTGTTTCCATTCCCATCTGCACGGCGAGCGGGGTTCCTATCTTGAATAGTTTGCCAATGTCGCTGCGACGGCTGCGGCGGGCGTTGAATCCTTGCTTGTAGGCGTGGAATTTGCTTTGCTTGGCTATGAGCAGAATGAAGAGCAGGACCATAAGGGTGCGTGAGGCGAGGGTGGCAAGGCCTGCTCCTGTGAGCCCCATTCGCGGGAGGCCGCCAACGCCGAAAATTAGCAGATAGTTTAGTAGTATATTGGTGAGGTTGCCGGCGATTATCACCCATAGTGCTGTTTTTGTGGAGGCGATAGTGTCGGTGAATTGTTTGAAGCTGTTGAACAGTATAAGAAAGGGGAGCGAGGCGAGCAGGGCGAGGAAGTAGGGGCGCATAACCGGGAGCAGTTCCTGTGGCTGGCCCAGATTGCCGAGGTTGAGGTAGAGCAGGGTGTAGGCTGCAAGGATTATGAGGCCGAAGAGGATGTTGGCACCGATGCTGTCGCGGAAGGAGTGCCCTACATTGTCGTTCTCTCGGCGGCCGTAGAAGGCACCGATTATGGGGGTTGCGCCGTAGCTGAACCCGAGCATTGCGAATATTCCGAGGTTGAATATGCTGTTGACGAAGCCTGCGGCGGAGAGGGCCTCGCCGCTGTATTGCCCCACCATTATTGTATCGATAAATCCGAGTATTATGTTGCCGAGCTGCCCGAGCACAATGGGGGTGCCCAGGCGTATGATGTTGCGGTAGTGGCTGTGGTAGTTGTTTATGGCTTTTGTCATTGTTGTTGGTTGTTTTCTTTTGGGCGCACACATCGGTGCGCCCCTGCATTCGCGTTGTGTGTTTTTCTTTTGGGCACACACATCGGTGCGCCCCTACATTTGCGTTGTGTGTTTTTCTTTTGGGCGCACACATCGGTGCGCCCCTACATTCGCGTTGTGTGTTTTTCTTTTGGGCACACACATCGGTGCGCCCCTACATTTGCGTTGTGTGTTTTTCTTTTGGGCGCACACATCGGTGCGCCCCTGCATTCGCGTTGTGTGTTGTTTGTATTTTCGTAGGGGCGGACCGGCGTGTCCGCCCGTTATTCATTGTTGTTGGTTGTTTTCTTTTGGGCGCACACACCGGTGCGCCCCTACATTCTGATTATTGGCAGAATAATTCATCGTCGGGCCAATGAATTGGGTTTTCTATTATATAACACGAAATTTCTTCGTATGATTGTTGGTTACGGATTATATGTTCGTAATAATTGCGTTGCCATAGACGTGTATCAAAGGGTTGCCAACCTTTTTCTTTCACTCCTCGTATGTATTCGTTGGTTGTCATTGTTTTAAACCATTGAACAATTTTTTGTAGGGGCGCACCGGCGTGTGCGCCCTTTTCTTCGTTGTTTGTGTATTGCTTTTCTCCTGTGTTGTGCCAAATGCAATGGATGTGGTTGGGCATTATTATTCTTTCTAAACATTCTATTTCTTGGAAATGTTCTGTGCATAGTTTGAACCATTTTTCTAACATTAACCCGGCATTATTTAATTGCATTGTGCCATCTATAATTTCCCCGAATAATGGCTTGCGGTTATGTACACATATTGTAACAAAATATAGTCCTTCTTGTGAATAGTCATATTCTTGTAATCGTATGGAACGGCGGTGGTGTATTTGGGGATTGTATGGCATAAGGTTATTTTATTTGTTGCGTTGTGTGTTTTTTCTTTTGGGCGCACACACCGGTGCGCCCCTGCATTTGTTTGTCTTTATATTCTTTTGTCTTATTGCCTTTTTTTGTAGGGGCAGACCGGTGTGTCTGCCCGGTTTTTCGTTGTCGGTGTTTTTGGGCACACACATCGGTGCGCCCCTGCATTATATAAAAAGCCTGCGCAACGGAAATGTTGGCAGGCTTTTTAATATAAGGGCGGTGGTTATTTCACCGGTATTGCTTCTATTCTCGCAAGGTGTCTGCCTCCCTCAAAGGGTGTGTTGAGGAATGCGTCGACGCATTTGTGGGCTTCGTCGTCGGTGATGAAACGGCCGGGCATCACAAGAATGTTGGCGTCGTTGTGTTGGCGGGCAAGCTCGGCAATTTCGGCTTGCCAGCAGAGAGCACCGCGTATGCCTTGGTGGTGGTTGACCGACATGTTTATGCCGTTGCCGGTGCCGCAGATGGCTATGCCGCAGGGGTGCTCGCCTGCTTCGATGGCGGTGGCGAGGGCGTGCCCGAATTGGGGGTAGTTACAGCTGTCGGTGCTGTGTGTGCCGTAGTCCTTGTAGCTGTATCCTTTGGCGGTGAGCCACTCTTTTACCTTTTCTTTAAGGGGGTAGCCGGCGTGGTCGCTTGCGAGTCCTATTGTCTTGTTCATATTTTTATAGCATTGCTTTTACTTGCTCGTATACATTCTGTGCGGTGAAGCCGAGTTTCTCGTCGAGCACTTTGTAGGGTGCCGAGTAGCCGAAGGATTCGAGGCCGTAGACTTTTCCGTGGGGGCCTACAAGGCTTTGGAGGTTCACGGGAAGGCCGGCGGTGAGGCCGAAGATTTTGGCGTCGCGGGGGAGGATGCTCTCTTGATATTGCTGGGGCTGGGTGCGGAAGAGGCCTTCGGAGGGCACTGATACTATGCGCACTTTAATGCCGTCGGCTTTGAGGAGCTTGGCTCCGTCGACGAGGGTGGATACTTCGGAACCCGATGCGAGGAGGATTACGTCGTAGTCTTCGTCGCTGTCGGCGATTATGTAGGCGCCTTTTTCGGCTTGTGTGTAATCGGTGCCGGCGGGGAGGTTGGTGATATTCTGGCGCGAGAAGATGAGCCCTGTGGGGGTGTTGTCGTTCTCCATTGCCAGCTTCCACGCTTGTGTGGCCTCATTTACATCGGCGGGGCGTAGCACGAGCATTGAGTTGCGGCCGTGGTGGTTCTTTACCTTCTCCATCAGACGCACTTGTGCTTCTTGCTCCACGGGTTCGTGGGTGGGGCCGTCCTCGCCCACGCGGAAGGCGTCGTGTGACCAGATGAATTTAACGGGGAGCTCCATAAGGGCAGCCATTCGTATGGCGGGCTTCATATAGTCGCTGAATACGAAGAAGGTGCCGCAGGCGGCAATTACTCCGCCGTGGAGTGCCATTCCTATGCAGAGGCAGGCCATTGTGAGCTCCGATACTCCGGCGTGCAGGAATGCTCCGCTGAAATCTCCGGGGGTTATTGCGTGTGTCTTTTTTAGGAAGCCGTCGGTCTTGTCGCTGTTGCAGAGGTCGGCCGACGATACTATCATATTTTCGTATTTTTCGGCGAGGATGCCAAGGATGGTTGCCGAGGCGTTGCGTGTGGGGCCGTCGGCTTTTTGCTCTATGCTGTTCCAGTCGATGGCGGGGTGTGTGCCGGCGAACCACTCGGCGAGTTTGATGGCTTTGTCGGGGTTGGCGGCTGCCCACGCTGCTTTCTGCTGCTTGCGCTCGGCTACTATTGTGCGTAGCTCGGCAAGGCGGTTGTTGTACATTTCTTTAACTTCGGGGAAGAAGACGAAGGGGTTTTCTACGTCGCCGCCGAGGTTTTTGATGGTGTTTATATAGGCGTCGCCTCCGAGGGGTGCTCCGTGGGTGGCGCAGTCGAATTCGTAGCTGCTGCCGTCGGCACGGCGTGCGCCCTTGCCCATTATGGTGTTACCGATGATGAGGGTGGGGCGTTCTTGCTCGGCTTTTGCCTCGGTGAGGGCGGCGCGTATTGCGTCGCAGTCGTTACCGTCGATGGTGATTACTTTCCAGCCCCACGCTTCGTATTTCTTGGCGGTGTCTTCCCACATTACTTGGTCGCAACGGGTGGATAGCTGTATCTGGTTGGCGTCGTAGAACATTACGAGGTTGCTGAGTTTGAGAAAACCTGCCATACGGCCTGCGCCTTGCGAGATTTCTTCTTGTACGCCTCCGTCGGAGATGAAGGCGTAGATTGTCTGCCCCATTACCTCCTTGCCCAGACGTGCTTCGAGGAATTTGGCGGCGATGGCTGCTCCCACGGCGTATGTGTGGCCTTGTCCCAGAGGGCCTGATGTATTTTCAATGCCACGGGCGAAGTTAACTTCGGGGTGGCCGGGGGTGGCACTTCCCCATTGACGGAGCTCTTTCAGCTCGTCCATTGTGTATTTGTCGCAGAGGGCAAGAACCGAATAGAGCATGGGTGACATATGGCCGGGGTCGAGGAAGAAACGGTCGCGGCCTTCCCATAGGGGATTTTCGGGGTCGTAGACCATAAATTCCGAGTAGAGTACGTTTATAAAGTCGGCTCCGCCCATTGCTCCGCCGGGGTGGCCCGATTTTGCTTTTTCTACCATTGCTGCTGAAAGAATGCGGATGTTGTCCGCTGCTTTGTTCATCAGTTGCTTGCTGTTCATACCTTCTAAATATTATTGGGGTAATTTATTTTATTTGTGTTGCGCGATGCTTTGCGCGCGCTGTATTTATTAACTGCAAATTTACTATTTTTTGTTTGAATGTGTGGTATATTTTTATGATGTTTTTTCAACAATTATGTTTTATGTGAGGGGTTGGGCTGTTTTTTTCTCTTTTTTGTTTTTTTATCTTTTTATTTGGGTGGTTTTGTGGTATCTTCGCCTGTATAAATATTGTGGATTATGCTTATTGAAATTATATCGAAGGAGCTTGGCTTTGAGCCGAGCAGGGTGAGGAATGTGGTGGATTTGCTCGAAGGGGGTGCTACTGTGCCTTTTATTGCGCGCTATCGAAAGGAGGCTACCGGATCAATGGATGAGGTGGCTGTGGGCAGTGTGAAGGAGTGGCACGAGCGGTTGAAACAGTTGGTGCAGCGCAAGGCTACTATTATTGCTACCATCGAGGAGCAGGGACGGCTCACCGAGGAACTGAAAAGGCGCATAGACGATTGTTTCGATGCGGTGGAATTGGAGGATATTTATCTGCCTTACAAGCCTAAACGCCGCACGCGTGCCACGGTTGCGCGTGAGCGTGGGCTGGAACCGCTTGCCGATGTTATATGGCAACAGCAGGCGGGGGATATTGCGGGCCGTGCGCGCAGATTCGTAAATGGTGATGTTCCCACGGTTGATGATGCTGTTGCGGGGGCTTGCGATATTATTGCGGAGCGTGTGGCCGAGGATGAGTGGGCGCGCGGTGCTATGCGCAGGCTTTTTGCGCGTCGCGGGCAGCTTGTTTCCAAGGTGATAAAGGGCAAGGAGCCCGATGGGGTGAAATATGCCGATTATTATGAGTGGCAGGAGCCTGTGGCTCGTATTTCGTCGCACCGCCTGTTGGCTGTTCTGCGTGGCGAGGAGGAGGGGTTCTTGCGTGTGGCCATTACCGTGGAGGTCGACGAGGCTTGCGAGCAGTTGTTCCGCCATTTTATTAAAAGGGGGTCGCCGGTGCGCGATATTATGGAGCAGGCGGTGGCCGATGGTTACAAACGCTTGCTGGCTCCCTCGATTGAGAATGAGACTCGCGCCAATGCTAAGCAGAAGGCCGATGATGAGGCTATTGCGGTGTTTGCCGAGAATTTGAGGCAGTTGCTGCTGTCGTCGCCGTTGGGGCAGAAGGCGGTGCTGGCGATTGATCCGGGATTCCGCACGGGGTGTAAGGTGGTGGCTCTCGACAAGCAGGGTAACTTGCTGTGTCACGCTGTTATTTATCCGCATCCGCCGCACAACGACCGCGAGGGGGCTGCCTCGCTTGTTGCTTCGTTGGTTGAAAAGCACGCGGTTGAGGCGTTTGCCATCGGTAACGGAACGGCGGGGCGCGAAACGGAGGCGTTTGTGCGTTCATTGGGATTGTCGCCCGATATTTTTGTGGTTAACGAGGATGGTGCGTCGGTATATTCGGCCTCGGCGGTGGCGCGCGAGGAGTTTCCCACGGAGGATGTTACGGTGCGTGGGGCTGTGTCTATCGGTCGCAGGCTCATCGACCCTTTGTCGGAACTTGTGAAGATTGAGCCGCGCTCGATAGGGGTGGGGCAGTATCAGCATAGTGTGGACCAGACGAAGTTAAAGGAGAGGCTCGATGTTGTGGTGGAGAGCTGCGTGAATATGGTGGGGGTGAATGTGAACACTGCTACCAAGCAGATACTTACGCATATTTCGGGGCTGGGGCCGGTGCTTGCCGAGAATATTGTGAAGTACAGGGCCGAGAATGGCGATTTTCGCTCGCGTCGGGCACTGTTGAAGGTGCCTCGCTTGGGTGCAAAGGCGTTTGAGCAGGCGGCGGGTTTCTTGCGTGTGGTGGGTGGCGATGCGTTGCTCGACAATACTGCGGTGCATCCTGAATCGTATGCGGTGGTGGAGAGGATGGCTGCCGGAGCGGGGGTGTCGCTCGAAGAGTTTATTATGGATAAGGAGGTGCGCCGTCGGGTAGTGCTAAAAGATTTTGTGACCGAGAAGGTGGGAATGCCCACGCTGAACGATATTATGGATGCACTCGACAAGCGTGGGCTCGACCCGCGTGAGCCGGCGGTGGCGTTTGCCTTCGATGCGGGAGTGCACGAGATTGAGGACTTGCGTGTGGGGATGGTGTTGCCGGGTATTGTGAGCAATATTACGGCTTTTGGGGCTTTTGTGAATGTGGGCGTGCATCAGGATGGGCTTGTGCATATTTCGCAACTTGCCGACCGCTATGTTTCTTCGCCCGGAGATATTGTGAAGCTGGGGCAACAGGTGATGGTGCGTGTGGTGGAGGTTGACCTTAAACGCCGTCGTATTTCGTTGAGTATGAGGGGTGTGTGAATGTGAATAAAAAAATCGAGGAACTTCACAAAGTTCCTCGATTTTTTATTGTATGCTAATTTATGTAGATTAGCAGATTTTGCGAGAACCGTCGCCGATAACAACATCGTAAACTTTGGGCGCTTTGCCATATTTCTCGTTGTAACGCTCGTTGGCTTTCTCGATGAAGATTTCGTACAATTCGTCTTTAACGAGGTTGATGGTGCAACCGCCAAAGCCACCACCCATCATACGAGAACCTGTTACACCGCAGTCGATGGCTACGTCTACCAAGAAGTCGAGCTCCTCGCAGCTTACATCGTAGTCCTTGCTCAGGCCGAAGTGTGTTTCGTACATCTTCTTACCAACAGTTTCATAGTCGCCGGCCTCCAATGCGGCGCAAACGTCGAGCACGCGCTCAACCTCGCCGATAACATATTTTGCACGGCTGTAATCCTCGGGCTTCAATTCGGCTTTAACCTCCTCCAACATCTCGAAGTTTGCGTCGCGCAACGACTCAATTTCGGGGTGCTTGCTCTTGATTACCTCTGCTACGTGCTCGCAGCTCAAACGGCGCTCGTTGTAGGGAGAGCCGGCAAGTTCGTGCTTAACGCAGGTGTTCAAAAGAACGAGCTTGTAGCCTGTGGGCTTGAAGGGGAAGTATTGGTACTCCAAGTTGCGGCAGTCCAAACGGATGAGGCTGCCTGCCTTGCCGAATACGCTGGCAAATTGGTCCATAATACCGCACTTAACGCCAATGTAGTTGTGCTCGGTTGCCTGGCCCACTTTTGCAAGCTCGAATTTGTCTACTTTGTTGTCGCCGAACATATCGTTCAATGCGTATGCGAATGTGCTCTCCAATGCTGCCGATGATGACATTCCTGCACCGAGGGGAACATCGCCTGCAAATGCTGTGTTGAAGCCTTTTACATCAACGCCACGCTTAATCATCTCGCGGCAAACACCGAAGATGTAACGTGCCCAAGATGCGCGGGGTGCATCCTCTTCGTTCAATCCGAATTCTACATAATCCTTCTCGTCGATAGAGTAGGCACACACTTTGTCTGTACCGTTAGCCTTAATCTCGGCCATAATACCTTTGTTAACTGCACCGGGGAATACAAATCCGTTGTTGTAGTCGGTGTGCTCACCAATGAGGTTGATGCGGCCGGGAGAGGCGTAGATGCTACCTGTTGTTCCGTCGAAGTGTTTGATGAAACGGCTTCTTACAAATTCTATATCCATTGTTTTAAAGTTTTTATATGGTTAGTTACTAATAGTTAACTGTCTGTGTTTTATTTCTTGGCGGGCTTTGAACCTACAAGTGCGTAGAACAGGATGTAGGCTGCGCAGAATACTACTACCCAGAAGCTGGTGATGTAGTTGGTTGCGTCGGCAACAGCTGCCTGAATAGCCATCATCACTGCACAACCGAATACCATTGTCATAAAGATACCCGATGCAATAGCGGTGTACTTGCCAAGGCCTTCAACTGCCATATTGAAGATCGCTCCCCACATAACAGATGTGCAAAGACCTACCAAAAGGAACGAGAAGATTCCTACGGGAATGGGCTGCCAGATGAGCTCCAATTTACCCCAATCGACACCGGGGAACGAAACGATTACATCGGTGGGAGCGTACATTCCGAAGAGTACAAGAATAAGTGTTGCGATAGATACGGTGGTAATCATAGCGCGGCTCGATACTTTGTTACCGATTCCTGCACCTACGAAACGGCCGATGAGCATCATAAACCAGTAAACGGCTACGAGCATACCTACTGTTCCTGCGGGAATACCGTCGGCAATGAGGTACTGCTGAACGAAGTTGGGAACACCAACCTCAATACCCATATACAAGAAGATTGCCAATGCGCCGAGTGCAAAGTGACGATAGCTCATTGCGCCCTTTATGAGGCTCAATTCAACGGGTGCCTGCTCGGGCTCCTCGATCTTTGTGAAGGAGATAACGATGAAGGCAATTACGAAGATTGCGAGGGCAATCATAAGGGCGGGAGTAGCGTCGGCAATTTTAGCCTTTGTAGCGTCGGAGATGAGCGCACCCATAAGGATGTAGCAGGCTACGGCTGCCGAAGAGTTGAATACACCACCAATCTGGATAAGCTGGTTACCGCTGTTACCGCCACCACCAAGAAGGTTGAGCATGGGGTTAACAACGCAGTTGAGGATACACATACACAAACCTGCGATGAATGCACCGATGAGGTAAACTGCAAACACGAGGCCGAGGTTCTGCTCAACATCGAGCATTCCGCTGAACCACTGAATGAGGATACCTGTGGCACCTACTGCAAGGCCGATGAGTGCGGTTTTCTTGTAACCGAACTTTGAAATAAGCATACCTGCGGGAATACCCATTACCAAATATGCAACGAAGTTACCGTAGTTACCAATCTGTGCAAGCACGTTGGAGATAGGGCCTTGGTTCTTGATGATGGTTGCCATAGGTGTACACAAGTTGGTCACGAAGGCAATCATTGCGAAGAGCGCAATCATGACTATGATAGCTCCCCATTGTTTCTTTTGATTACTCATAATTTTTTTGTTTTAATTTATTGATTGTTTAATGTGTCTTATTTTTCTACACCAAATTTATATACGGTAACCTGTCTGTATGTCTCGCCGGGGCAGAGTACCACGCTTGGGAAGTGCTGACGGTTAGGCGAGTCGGGGAAGTGCTGAGCCTCGAAACAGATGGCGCTGCGCTTGGGGAATGTTGCTCCGTGTGCGCCGGCAAAACCGCTGTGCCAGTTCGATGTGTACACCTGAACACCCGGTTCTGTTGTGTAAACCTCCATTGTGCGGCCGCTTACAGGCTCTGTCACCTTTGCGGCAAAGCTCAATTCACCAACTTCCTTCTTGTTGAGGACATAGCAGTGGTCATAACCAGCACCATGCTTTATCTGCTCCTCGTCGGCATCGATGCGTGCACCTACCGCAGTTGGGGTGGTGAAGTCGAATGCTGTCCCCTTTACAGGTGCAATGCAACCGTAAGGTACCGATGTGTCATCAATGGGTACAAAGAAATCGGCATTTATTTCGCAAATGAGATTGTCTATTGTTGCTGTTGGGTTTGCAATACCTGAGAGTGAGAAGAAACCGTGGCTTGTGAGGTTCACGATAGTCTTTTTGTCGGTAGTTGCTGTGTAATCGATTTTGAGTTCGTTGTCATCGTTGAATGTGTAGACAACTGTCACGTCAAGATTGCCGGGGAAGCCCTCTTCCATGTCGGCCGAGAGATAGTGCAGCTTCAATGTCTGTGCGTCGGTCTGCTCTGCATCCCAAACTCTTGCGTGGAAACCTGAGGGGCCGCCGTGAAGGTGGTTGGGACCGTTGTTGATGGCGAGGTTGTACTCTACGCCGTCGATTGTGAACTTGCCTTTGCAGATGCGGTTGCCGTAGCGGCCTACAAGTGTGCTGAGGAATGGCTCGGGGCTGTTGAGCAGGTTGTCGATGCTGTCATGTCCCTGGATTACATTGGCGTGGTTGCCATTCTTGTCGGGAACCATGATGCTGCATATCGCGCCACCGTAGTTTGTGATTGCAACTTCGTTGCCCTGCTTGTTCTTGAGAATGAACAACGCTGTCTCCTTGCCGCCTATCTCTTTTTTGAAGTCAG
>JAZRAC010000037.1:0-50848 GCA_045634365.1 Bacteroidaceae bacterium | reverse complement strand
TTTTCACCACTTTTTCGCAGCGATAGATTTTTGCGCAGCACAGGCAACACAATGCGCTAATTACAAGCACTTTACAAATTTAAAACGATAGATTTTACACAGCTAAAAATTTGCGATGGGGTGAAATTGGTGGTAATTTTGCTTACCGTCAATTTATTAACCTATTAAATTATTATGACTATGGCAGACTTTAGAAGATTAAAAAGATTATTAAGAAGTGCATCTTTATTATCTTGCGCGTTATTAATGACAACTGCGTGTACAAATGACGAAAGTAGTGATTTCATCGAGAACAATCCGATAATACAACAGAGTAGTAAAAAACCCCTTGATTATACATATCAAACGCAGGAAGAAGTCAATAGGAGATTGGCAGAAATAAATGCAAGATATAATACAAATTGGTGTGCTCCAGAATCCCTTGCACCAAATAAGTTTAAAGAGGAGTTTTTCGTTAGTTTAGAAAATTATTTAAAAGAAAAAGAAGAAGCTTCGTTGGATAATACACAAGAATAGTACAAACGAGCGAGATACATAAAAGCTTGTTTTAATGTATATCAAAGCGAGTGCAGTCCATTTTCGCGATTTATTGCAAAAACGAAGTTATATTTATAATTAGGTGATATATACCATTTCATATTGACAGGTTATAAATCCCTAAAACCAGATTCTATACATATTTTTCTCCGTTGAAATAACGGAGAAAAATATGTATGTCGGTTTAAATATTAAACCATAGGCAAAAATGAAGAAAAAGATTATTATCGGTTCCCTAATCACAATTGCATTTTTTACTTTTTTTTGTTACATACAATACCTTTACACCTCACCTGTAAACAAAACAAATCTATCTTTTTACTATAAATACATTGAACGCGACACATTAAAGCATAATGCAGCAATGTTTCTGCTCGACAATATGCAATATCACTATTCCTATAAAGAAATACCGGAACCAAGTAAACAGTGGGAGAGTTGGAGAAAGGAAACCGATGATATTATAAAAGGGGTACTAACAACATACCAATACAACAACATTCCACAAGACACTATAAGAAAAATACAGGCCAACAGAGAGTACACTTTTACCGATACATTAGCAGCACTGCCTGATAATCTATTCAGAGATAATACACATATAACAAATTTATTTCTTATACAACACATTGAAAATGCATTTAATGTGTGGAAAAGTTCCAAATATGCAAAAAGCCTCTCTTTTGAAGAGTTCAAAGAGTTTATACTACCCTATCGTTCACTTCGTTACTATGGATTTACAAACAATGGTTCATCCTTAAATAATATGTTTGCAAACATTCTGCAATTAAATGAAACAAGTAGCATTGTTGAATGTATAAAGAAATATAATTGCATTATATGGAATATGCGCAACATAAACGGCCGAAAAAGCAGAAAAACACAGAGTGGCATATATGATATGTATATTCACGGTATACACGATTGTACCGATGTTTCAACTTACGGCTGTGATATTTTGCGTGCTTGCGGTATACCGGTAGTTGTGGAAAATGTAGTTGGCTATCGACATTTTGCCGGAAAACATTTTCATTGCAGTGTTTTTGACACCGATAGTTGCAAATGGTACCCATTTAATGCAGAATCTTCTGTACCGGGGAATTTTAGTTTCGAAACACCTAAATGCCTGAATGTCTATCGCAATCTCTTCTCGGCACAAAAAGATACACCCTATTTTTTAAAAGCAAATAACGAAAAAGTACCACCGGAACTTAGCAGCCCGTGCATAAAAGATGTTACTTCGTTATATAGAAAGACCTATTGTATAACACTACCATTTAAGGAGAATATCAACAACAAAGTTGCCTATCTGGTAACATTTAACCCACAAAAAGGGACTCTTCCTGTCACTTGGGGAAGCATAGATACCACAACCCAAAGTGTTACATTCAAAAATACGATACCTAATATCTTATACATTCCGGTATATTACACCGAGAAAGGTTACCGTTCTTTTGGGAAGCCGTTCTACGTAGAGGTAGAAGGTGACAATGTAACACTGCAAGAATTATTACCCGATAATAACAACTCCGAAAAATCGGACATTATACTCACGCGTAAATTCCCGCAAAAAGAGAGAATGAAACAGGTTGCAAAAAATCTTATTGGTAGTAAGTTTCTTGGTTCCAACAATTATGATTTTAACAATGCAACAGTATTGTACACTATCACAGAAGCACCGGAGCCTGTATTTAAAGAATATAAATTCAAAAATAATAAAGCATACAAATATTATCGTTTCAGTGCACCACAAGCAACGCCAAATGCAAACATTGCTTGGTTGGAATGGGTGAGCGAGAATAAATACGGATACAGGAATATTGACACATTGTCAAGAGCGCATATTTTATCACCCAACGATACAATACTTGTGAAAAACGATTTTAAGAAAGTAAAACTCTTAGACATAGACCGAGGACGAATGAATTGGGCCAAAGAGTATGACAAGAATGTCACTACTGCACCCGGTAATTACAAAGATATCACAATAACCCTCGACGAACCACAAATAGTAACAGCTGTACGTTTTGCCCCACTTAATGCCGACAATGGTATAAAAAGCAATAATAATTACACATTGTACTATTGGGAGAATGGTTGGGAATTTGCAGGACACCAAAAAGCGAAATTTGAGTTTCTTGAATTTAAAGATATACCCACAAATAAATTATATTGGTTAAAAAACACAACAGAAGGAAAAGAGGAATTGCCTTTTATTATGGAAAATGGCAAACAAAAATTCATTTATGCAGACATTCTGGTCGAAGAAGATAAAAAACCATGAGTATACTTTCAATAATAGGGATTGCATTATTATTAACCATCTTTTTTAGAAACGATGAAGAAGGAAACGCCATGTGGTGGTGTAGCCACATCTCATTAATATCGATACTGCTCATAAGCATAATTGTACTTTTTAGGTCAAATTATTTTAAACAAAATAGAAACAAAATTTCTGTTTCTATTATGCTCTTGATTGCATCATTTGGGATAGTTGCGGCTGTATACAGAAACATTGGGAATACATCTGTATATGCTATGTGTGTTACACTATCAACTCCGGCTCTTCTTTTCTTTCTAAAAAACAAAAAAACATTTTTAAGAACTATCATTTACATATTATTTATTACAACATTTATTCTTGTTGTAATTTCAGGGTCCAGAACCGGAGTTATTACAATGAGTATTTCAAGTATTTTTATATTTTCCACTCATTTAAAAACAAAATATCTATTTCTAATTATTGGAGTGATTTTCATACTGCTTGCATCTATCTTATTCTTTACAAAAGAAGAATCTTCGAGCGGCAGAATATTTATTCTTGAAAGAACGATTGAAATGGTTTATGAAAAGCCATTCGGATGGGGGAAGAATGGTTTTGAGGCGAACTATATGGATTTTCAGGCCAACTACTTCAAACATCAACATAATGAAAAAGCCGAAATGCTGGCTGACAATGTAAAACATCCACTCAATGAATTTTTAAGGATTACGGTCGATTACGGAATACAGACACTTTTTATTTTTATTTTATTCGCGATATTCATTATACGCCATTTAAGTTTGTCAAAGGATATTGCAGATAAGACTATGCTTCATTTCCTAATTATACTATTTATCTGGTGTTGTTTTTCCTATCCTTTTTCCCTTTCATTTGTCCAATTAATGGTAACAGCCTATACTATACCTGTTATTTTAAGGATTGAATGCTCGCCTAAACGAATCACAGAAATTACCATACTAAACATTATGTTTTTTCTATTATGCATAGAAGTAAAAGCAAGCATCGATGATTGGAAATGGAATAGAGCCATCCAAGAATTCAAAAATGGAAATAAGAAGATGGCGACAGATATTTTCGATAATTATAATTCATACTCCATAGATAGAGGCAATCTATTATACTCATTGGCAACTATTGAATATAACAATAAAGATTATGAACAATGTATTAAGATATGTAATGAATGTAAACAATATATTTCGAGCTATGAACTTGAAATTATCATTGCCAATTGCTATATGTTTTTAAAAAAAATTAACAAAGCAGAAGAGCACTACATAAAAGCCGGTTATATGTGCCCTAATCGTTTTATTCCATTATACCAGCGATTTAAAATTTACAAACAATCAGGAGAAACAGAGAAAATGCAAATATTGGGTAATAACATCTTAAAGAAGAAAATAAAAGTACCATCAAGAAAAATAGATATAATATTAAACAATGTCAAATACGAATTAAGTCACTTGCAATAGTTTTTATTAAATTTGCAATGTTATGAGAAATCCTATACTACACATATTAAACAGCCTTGCTGCGGCATACATAATATATCTTACATTCTGCAACGAATCGCTGCTGTTGCACCCGTGGGCACTTGCAATACTTGCAATTTTGATGGTTGCCGACATTGCCGCCATTATCATTGAGAAAAAGAGTAAAAGCGCACTATTGACATTCTCTCTTCTGCTATTTTTCACCATTGCCATAAACACAATTATAACACAAATTTCAGCAAAGAGTACGAATATAGAGCGGTGGCAGGTGCAAAGCGAGTATGCAAAAAGAATTACTGCAAACGACAGTTGCAAGATAAAATTTGTGGGATACGGCAAAAAACTAATAATAAAAAATGAAGAAGAGAAAAACAACCTGCTCGAAAAGATGTTCGGCCCCGACGCTGTAATTGCCGAGAGGGAGAGTATATACAATATTGGAGAAATGAGTCGCGACTCGGCTTTCCTTGAAAAAATTATGCTGATAAAAAAGAGGGTGGAACCGTTAATTCACATAGGCTCCGCAACCGTGGAAATGGAGTGGGAGCAGAATGGCAAACACTATTTCACCACAAGCATACTATCGGGAACGGGTAGCATAATTTATGACAATATAGGCACAATGGGAAGCGGCAGCAGCTTTCAATACTCGTCGGACGATTTTTAAGAGCGAATGATTATGAAAAATTTTCTATATATAGCACTTATGCTTGCGTTTCTATCCTGCAACAACGATTATAGCAAGAGCGACAATCACAGAGAGATGCAGGCTCACTACGAGAAAGGGAACAAATTATTCTCGGCAGGAGAGTTCAATGAGAGTTTCGAGGAACTTTATGCGGCCGAAGAGCTCGCGATTAAACTGAACGACAATAAATATTACGCACTCATTCAGCACCATTGGAACAGCTTTCCCGACAAATATGCTCTACAATTATTGAAGGAGGAGAAGCTCCATCTTAAAGCATTGGAACAGGAGCTCGCCACCGATGAGAAAAACTATCTCACCGCGACCATTGCGCTGTTTTTCGTTCTTCTCACCACCCTGATCATCTATCTGTACCTAAGAAAAAGGGAACGCCACGAAGAGGCCTGCGAACAGATAGAAACAATGCAAAGCGACATTGAGAGGATGCAGGAAAAAGAGAAAGAGGTAGAATATATTTCGAAAAGGATATTCAAGGAACGCTTCTCCACCATAGACGAAATATGCAACGACTTCTACCAACGAGCCGACAAATACAGCGACGCCGAGAGAGGCAGAAGGGTGAGCAAGATTATAAACAAATTCAGAAGCAGAGAATCTTTATTGCAGCTCGAAGATATTATAAACAGATACAACAGCAACATAATTATAAAATTGCGCGAACAAGTGCCGTCGATAAAAGAAGAGGATATGAATCTCATAATATACTCGCTGGCCAATCTCTCGAACACCACCATAAGCTTTCTCACCGACAAGCCCGTGAGCTACATATACACCCGACGGTCGAAAATAAGAAAGAAGATTAAAGAATCGAATGTAAAAGATGCCGATTGGTTCATTGAGTATCTAAAATAGATTAGCCCGCGAGCAATCACAAGAGACCGACTAAAAAGTATTTTTTAGCGGTCTCTTTCTTGTAGGAGATGAATAAAAAGATGTAGTTCAAGGCTTGCGTAGCCCGAAAAACCGGAATTTACTAAGCGTAAATGAGGATTTTGAAGGCAAGCGTAACGCAGAAATTACACTTTTTAGTCATCTTCTTTTTATGCCCTCGTTCTTTCCCTTGTAACATTTTTTAGCAAATTTTATTACAAGCTGTTCATAACTAAAATGCAAATAGTTAAATACAATCTTTTTTTTTAGTATCTTCGCCCAATAATTACAAATGTGGCGCAGACTGCACATTTAACACTAACGAATATTACAAAAACAACATAATGGGAAAAATTATTGCACTTGCCAACCAAAAAGGAGGAGTGGGAAAGACCACCACTGCCATAAACCTTGCAGCATCGTTGGCTACATACGAAAAAAAGGTGCTGGTAATTGATGCCGACCCACAAGCAAACGCTTCGTCGGGCTTGGGCATCGACATACGCGAAATTGAATGTTCCATATATGAATGCCTCATAAACAAGGCTGCAATAACCGACGGCATACAGAAAACCTGTATAGACGGGCTCGACATAATCCCCTCGCACATAGATCTTGTGGGTGCCGAGATTGAGATGCTCGATATGCCCAACCGCGAAAAAATTATGCGCGAAGCACTTGCACCCATAAAGGAGAAGTACGACTACATACTCATCGACTGTTCACCCTCGCTTGGGCTCATCACCGTAAACTCGCTCACTGCCGCCGACTCGGTGATAATACCCGTACAATGCGAGTATTTTGCCCTCGAAGGAATAAGCAAATTGCTCAACACCATAAAAATCATAAAATCGAACCTCAACCCCCCGCTCGACATTGAAGGGTTCCTGCTCACAATGTTCAATTCGCGCTTGCGATTAAGCAACCAAGTGTACAACGAGGTAAAAAAGCACTTCCGCGAGCTGGTATTCAACACCGTGATACAGCGCAACATACGATTGGGCGAAGCTCCCAGTATGGGCATTCCCGTGATTATGTACGACGCCGACTCCACCGGTGCAAAAAACTACCTTGCACTTGCACAAGAAATAATTGACAGAAACAACGAATAATGGCACCAAATAAAAAATTCACATTAGGCCGAGGACTCGATGCACTCATTTCCACCGAAACGGTACAGACTGCCGGCTCGCAATCCATCGGCGAAATAGAGATAAGCCTCATAGAGGCCAACCCCAACCAGCCCCGTCGCGAATTTGACGAAACAGCCCTCAACGAACTTGCCGACTCTATAAGAGAGCTTGGAGTAATTCAGCCTATCACACTGCGCAAAGCCGAGGGAGAAAAATACCAGATTATTGCAGGCGAGCGACGCTACCGTGCATCGCAGATTGCAGGCAAGAGCACCATCCCCGCCTATATTCTGAAAGCCGACGATGAGGATACAATGGAGATGGCCCTCATTGAGAATATACAGCGCGAGGACCTCAACGCCTTGGAAATTGCACTCGCCTACCAGCAACTGATTGAGCAACACAACCTGTCGCAGGAGCAGTTGAGCAAACGTGTGGGCAAAGGACGCGCCACAATAGCCAATTTCCTGCGTCTGTTACGCCTGCCGGCCACAATACAGATGGCATTGAAGGAGAAAAAGATAGATATGGGACACGCCCGCGCAATATTGTCGCTCGACAGCCCCGCCGAGCAGATAAAACTTTTTCACGAGATTGAAGCAAACGGTTATTCGGTGCGCGAGGTTGAGGAGAGAGTGCGCAGCATAAAAGAGGGTGCACAGGCTACCGAAAAGGGCAAGAAAACAGTTGCCAAGCAACAGAGCCCCGAATTTCACCAACTGAAAAAACAACTCACAAATTTCTTCCAAACACCCGTACAACTCACCTGCTCGGCAAAAGGAAGCGGCAAAATAAGCATTAAATTCAAAAACGAGCAGGAACTTGAACGAATTATCACTATATTTGACAAATTAAACAACTGAATATTGTGACACACATACGTTCCACATACAAAAAAGCGGCAATGCTGGTAATATTTCTACTCGCCATTGCCACAAGCTCCGGCAGAGCACAGGAAAATCTTGTGCCGCTCGACGATGCGGCAACAGAGGGCACGTTGTATGCCGATTCACTATCCATCGACAGCCTTTACAGAAGCAGCATTGCCCTCTCGCCCGACAGCAGCCGCGCGGCACTCAAAAGGCAGAGCAACTACAACGAAGCACCGGCAATAAAGCCCTTCAACCCCGACCCTGCCAAAGCCACTTGGTTGGCAGTGGTATTCCCCGGCGGCGGACAAATCTACAACCGCAAATATTGGAAACTGCCCATCGTTTACGGAGGCTTCATCGGTTGCCTTTACGCCTACAATTGGAACAGCCAGATGTACAGCGACTACCGACAGGCCTACCTCGACATTATGGACAACAACCCTAACACCGACTCATACAAGGATTTTTTCAGGCCGGGGTACGACTTTGACACAAACAAGGACTATGTAACCGATGTATTCAAGAAGAGAAAAGACCGCTACCGCCGTTGGCGCGATTTAAGCATATTTGCCTTCATCGGCGTATATGTATTATCGGTCATCGATGCTTATGTAGACGCACAATTGTCTAATTTCGACATAAGCGAAGATATTAACCTCACCATACAGCCCGAAATTATAAACAACACCGGCACTATGGGCAGCATAAACAGGGGGGCATACGGGCTCAACTGCAACATAACTTTCTAAAAAACAGAGATGCGAATATACACAACACTCATAATATCTCTTTTTCTCTGCATCGGCGCACAGGCGATCCCGATGCACACGCCCGTCGACACACTCGGCAACGACGCCCTCTTCGACGAGAGCATAATAACCGACAGCGACATTGTGCAGCCCGACAGCCTGGAAACAGATGCACAAGAGAGCAACACAGCAACCGACAGCCTGCAATTCGATTTTCCCGAAGGAATGACTGCCGAAATTGACAGCTTGCTCAACGGCTGGCAGGCACGCAACCTTCTTAAATCTTTCGACTGCGACACCGAAGGGTGGGAGAATATAAAAGTGAGTGACACATTGTATGCCAAGCGATTAAGCCTCATCCCCAGCGTCATAAATATGCCATACAACAGGATGGTGCGACAGTGCATCGACCGCTACACTACACGTAACCGCTCGCTCGTCTCCTATATGCTCGGAATTTCGGAATTCTATATGCCGATGATAGAGAATGAGATTGACAAATACAATATGCCCCACGAACTTAAATATCTGCCGGTAATTGAATCGGCCCTCAACCCGAAGGCTGTTTCACGCGCAGGAGCAAAAGGACTCTGGCAATTTATGTTCGCCACCGGCAAACTCTACGGACTAAAATCGAACAACTATATAGACGACCGGTTCGACCCGCTGAAAGCCACACACGCCGGCCTTCACTATCTGCGCGACCTCTACAAATTCTTCAACCGTTGGGACCTTGCCATTGCAGCCTACAACTGCGGCCCCGGCAACGTAAAAAAGGCCATCTTGCGCTCAGGCGGAAAAACCGACTTTTGGGAAATTTACCCCTTCCTCCCCCGTGAAACACGCGGCTACCTACCGGCACTCGTAGCTGCAAACTATGTGATGACCTACCACGAAGAGCACGGCATCTGCCCGATGGAAACAAACATCCCCATAGGCACCGACACGTTGCTCATCACCAAAAATCTGCATTTTAACCAGATTGCACAATTCTGCGACATCAGCATAGAGGATATACGCGCAATAAACCCGCAATATATTAAAGATATTATACCCGGAGAGGCCGAGAATTATATACTGCGCCTGCCCAACAGCGCAATAACACAATTCATAGCCAACGAGGATAGTATATACAACTACAATAAGGAGCAATTTTTCCCAAGAAGCAATATCGAAAAAATGCTCAAAGAGGCAAAAGCCAACGACGACGGACGCGGCACACTCAAATACCACAAGATACGCAACGGAGAAACGCTTGGCAGCATAGCCCGTAAGTACCGCGTAACAGTAAAGCAGATAATGCGTTGGAACAACCTGCGCAACACCAACATACGCGCCGGACGACGCCTTAAAATTTATTGATAAAGCATATTTATGAACGACGAGAGAGATATAATAAACGAAGAAAAAGCCATAAACGATGCCTTTCGCGAACTGCTCGATACATACCTTGCATCGCAGCACCGCAAGAAGGTGGAACTTATAACAAAGGCCTTTAACTTCGCACGCCAAGCACATAAAGGGGTGCGCCGTCACAGCGGTGAGCCCTACATAATGCACCCTCTCGAAGTTGCAACCATTGTGTGCAAAGAGATTGGCCTTGGATCCACATCCATCTGCGCGGCTCTGCTGCACGACGTGGTCGAGGACACCGACTACACGGTTGAGGATATACGCAACCTCTTCGGCGAGAGAATAGCCGGCATTGTCGACGGGCTCACAAAAATATCGGGCGGAGTATTCGGTGCACACGCCTCGGAACAGGCCGAGAACTTCAAGAAACTGCTGCTCACAATGAGCGAGGATATACGTGTGATACTCATAAAGATAGCCGACCGTCTGCACAATATGCGCACCCTCGAATTTATGCCTGTGAACAAGCAGTATAAAATAGCGGGGGAAACACTCTATATATATGCTCCCATCGCCTACCGCTTGGGATTGAGCAAAATAAAGACAGAACTCGAAAATTTGAGTTTCCGCTACGAACACCCCGAGGAGTATGCCAAGATAGAGAAACTCATAGAGAACACACAACGCAACCGCGAAATTCTCTATAAAGAGTTTACATCGCCCATCTGCAATGAGCTCGATGCAATGGGGCTAAAATATCGCATAATAGGGCGAGTAAAATCGCCCTACTCCATCTGGAACAAAATGCAGAAGAAGCACGTAACCTTCGAAGAAATCTTCGACATACTCGCCGTGCGCATAATCTTCACCCCACGCGAAGGAAAAGACGAGAACAACGAGTGCTTCAACATATATATAGCCCTGACCAAGCTATACAACGCACACCCCGACCGCCTGCGCGACTGGGTGAACAAGCCTCGCACCAACGGTTACAAAGCTCTGCACGCAACCTTTATGAGCAAACGCGGCGAATGGATAGAGGTACAGATAAGAAGCGAGAAGATGAACGAGGTTGCCGAGAAAGGCATTGCCGCCCACTGGAAATACAAAGCCTCAGGAGAGAGCAGTGGCAGCGACGACCAGCTTGAAAATTGGCTGCACACAATAAAGGAGATACTCGACGACCCGCAACCCAACGCACTCGACTTTCTAAACACCATAAAACTAAACCTTTATGCAACCGAGATTTTTGTCTTTACCCCCAAAGGCGACATTAAGACAATGCCACAAAACTGCACGGCACTCGACCTTGCATACAGCATACACACATTCCTCGGCAACCACTGCATAGGAGCCAAAGTGAACCACCATCTGGTACCGCTCAACCACAAACTGCAAAGTGGCGACCAAGTGGAAATTATAACATCAAACGCACCGCGTGTCGACGAAAGCTGGCTATCCTTTGTCACCACCGCCAAGGCCCGTGCAAAGATACTCGCGGCACTGCGTCGCAAACAACGCCTGCTCATACGCGACGGAGAGGAACTGCTAAACAAGTTCTTGGAACAAGAGGGATTGAGCAATTACAGCAACAATATTGAAAAACTGTGGAAACTGCATAAACTGAAAGACAAAGATTCCCTGTTGGCCGCCATAGGCGAAGGGAGCATCACGCTTGGCAGCGACGACAAAGACGCACTGCTCGGAAACAAGAAATTCAGTTTCCAATCGCTCTTCTCATTCGGCAAAGATAAGAAAAAGGAAAAGCCCGTTGCCGAGACTTTCGATGCAATAGACCACAAAAGCACCCTAAACCTCACCGACGAGAATATAAAAAGCAGCTATATAATAGCCGACTGCTGCCACCCAATCCCCGGCGACGATGTGCTTGGATATTACGACGACGACAAGCACATAACCATACACAAACGCAACTGCCCCGTTGCCAACACCCTTAAAAGCAGCCACGGCGACCGCATACTCGCCGCCAAATGGGACACGCACAAGAAACTGAACTTTATTGTGCCCATACAAATTAAAGGAATAGACAACCTTGGCGTGCTCAACGAGATAACCGCCATAATATCGCAAGAATTCAACGCAAGCATACAGAAACTGCACCTCGAAAGTAGCGATGGCATATTCGAAGGTACCTTCTGGGTGAATGTTCACGATGTAGAGGATGTGAAAAACCTGTGTGCAAGCCTCAAAAAAGTTACAAGCATAAAGACCATTGCACGCATAGGGTGAAAAGAAAATCCTATTCTCATTATTTAAAGAGCAAGAATTTGGGATAAAAAGCATTAAATTGGCCGAGCGTGCAAAGAAAAACATAAACTGCCCTGCTTGTTTGTAATCAAGGGGGGCACTAATTCACAGCCCTTCTCTTAATGATAAGAGGAGGGTTTTAAACAACTGTCCCGCTTTTTAAAGAGGGACGAGAAATTTACTTGTAAATTTCGGAGGGAGTATAAAAGATACAAGCAACAAGAGGCGCGACTCCTCCACCGCAAGCGGTCCCACGGGCTCTCCCTCTGTTATTATAGAGGGAGTACGGCGTAGCCGGGAGGGAGTTCCCAAGAGGAGGAGTTAAAAAGACAGAAGAAACAAAAGGACCAACGACCGTGTCATTTTAACGACCACAGGGAGGAAAAATCTCAATGATTTTACAGAGATCCCTCACACAAGGTTGCCTTTGGCCCCTTCGGGCGGCGAACTCCGTTTCGGAATGACAGAAATTCCCCGGTGCCGTCATAGCCACTTGTGCAATATTTGGTCATTAAGCCCAAATTGCCATTGCAATATTTATAAGCATCCCAAGAGTACTCGCGCTTCTCTTCTGTTTCTCCCCAAGAATAGTAACCGCCATACTCTTCGGAGCGGTGGCACCAACATTGCAACTTGCCCATTTAACCGAGAGGCCAAGGTCGATAGCACGGGCATCGGGCTCTTCCTTGCCACCGTTAACATCACCTTTAATGGTTGTTTGTGCGCTTGCGCTCACGGTGAGTAGCAGGGCAATGAGAAACAGGTAAATCTTTTTCATAGCTTTTTTGCACTTTTATTTAATTGGTGTCCGATAAAAATTACCTCTGTGAGATAATTTTAAACAATTTTTATCGAATCACAGCGAATCGAGCTGCGCCTTAATCCCCAACAACTCCTCACGCACCGCTTTAAGGCGGTCGATAACCTCGGCCGAAAGGTCGGCCTTTTCCCTGTTACCGCCCCCTTTAAGGTGTTGTTTGGCACCGGAGAGGGTGAGGCCGCGCTCTTTAACAAGGTGGTAAATCATTCGGGCGATTTTTAAATCATCTTTCGTGTAGCGGCGCACGCCGTTGGCACCTTTATAGGGCGATAATTGCGGGAACATAGTTTCCCAATAGCGCAGGGTAGTTTCGGTTACACCCAAACTACTCGCCACCTCCTTGATGGAGTAATACATTTTAAGGTCTTTATCTTTGGAAAAAGCCATAATCAATCGTAAATTTTACCGTGGTTCTCGGCCATTTGCAACATCTGGTCGTAGCCTTCGGCATCAAGGTCCATAAAATAGTAATTGATGGGATTCACGTGCTGACCTTTCACAATAACCTCATAATGAAGATGGGGACCTGTGCTCTTGCCCGAATTGCCACTCAAAGCTATCTGCTCGCCACGTACAACCTTTTGCCCGGGCTTAACCATAAATTTCTTATCATAGAGGTGAGCATAAAGAGTTACAATATCGTAACCGTGGTCGACAACAACCGTGTAGCCGTAACCCGACTGCCATTTGGCCGAGACTACCGTACCATCGGCCGTGGCATACACAGGCGTGCGATTGTCGCACGAAAAATCCATTCCATTGTGTTTCTTGCGCACCTTGTAAACAGGGTCGATGCGCCAACCATAGCCCGACGCGGTGCGTTTGAGGTCGCGGTTGGCAATGGGCTGTATCGCCGGCAAGTGACGCAGATAGTCCTCTTTCTCGGCATCGAGTCGAACAAGTTGGTCAAAGGATTTTATCTGCAAATAAATTTGTTTGTCGAGCATATCCATCTTCTGCGCCGTCTCGACAACCAATTCCGAATTTTCCATATTCATAAGTTCGTCGTAACGGCTTGTGCCACCATAGCCCGATTGCCTTACAAAAGTGGGCACAGGGTCGGAATTCAACAATACGCGATAGAGGTTGTCATCGCGCTGTTGTATATCTTCGAGCACCTCCATTGCGTCGTCGAGACGTTGCGACATTATTCGATACTGTGCGAGCAACCTTGAATTTTCCTGTTGAAGCTTGGTCATAGAGGGTGTTTCTATGAGCAGATAAAAGACAAGGAACGAGAGCCCGCCGAAAATAACAAACAGGAGCACCCTGCGCAATATTGTGAGGAAACGCTGCGCCATATTGGGGTAGACGCGGTCGTATGTTCGAGTAGCCGGATTGAATATGTAATAGACTTTTCGCATCGAGCAATTGCAGTTTACTGCAAAAGTAATAAAACATCTCTTTTTTTGCAACAATTTGGCGTATGCGTTAACAGAGAATAACAATCGCGCGCACATACGAGCATATTTACGAGCGATTATTCGTTTTTTACGCTCGTTTTTTGTATCTTCGCGTCGCGAAGATAGCGACACATTATTTTTGCCGGAAAAACAGGCCTTCGCACAAAAAACGCAAATAACTTAAATAAAAAAATATGCTTACATCAAAAGAGATTAGAGAATCTTTCAAGCAGTTCTTTGAAGGAAAAGGACACCTCATTGTGCCCTCGGCACCTATGGTTGTAAAACACGACCCCACACTGATGTTCACCAACGCCGGAATGAACCAGTTTAAGGATATTATCCTTGGTAACAGCCCTGCCAAAAGCAAGCGTGTGGCCGACTCGCAAAAGTGCCTTCGCGTGAGCGGCAAGCACAACGACCTTGAAGAGGTGGGTCACGACACATATCACCACACTATGTTCGAAATGCTTGGCAACTGGTCGTTTGGCGACTATTTTAAGGAAGATGCCATTAACTGGGCGTGGGAATTCTTGACACAGGTTGCCAAGCTCGACCCCGAGCGTATGTACGCCACAGTATTCGAAGGCAGCGAGGCCGAGGGATTGGAGCGCGACAATGAGGCTGCCGCCATTTGGAGCAAACACCTGCCTGCCGACAGAATTATAAACGGTAACCACCACGACAACTTCTGGGAAATGGGCGATACAGGTCCCTGCGGTCCCTGTTCCGAAATTCACATAGACCTTCGCAGCGAGGAGGAGCGCAAAGCAATCCCCGGCCGCGAACTTGTAAACGGCTCACACCCTCAGGTTATTGAAATATGGAACCTTGTGTTTATGCAGTTCAACCGTATGGCCGACGGTCACTTGGAGGAGCTCCCTGCAAAGGTAATCGACACAGGAATGGGCTTCGAGCGTTTGTGTATGGCATTGCAGGGCAAGCAGTCGAACTACGACACAGATGTATTCCAGCCTATTATTAAAGCCATTGGCGAGATTAGCGGCAAGAGCTACGGCAGCGAGGAGATGACCGATGTTGCTATGCGCGTTATTGCCGACCACATACGCACAATCGCATTCTCCATCACCGACGGACAGCTTCCCTCGAATGCAAAAGCCGGCTATGTGATTCGTCGCATCCTGCGCCGTGCCGTGCGTTACGGCTACACATTCTTGGGGCAGAAACAGGCGTTTATGTACAAATTGGTTCCCACCCTCATAGAGAATATGGGCGATGCTTACCCCGAACTTAAACAGCAACAGGAGCTCATAACCAAAGTGATAAAAGAGGAGGAAGATTCGTTCCTGCGCACACTCGACACAGGAATGCACCTGCTCGACAAGGTAATTGCAGCCACAAAGGCCGAAGGCAAGAGCGAGATTAGCGGCGTTGAAGCATTCACACTGTACGACACATTCGGATTCCCCATCGACCTCACACAGCTCATTTTGCGCGAGAATAACCTTACCGTGAATATGCAACAATTCGACGAGGAGATGCTCAAACAAAAGACCCGCGCACGCAACGCCGCCGCAGTGGAGAATGGCGACTGGGTAACTGTGAGCGAGGGCGACTGCACCTTCACAGGATACGACAACACCGAAAATGATACTACCATCTTGCGCTACCGCCAGACAAAGCAGAAGAACCAGACACTCTATCAGATTGTATTGAAAGAGACACCCTTCTACGCCGAGAGTGGCGGACAGGTGGGCGACACAGGTTACCTCATCTGTGGCGACGAGCGCATAGAGGTTATAGATACAAAGAAGGAGAACAACCTCCCCATACACATAACCAAGCAGTTGCCTGCCGACACAGCAGCAACCTTCCGCGCCGAGGTTAATTTGAAGAAACGCAACGCCTGCGCCGCCAACCACTCGTGTACCCACCTGTTAGACCAAGCACTGCGTCAGGTACTCGGCACACACGTTGAGCAGAAAGGCTCGCTCGTTACACCCGACGCTATACGTTTCGACTTCTCACACTTCCAAAAAGTTACCGACGAGGAGATTGAACAGGTTGAGCGCATTGTGAATGCACGCATACGCGAGAATATCCCCCTCACCGACCACCGCAACATCCCCATCGAGGAGGCTAAACAGCTTGGAGCCATAGCCCTCTTCGGCGAGAAGTATGGCGACCACGTGCGTGTAGTTCAGTTTGGTACCTCCATTGAATTCTGCGGCGGAACACACGTCGACGCAACAGGCCGCATAGGAATGGTAAAAATAATCTCGGAAAGTTCAGTGGCAGCAGGTGTACGCCGCATCGAGGCCATCACAGGCGAAGCATTGGAGACACACCTCTACAAAGCACAGAGCCTTATGAAAGAGATACACGCCCTCTTCAACAACGTGCCCAACCTGAAAGCAACAATCGTAAAATCGATAGCCGAAAATGCAGAACTCAAAAAAGAGATTGAGGAGTATGCAAAAGAGAAGGCACAAGCAATGAAGGGCCAACTGCTGAAAGAGATAAAGGAGCGTGCCGGCGTGCGCTACATAAGCGCAATGCTGCCTATGGCACCCGCAACCGTAAAGGATATTGTATTTGCCCTACGCCAAGAGCAGACAGAGAACCTCTTTATAGTAATCGGCAGCATATACAACGACAAGCCCCAACTTACAATTTCGGCAAGTGCCGACCTTGTGGAGCGCGGCATAAACGCCGGCAAGATTGTGGGACAAGCTGCACGCGAAATGCAAGGCGGCGGTGGCGGACAGGCTCACTTTGCACAGGCAGGCGGCAAGAACCCCGCAGGCATAAAAGCAGCAATGGACAAAGTATTTGAGATTGCAGGAATTTAATAACGTATAAATGATTATCAACAGGCGGTGACCCAAAATTAAATAGGTCACCGCCTGTTGTTTGTAGGGTGAACAGAAAGGGCCTTTTCACCCACAGTTAATTTCTATTTCTCTTCGAACTTTACTCCGCCGGCATTGTTTTTCAATGTAATTGAATATAAACCACTAAAACAATTACAACAATGAAAAAGAAGTAGCAGCAACCGAAGATGAAATTTATTGAGATTGCAACCACCGAAATTATCGCAGCCTCATCGACTGCATTAAGCAACAGGCACAGTGTCGACTACAACAACGAGAAGGCAAACAACCGAAACGGGTGGGAAGGGCTGTGGGGAAAAGAGTAACAGCCTACGTTAATCGGCAATCTGTTTGTCGCTCCAATTTACAAGATAGAGCTTTTCTGTGGCGCGGGTAAATGCTGTGTATAACCAGCGGTAGTAATCGGGAGCGGCCGTTTCGGGAGTTATATACCCTTGATCGACAAAGACCCGCTTCCACTGCCCGCCCTGCGCCTTGTGACAAGTTACAGCATAGCCATACTTAACTTGCAGGGCATTGTAGTATGGGTTTTTCCGCACCTCCTCCATACGCTTGCGCTTGGAGCGTATTTCGGGATAATCCTCCCACACTGCCGAAAAGAGAGCCTCGCTCTCGCTGCGGGTAAGAGAGGGCGACTCACTCGTGAGGGTACCGAGCATAATCTTAACATCAAGCTCACAATCCTCATAATCGTTAAAGGAGAGTGTTACATCGGCGAAGCGAAAGCCGTACATCTCCTCGGTGGTGCCCACATAGACAATTTCGGCCATATCTCCGTTGGCTATAAAATCCAACTTTTCGAGAATGGTCTTATCCTCTTTCCCAATCTCCTCACGCCAATAATAGTTGTTCTTCACCATCATAAGTACATCGCCGCGGTTAAGTTCCTCCTCGCGATAGAGGATGCGGCGGCGTATGCCTTCGTTATACACATTGGCACGTTTGTTCGAGCGACACAGGATTATCGTTTCGTCGATGCCAACGTCGCTGTAACAACTGTCTATGGCCTCTATAAGTTCCTCACCCTGCACACGGCACACATCGGCAAAGCCTTTGAGCTTTATCTGCGGCAGATAGCCTGCATCGCCCGACGAAATTACTCTGCGCAGCATTGTGGCATTATGCAGTATTCCCGATTCATTGAGTTGACGCATCACCTGTGTGAGCTCCACTGCCGTAACATCGAGGAACATAGAGCGCAGATACTGTGGCGAGAGTGCCGGCGACAGCTCCTCGCCCACAGGAGGCAACTGCGCAGTATCGCCAAGCAACAGCAACGAACAACCCCTGCCCGAATAGACAAACTCCACAAGATCGTCGAGCAAGGCTCCGGAGCCAAAATTCGACGTACCCTCGTTGGCAATCATCGAAGCCTCGTCAACCACAAAAAGTGTGTTTGTGGCCCTGTTGTCCATAAGCGAGAAGAGCGAGCTATCCATTATGGACTTTTGCCTGTAAATCTTTTTATGTATAGTGTGAGCCGGCACACCCGAATAGGATGAAAAAACCTTTGCCGCCCTGCCCGTCGGGGCCAGCAGCACCACGCGTCGTTCAAGCTGCGCCATAGTTCTCACAAGCGCCGCCACAAGCGAGGTTTTTCCCGTTCCTGCATAACCGCAAAGAAGAAAAACCTTCCTGTCGTCGCCCGATAAAATAAATTCCGATATTTTTTCGAGCGAATTTTCCTGCTCTTCTGTTGGAACAAAAGGAAAATTTGATTTAATTTGCGAGGTTAAATATTTATTTATCACAATTATTCAATAAATATACTACTACAAAAAATGTAAATTCGTTTTTTTATTTTATTTTTGCAACACGAAAATACATAAATTAAATATAGAAACAATGAAAAACGTATTAAAAGTATTGCTTATTGCCGCAGTTGCCGGCCTTGCATTCATCTGCTACCGCAGTATTATGGATCCCATTGAATTCTCAGAAGTGCGTGCAGAGCGTGAAAAGAAAATTGTGGCTCGCCTCATCGACATTCGTACAGCCCAGATTGAGTATCGTAACAATCACGAAGGTGCATACGCCGACAATTTCGATTCACTCATCAACTTCCTTAAAATAGCCAAAATGCCTATCGTCCTTAAAGTAGGCGAGCTCGACGATGCACAGCTCGAGCGTGGCCTCACCGAGGAAAAAGCTCTTGCCATCATAAAGAAAGCCGAGAAGAGCGGAAAATGGGGCGAGGTTGACAAGGAAGGCTTGCGCGGATTCCGTCGCGACACCTCTTGGATTGCCATTCTCGACACAATCTTCCCCAAGACCTTCGTAGCCGACTCTTTGGCATACGTTCCCTTTGGCAATGGCGAGAAATTTGAATTGCTCACAAGCTGCGACACCACAAAATCGGGTAGCGCACAGTACCTCTTCGAGGCACGCACTCCCTATGACACATACCTCAAAGATGTGAACGAGCAAGAGCTTGCCAACCTCAAATACCAGATGAAGAAGATGGATCGTTACTGCGGTTTAAAGGTGGGCGATGTTGAGAATCCCAACAACAACGCCGGTAACTGGGAATAATCTCTCTTTAATGAAAGGAGAAACTGTACCATACAAAACATTATCCATTCGTATAAGTACGAATGGATTTTGTTTTTGCACCTACACGGCAAGTAACCCCGACACGGTACAAATTCACTTTTACAAGACCGACAATAACATAACCCTCTATGCCAACCTATGCAAGGCAATAGAAGAGTGCCCGCTCACGCTCAACGATGTGAGCGAAATTAAAGCCATTATGGCAACCTGCGACTTTACCACCATTCCGGCAGAGTATGACAACAAAAACCAGCATAAAATATTCTACCGCAGTTGCTTCCCAAAAGCCGAAACAAATGTGGAAATAATCGCAAACAGGCTCACGGCGCAGAATATCACAGTGCTCTTCCCTGTGGAGAAAAACATTTACAACCGCCTTGCACAGATGGGCAATGTAACCTACTACACCCCCGCAAGCATAATCCTTGGATATATAGCCCACAGGCCATTCGACTGCGAGAAATATATGCTCGCCTATTATATGGACGAAGGCTCGTTGCTCGTATCGATAAATAGTGGCAAAGTGGAACTTATAAACAGTTTCGCCACTGCCGACAACCACAACCAACTATACTATCTGCTGGCTATATGGAAGGCGCAAGGCCTCTCACAGACAGCCGACAAGCTCTATTTATGTGGCAACAAACGTGTGGAGGAGCTATCGTATGTTATATCACAATTCATACACAACAGGGAACGTATAAACCCAAGCGAACTTTTTACCCCTAACCTGCTAAACAAGATTGGCGCAACCCCATTTGACATTCAAGCACTATTACTATGCGAATAATAAGCGGAAAATACAAAGGGCGACACTTCGACATTCCACGCAACTTCAAGGCACGCCCCACAACCGATTTTGCCAAGGAGAATCTCTTTAACATACTCTGCAACATTGTGGATTTTGAGGAGTGTTACGCTCTCGACCTCTTTTCGGGTACCGGCAGCATAAGCCTCGAACTATTGTCGCGCGGTTGCCCGTCGGTAACATCGGTGGAATTGGAGCAACTGCACTTCAACCATCTGAAAAAGAGTGTCGCAACGCTTGGCGATGCAGGATGGAGGCTTGTGCGCGACGATGTATTCCGCTACATACGCCGTTGCAACAGCAGTTACGACCTTATTTTTGCCGACCCGCCCTACGCACTGAAAGAGCTTGCCACCATCCCCGAGCTTATACTCCAAGGCAATATGCTGAAAGAGGGAGGATTGCTCATTTTCGAGCACGGGAAAGACAACAATTTCAGCGACAATCCGCACTTCTTCCGCCACATAGCATACGGCAGCGTGAATTTCAGTTTCTTTAAAAAGGAGAAGACATCAGAGTAAAGGGGAGAAGAGCCTTGCTGCCGACTCGACGCAGCGTCGCATAAAAGAACGTGAAGCATACTCACGCATTGTCAACAACGAGCAAGCCCTCTCATCGGCAAGGAACATTGCTTTCAGACGACGGGCTACCGATGCATCGTAGACAAAGCCACTAATCTCGAAATTATAATAGAAACTGCGAAAATCGAGATTGGCCGACCCCACCGACGACACTGCATCGTCGCTCACAACCATCTTGCCGTGCACAATACCCTTCTTATATAAATAGATTTTCACTCCGGCTGCAATTAACTCGCCAAGATAGGAGTAGGAGGCATAAGTGGAGATAATACTGTCGGAGCGCTGCGGAATCATAAGCCGAACATCTACTCCCGAAAGGGCCGCATTCTTTATCGCAAGTTTCAACGAATCGTTCAGCATACAATATGGTGTCTGCATATAAACATACTCACGTGCCGAGGTTATAATTGTTATAAGCGCGGACATTATTACACGATTATCGCCCACGGGGTTAGATTGCGCCACCTGCATAATAGCACTGCCCTGCGGCTCAATATTAGGAAAATAACGCCTGCCACTCACAAGCGAGCCGTTGGCAAAATACCAATCGACCAAGAAAGATGTTTGCAGGCCGTGAACACCATTGCCACGCACGCGCAACATTACATCGCGCCAACAGCCCCACTCCACTCCTTTTATATATCTGTCGGCAATATTGCAACCGCCCACAAAGCCTATATGGCCATCTACCACCACCACTTTGCGATGATTGCGGTAGTTCACCTTGTTGCCCAAAATAGGGAAATAGACTTTCAAAAAAGCCTCTACCTGACCACCGGCGAAGCGTATCTGCTCAAAAAAATCCTTTGGCACACGCCAACAGCCCACACTGTCGTATATTACACGCACCTCCACGCCCTCGCGTGCTTTTGCAGCAAGCGCGTCGCGCACTCTGCGACCAAATTCATCGTTCTCAAAAATATAGAACTGCACGTGCACGTGCTCACGAGCAGAATTTATTGTCGCAAGCAGTTCATCGGCAAACTGTTGCATATTATCGATTACTGTTACATCGTTGCCAGCCACAGGATAGGCCGAAGCAACATTTTCGAGATAGGAAATAAGGGAAGTATACGCAGCCGGATACTCCAAAGACTCCTGCGAGCGATAATACAGATGGCTGCGCTGTTGTATCTGTGAAAGAGAGCGGCGACCTATATATTTGAGTTTTCTTGTATCGCGACCGAAGAAAAAATAGAGCAAAAGCCCAAAGAAGGGAAGGAAGAGAAGCACCATCATCCACGCAAGAGTCTTTATGGGGTTACGGTTGTTCAGTACCACCCGCACCACTATAAACACCGCCACAATAATATTCAGCCAATATATGTAGCTCCACAAGCCATCTATCTGCAAAAAATCTCCCATAAAAACGCTTTATGCGAATATAAGGCATAAAAAAGAAAAAAGCTATAAAGAACCGAGGTTTTTATAGCTTTTTAAGAAACATAAATCATCGCAAATATCAGAAGCGACCACCGCGGCCACCACCAAAGCCACCGCCAATGCCGGCGGGAGGAGGCCCTTGACGCATTCCACCATATCCGCGAACAGCCTTATCCATATCTTTTTTGTCGCCACCAAATTGGTCGAACTTATATATAAGGTGGAACATACAGTAGCTGTATATGGAGTTATCCTCGCTGTCGCTACGCGAAATTGCCGAGATTGCACGCGACACATTGCTCTGCTCGTGCAAAATATCGTACATACGGAAGGAGATTGTGAGCGCATTCTTTTTTAGGAAACTCATCGACAACTGAGCATTCCACAATAGTTCGTTGGTATTAAATTGCGGGTCGCTGTAACCACGACGGCTGCTCATTGAGAGATTGCTCGACAATTGCAGATTGTACCAAGGCAGACGCACCGTTGCGCTCGGACCATAGGAGAAGTTCCACGTGTCCATATTATTCTCGGGACGCATACTATATGTGCTGTAAGAGTAGAGTACGCGACCATCGAGCGAAATATCGAAATAATCGGAACGGTACGATGCATTCAAACGCTCCCCGACATCGGTAGTTTCGGCGGTGTTGCGCACACTGCCACTCTTGTTACCCACACTTATGTAACCCACATTATGCCTGTATCCGAGAGAGGTTGAAGAGCTGTATGTATACTTTTTGTTCCACGGAAGTGCCGCATTATAAACAAACTCGCCACCGGCATTCCAGTTGCCGTTTATATTGTCGGGAGTGCTTATGCTACCACCCGTCTCCTCGTTATACTCCACTTTGCGCTCGATGCTGTTGGTGGTGAAGGTGAAACGTAGATTGACGGCTATGGTGCGCTGTTTGTCGGGGTTGTTTGTGGTAAAATCGGTGGACATATTATGCGAGAAGGAAGGCTTCAATCCCGGGTTACCTTTTGTAATATAGAGGGGGTTCGAGTCGTCGGTAACATCGAGCAAGTCGGTCATTGAGGGTTGTGTAGAACGACCGCGGTATCTCATATTAAGATAGGTATTCTTCGACCAGCGGTAGCGGAAGCGCACATTGGGCGACACATTATGCACGGTGCGTCTTACCACAGTGTCGAGCCCCAAGTATTTATAATCCATTTCTGACTGTTGAGGTTGCCACGATACTCCCGCGCTCAAATTTATTTTCGAGGTAACGTAGCGAAGCATCAGCTGTACTTCGTGCCCTGTGTTGCGATACTCCGAGAAGCGGCTCTGCCCTTGGTCGTAATATTGGTAATAATCCTCGGGAAGAAGAGGTTTATTATAATCGCGGCTCAACTGTAAGTCGTATGCAGCAAGGTCGTCAAACACAAATGTCGAGCGGTCGCTATTCTGATAGCTTTGATTAAAGTTATAGTTAAACTGCGCAAACAGATTTTTTATTATCGGTTCAGTGTAGCTTGCACGCAACGAATAGTTCCAATTCTTGCCGGGAGTGGTTGAGTAGCGCTTCTGCGAGTCGTCGCCACCATTTACCGTGGTACGATAGTATTTTACGTCGTTTGTCGAGTAGGCCTCATTCTCGCTCTTGCTATACGCCACATTTCCGCGGAAGGTAATATTACGCCCTGGCTTGTTCAATCGCCTGTTTACCATAAGCATTGCATTAAGGCTCTGGCTTTTTGTGAGCCCCAGACTCTCGTTCCTATTGCTGTTGAGGGCAATTGTTTCGAGCCCCTCTATAACCTCGCCGAACATATCTTTGGGGTAGGATACGCGGGTGAAAGGGTCCTCGTCGAAGGTCGCCGATTGACTGCGCGACCAAGAATCATTCTCGGAGTAGGAGAATGAGGGGAGGAATATTACACTTGTCATTGTGTCGGGCTTCCACTCGATGCGGAAATTTCCTCCTACACCCACATTGTGGCCAAAAGCGGTTCTGTTGCTATTCGAGAAGCGATTATTCGCATTGCCCGACATAAATGTTTCACTCGAAGTGTAGCTACGCGAATCGCTGTTGTTGTGATTAAAGCGTATATTACCGCCCGTTTCCCACTTTTCGGTATCTGTGGCAAAGTTAAAGCCTCCGTGCTTGGCATTTACAAGCCCGCCGCCACGGCCACCACCCGTCATTCCTCGGTCGTTGGTGTTGTTGGCCGAGAGGATTGCCGTGTAGCGTTGTGTCTCAGTAAAATAGTTACCCATTGCCTTGGCTGTATAGCGGTCCTTGCTGCCATAGCCAAGGTCGACATTAGCAAAAAGGCCCTCCTCTACATTCTTTTTCATTTGAAGGTCGAGCACCGTCTCTTCCTCGCCATCGTCAATGCCAGTGATTCGGGAAAAATCGCTTTTCTTGTCATAGAATTTTACTTTATCGACAACATCAACAGGGATATTTTTCAGTGCCATATCCTTATCGGTACCAAAAAAGTCTTTACCCTTCATAAGAATGCGCGAAACGGTCTTGCCGTTAACCTTTATTGTACCATCGTCGGCAACCTCCACACCCGGATATTTTTTTATGAGCTCTTCGAGCATAGAGCCTGCCGGCACTCTGAATGCCGCAGTATTATAAACGGTAGTATCCTCCAACACTGTTATTGGCGGCACTTCGGCTGTAATTTCCGCAGCCTTCAACACCACTGCGTCGGGTTCAAGTTCTATCTTGCCTATGTTTATTCGCTTTTTAGGCTCAATCTTCACTACCTTGTCGGCAGTGATGTAACCAATATATGAAACACGCAGAATATAGGAAGCAGCAGGAGCCACTATGGTAAAGGCTCCGTGCATATCACTGGCAACACCGGCCTTATACACAGTGTCGGGAAGTTGCAACAACTGCAACGATGCTGTCTGCAAAAGCTCGCCACTGTCGGCGGCAGAAACAACTCCCTCCAATGTTCCGCTCTTTGTCTCTTTCTGGGCAAAAACAGAGGATATAGAAGCAATAATAAAAGATATTACAAGTAGTGCTCTCATAAAAGTCTAAAATCTGTAAATAATAGTTGTATTATTTGACAACAATATCGTTCAAAGGTTTAAAATATATTTTAAAATTCATAACTAATTAAAAAAAATAAAAATATTTTGCATCTGTTTGAAAATTTACTCACTTTATGCCTTATATTTGTATGGGAATTTTCCGTATACATTAGGAAGCACAAAATAGAGAGTATGCACGAACCGACAGAGTTGCTGAAACTTATTATAGGGAAAGAGGACGATAAAGAATTGGGATTAGAATTTATTAAAGCATTCAGCACCTGTTTTAAAAAGAAATGCAATGACAATAGTATTATTGCAACAGGCATAAGTTGTTCTTTGTTTCTGTCGAGCATAATACTGGGGTTGCCTACAAACATTTTGCATACCTATGTTCGTAATATACGCGAGAAATACCCATTTTTAGCCTTTAATTGTAATAAATACGAAGAACTTTACAATACAATAGAAAAAGAGCCGTTACTTCTAATAGATAAAAATTTAAACTACCATAAAATAGAAATAAGCAAAAAAGATATATTCGAAGCCTTCGATTTTGTTACCAACGGATAATACAATCGCAAACAATCTCATTTCTTTTACTATCTAACACATAAACACTAAATACATTTATGAAAAAGTTCAAAATATTTGAATTGCTATTAGATGAAGAGTGGATTGAACTCCTCACAAAAGAGCCTACCGATGAAAAAGCACACGAATACTTTTTTTATGTAAAATGTGCCCCTATGCTCAAATACATATCTATTCAGATATATAACAGCAATGATTTTACCGAACTTATTGGGGAATTCTATGTGCTATTGTCGAAGGACGACTGGTATGTTCTACGCAAATTCAACAGCAAGAACAATGCAACATTAAACAGCTATCTATCGCGTTGTGCCATAAACCACTTCCTTTGGAAAAAGAAACAAGAGAAGAAATTTATTCAATTGTACACAGAAGAGAACCCCGATATTTCCAATATGCTTAATTCACTCACCAATGAGGAATATATAGAAATGCCGCCGGTGATGCAGGCATACGAAAAACTCGAACCACGCGACAAAGATTTTATACGTCTTCTTATTCTCGACGGCAAGAGTTCTTTGGAGGCCGCCGACCAATTATGGCCCTATGTAAAATCCACAAGCAACTGGCAGGATTTGCCTGTGACACGTGTACAGAGCACTATCTCTATGATAAAGCACAGAGCAATATTAAGATTAACCACTGAGGTTAACCGCCTCATCTAAAACCAAAGCACACAGCAAAACAAAAGATATAAAAGTAAAGAGGGGAACCCATTTACTAAAGATTCTTATTTCGATATTATATTTTCCATTATCTGTAGTTGTAATATTATTATACCTCTTATTTTATCTCCTTCTAAATCTCATATATTTAAGTATACCTCTTATTATAGGAGTTTGTATTTATGGTGTAATTGATAAAATAGTTGAAAATACAAAAATTTCATTATCTCTTGCTCCTATAATAGCTGTAATAGTAATAATTATGTATGTGGGTTTTATAAACGAAATGTTTAATGATTATTCTGGTGAATCTGCAACCGGAAGTATCTTTGCAGAAGCGCCATATAAAAGCCACATTACTCACACTCTTCCACAGGAAAAGAGATACGATAGACATTTGTCTCTTTTGGTTGGAAGCCTGCCGAGCGATAGAGCGCATTGGCTGCTACGCGAGAGGGCTTGGAGGTAAGCATCAGCGTGCCACCTTTTTCTTTTGCACGATCAACCGCCCACTCCACCAAACGGCGACCGTAACCGCGCCCACGAAAAGCATTGTCGACAACAACGTCCTCTATCCACAATTTGCGCCCTGTGGGAGCAAGGTAACTGCACAGAGTGAGCATTCCGGCAATCTGCCCGTCATATTCTAAAATAAAGAGTTGCGACGCAGGGGATTCCACTATCGCCCGCAATTCTTTCTCGCCAAATTCTATGTGCGACGAAGATAGCTGGGCAAGCAGTTTTTTTATAGGCTCCACATAATGAGGAAGCGGCTCGGTAAGTTCAAAAATCCGTTCATTCATAATGTAACTATAATTTAACCTTGCATTTAACACCCTTCGACTCATTCTGCAAACGGTCGAGCACTGTAATTATGTATGTTGCCTTGCCTTTTTCCTCGGATGGTATTTTGTAGTATGTATGAGGAGTGATGGTAACAACATTTTTCATATTCTCAGTATCTTTCTTCTCGCCTTTTGCGAAACGATAGACAATGTATTTTGCAGGCTTGTTCATAATGTCGTCACACTCCTCGGGGAGCCACACAAGCACATTATCACCATTGTCGGCGGTAATAAGTTTCACTCCTTTCACCTTTTGGGGTGCCTTCTTGTCGATGAAAGGAGCGGCAGGCATAAGTGCCGGGTATCTGTGATAATCGGCTGCCAAAATATCTCGATAGCCGCCCACGTTGTTCGCTGCCGACGCTGCGTCCCACAAGCAGGAGCCTTGTATTGAAGGTTGCGCGCGTTGCATTGTCATCTTCTGCACCAATTGATTGCGCGAAGGCTCTTGTGTATCCCGCGCCTTCACCGTGCGATTAACATCCTGTCCTATATAAAGAGGGCGGTTGCTTGCATATTTTGCCCACCAAGCAACCAGCGTTTCATAATCGGCGGCCTTGTGCCCAATCTCCCAATATACCTGCGGGATACAATAATCGACCCACCCCTCGTTTATCCAATGAAGAACATCGGCGTTAAGGTCGTCGTAACTTTGTAACCCCTTTGTAGCACTGCCCCATTCCCAGCTACCCTCGTTACGATATATTCCGAAGGGCGACACGCCGAATTTGAGCCACGGCTTTACACCGCGCACGGTCTTGTGCAGACGCTCTATGAGCAGGTTCACATTGTTACGGCGCCACTCTCCTTTGGAGGCGTAGCCACTACCTTTGAACCACTTTTCGTCCTTGAATGGCTTTCCGTTGGAGGGATAGGGGTAGAAGTAATCGTCAATGTGCAGGCCGTCAACATCGTAGCGGGTGATAATATCGGTTACTATTTTACATATATGGTCGCGATTGCTTTTTAGCGAGGGATTAAAATATAGTTGCCCTTCATACTCTATGAAATTACCGGGGTTACTCACGCTCGGGTGGCTCTTTGCCGGCGATTTTGTGCCTTTTGTACGTGCACGATAGGGATTTATCCAAGCGTGAAGCTCCATATTGCGTTTGTGGGCCTCATCCACCATAAAGGCGAGAGGGTCCCAACCGGGATTCTTGCCTTGCGTTCCCGTGAGATAACGACTCCACGGTTCGTAGGACGAGGGATAGAGAGCATCGCCCTCTACACGCACTTGGAACATTATTGCATTTACGTTTACCTTCTGCAAATTATCGAGCATTGTAACAAGGTATTTTTTCATTTCCGCCTCGCTCATTCCCAGAAACTGTCCGTTCACAGCCTGTATCCACGCTCCACGAAATTCTCGTTTGGGCTGTACATCCACAATAGCTTTCTTGCTCGACGAACAGGAACTTAATAATATAAGCGATATTAAAAAGGTTATAAAAATTCTCATAAATGTATGTTATTATTTTTACAAGTGCGAAGATACTATTTTTATGGCAAAAAGGAAATGTTCGGCTGTTATAAATAGATATTGACACCATCTATTTTCATTAAAGATGTGCAAGGTTGCTGTTTTTTATGTATTTTCGCGGATGATTATCAAAGAGCAGTTGATTTATGGAGCAGAAATTCATAACCATACAAGGTGCGAGGGTAAACAATCTGAAAAATGTGAGCGTAGATATTCCGCGTGGTCGCTTGGTTGTTATAACCGGCCTTTCGGGGTCGGGAAAATCCTCATTGGCCTTTGATACTCTGTATGCCGAAGGACAGCGACGCTACGTGGAGTCGCTCAGTTCCTACGCTCGGCAATTTCTTGGACAGATGAACAAGCCCGAGTGCGATTTTATAAAAGGAATTCCACCGGCAATAGCCATAGAGCAGAAGGTTAACAACCGCAATCCCCGCTCCACCGTGGGCACAAGCACCGAGATTTACGAGTACCTGAAACTGCTCTATGCCCGTGTGGGAAAGACCTACTCCCCCATAAGCGGCAAGCTGGTAAAAAAGGAGAACCCCGAAGATATTGTCGAGAGGATGAAGAGCCGCCCCGACGGCACACGTTTCCTCCTGCTCGCCCCTATTCCCAAGCGCAAAGGGCGCACAATGGAGGAGCAACTATCCATATATCTGCAACAAGGCTTCACCCGCATCTACCTTGATGGAGAGATTGTGCGCATAGAGGATTACACGCACAAGAAAGGCGACACCCCCCTGTTGCTCATCGACCGCCTGTCGGTCTCTCGGTCGCACGAAACGATAAGCCGCTTGCTCGACTCGGCCGAAACAGCCTTCTACGAGGGAGGCGGCACCTGTATTCTGCAATTTACCGACGAGAAGGAGCAGCACACATTCAGCACAAAATTCGAGGCCGACGGCATTGAATTTGAAGAGCCCAGCGAACAACTTTTCTCGTTCAATTCTCCCATAGGCGCCTGCCCCGATTGCGAAGGCTTCGGGCGCATTGTAGGCATCGACGAGGACCTTGTGATTCCCAACAAGACATTAAGCATATACGATGGAGCGGTCTTCTGCTGGCGCGGCGATAAGATGGGCGAGTGGCGAAAAGAGTTCTGCCGTCACGCTCCGAAAGACGATTTTCCCATATTCGAGCCCTACTACAACCTCACCCAGGAGCAAAAAGATTATCTGTGGCACAAAGGCCCGTGGATAGAGGAGTATGGCGAGAGCATCAGCATCGACAATTTCTTCAAGATGGTGCAGGCCAACCAATATAAGATACAGTATCGTGTGATGCTCGCCCGCTACCGCGGCAAGCCCATCTGCCCCACCTGCCACGGCACACGCCTCAAAAAAGAGGCAACATACGTAAAAGTGGGCGGAGCAAGCATCACCGAGCTTATAGAAATGCCGGTGAACCACCTGAAAGAATTTTTCGACAATCTGAAACTCGACGAGCACGACAGCGCAATAGCCGCACGCATTCTCGCCGAAATAAAAAGCCGCATCGACTGCCTTATGGACGTGGGGCTTGGTTATCTCACCCTCAACCGCCTGAGCAACAGCCTGTCGGGCGGTGAGAGCCAGCGCATAAACCTTGTAACATCGCTTGGCAGCGCACTCGTGGGCTCATTGTACATTCTCGACGAGCCAAGCATCGGCCTGCACAGCCGCGACACGGAGCGACTCATAAGCGTGCTCTACCGCCTGCGCGACCTTGGCAACACCGTTGTTGTGGTAGAACACGACGAGGAGATTATACGCGCCGCTGATTATATAATAGATGTAGGCCCCAAGGCCGGCTCCTACGGTGGTAACATTGTGTACAAAGGCAATATGAGCGACCTTGCGCCGGGCAGCAACAGCTACACGGTTAAATACCTGTTGGGCGAGGAGATTATCGACACCCCCACGCATCGCCGCAAATGGAACAACTGCATAACCATAAAAGGTGCACGCGAAAATAACCTGAAAGGGATTGATGTAAACTTCCCCTTGAATGTACTCACAGTAGTGAGCGGAGTGAGCGGCTCGGGAAAATCGACACTCGTGCGCGACATACTCTACCGTTCGCTCAAACGCCATTTTGGCGAAGTAACCGACGCACCCGGGCAGTGCGAGGCCGTAGAAGGAGCACTTAAACAGATACGCGGAGTGGAATTTGTCGACCAGAATCCCATAGGAAAATCGTCACGCTCGAACCCCGCCACATACCTCAAAGTATACGACGACATACGCCATCTTTTTGCCCAACAGCCGCTCGCCAAGCAGTTGGGATTTGGTGCGAGCTACTTCTCTTTTAACGCCGAAGGAGGCCGATGCGAAGAGTGCAAAGGCGAAGGCAGCATCACTGTATCAATGCAATTTATGGCCGACCTGCAATTAGTATGCGAGGCCTGCCACGGCAAACGCTTCAAAAAAGAGGTGCTCGAAATAAAATTCCACGACAAGAACATACACGACATTCTGGAAATGACCGTGGGCGATGCAATAAACTTCTTCCAAGAGCACGGCGAGAAACGCATAGCCGAAGGATTGCAACCCTTGCAGGATGTAGGCCTTGCCTATATAAAGCTGGGGCAATCATCATCCACACTGTCGGGTGGAGAGAACCAGCGCGTGAAACTCGCCTACTATTTGAGCCGTCAGAGCGACACCCCCACCCTCTTCATTTTCGACGAGCCGACAACGGGCCTTCACTTCCACGACATTAAGAAACTGCTAAAATCCTTTGAACGGCTCATTGCTCGTGGCCACTCCATCGTGATAATCGAGCACAATATGGATATTATAAAATGTGCCGACTACCTAATTGACCTTGGTCCCGAGGGTGGCGATGAGGGAGGGACTCTGGTTGTAGCCGGCACCCCCGAAGAGGTTGCAGCCTGCGAAACATCGTACACAGGAAAATTCCTTAAAGAGAAGTTACAATAACCGCTCGCGCAACAGATGTTTAAGCGCGGCAAGAGGATGATAGAACAACATTCTCGGCCCGGAATAGCGCATCACCCTGCGCATACGCTCGCGCATTGAGGGCTTGTAGCAATGTATTTTACATTTGCGGCAAGTACCCTTCTTTTCACCAAAGGGGCAGTGCGACAATCGTGCGTGAGCATAGGCAAGAAGTTCGCGGCAAGCAGGGCACAGCGCATCGTTACCCTCGGCACGGCGACAATAGAGCCTTATCATCTGCTCCACCACCCGTTTCTCCTCATCTATCCTGTTCACTGGAAAAATGTATAGAAAAGACCGCCAAAAGCGCCGCAAGCAATCACAATCACTATGGGGCTCATTCTGAACCATTTTGTAGCCACAAATGCCGCCACAAAGAGCAATATGCTAACCACAAACTGCAAAGTATCCTCTGCGGGAGAACCGAAATTCTCCCTTGTCATAAGCAACAGTGCGGCCGAGGCAATGAGCCCCACCACCGCCGGACGCAACGCCGCAAACACATTCTCCACCAACGGATGCTTGCAGTATTTCATAAAATAGCGGCTGATGGTGAGCATTATCACAAACGAAGGGAGCATCACAGCCAGCGAGGCAAGCAGTGAACCTGCCACCGCCACTGCGGCCGAGCCTGTGGCATTCATTGCAGCAGTGTAACCAACGTATGTAGCCGAATTTATGCCTATGGGCCCGGGGGTCATCTGGCTCACCGCCACAATATCGGTAAATTCAGCACTTGTGAGCCAAGCGTGACGCGTCACAATCTCTCCCTGTATCACCGAGAGCATTCCGTAACCTCCACCAAAGGAGAAGAGGCCCACTTTAAGGAAAGTATAAAAAAGTTCCAGCAGAATTATCATACACGCCCTCCTTTCACTCTTCCCCAAATGAAGCCGCCCACACCCGCGGCAAGTATTATATAAATAGGAGAAACACCAAAAGCCACAATGAGCAGTGCCGACAGGATGGGAATCCACACATTAGTCCACCCAATCTTTGCACTCTTTGCCACCGAGAATACCGGCGAAGCTATTAACGCGACCACCGCCGGACGTATGCCCATAAATATATTGTTCACAAGCTCATATTCGCGAAAGCGATTGAAGAAGAGGGCTATGAGCAGAATTATAACCACCGAAGGGAGCACATTGCCCACAGCCGACGCCACCGAGCCGCGTATGCCACGCAGTTTATAGCCCACAAAAATGGACATATTCACGGCAAGCACTCCGGGTGCCGACTGCGCCACGGCAAGCAGGTCGACAAAATCGCGACGGTCGAGCCAACGGAATCTGTCGACAACCTCGCGCTCTATCAAGGGAATCATCACATACCCCCCGCCTATGGTAAAAAGCCCCAATTTAAAGAAGGTGATAAAAATCTTAAAAAGACCTATATTCATCTGTCCTCTGTACATATACTAGAAGATGACTAAAAAGGCTCTTTTATCGTCACGCTCGCCCTCAAAATACTCATTTACGCTTAGTAAACTCTGTTTTTTCGTGTATTCGCAAGCCTTAAAATAGCTCTTTTATTCAATCTTCAAAAACAAGGTGGTGCCCTGTTCTACTTTTTGGGCACCACCTTATAAAAAGGTTATATATATATATTACTTTGTCTTTTCGGCCACCCAATTATAAGCATTGCGGAAAATCTCAATCCACGGAGTAACATCGTCGTTGATATTAGCCGCAGGATAGGTTGCGCACTGCCACGGGAAGATGGCACGCTCGGGGTGAGGCATCATTGCCACGTGACGGCCGTCGGTGCTTGCGAGGGCTGCCACATTATAGGACGAGCCGTTGGGGTTGGCAGGATAGTCGCTGTAAGCGTAACGGGCCACGATGTTATATTTCTCCTCTGCATAGGGAAGGTCGAATTTACCCTCGCCGTGAGCCACCCAAACGCCCAGACGGCTGTTCGACAGTGAGCCGAAAAGCACACTGTTATTTTCGGGAACGTTAACACCCACAAACGACGACTCGAACTTGTGCGAGTTATTGTGGCGCATATATCCGCGCTGCTCGTGAGCGGGGTTAATGAGGTTAAGCTCCATCATAAGCTGGCAACCGTTACAAATACCGAGCGAGAGAGTATCCTCGCGTGCATAGAAGCGGTCGAGAGCCGCCTTTGCAGCAGGATTATAGAGGAAGCCTCCGGCCCATCCTTTGGCCGAGCCAAGAACGTCGGAATTCGAGAATCCGCCACAGAATACAATGAAATTAACCTCGTCGAGAGTTTCACGACCGCTGATAAGGTCGGTCATTGTAACATCCTTCACATCGAAGCCTGCAAGGTACATTGCGTATGCCATTTCACGCTCGCCGTTGGTACCCTTCTCACGGATGATTGCAGCGCGCACGCCCGATTTTTCGCGACGGTCGGCCGACATTCCATAGGCTGCAAGCTCACCCTTAAACTGCGCAGGCATACGGTAACGCAGGGGCTGGTTCTTGTAGTTCTTCAAACGCTCGTCGGCACAGCCGTTAAAGCTCTGTTTGCGGTCCATAAGATAAGAACTGTCGTACCAGACATCGCGGTAGTGGTCAATATCGAAGAGACGCGTGCGTTTATCCTTCGCCACGGCAATGTGTCGCTTGGTTGTGGGAACACCTATCTTCACGAAGCAGATGCCCGCATCGTCAAGAATGCTCTGCATACGGCATTTATCCTTGTCGGCCACCTGAATGACAAGCGCGGGATTTTCGGCAAAGAGCAGTTTCACAATATCCTTCTCGGCTATTGCATTAAGGTCAATCTCCATACCTCCGGTGGTATTTGCGAAGCACATTTCGAGCAAGGTTGTTATAAGACCACCGGCCGAAATATCGTGACCGGCCATTATAATACCCTCGTTCACAAGTTTCTGCACAGCGTCGAATGCCTCGGCAAAATATTCGGGATTCTGCACGGTGGGAACATCGTCGCCAATGCAGTTGAGCGATTGAGCAAATGCCGAGCCGCCCAAACGAAGATTATCGAAGCTGAAATCTATATGATAGAATGCACTCTTAGGCTCATTCACCATTACGGGCGACACCACCTTGCGCACATCCGATACCTCGCCACCGGCCGACACAATAACTGTTCCCGGGCTTATTACTTTTGTGCCATCGGGATATTTCTGTGTCATAGACAAAGAGTCTTTTCCTGTGGGTACGTTTATTTTAAGAGCACAGCAGAAGTCGGAGAGAGCCTCAACGCCGCGATAAAGACGAGCATCCTCGCCCTCCTGTGAGCGGCAAGGCCACATCCAGTTGGCACTCAACGACAGAGTCTTTATTCCATTGGCAAGGGGAGCAAGCACAATGTTGGTGAGTGCCTCGGAGACTGCGAGCACCGAACCTTTGGCAGGTGATGCAAGCGCAGCCTGTGGAGCGTGACCGATGGAGGTTGCAATACCCTTCTTGCCACGATAATCGAGTGTTACCACGCCGCAGTCGCTCAAAGGCAACTGAATTTCACCCTGACACTGCTGACGGGCAATTTTACCCGTTACCGAGCGGTCCACCTTGTTGGTGAGCCAATCCTTGCAGGCAACAGCTTCAAGGCGAAGAACATTTGTGAGGTACTCCTCTATATTATCGTCGCTGTAAACAGCATCTTTATAGTGACGCTCCACGCTCTTGTCAATCATATAAGTCTTGGGCGACGAGCCGAACATCTGGCTCACCGACAGGTCGAAAGGACGCTTGCCATCGGCCTGCTCGAATGCGAAACGAGCATCACCGGTTGTTTCACCCACCACGTACATAGGAGCACGCTCGCGGTCGGCCACACGTTTCACATACTCTATCGCATCCTCTTTTATGAGCAAGCCCATACGCTCTTGCGACTCGTTGGCAATAATCTCCTTTGCCGAGAGAGTCTTGTCGCCCACGGGCAGTGCCGACATATCTATAAGACCGCCACACTCCTCCACAAGTTCCGAGAGGCAGTTTACGTGACCGGCCGAGCCGTGGTCGTGAATAGATACAACGGGGTTATTCTCGTCCTCGCAAAGAGCACGCACCACATTGTAGGCACGTTTCTGCATTTCAGCATTGGCACGCTGCACGGCGTTAAGCTCGATGCCCGATGAGTAACGGCCCGTGTCGACCGACGATACAGAACCACCGCCAAGGCCGATGCGATAGTTGTCGCCACCCATCACAATAACCTTGTTGCCCTTTTCGGGAGCACCTTTGAGGCAATCGCGACGAGTGCCGTAGCCCACTCCGCCGGCAAGCATAATAACCTTGTCGTATCCGTAAACCTCGTTATTCTCTTTATGCTCGAATGTAAGCACCGAACCGCAGATGAGCGGCTGACCGAATTTGTTACCAAAATCCGAAGCACCGTTAGATGCTTTTATAAGAATTTGCTCGGGAGTCTGATAGAGCCATTTGCGCACGGGGAGAATATCCTCCCATTTGCGGTCGTCATATGTACGTGGGTAAGATGTCATATACACCGCTGTACCGGCAATGGGCCAAGAGCCCTTACCGCCACCCATACGGTCGCGAATTTCACCACCTGTACCTGTGGAGGCACCGTTGAAAGGCTCCACGGTTGTGGGGAAATTGTGAGTTTCGGCTTTCAGTGATATTACAGTTTCAATATCCTTTATCACAAAATAGTCGGGCATAGAGTGGTCGGCGGGAGCAAACTGCTCAACTACGGGGCCCTGTGCAAAGGCCACATTATCCTTATAGGCCGAAATTATGCTGTTGCGATTTTCGTTGGTAGTGCGCTTAATCATTGCAAAGAGCGACGAAGGCATCTCCTCGCCATCGATAATGAATGTTCCGCCGAAGATTTTGTGACGGCAGTGCTCCGAGTTTATCTGTGCAAAGCCGAATACCTCACTATCGGTGAGTTTGCGGCCAAGCTCGCCCTCTACACGATGCAGATAATCAATCTCCTCTCTCGATAGAGCAAGACCCTCTTGCTCATTATAGCTGTCAAGATCCTCGATAAACTCAATGGGACGAGGCTCAATATCCACCTTGAAAATCTGTTGGTCGAGACCCTTGTACATACGCTGCAACATAGGGTCGTAATCGGCATTCTCGTCCTTAACGGCAAAATACTCCTCTATACGAAGAATGCCGGTGAGTCCCATATTCTGGGTAATCTCAACAGCATTTGTACTCCACGGAGTAATCATTTCGCGACGAGGGCCCACAAAGCAGCCCTCAACCTGCTCGCCTTCAATGAGCGAGGCCTCGCCATACAACCAACAAAGTTTCTCAATATCGTGTGCTTGCAAAGCATTTGTAGCCTCGGTTGCAACAACCGTGTGGCCCGGGGTACTGAAAAAGTAAATCATAAAACGATTTTATATATATTTATTGTTTTTTATTCTCTGTTTACAACACGCAAAGATAGCCACAAAAAACGGAATTAAGGCAATGTTTGATATACGATTTTTATGTAAAACAGAACTTTGCCAAAGAAAAGTATGTTTACAACAAAAATGTTCCACTCAAAAACAGCCATTAAATGTGCCTGTTATAAAAATTAAAGAGTAAATTTGCATAATACGAACTACAATTTACAAATTATGGAACTACTCACAGGACTTTTACTGCCACTCTTGGGCACCGTTACAGGCGCAGCGATGGTATTCTTGATACGCGACAAAATTTCGGACTTTACCAACAAGGCGATGCTCGGCTTTGCATCGGGAGTGATGGTTGCCGCAAGTTTCTGGTCGCTCTTGCAACCGGCACTCGAACAGACGGGCAACAGTTCGCTCAAAGAGGCGGCACCGGTTATTATCGGCTTTCTTGCCGGAATTGGTTTTTTGCTCGCGCTCGACACCTTTATTCCCCACCAGCATATTGAAGATAAACAGCCCGAGGGCCCCCGCTCGGCACTCCCCCGCTCCACAAAAATGATGCTCGCAGTGGCACTGCACAATATACCCGAAGGAATGGCCGTGGGCGTGGTATTCGCTGGCATAAGCGATGGTGCAGGAACCCTCACATTTGCCGGTGCGCTTGCCCTTGCAATAGGAATGGGGGTGCAGAATATACCCGAGGGGGCCATAATCTCAATGCCTCTGCGCAGCGAGGGAAAAAGCCGCATAAAAGCATTCTTGTTCGGAGCCGCTTCGGGGCTTGTGGAGCCTGTGGCAGCCATTGCCACACTACTCTTTCTCGAAGGAGCCACAAGTGCAATGCCGCCACTGCTCGCATTTGCAGCAGGAGCTATGCTATATGTTGTAATAGAGGAACTTATACCCTCGTCGCAAAGTGGCAGGCATAGTAACATCGGCACCATCGGATTTGCCGTGGGATTCGCCCTTATGATGATACTCGACGCAACCATAGGATAATCGTAACAAATTTGTCAAATATTTACACTAAAAAGGCATCCACCCCAAAAGATATTTTTGTTACATTTGTCACGCAACGAACCATCAGAATGGCGAATTGATTATATTTTAACACAATAGCAAAAATTAAAAAATAATTAACATTCAGGATATATGAATTTCGTTCTTCTATTCACAATGATTATAGCATCGGTGGTGCTTGTCTTTGCCGGAATGTTGGTGGCACGGTGGATTTCCCCGCGCACATACAACAAGCAGAAAAGCGAGTCGTATGAGTGCGGAATACCCACACAGGGCGAAACGTGGGTACACTTTAAAGCCGGTTACTATCTTTTCGCCATCCTCTTCCTGATGTTCGACATTGAAGCTATATTCCTCTTCCCTTGGGCCACGGTTGTTCAGGAACTTGGAATAAAAGCTCTTGTGGGAGTACTTTTCTTTATGTTCATCCTGATACTCGGCCTTGCATACGCTTGGCGCAAAAAAGCCCTTGAATGGAAATGAAAAAGCCCGCTATAAAATCTATCCCCTACGAGGAGTTTAAGGACAACGAAACACTGGAAGTCCTCATAAAGGAGCTCAATAAAGAGCGCACCAACGTAATTGTTGGTGCGCTCGACGACCTTATAAACTGGGGGCGCAGCAACTCCCTGTGGTCGCTCACCTTTGCCACAAGCTGTTGCGGCATTGAATTTATGTCGGTGGGTGCCGCCCGTTACGACTTTGCCCGCTTCGGGTTCGAGGTTACACGAAACTCCCCCCGACAGGCCGACCTTATAATGGTTGCCGGAACAATCACCCACAAGATGGCACCCGTGCTCAAACGCCTCTACGACCAGATGGCCGAGCCTAAATATGTGGTTGCCGTGGGAGGTTGCGCAATAAGCGGAGGGCCGTTCAAAGGCTCCTACCACGTTGTAAACGGAGTAGACAAATTTCTGCCCATAGATGTTTATATTCCCGGATGTCCTCCACGTCCCGAGGCTATACTCTATGGAATGATGCAGTTGCAACGCAAAGTAAAAGTAGAGAAGTTCTTGGGTGGAAAGAACATTCATCAAGACCCGCGCGATGTACGCCGTGAGCCAATAACAGTAACCAATGCTCCCGTCGAGGGGTGCGACAAAAGCGAGGAATAATGGAACTGAAATTCATAGAGAAAAAGGAGCTACGCACACAGCTTAAAGAGTTGCGCAACAAGGGAATGGGCTTTTTGCGTGAGCTCATAGGAATGGACTGGGGCGACGAGGGATTGGGCGTAATATACATTCTCGAAAATAGCACCACCCACGAAAATGTGGAGATTGCCGTGCGCACCACCGACCGCAAGAAACCCACAATCCCCACTATATGCGACCTGTGGAGAGTGGCCGAGCTTTACGAGCGTGAGGTATACGACTTTTACGGGATACGCTTCACAGGGCATCCGGATATGCGACGACTCTTCCTGCGCAACGACTGGGTGGGCTACCCCCTTCGCAAGGACTACGACCCGAGCGAGGCGATAAACCCCATACGCCTCACAAGCGAGCCTAACGAAGATTTACAGCGTTCCTACGAAATTGAAGAGGACAAGGAGTTCGAGGCTATTGCCAAGCGCGAGAACTTTATGCACGTCGATGAGTATGTGATAAACATCGGCCCGCAGCACCCAGCCACACACGGAGTACTCCGTTTCCGCTTGGCACTTGCAGGCGAGGAGATACGCAAAATAGATATACACTGCGGCTACATACACCGTGGAATAGAGAAATTGTGCGAGAGCAAGAGCTACCCGCAGTTGCTTGCATTCACCGACAGGCTCGACTACCTGAGCGCGCACCAGAATCGCCACGCAATGTGTATGTGCATAGAGAAGGCATTGGGCCTCGATATTACCCCCCGCACACAATATCTGCGCACCATAATGGACGAACTTCAACGCATCGACTCGCACCTGCTTATGCTGTCGTGTGCGGCAATGGACCTTGGTGCACTCACCGCCTTCATCTATGGATTCCGCGACCGCGAAAGGATACTCGACATTTTCGAGGAGGTAACCGGCGGCCGCCTCATACAGAACTATAATATAATAGGTGGCGTACAGGCCGACATTACCCCCGGATGGGAGGAAAAGGTAAAAGAGTACTGCACCTATCAGCTTGCCAAAATAGAGGAGTTTGAGGACCTTTTCGTAAAGTGCGTAATAACAAAAAACCGTATGCGCGGGGTGAGCCCCCTCTCGCTTGCCGATGCAATATCCTATGGTGCCACAGGTTGCACAGGCCGCGCAGCCGGCTGGGCCTGCGACGTGCGCAAACGCCACCCATACGCCCTTTACGGCGAGGTTGAGTTTAAAGAGGCACTGCGCACGCACGGCGACAGTTACGACCGTATGCTCCTGCGCATCGACGAGATTAAGGAGTCGGTGAGCATCATCAGGCAGCTAATCGACAATATTCCGGCCGGAGAATTCAAACAAAAGACAAAGCCCATAATAAAACTGCCCGAGGGACGCTTCTACACGGCAGTGGAGGGTTCACGCGGAGAATTCGGCGTATTCATAGAGAGCCACGGAGAGCGCGAGCCCTACCGCGTGAAATTCCGCTCGATGGGCCTGCCGCTTGTAGCCTGTATGCATAAAATTCTAAAAGGCTGCAAGATTGCCGACCTTATAACCACCGGTGCCACGCTCGACTATGTAATTCCCGACATTGACCGATAAAGAAAGCCCCTTAAAAGAGAGAGAGATACAATGGATTTCAGCATAATAACCACAGCCATAAGCAAACTGCTGCACAGCCATCTGCCCGAACAGGCGGCAATACTCACCGAGTGCATTCTGGTAGCCTTGTGCATTATCGTCGCATACGTTGTTTTTGCAATAATCATGATATTTATGGAACGCAAGGTGTGTGCAGCGTTCCAATGTCGATTGGGCCCTATGCGCGTGGGCTTCTGGGGAGTGTTACAGGTGTTTGCCGACGTTTTTAAAATGCTCATAAAAGAGATTATAAGCATCAAGCGTTCCGACCACATTCTATACTCCCTTGCCCCCTATATAGTGGTAATGAGTTCTGTGCTCACATTCAGTTGCCTTCCCTTTGCACGAGGATTGCAGGCACTCGATTTTAACATAGGAGTATTCTTTATTATGGCAACCTCCTCGTTTGGCGTGCTCGGAATTTTGCTTGCCGGATGGAGCAGCAACAATAAATTCTCTATGATCGGTGCAATGCGCAGCGGCGGGCAGATGATAAGCTACGAACTATCGGTGGGCCTCTGTATACTCACTATGGTGGTGCTTGGTGGCACAATGCAGATAAGCGAGATTGTGGAACAGCAGCTCGACGGGTGGTTCATATTCAAGGGACACGTACCCGCCTGCATAGCCTTCATAATATACCTTATAGCCGGTAACGCCGAGACGAACCGCGCCCCCTTCGACCTTCCCGAAGCTGAATCGGAACTTACTGCGGGCTTCCACACAGAATATTCGGGAATGCACTTCGGGTTCTTCTACGTTGCCGAATTTATGAACCTCTTTATTGTGGCAGGCATTGCCTCCACACTCTTCCTTGGTGGCTGGGCACCGCTCTACGTTCCGGGGCTCGACGCCTTTAACAGCATAATGAACTATATTCCCGGCATTGTGTGGATGTTGGGAAAGACCTTCTTTGTTATATGGCTGCTAATGTGGATACGCTGGACATTCCCACGCTTGCGCATAGACCAAGTGCTTATACTCGAATGGAAATATCTTGTACCCATAGGGCTTGTGAACCTGCTCTTAATGACCATCTGCGTGGTAACAGGCAAGACATTCTAAATTACCCCCAAAAAATATGAAAATTAAAGATACATACATAGGCACCGTTGCCACCACCGTCGCCTCGCTGCTCACAGGGTTAAAGACAACCATAATTGAGTTTTTCAGCCCCAAGGTAACCGAGCAATACCCCGAAAATCGCGCCACGCTGCACATTCCCGAAAGGCATCGTGCGCGCCTCTATATGCCCATCGACGAGGAGGGGCGCAACCGCTGCATCGCCTGCAAACTGTGTGAAACAGCCTGCCCCAACGGCACCATAAGCATAACCACCGGCACCACTACCGACGAGGCAACAGGCAAGAGCCGAAAAGTGCTGGTGGAATACAGCTACGACCTTGGCAGCTGCACCTTCTGCCAATTGTGCGTGAATGCCTGCCCGAAGGATGCCATACGCTTCTGCAACGATTTTGAGAATGCGGTATTCGACCGCAGCAAACTTATCCTAAAACTAAACAAATAGGCACATTTATGGAGTTCAGTAACAACCTTTTCATATTCTCGGGGCTCGCGCTCTTTATGATAGTGGCGGCAATGTTCGCCGTTACATCGAGCAAGATTATGCGTGCAGCCACCCTCTTGCTGTTTGTGCTCTTTGGCACAGCCGGCCTCTACTTTATGCTGCACTACACTTTTCTGGGAGCGGTGCAGATTACCGTGTATGCGGGTGGTATTGTGGTGCTCTTTATTTTTGCCATTCTGCTCATAAGCAGGGGGAGCGTCGACATTACCCACACGTCGAAACTGCGCTATCTTGCGGGACTCTTGTCGGCACTGTCGGGAATGATTTTAACAATCTACCTTATAAATATCACGAATTTCGATGCTACACATTTTATGGGGAGAGATGTTCCTATGAAATCTTTGGGAATAGCCATAATGGGCACCGACCGCTATAATTATATACTCCCGTTTGAGGTAATGAGCATACTGCTGCTTGCCTGCACGGTGGGAGCGATACTGATTGCACGAAAAAAATAATATCCTATGATAATTCCTGCTCACTATTTCCTGATACTGTCGGCTGTACTCTTTTTCATCGGAGTATTCGGTTTTTTTACCCGACGCAACCTTGTATCTATGCTCATAAGCACAGAGCTTATGCTGAATGCCGTGGACATTAATTTTGCAGTATTCAACGCATACTGCCACACACGTCTGCTCGAAGGGTATATTTTTGCAATCTTCGGCATTGGGATTGCCGCAGCCGAAACTGCGGTGGCAATTGCCATAATAATAAACGTGTATCGCAATATACACTCCATACATATAAAAAGATTAAGAGAACTTAAACATTAAGCACGTATGGAATTCACAATATTTATATTCACACTCCCCCTATTGAGTTTCCTCATTTTGTCTCTTGCAGGGAAATTTATGCCACACAAGGTTGCAGGCGCAATAGGCTGTACAACCATTGCAGCAGTAACCATCCTCTCCTATATTACTGCCCTGCTCTATTTTGGCGCGGGACGCGGAGCCGATGGCATTTTTGCCACCCTCACCCCGCTGAACTTCACTTGGTTGCCGCTCAACGACACATTAAGCATAGATTTAGGGATTATGCTCGACCCAATCGCGGTGATGATGCTCATTGTAATATCAACCGTGAGCCTTATGGTGCACATCTACTCTATGGGCTATATGAAGGGGGAACGAGGCTTTCAACGTTACTATGCTTTTCTCTCGCTCTTCACATTCTCGATGTTGGGATTGGTGGTTGCCACCAACATATTCCAGATGTATATATTTTGGGAATTGGTGGGTGCATCATCCTATCTGCTCATCGGGTTCTACTATACAAAGCCCGCTGCGATAGCCGCATCGAAAAAGGCATTTATCGTGACACGCTTCGCCGACCTTTTCTTCCTCATCGGCATACTTATTTACGGATACTACACAGGAACATTTAATTTTGCGCCCCAAGAGAGCGCACTCGTCGCCGCAGCCGGAGTGTTGCCCACAGCCCTCGGGCTTATGTTCATAGGCGGTGCCGGAAAGAGCGCAATGTTCCCTCTGCATATATGGTTGCCCGATGCGATGGAGGGCCCCACCCCTGTGTCGGCACTCATACACGCTGCCACAATGGTGGTTGCAGGAGTCTATCTTGTGGCACGTATGTTCCCCCTGTTCGTGGAGTATGCGCCCGACATTCTGCACATAATTGCATACGCGGGAGCCTTCACCGCACTCTACGCTGCTGTGGTTGCCTGCGTGCAGACTGATATTAAGCGTGTGCTCGCCTTCTCCACAATATCGCAAATTGCCTTTATGATGGTGGCGTTGGGAGTGTGTACATCTACCGACCCGCACGACGGAGGATTGGGGTATATGGCCTCAATGTTCCACCTTTTCACCCACGCAATGTTCAAAGGGTTGCTTTTCCTTGGTGCCGGAGCAATCATACACAGCGTGCACAGCAACGAAAAAATGTATATGGGGGGATTGCGACGCTATATGCCCGTAACCCACATAACCTTCCTTATAGCCTGTCTGGCCATTGCCGGAATACCCCCGTTCAGCGGATTTTTCAGCAAGGACGAAATTCTTGTCGCCTGTTACGCCTACTCCAAGGCCACCGGACTCTTTATGAGCATTATCGCCGCGCTCACTGCCTTTTATATGTTCCGCCTCTACTACCTTATTTTCTGGGGGAAAAGTTACTACGAGGAGCAGATGGCTCTTTTCACTGCCGGCAAGATTGCTCACAAGCCCCACAAGCCCCACGAGGCACCTGCAACAATGACCGTTCCGCTCATTATCCTCGCCATAATAAGCTGCATTGCCGGATTTATTCCTTTTGGGGAATTCATAAGCAGCAACGGCACCGCATACACCATACACATAGAGAAAAAAGTTGCCGTTGCGAGCATTGCGTTTGCCGCAACAGCCATTATGATTGCCACCATTATGTACAAGAGCGGTTACAGCCGCCTGACACGCGGGCTCAACAGCAATCTGCGCGAGCTAATGTCGGCCGCCTACAATCGTTTCTACATTGACGACCTGTGGCTTTTTATTACAAAAAAGATAATATTCAACTGCATAAGCCGCCCCATTGCTTGGTTCGACCGCACGATTATCGACGGCTCGCTCGACAAACTTGCCGGTGCCACACAAAAGATAGCAAGTTTCATACGCCCCATACAGAGTGGTAATATACAATCTTACAGCGTGTGGTTCCTCAGCGGCGCACTCATAATAATACTCATACTCATATTTCTTGCATAAAAACCAGCTATGAACATACTCAACCTATTTGTAATAATCCCACTGCTGATGATGCTCGCCTTGTGGCGCAGCCGCACACTGCAACAGACACGCACGGCAATGGTTACCGGCTCCACCCTGCTGCTTGCCCTCTCCATCTGGCTCACAATAGATTTTATAGCACAGCGCAACGCCGGCAACAGCGCCGCAATGCTCTACTGCGATTCGTGGAGCTGGTACGCCCCGCTTAATATCAGTTACTCCATCGGAGTAGACGGAATTTCGGTGGCTATGCTGTTGCTCTCGTCTATAATAGTGTTTACCGGCACATTTGCATCGTGGCGTTTGAAGCCTATGACAAAAGAGTTCTTCCTGTGGTACACACTCTTGTCGACAGGCGTTTACGGCTTTTTTATCTCCACCGACCTCTTCACAATGTTTATGTTCTACGAAACTGCGCTCATTCCAATGTATCTGCTCATAGGAGTATGGGGGAGCGGACGCAAAGAGTACTCTGCAATGAAACTTACGCTTATGCTTATGGGCGGTTCGGCCTTTCTGCTGATGGGTATTCTTGGAATATACTACGGCAGCGGAGCAACCACTATGAACATAAACGAGATTGCAGCAATGGGCAATATTGCCCGCGAAACGCAATATATATTCTTCCCACTCACATTCATCGGCTTTGGAATTTTAGGAGCACTCTTCCCCTTCCACACTTGGAGCCCCGACGGACACGCCTGTGCCCCCACTGCCGTGTCGATGCTGCACGCCGGCGTGCTTATGAAGCTCGGCGGATACGGCTGTTTCCGCATTGCAATGTATCTGCTGCCGCAGGCGGCCCACGACCTTGCGTGGATATTTATAATACTCACCACCATCAGTGTGGTGTATGGAGCATTGTGCGCAATAAGCCAGACTGACCTTAAATACATAAACGCCTACTCCTCTGTGTCGCACTGCGGCCTTGTGCTCTTCGCCCTTCTTATGAGTACCCGCACAGCCTGCACCGGTGCCATATTGCAGATGCTCTCCCACGGCCTTATGACTGCCCTTTTCTTTGCCATTATAGGAATGATTTACGGGCGCACCCACACACGCGACATACGGCAGATGCGTGGGCTTATGAAGATAATGCCCTTCCTTGCCGTTGCCTACATTATAGCCGGCCTTGCCAATCTGGGACTGCCCGGGTTCAGTGGCTTTGTGGCGGAAATGACCATATTCGTCGGAGCATTTGAGGCCGACGACCTTTTCCACCGAATGGTTACAATAATCGCCTGCACAAGCATCGTTATTACCGCAGTGTACATACTGCGCGTAGTGGGGCGCATACTATACGGCGAGCCCGAAAATGAGGAGCACAAAAAACTATCCGATGCACGTTGGGACGAGCGTTTCACCATCATCTGCCTTGTTGTGTGCGTGGCGGCACTCGGCATTGCGCCTATGTGGGTGAGCAGACTCATCGACGGGGGCGTGGCAAATATAATATCGAACATACAACCATAGAACAGATAGCACAATTATGAATTACATTCAATTCTTCAATATGCGGCCCGAGGCAAGCCTGCTCGGCTTCTTCCTCGTAATATTCCTCTACGACCTCATTTACACAGGGCGTTCCCGTCGCTACTTCCACCCGCTGGTGTGCGTTGCAATGCTGTTGCACACGGTAATCTGTTTCCGCGACACAAGCGACTACACGCTGTTCGAGGGAATGTACCACAGCAACGCAATGATTGTGTTTGTAAAGGCTATGCTCGCATTCGGCAGTACCATTGTAGTGATGCAGGCCCACCGTTGGCTACGCACAAACCCCACCTACTACAAACAGGGAGAGTTCTACATTCTGCTGTTGAGCACCCTTGTGGGAATGTACTTTATGATAAGCGCACGGCACTTCCTGTTGCTCTTTGTGGGAATAGAGCTTGCCTCACTCCCGATGGCCTGTATGGTAGCATTCGACAAATACCGCCACCACTCGGCCGAGGCGGGTATAAAATATATCCTTACCTCGATGTTCGCATCGGCCATTATGCTCTATGGAATATCCTACCTTTACGGCACCACCGGCTCGCTCTACTACGACGAGGTACGCAGCGGGCTCACCGCGTCACCTATGCAGATATATGCTCTTGTGATGTTCTTTGCAGGGATGGGGTTCAAGATATCGTTGGTACCCTTCCATATGTGGACCGCCGACAGCTACGAAGGTGCCCCCACCCCCGTGACTGCCTACCTGTCGGTTATCTCCAAGGGAGCGGCAGTGTTCACCCTCTTCATTGTGCTCACCACCGTATTTGCGCCCCTCATCAAGCAGTGGCAGATGATTCTCTACATTACCACCGTTGCAAGCATCACCACCGCCAACCTTTTTGCCTTAAAACAGCGCAACCTCAAACGCTTTATGGCATTCAGCAGCATTTCGCAGGCAGGCTACATTGTGCTGGCAATAATTGGTGGTACTGCGCAGGGAATGAGCGCAATGGTCTACTATGTGCTTGTATATATTTTTGCCAACCTTGCTATATTCGGTGTTATTGGTGCGGTGGAGCATCATATAAAGAACGAAGTGAGGCGCGAAACACTCGACGGGTTCAGCAAGAATAACCCGCAGCTTGCCTTTATAACCACTCTGGCCCTCTTCTCACTTGCCGGAATACCGCCCTTTGCCGGATTTTTCAGCAAGTTCTTTGTCTTTATGAGCGCCTTTGGTGCAGGGTTCAAGATTCTTGTGTTCATTGCACTCATAAACACCGTAATTTCTCTCTATTATTATCTGCTCATTGTGAAGGCTATGTACATTAACGACAAGAATGCTCCCATTCCCTCCTTCAAATGCAGCATAATCACCCGCGCGAGCCTTGTTATATGCCTCATCGGCATTATTGCGCTTGGCATTTGCAGCTTTGTTTATGGCAGCATAAGCAGTATAAGTTTCGGATTGTAGCACAAGGGTTACTGAAAAGCAAGAGGGTGTGTCTGCGACATACCCTCTTGCTATATAATATATGATATTTTATTTACCGACAATCCTCTCGGCAAATTCAAAATCCTCGGGATAATCAATATCCACACCCTCCACAGGGCCCACAAGAGCCATATAAGGATTAAAGCCCACACGACGATGATGCTCCACCCAAATATCGCGACGGAAGATGTAAAAAGCACTTGTCTCCACAAAAACAGGCTCAATTGTCTGCGTGCGAGGAATACTCGTGGGAGAGTAGTTCAAAGGCTTGCCCTCGTACCAAGTAAAAGTCTGTATCTTCTGCGCCGAGAAGGCCGAATCGTGCCCACCATTAACAACCTCCTCAATGGCATTTGAAACAGTGGAAGCCTTTATAAAGGGAGAGGTAGTGTGAGCAAGCATATAAACATCGGCATCTACATCGCGCACAAAAGCATCGTAAATATCCTCGCCAAGCACCATATCACTGTCGAGCGCAACATCGCGCTTCAACAGTTTCACACCCTCGGGCAAGAATTCACGAACCTCGTCGCTGCTGCAATAGACATAAACCTCGTCAATCTGCTGCACCTTCACAAGTGTTTCCAACAGATAACACATCATAGGCTTTCCACCCAACAATTTAAGATTTTTGCCCACCACACGTTTGCTGTTCAAACGAATGGGTACAAATGCCACAACCTTCATAGAGTAACCAATTTATATAAATTATATACAACTGAAAGTGTCGATAACACCCACAAGTTGCCCATCGGAATTAACAACAATCAACGAGTGAATGTTGTGCTCACGCAATATTTTCTCGGCCGTAGTGAGCTTGGCATTCTCGTTTATGGTCTTGGGATTTTTACTCATAAGGTCCTTCACCGTGAGCTCAAAGAAAATATCCTGATGGAATTGCATTGCACGACGAATATCGCCGTCGGTAACCACACCCAGAATTTTACCCTCCTCGGCAACTATGGCAATACCCATCTTGGTACTGCTTATTTTGAGCAACGCATCACTTATCTTCGAGTCGCGTGTAACAATAGGCAGGTCGGAAGAGATCATATAATCCTTCACACGTGCAAGAAGGCGACGGCCAAGCGAACCGCCCGGGTGAAACTGCGCAAAATCGGACGGTCTGAACTTGCGCACAGTCATCAAAGCACAAGCAATAGCATCGCCCATTGCTAGCGTAGCCGTGGTAGAGGAAGTGGGTGCAAGGTTAAGCGGACAAGCCTCGCGCGACACTGCAATATTCAAATGACAATCGGAATATGTTGCGAGCAACGAATTTGGATTACCCGACATTGATATAATAGGGATCTTACGGTCGTTAAGCAGAGGTATGAAACGCAAAAGTTCATCAGTCTGCCCCGAATTTGAAATTGCAAGCACAACATCATCGCCTGTGAACATTCCAAGGTCGCCGTGAAAGGCATCGAGCGGATTCACAAAGAAAGCCGGAGTACCGGTGCTCGCAAGCGTAGAAGCTATTTTAGCGCCAATATGCCCCGATTTTCCCACACCTGTAACAATGAGCTTGCCCTTACTTTCGTAAATAAGTTCGATAGCCTTTGTGAAATTATCATCAAGGTTCGGAATCAGGTTCAGAATTGCATCGGCCTCATCCTGGAAGCACTTTTTCGCAACGCTTATTACATCTATCATATTCTATTTTGTTTGTTATTTTCAATAAATAATGCGATGATAGCCAAATATCATCAAGATTGGCAGTCTATCTTCGTACGTTAGTGCAAAGATACTTACAAACGAGCGAGATACACAAAGTTTACTTTGATGTATTTCACAGCGAGTGCAGTGTATTTTCTACAAAGATACAAACAAACGAGCGAAAGTTGTGCAAGCGAATGGGAAAAATTTATTTTCTCACGCAATAAGCGCAGCTAAACTTCGCTGAAAGCAAAAATATCAAGTTTACTTGAATATTTTTTACAGCGAGAGCAGTATATCCGTCCAAAGGAAAGACAAAAGAATAAAAGGGCGCACACGCCGGTGCGCCCCTACGGCAACAGACACCAGCAATGTAGGGGCAGACCGATGTGTCTGCCCAAAAGAAAGACTAAGGAACAAAAGAATAAAAGGGCACACGCCGGTGCGCCCCTACGGCAACAGACACCAGCAATGTAGGGGGCAGACCGATGTGTCTGCCCAAAGGAAATACCCCAAAAAAAAACAACCTAGGCTGTGCAAATGCACAGCCGAGGTACGTTATTTATAAGGTTCGTTGTTTATTACTCTGCAATAAACTTGCCTTCGGCGAATTTGTTTACGCTCGGCAAAGTGTATGCAAGTTATCTTGCATACTTTTGCGCTCACTCAGC
>JAZRAC010000036.1:0-7578 GCA_045634365.1 Bacteroidaceae bacterium | reverse complement strand
AGTCCTGATTAATTTAAAATTAATTTTTATGACAGATCCTATTGCAGATTATTTGACGAGGTTGAGGAATGCCATTCAAGCTAAGCACAGAGTGGTAGAGGTCCCAGCTTCTAACATCAAGAAGGAGATTACCAAGATCCTTTTTGACAAGGGTTACATCTTGAACTACAAGTTTGTTGAGGATGGCCCTCAAGGCTCTATTAAGATTGCCTTGAAGTACGACGCAGTGAACAAGGTTAACGCAATCAAGAACTTGGTTCGCGTTTCATCTCCTGGTTTGCGCCGTTATACGGGATACAAAGATATGCCCAGAGTGATCAATGGATTGGGTATCGCTATTTTGTCGACATCCAAAGGTGTAATGACAGACAAAGAGGCTGCTGCCGAGAAGATTGGTGGTGAGGTACTCTGCTATGTCTACTAATAGAGGAGGATTGAGCAATGTCTAGAATTGGTAAATTACCTATTAGTATTCCCGCAAACGTTACTGTTGCTATAAGCGACGAGAACGTAATTACTGTAAAAGGTCCCAAAGGTGAGCTTTCACAGAAGATTGATTCTTCTATCGCAGTAAAGGTAGAGGATGGTGTATTGACAGTTAAGTATGCCGACGTTGAAACATACGCCGAGGCTACAAAGCAGCAGCACGCTTTCCACGGCTTGTACCGCGCGCTCATCAACAATATGATTATCGGTGTTTCAACCGGTTTCAAGAAAGAACTTGAGCTTGTTGGTGTAGGTTATCGTGTAAACGACAAACCCAATAACGCTATTGAGTTGTTGCTTGGTTTTACTCACCCTATCTATATGCAGTTCCCTGCTGAGGTTAAGATAGAGACAAAGTCAGAGAGAAACAAGAACCCTCTTATCATTTTGGAGTCTTGCAACAAGGAGTTGCTTGGCTTGATTTGTGCAAAAATCCGCTCATTCCGCAAGCCCGAGCCTTACAAGGGTAAAGGTGTTAAGTTTGTTGGCGAGGTTATACGTCGCAAGTCTGGTAAGTCGGCAGGTGCAAAATAATATAGTAAAATCGTAAGTATATGACAACAAAAATAGAAAGACGTACCAAGATTAAATATAGAGTGCGCAACAAGATTTCAGGTGTTGCCGAGCGTCCTCGTATGAGCGTGTTCCGTAGCAACAAGCAAATCTATGTTCAGATAATTGATGACCAGAAAGGCTGTACATTGGCTTCTGCATCTTCGCTCGGTCTTGAAGCTATGCCCAAGAAGGAGCAGGCTGCAAAGGTTGGTGAGATGATTGCCAAGAAGGCACAGGAGGCCGGTATCACAACCGTAGTCTTCGACCGTAACGGTTATCTTTACCACGGTAGAGTTAAAGAGGTAGCTGATGCTGCGCGTAATGGAGGTCTTAAATTCTAATGAATATGGCAATTAACAATAGAGTAAAAGTCGCAAACGACGTTGAATTGAAAGATAGATTGGTTGCTATCAACCGTGTAACCAAGGTTACCAAGGGTGGTCGTACATTCAGTTTCTCGGCAATCGTTGTTGTAGGTAACGAGAATGGTATCATCGGCTACGGTCTTGGTAAGGCAAGCGAGGTTACTGCTGCTATCGCCAAGGGTGTAGAGGCTGCCAAGAAGAACTTGGTTCGCGTACCTGTTCTCAAAGGAACTGTTCCTCACGAGCAAATTGCTCGCTTCGGTGGTGCAGAAGTATTCATCAAGCCTGCATCTCACGGTACCGGAGTGGTAGCCGGTGGTGCTATGCGTGCTGTGTTGGAGAGTGTTGGTATTACCGACGTTCTTGCCAAGTCAAAAGGTTCTTCGAACCCTCACAACTTGGTTAAGGCCACAATTGCTGCTTTGAGCGAGATGCGTGATGCACGTATGGTGGCTCAGAACAGAGGTGTTAGTATGAGCAAAGTGTTTAACGGATAATAAACAGGAGGATAACATTATGGCTACAATTAAAATTAAACAAGTTAAAAGTCGCATTGGTGCTCCTAAAACACAGAAGTTGACACTCGATGCTCTCGGCCTTACAAAGATGAACAAGGTGGTAGAGCGTCCCGATAACGCATCAATCCGTGGAATGGTTAAGAAAGTTCAGCATTTGGTTACCATTGTTGAAGAGTAATTAATTAAAAAAAGATTCGGTTATGAAATTAAATAATCTTAAACCTGCCGAGGGCTCAGTTAAGGCACGCAAAAGAATTGGACGCGGTACCGGTTCGGGTAGAGGTGGTACCTCAACTCGCGGTCACAAAGGTGCCAAGTCTCGCTCGGGCTACTCAAAGAAGATTGGTTTCGAGGGTGGTCAGATGCCTTTGCAACGTCGTGTGCCCAAGTACGGTTTTAAAAATATCAATCGTGTAGAGTACAAAGCAATCAACCTCTCTACTCTCCAAGCTCTTGCCGAGAGCAAGTCTTTGGAGGTAATCAACATCCAGGCTTTGGTTGCAGCAGGTTTCATCTCTCCCGCACAGTTGGTGAAGATTCTTGCTAACGGTACTTTGACAGCGAAATTGACAGTAGAGGCTCACGCTTTCTCACAGAAGGCTATTGAGGCTATCGAAGCAGTAGGTGGAACAGTAGTAAAGCTCTAAAAAATGGCAAATAAACTATCAAACCATAAATTCATCCAGACTATTAAAAATATCTGGAAGATTGAAGACTTAAGAGTGCGCATCGGCATTACATTGCTGTTTGTTGCAATCTATCGATTCGGCTCATACGTGGTGCTCCCCGGTATCGACCCCGCGATGCTCACAAATTTGCAGAATCAGACAAGTGGCGGTTTGATGTCTCTGCTCGATATGTTCTCGGGTGGTGCATTCTCTAATGCATCTATCTTTGCCTTGGGTATTATGCCCTACATCTCGGCTTCAATCGTTATTCAGCTTTTGGCTATCGCTGTACCTTATTTCCAGAAGTTGCAGCGCGAGGGTGAGAGCGGTCGTCGCAAGATTAACCAGTACACACGCTATTTGACAGTGCTGATTCTTCTTGTTCAAGGTCCCTCTTACCTCTTGAACTTGCGTTACACCGCAGGTGCAGCTTTGAGCGAGTCGATTAACTGGAACGTATTTATGATAACATCTACCATTATCCTTGCTGCGGGCAGTATGTTCGTTCTTTGGTTGGGCGAGCGCATTACCGACAAGGGTATTGGCAATGGTGTATCATTGATAATTATGATTGGTATCATCGCCCGTCTGCCCCAGGCATTCATTCAGGAGTTTACTTCGAGAATGACAGCCGCAACAGGTGGTGGTATCATAATGTTCCTCTTCGAGGTGGTATTCCTGTTCTTGGTAATATGTGCAGGTGTAGCATTGTTGCGCGGTACCCGTAAGGTGCCCGTGCAGTATGCAAAGCAGGCTGCCAACGGTGCATCGTACAGCGGTGCCCGTCAGTATCTGCCCCTTAAAGTTAACGCAGCCAATGTAATGCCCATCATTTTCGCTCAGGCGATTATGTTCATTCCTTTGGCATTTATGAGCTACGGGGCCGAGGAGCCTTCGGCATTTGTACAGAAGTTATCAGATACATCAGGCTGGCTTTACAACCTTATATTTGCGTCGCTTATCATAGTATTTACATACTTCTACACAGCCATCACCATCAACCCTATGCAGATGGCCGATGATATGAAACGCAATAACGGTTTTATCCCCGGAATCAAACCCGGCAAGCCCACCGCAGAATATATTGATACGATTATGTCACGCATAACCCTCCCCGGTTCGTTGTTCTTGGCTGCCATCGCCATCTTCCCCGCCTTTGCCGGAGTATTTGGCGTTCAGCAGGAGTTTGCATCGTTCTTCGGAGGAACCTCTCTCCTAATCCTTGTAGGTGTCGTGCTCGACACATTGCAGCAGGTAGAGAGCTACCTTCTTATGAGACACTACGATGGCTTGTTGAGCTCGGGTCGCATAAAAGGGCGTGTAGGTTAATTTGTAGAGCTGAGAATGATTTTTCTTAAGACATCAGACGAAATAGAACTACTTCGGCAGGCCAACCTGCTGGTAGGCAGAACGCTTGCCGAAGTTGCTAAAATAATTGAGCCGGGAGTGACAACCAAGCAACTCGACAGAGTAGCCGAGGAGTTCATCCGCGACAATGGGGCAATCCCCACCTTCAAAGGTTACCCTAACTACGAAGGCGTCCCCTTTCCGGGCTCGATATGTGCATCGGTCAACGATGTAGTGGTACACGGAATCCCCAACGACACGCCGCTGAAAGAGGGCGATATAGTATCGGTCGATTGTGGTACGTTGTTGAACGGATTTTGTGGCGACTCCTGCTACACATTTTGTGTAGGCGAGGTGGACGAAGCAACAAAAGAACTGTTGCGCGTTACAAAAGAGTCGCTCTATAAAGGTATTGAACAGGCAGTTCACGGCAAGCGTTTGGGCGACCTTGGCAACGCAATCCAAGTGCACTGCGAGCAAAATGGGTTCGGTGTTGTACGCGAATTTGTCGGTCACGGCATAGGACGCGAAATGCACGAATCGCCCGAAGTCCCCAATTACGGGCGCAAGGGCAACGGCTTGCAACTGCGCGAAGGAATGTGCCTCGCCATAGAGCCGATGATTACACTGGGCAAACGCCAAATATTTATGGAGCGCGACGGCTGGACGGTAAGAACCCGCGACCGCAAGAACGCAGCCCACTTTGAACATACCGTAGCCGTGGGTAAAAACGGCGCCGATATTTTATCTTCGTTCGAATTTGTCGAAGAAGTTTTAAGAAACAAAGGATATTGATATGGCTAAACAAAGCGCTATTGAACAAGACGGTACAATCGTAGAGGCATTGTCAAACGCAATGTTCCGTGTGGAATTACAGAATGGTCACGAAGTTATTGCCCACATTTCGGGTAAGATGAGAATGCACTATATAAAAATTCTCCCCGGCGACAAAGTGAGAATAGAGATGTCCCCCTACGACCTTACCAAAGGAAGAATCGTATTCCGATATAAATAAAAACAATATATTATGAAAGTAAAAGCATCTATTAAGAAACGTACCCCCGATTGCAAAATCGTTCGTCGTAACGGTCGTTTGTATTTGATTAACAAAAAGAACCCCAAGTTCAAACTGCGTCAGGGTTAATTAAAAGTAGTAATTAAAAATATATATTCGTATATGGCTATAAGAATAGTTGGTGTAGATATTCCTCAGAATAAAAGAGGAGAGATTGCGTTGACATACATCTATGGTATCGGACGCAGCAGTGCCGCCAAAATCCTTGATAAAGCTGGTGTAGACAGAGACATTAAGGTTCAGGACTGGACCGATGATATGGCAGCTAAGATTCGTGAGATTATTGGTGCAGAGTTTAAAGTAGAAGGTGACCTCCGTTCAGAGATTCAGTTGAACATCAAACGTCTGATGGATATTGGTTGCTATCGTGGCATACGTCATCGTAACGGCTTGCCTGTTCGCGGTCAGAGCACAAAGAACAACGCTCGTACACGCAAGGGTCGCAAGAAGACTGTTGCTAACAAGAAAAAAGCTACAAAATAATTAAGTAAGTAATATGGCAAAGAAAACAGTTGCAACAAAGAAAAGAAATGTGAAGGTAGGAGCCAATGGTCAGCTTCACGTTCATTCGTCATTTAACAATATCATTGTTTGCCTTGCTAATGACGAAGGTCAGGTTATCTCTTGGTCATCTGCCGGAAAGATGGGTTTCCGCGGTTCAAAGAAGAACACTCCCTATGCTGCTCAGATGGCTGCCGAGGCTTGCTCAAAGATCGCTTACGACTTGGGCTTGCGCAAAGTAAAGGCATATGTTAAGGGACCCGGTAATGGTCGTGAATCAGCAATCCGCACAGTACACGGTGCAGGTATCGAGGTTACCGAAATTATAGACGTAACACCGCTGCCCCACAACGGTTGCCGTCCTCCCAAGAGAAGAAGAGTATAATCAAAAATAATTCAGAATTAAAATGGCAAGATATACAGGACCTAAAAGCAAGATTGCACGTCGTTTCGGTGAGCCCATCTTCGGCGCCGACAAAGTGCTTTCCAAGAAGAATTATGCTCCCGGTATGCACGGAAATAACCGTCGTCGCAAGACTTCGGAGTATGGCGTGATGTTGGCCGAGAAGCAGAAAGCTAAATATACATACGGAGTTTTGGAGCGTCAGTTCCGCAACACCTTCGACAAGGCCGATTCAGCTCCCGGTATCACCGGTGAGGTGCTTTTGCAGTTGTTGGAGTCTCGTTTGGACAATATCGTTTATCGTTTGGGCATTGCTCCCACTCGTGCGGCTGCACGTCAGTTGGTTAGCCACTGCCACATTTTGGTAGACGGTAAAGTGTGTAACGTTGCTTCTCGCATCATCAAGGCAGGTCAGATTGTAGGTGTACGCGAGCGTTCAAAATCACTCGAAGTTATCCAGAACTCTTTGGCCGGTCTTAACCACAGCAAATATCCTTGGTTGGAGTGGGACAACTCTTCAATGGCAGGCAAATTCTTGAATATGCCCGAGCGTTCAGAGATTCCCGAGAACATCAAGGAGCAGTTAATCGTTGAGTTGTATAGCAAAAATTAATATTTGATAATGGCGATATTAACATTTCAAAAACCTGATAAAGTAGTGATGTTGGAGGCGAACGACTTTTATGGAAAGTTCGAGTTTCGTCCTTTGGAGCCCGGTTTTGCAACAACCGTAGGTAACGCACTGCGTCGCATTCTGTTGTCTTCATTGGAAGGCTTCGCAATCAACTGCATCAAGATTGCAGGCGTTGAGCACGAGTTTGCAACAGTTCCCGGCGTTAAAGAAGATGTAACCAACATCATATTGAATCTTAAAAAGGTTCGATTCAAAAGAATCGTTGAGGAATTCGAAACCGAGAAAGTCTCAATCAATGTAGAGAACACCGAAGTGTTCACTGCCGGAGAGATTGGTAAGTATTTAACCGGATTTGAAGTGTTAAATCCCGAGTTAGTCATTTGCCACCTCGACTCATCGGCTAAAATGCAGATTGAAATCAACATCAACCAGGGCCGTGGTTACGTTCCTGCCGATGAAAACCGTGAGTTCTGCACCGAGCCCACAATGATTCCAATCGACTCGATATACACTCCTATTCGTAATGTGAATTACCAGCGTGAGCCCTTCCGCGTTGAGCAGAAGACCGACTACGACCGTTTGGTAATCGAAATTACAACCGATGGTTCCATTCACCCGAAGGAGGCACTCAAAGAGGCCGCAAAAATCCTCATCTACCACTTTATGTTGTTCTCTGACGAGAAGATAGCTATTGAATCTTCCGACATTGACGGCAACGAAGAATTCGACGAGGAAGTATTGCATATGCGTCAGTTGTTGAAGAGCAAGTTGGTCGACCTGAACCTCTCGGTTCGCGCCCTCAACTGCTTGAAGGCAGCCGATGTAGAGACCCTTGGTCAGCTTGTGCAGTACAACAAGACCGACCTTCTTAAATTCCGCAACTTCGGTAAGAAATCGCTCACTGAGCTTGATGATTTGCTCGAGAGTCTGAATCTTTCGTTTGGAACAGATATTTCAAAATATAAATTAGACAAAGAATAATTATGAGACATAAAAAATCTTTTAACCATTTGGGCCGTACTGCAT
>JAZRAC010000035.1:0-8405 GCA_045634365.1 Bacteroidaceae bacterium | reverse complement strand
TTGCGTCGGCAACAAGAATCTCACCGTCACCGTCAATGTCGGCTGCGTCGGTTGCGGTTGTGGGATCGAGAATCATTGCGATCAACGCTGTTGCGTCGGCTACAATAACCTCGCCGTCACCGTCGATGTCACCGGGGATTGTAGTCTCCTCAACGTACTTAATCAAACGCCAAGCAGAAGCACTTTGGTTGTCGGGAGTACCATTCCAGTTAACAACATCACCGGCGTTACCTGTACCACCACCGTGACCTTCGGTGTGCAAGTGTCCCTGACCATCGGTATTGATGGTGTAGATATCGGTTGTACCACGACGGAAGATGTATGTGAACGCTGCGTCTCTGTCGGTTGTGAACGAGAATGCATACAAAGGATCACCAGTGTAGTTCTGTACATACTGACCTGTACCTACGCTCTTGATGAAGTATACGCAATCTCTCAAATCCTCGGTGATAATACCGTCTGAGATAAGATCATCAACATAGGGAGAGGCTTCGAGCTCGAAGAGATACATCTTGCCTTCGTCTGTTGTGTAGTCGGCGGGTTTGTTAGCCCAAGCAAGGTCGAATGAACCATTTTCCAAGGTCTTAACATACATAGCCTTTCTGCCAGCGTAACCGCTGTGAGCAGCCTCAAAGATATAAGTACCCTCGGTGATGGGGTTACGAACAAGTGTACCGGCTGTTGAAGCCTCCAATGTAGCAGCAAGTTTCTTGGCAGCAGCCTCGGCACCTGCATAGTTGGTAGCATCGATTACAGCCTGTGCAGCAGCATAGTCATCGGCAAAGTCGCCTGTATCCTCGAACTGACCGGGGTTGATACCCTCTGTGATACCCATAGAAGCAGCAATATCAACAAGTGATGTCAACCAGTAGTAGTAGGGATTATCCATTGTCAAGCGGTAGATCTTCCACTCACCCTCACCATTTGTCTTGTTAAAGTGCAAGTAGTCACCGGCAGGGCCTTTAGCTTGGAGATTGTCATCAACAAGTTCTACATTCTCGGCCTGCTCGCCCCAAGCAGAAACATCTGCAATACCGGGTTGAGGATCTACGCAGTAACGCTGAGCAACTCTGTTGCCCCAGTCCATAAATACGTTGTATTTTGTCTCTACATCAACAGCTGCAACAGCAATCTCTGTTTCGGTAACAGAGTCGGAATACTCGTAAGAAGCCGACAATGTTGTACCCTCGGGCAAAGTGCTGTAAAGAACGAATGTATTTGTGAAAGCAGCGTGAGTAGACTTCACGATGTTAATATCGGCAGCCTCAGAAGTTGTGTTAACCTCTTTCGCGTTGCTACCGTCACCATCTGCATCACCCCAGAATTTAGAGGTCTTCATATTAAGGATGTTGAATGTACCATCGCTGTTCTTAACGAAGAAGTATGCACAATCCTCACGAACAACTGATGTGTGGAAAGGAACAACACCTGTGAACCAACGCTCAGAACCAAGCTGTTCCTCGCTCAATACCTCTGCATTAGTGTCAAGCAAGCCCTTGATTGCATATACACCCCAGTCTTGGATTTGAGAAGCCTCGGTAACCTGTGCACCAACCGATACATTGTAGGGATTCTCCGACTCGGCAATGGGGTCGTAAGTTTCACCATAAGGACCTACGCATACTTTCTTGGGTGAGTGGGGGTTATTATGCTGACGAGCAATCCACTCGATTGTGATACCAACGTATGTGTCGGGGAGCTCAACATCGAAATATACATAGCCGTCGGGAGCAGCATCGCCACCACCCCAAGTAGAGTGATAGAATGTTTCGATGTTACCGTCGAACAAGTTGTTCAAAGTACCGTTGGAACCTTCGTTGGTAGCAATTGAGTTACAGGTGATGTTAGCCTCGGTCAAAGGAATTGTGTTGCCTTCGGTGTCTTTAACTGCAAACTCAGAAAGAGCAACCATAGGATAGCCACCATGCATACCGTTATTGGGACCTACCTCCAAGAATGTGATACGGAAGCCGTTCAATCCCTCAAAGTCAGGACGAATCACAGGCGACTTCCAAACAGTGTTACCTGTTACGTACAAGCCGTCGGCATCGGTAAATGTAGCAGGCCAGGGAGTTGCAACAACTTTACCTGCATAGAATTCTGCAACAGCAGCATCATACTCTGCAAAAGCAGAAATGAAAGTAGGATAGTAGTCATAGAGGGGACCGAATGACTCAATATCGCCATAAAGAATCTCCATTATAGACTCTTGGGGACGAACAAGAAGCTCGAAAGACTCCTCGGTGTATTTACCTACTTCGAGAGCGTCGTTTGTGCAGAAGAGACCTTCGTCGCTCAACTGGTTGTAGAGATTTTCTACATCGTCATATTTCTGATATGCGACAGTGTAGAGATAGTTGATAACAGCCTCTTTCACAACATCGATTTGTGCAAGGACCTCCTCATTACCTGCGTTAGCGTCGATAAGTGCCTGTGCATCCTCGATAGCCTGTACCAAGTTATCGTAATAACCTTCATAGCCCCAGTTATCCTCGCTATCTTGACGACCGCCGTAGCTTGCAATAACATTGGCTGCATCGAAGAGGTAGCCATTAAGCTCGGCCTGTGCAAGATACTCGGGAGCGATGTATGTACAAGCGAAGAAATCAAATTCAAATGCTACGGGAAGAGAGTAACCGCTGTCGTAGTTACCACTCTTCAACTGTGCACGCAAGTTACCGTTGAATACTTTGAGAGCACGGTTACCTTCGTCACGAGGCTCGGCTGCGATGTATGCCATTTCAACAGTTTTGTCGGCATCGCCACGTGTTGTTTCGTAAGCGAGTGTGAATTGACCGGCAGCTGTTGCCTCAATGATAAGGTCGGCAGCAGCTTCAACACCGGTAGCACCCACTTGCCAATCCTGCCAGAACTCACCGTTCTCACCGGTAACGGTTGCCAGACCTCCGCGGTTGGGATCCAACTTTGCATAGTCGGCAATGTGAGCGTTGTATTTGGGCCAGTAGATGTGGTATGTACCCTCTACATCGCTCTCAATGAGCTGTGCAGCCATATTGGGGCCATAGAGGTGTGTAGAATCCTCGGCTACCCAGTTGTCGTTACCTGTACCTGTGATAAAACGAGCACCAATCCACTCATAATCGGTTTTATCCTTTGTGTAAGTTTTGGGAGTGTTACCGCGAATTGCGAAATAGGGAGTTGCAAGGAGCTCGTCCATTGTGGTAAGACGCTCACCAAGCTCAAATTCGCCCTCGGGAAGCTCGCCAATCTCGGCGGGAACACCTACAACACCGGCAGATGTAAGAACAACAACTTCGGGGCACATGTGAGCGTGATTCTTACCTGCTGCAACCATAAGACGGAAAGCAGAAATAGGCTGCTTAAATGCGAGCTCTACATAAACATACTCGCCTTCAACACGATCGTTGATACCGCTACCCCAAAAAGAGTGGTAATAAGTACCATAATCACCATCGGCGATAGAAGGAAGGGAGCCCTCGCCACTCTGGATAGAGTTACTTGAAGGAGTGTAGGCGACATTGTTGCCTTCAACATCGAGTACCTTAACCTCGGAAAGAGCCACCATAGGAGTACCCAAATTGATGTGGTTCGCAGCTGTACTACCCGATTTTACAAAGGTAATACGCAAACCCTCAATGGGGGCATCGGGTGTAATAAGACCTGTTTTAACGGTCTTGCAGCCGGTATTATCGTCTACAACGCCGGTAAAACCATCTATCGCAGACAAAGTCTGCGACCACTGTGCGCTAACTGTTGCAATTGAAGCAACGAGCAACGCAAGAGTTAGAAATAGATTTTTTCTCATAACGTAGAAATTGGTTAATAAAAAAGGTTAATTAAATTTTCTCAATAAAGCCCGACTCGCGCCGGAAAAAATCAAACGCACATTCGCCCAAAAGCACAAAGGCCGGATAATATCTTGACTATCAAATTATTAGCCAAAACCACGCCCAAACACTCTTATTTGAACATACATTTAATTATGCAAATATGAAGAGATTTATCGAAACTCGCAAGAATTTTAAAGAAAAATAGAAAAACTATCATAATTTATTTTAACCCGACAGGCTGCAATCAACCGCAAATAAAATATCATATAATATAAGGTGTAAGAAGCAAAAAATCGAATATAAGCTGTCGCAAAAAATCGAATATAAAAAAGCCGACAAACATCACCGCAACAGCATAGTAAATAAACGTTAAAATTTAAATAAATAAAGAAAGGAAAAGGATTATTTAAAAAAAAGCATTACATTTGCCAAAGAAATATATTAGAGTTATTGTGCATTTAAAGCGCACTTACCGACACGACTACAACTTTTAAATTTATAACTATATGAAAATCAAAACTTTACTACTGTCATTATTAGCAGTATTTTCAGCCTTAACCGCAACGGCGCAGGTTGAATCGGGCAAAGTTTACCGTATAGTAAACAAACTGTACGGCACCGTTGCCTATGAAAGAGTGGGAGACAACACTGTTGGCTGTAAAGACAAAGGAACAAGTACCGACTACAACCAAATGTGGATAATCACAGAGACCACAGTAGCCTCACGTTACACAATTCAAAACGTGTACACAGGGCGTAACCTCATTTTTCAGAATAGCACAAATGCAGCTTTCTACACAGCACACAACGCTTCTTACAGCCTCTACATCAACGACAACAGCAACTACTTCAACGGTTGTTATACAATAACCGCCACCAGCAGCAGCAACTGGGCTATGCACTGCGCAAGCAATGCCACCTGTGTGCCCTGGAACGCAAGTGCCGAGGCTACAAACTGGACATTCGAAGAGGTGAGCATCACCGCCGAGGAGATTGCCGCCGCTCGCGAAACATACAACAACTTCAACAACATAATCTCGAACAGCGAGAGCATTGCTGCCGAATTTGAGGCTCTCTTCGAGGACAAGGCTTGTACCACCCTCAAAGCCGAATATGCGGCAATGAGCGACGATGCAATTCTTGCACTCGTTCCCAACATCCCCGCAGATTTGCAGGCTGTTGTGCTCAAAGTAAAGAACAGCACTTGGGACACTGTAAAGCGCGAAAAAGAGTTCCGTATATACGACTACAAGCCTTACAGCGAGCCTACTAAATGGGCCGATGTTCTGTATACACGTTATTACAGTCCCGTGGATCACCCCACCGGAATCTGCACCGACAACGACAAAGGCTTCATCTATGTGTGCGTGGAGGATATCCCCAATGGTACCACTATGGAGCTTGACGAAATTGCCGGAACACACTATTTTGGCACAACCACCGTGCTACATGAGGGATTGAACATTGTTCCCGCATCGCTCACCGACGGTGTTCTCTATTTGAGCTACATTTGTAATACCGACACAGCCGGCGCAAAACTAGCCGACTATCCCACCGTTAAAGTTCACATCGAGAATGGTTACGTAAACGGTTTTTGGAGCAAAGAGCGCGGCCACACAAACGCCGATTGGGCTTATATGAAGCAAAATATGTTCCAGAACGAGACCGCCATTCAAGCAAAGGGCGACTACACCCTTATGAGCTTCCGTAAAAAGGAGTTTCTCGCAGCCTGCCCCACTGAAATTGAGGGAGTAATGGCATTGTGGGACTTCTGGAACGGCACACAGCAGAAGATGATGATGCTCGACAAATACTATCCCTGGTTCAACAACTTGCAGCTTGCAATGTCGGACGACGGTGGTTTTATGGACGCAGGTAACTGGCGTACACACTACAACAACAACACATTGAGCACCATTGTAAACTTCGATGTTATTTCATCGGACGCCGGTAGCTCTTGGGGTCCCAACCACGAAATTGGCCACAACAACCAATACGCATTCGAAATTACCGGAACATCGGAGGTAAGTAACAACGCTCTTGCCAATATGGTTATATTCTACCAAGGCACACACACCAGCCGCGGCCAGAGTATGGACAACCAGATTGTCGATTTTGTAAACAAGGTTCCCTACGTTCTTCGTGGAGAAAGCGCATACGGTTCAAAACTGTTCAGTATGACACGTATGTACTTCCAGTTGTTCCTCTATTTCCACGCTGCGAAGAAAGACACCACATTCTACCCCCGTTTCTTTGAAAGATTGCGCCACGACCGTTTGATAGGTTGGCAGATATATTCGAGCGACGAACTTGACGAGAATGGTTTTTACAGAAATTCCGTTAACGCACTTCACGACCAATTGAAGTTTGCCGAAATCTGCTGCGAACTTACAAATATGGACCTTAGCGAATTCTTCGAGTCTTGGGGCTTCTTTATTCCTTTCAAAAACGGCTTTGTGGGCGACTATGGACACCACTATGTATATGCATTGCAGGCAGACATCGACGCCAGCAAGGCACGTATGCAACAGTATGAGAAAAAAGGTGGTCACCTGATGTTCCTCGAAGACCGTATACGCCCCTCAAAATACATTGTTAACGAAGAACTTAACAAAGTCGTAGACCTTTTTGCAGGACTCAGAAACAACGAATACACCAAGAATGGCTATCGTGCAAACTATGCCGACTGGGAAGGTGAGCGCATTGGCGAGGTTGGAGACTTCGGACAGTGGGAAGACTACATCGATGAGACCGTTAAGGCGCAAGGTTACTACTACACCAACGTTAACGGTAAAATTCAGATTAAAGAGGACACCGGCGCAAGTGGAGCACTCGGCTTCAAACTATATAATGCCACAACAGGCGAATTGCTCTCTTTCACCAACAAAAAGAGTATGACAATTCCCGCAGCCCATATGAACGCAGAGTTGAAAGTTGTTGCAGCGCAAGCCGACGGTACCGACTACATTGTACCCAACGCGTCGGAAGGTCCCGAGGCTATGCAGTACGAAACACTTTCGGCCTCTCTCACAAACGCGAAGAAGATTGTAGACAACGCTTCGTCGACAAACAACGAGATTGGTAAATACATTGCCGACTCCATTGCCGACCTTAAAACAATCTATACAACCGCAAAAGCTGCATACGACAAGAAGGACACATCCAAGAGAACCTATGCAGAGTGGAGCGCATTGCTCGACGATGAGTACAACAAGGTTATAAACAACCCCAAAGCACGCCTCACCGTTAAAGAAGGTTGCTACTACTATATGTTCAACGGACATTACAGCCTTGCTTCAAACTATCTCACTTGGACCGAAGCAGGTGTAGTGGGACAGACCAGCAACAACACATACGGTACATACCTCGAAGATGTTGACAAACACTGGACATTCGAATATGCAGGTACAACCGGCGACTATTATATAAAGAACGAGAATGGTTACTACATTTCATCGATAACACTCAACAGTGATATTTATGCAATGAGTAAATACCCCAACACAGCCATTGTATTCAACATCCACTACACCAACGATGGAAAGACCTACTTCACCACAAAGAACAATTCCAATCTTGGAATCGGCCTTAACAACCTCGGTGGCAAAGCAGTGGGTATGAGCCCCTCGGAAACAAAAGCAAGATGGGCGGTGCGTATGCTCGAAGACAAGTCGTTTGAATTTGAGACAGAGACACTCGCGGCACTTATGGAAGAAACCAAAAAGATTCTTATAGAAGTTTCCGACACAATAGAACTTGCAAAAGCCGACACTGTGCTCTTGAACAAGAATATCTATTCAAACGATATTCTGTTGCAGGATTACGTAAGAGCCCTCTTCAACGACTACACAGCTGTTAACTTGGAGAACACCGATGACTATTTCCAATACATCACCGGCTTGCGTGTAAGCCTCAAAAACATCAATGGCAAATACAGCATCACCGCACCCTCTGAAACAAAAGACAGCAACATCAGATGGCATATTATACGCAGTAAATCGACAGGCAAAGTTTGGAGCGTAAACGCCACCAACAAACGTTTGTCACTCGTTGCAGCAGAAGATGAAGAGGACATTACCGATGAAATGTTGTGGGCAATACTTCCTATCAACAACTACGGTGGATACAAAATTATAAACAAGTCGTATGAGATGTGCGTTTACCGTTTCATAAACGCAACAAACGGCAGAGAGCAGAACTACTATATGGTAGCAGAACTCGAAGATGTCGATTATCGCATTATAACATTCGAATATGACAGCGAGAATAAAGCAACCACCATATACAGCGGAATCGACGCAAGCAAAGGCACAATGTCGGCACCTGTTGACAATGGCGGTGCGAACCTCTCTTACAGCACCACAACATCCAGCAAATGGACATTCGAATTATTCTCTATTGAAGAGGATGAAGAACTATATGAGAAATTTGCCGAAATAAAGGAGACTCCCGCAATCCCCGGTGACATCGACGGTGACGGCGAGGTTATTGTAGCCGACGCAACAGCGTTGATCGCAATGATTCTCGATCCCACAACCGCAACCGACGCAGCCGACATTGACGGTGACGGTGAGATTCTTGTTGCCGACGCAA
>JAZRAC010000034.1:0-46615 GCA_045634365.1 Bacteroidaceae bacterium | reverse complement strand
TTTTTTACATTTTTCGGCGATGAAAAATGCAAATGTTTACAATTGTTTTGTCCGTAATTTGTCCGAGGCCTTTAATTAAATTCGGCTTAACTCATTGATTTACAACAAGTTAAGCCTACTTTTGCGGAAAGAGTGGGATTCAAACCCACGGTACACTAAAAAGCGTACGCCGGATTTCGAGTCCGGTCCATTCGATCACTCTGGCATCTTTCCGAGCGCAAAATTACAACAATTCATTTGTTCTGCAAAAAAAGTGGTTCTTTTTTTCTAAAAAAATTGAGCAGATATAAAAATACCTCCACGGAGTACGCGGAGGAATAGGTCTATAACCTTCGGCATTTAGCCTTATTGTGGTAAGATGTAAATTTTAAATTAAAACAATGGCTATAAAAGTAGTCAAACTCTTTGTTCGATAAAGAAGTTTGGCTATTTTTGTATTAGTTTGTTTGACAAAAGACTATGCAAGGTATGTGCTATAATTGAGTATATTTAGACGATACTAAATGCAAGAAGTAGCCCCTTGCAACTAACCCCAAAGGAGTAAATTTGTAAATATGAAAAAGATATTAAAGAAGATAATAGCACTTTCCCTGCTTGCACTGCTTTTCTGCGGCTGCGGAGAAGACCGATCGGGCGAGTTTAATTCGCTAACGCAAGAGAACCAGTGGATATATTCCAAAATGAAAGAGGTGTATCTGTGGGCAGAAACAATAGGAGAAGTCAAGCAGAGCGTATATTTCTCCACCCCCAAGGATTTTTTCAAAAAACTGCTTCTGCAACAAGATGATGCATCATTTTTTACCGACACACTCGCAACCACAAGCTATGGAATAACCTATTCTTTAATGCGCGACCCGCTGGGTATTACTCCATCAAAGACATACGCACTTGTAGAATATGTAGAGCCCGCCTCCGTGGCAGCAGCAGCCGGGCTTGTGCGTGGTATGTGGATTTCAGAGATTGATGGTAACCGCCTCACAAATAGTTCGGCTACCAAGCTGTCGGATGGCACCGAGGCAGTACTCACTGTTAACACAATTGAGTATGACGACACCGAGGAGCAATATTACTGGGAAACTCTCGACAAAATAACACTCTCGGCAGCAACAGAGATTGAGCAATCCCCTACCCCTGTAACCACAATAATAGATAATATAACAGATAAAATAGGTTACATACTTTGTAACACATTCGACGGGCAAGAGGCAACCGATGCCCTTTACAACGCTCTTGGCACAATCTCGGCAGCCGCAGTCGACAAAATCATAATAGATCTTCGATACAACAACAGTATCTCGGTGAACGATGCTGCAAGCGCGGCAAGCCCCTTTATTCCCACCGACAAGCAAGGAACAACATTCTGTTCACTCACAAAGAATATCGACAGCGATAGTCGCGATAATATCCTCACCCCATCAGGCAATTTAAATATCAGCGACAAGCCACTCTACATTATAACAACCGCCCGTACACAAGGCGTTGCAAGCGCATTCATAAAAGCGATAAAGGCTGTGCGAGACGATGTTTACACAGTGGGCAAAAGTGGTAAGAGTACCGGCCTACACACCGAATGTTACGACTCGCCCTATCAATTCAAAATAAACCCGGTGACAGCCTATATTCTCGATGCAACCGGCGAATTGCTCACCGCATCGCTACCCGACTTTATTATCGACGAATACAGCGATTATTGCAACATATATCCGCTCGGCTCCAAACAAGAAAATATACTCAATAACATAAGTTATATAATAGCCAACGGCACACTGCCGCCAACAGAGTAATTAAGAAAGAAGACAAAATGGGGCTGACCCAAAAGTAATATATACAAAGTAAACACCCTCGCCAGAGTATATTCTAGCGAGGGTGTAATGTCTTAAAAAGGGATTTTTGAGTCATCCTCATTTTGTATAGGAGATGAATAAAAAGATGTAGTTCAAGGCTTGCGTAGCCTGAAAAACCGGAATTTACTAAGCGTAAATGAAGATTTTAAAGGCAAGCGTAACGCAGAAATACACTTTTTAGTCATTTTCTTTAAGCCTGTAAACAAATTCTAAATATTTTTTTGTTTCTTAAACAGAAGCGACAGAAACCTACCTTGTTGTTGAAATGTTATTTTGCTGAATAACCATAAATACCAACAACAATGAAAAAAGTAATCATTCTATCGGCGACAGCCCTTTCTTTTTTATTATCATCGTGTAATTCCTGCGGTAGTTGTAACTCACAGCCCCAAGGAGTAGTTGTAGAGAGCGATAGTATCTTTATGGTCAACGACTCCACCATTGGCGACCTTCAAACATATACCTTTGAAGGAACGGTTCCTATGACAAATGGCAATATTGGCGATGTACTCCTGACAATACAAACATTAAGCCTGAACGACGATGGCACATACACCATCACCACCGACTACATAGACGAGGCCATTGCCACAGAAACCGACAATGGCGAAATGATTGTGTTGATTGGAATGCCCAACGACAGCACAGCCGTCGTTTACGAATTTGTATCGGCCACAGGAAAGCCCAAGATGAATTTCCGCTTATCGAACGACACTTCGCTTGTCAAGCTCAATAAGAATATGCAACCGGCCTCAAAGGATGCCACGCATAAATTGATTCACAAAAAATAACAAAGACTCATCAATCACATAAAAGAGATTTATATGAAACGATTTTTGGTTTTACCACTCTTGGCAATAATTGTCATATTAACATCGTGCGAAAAAGACCCCGATACAGACAGGCTTGATAATGATTATCTTGTGCTCACCAATTACGACAGCAGTACCGACTTTTCCTCTTTCAATAATTTCTATGTGATAGACAGCATACTCATCATAAACGACCAGACAAAGCCCACCTATTGGAAGAACGAAAATTCGCGACGCATAATAGATGCCTTCAACGGCCATTTTGAGGCACGTGGCTACACAAAGGTCGCAAAGGGCAACGACGCCGATATTGTTCTGCAATTAAGCTATGTGAATACCACATATTATTTCAGCAACACCGTCGGGCCGTGGTGGTACGGTTATCCGGGCTATTGGAACTGGGGCGGAGGCGGATGGTACTACCCCTTCTCATTCTATTATACATACAGCACCGGTTCCATCATAGGCGAGCTTGTCGACAGGAAGAGCACCAGAAGCGACAAAAAACTTACCATCATTTGGAATACCTACATTTCGGGATTGCTGTATGGTAATAATTTGAGCTATTTTAGAACTATGGATGCTATTAACCAAGCCTTTGCTCAATCGCCTTACCTTAAAAAGTAGTTACATTAAAATTTTAGATTTATGAAACGAGTTATAAAAATATGGTTCATCGTTGCTATTGCAATGTTGTCTACCACCCCTATGGCAAAGGCGCAATTATCGCTCGATAGTTATTACAATGTCGATTGGCAGTTCAATATTCCGTTGAACAACAAATTCTCCAATGTTGCCAGTGGCTGGGGTATGAACTTCGAAGGTGGTTACTATGTACTGCCGCAAATGGCAGTTGGTGGCTTTGTGAATTTTCACACCAACAACGAATATTTGTCGCGACGCACAATAAACCTTGCGGCAACGCAGTCGATAAGCACCGACCAGCAGCATCAAATGTTCAGCCTGCCATTCGGCGTGCTCGTCCGCTACCGTTTCGTGGAGAGTGATTTTCAGCCATACGTAGGAATGAAATCAGGAGCCTGTTACACTGAATTTACCAATTACTATTATATATATATGAAGCAGGAAAAAACGTGGGGTTTTTATATGCAGCCCGAGATTGGCTTTAATTTCTATCCTTGGGCGAATAGCATAGGATTCCATATGGCAATGTATTATAGTTTCTCTACAAACAAGTGCGATATTATGTCCTATGAGCAAAGTAACCTGAACAATTTTGGATTAAGGTTCGGTGTTGCATTCTGACAATAAATATTTACCATAAAAAAGTAGCTGTGTCAAAAATTGCATTCTGACACAGCTACTTTAAGTTTTTTATAAGGCACACCGCCTAAAAAATATAAGCAAGCCTCTTGTTTACTCCTCGGGCACCATACTCACTTCTATAAAATTGCCCTGCTTCATTATATAATCGAGGAAAATGCGTATATCATCGGAAGTGATGCTGTTCACAATGTTCTTATACTCGGAATAGTAGTCCTCGCCATAGAAATAGTAGGTGAGCAACCAATTGCTCCAAGCAGCATTCTCTCTACCCTGCTCGTCGAATGTTTTTAGCATATAGCTGCGCACCTTATCGACATATTCGGCCGAGGGACCCTCTTTGGCGACCTTCTCAAGCTGTGCAAGAATTATATTGGTAAGTTCCTCGCGACGCTCGGGAGCCATATTGAATTCTATATTAAAGATAAACTCACCCTTGGGCAAACGGTCGATGCTGCCACGCACACCCACTCCGTATGTGCCACCCTCTTTTTCGCGAACCTCGGCAGTGTAAACGAGTGTCATCACCTGCTGCAAATAGCTCATAAGGATGGAGTTTCGCAGTGTGGCCTCTACGTCGCCCGAATAAACAATAACCTCGGTTCCGGTGGGAGTCTCCATCTTTCTTGTAAAGTTATTCACGTACTTTCCTTTGCGTATCTGCACTTTATGGTCGATGGGCTCTTCTTTGCGACCATTGGCAGGCAGGGCAGCGATGTACTTCTCGACAAGCGGCTTTAAAGCCTCTACATCTATATTACCCACAATAACGAAGGTAAAATCGCCTGCATCGCCGAAACGGTCGTTGTAAATCTCCAAAATTCTATTGTAGTCTATACTATCAACATCGGCAGCACGCAAAGGCTCCATTCTCGGGTGCCCGCTGAACATTGCCTTGTTGACAGAATCGCTTATGGCAGTCATCGGGTTAAGAGTTCTATCCTTCAACGAACCATACATACGAGTCTTAAAGCCCTCCAAAGCCGCCTCGTCCTTACGCGGTGCAGTGAATTTAAGATAGAGCAATTTGAGCATATCCTCTAAATCTTTGGGTGAGCACACCCCTTTTGCCCTATCGTGAAAGGTAGAAACAGTTAAACCGGCTGTTGCTGTGCTGCCGGCCATCTTCTTGCTCAACTGCATAGCATCGAATGCTCCTGCACCGCCAAGCTGCATCACCGAGCCAAGAAGCAAGAGATTGACACGTTCATTGTGAGCGTAGCGACCGGTGCCACCATAGCTGCAACCATCGAGCAACACCTTGTCGGCGGCATAGTCGGTTGGTTTCACAACAACCTTAATACCATTGGAGAGGTTCCACACTGTGGAGCCCCACACACCCTCTTCGGTAGAAATAATTTTACCACCTTCGGGCATATTTTCGAGCAACGGAGCATCGTTCATTGTATCCACATAAGGTTGAAGAGGAGCCTGTTCCACGGCCCCGAGCAACATCTCCACTTGCTCTTTCACCGGATATTTTATACTATCATTTGCCGGTGCCAACGATATTACCACACGATTCTCCTTTGTGCACAATGCAGGCAGAAGCGCATTCACCTCTTCGAGTGTAACACTCTCCACAATCTCTTTCAAAAGCGCACACTCCTCTTCTATCGACATTGCCGAGGTATTATCGAGAAAATTCCTTATGTAGTCCTGTGCACGTTGAGCGTTAGACATTTTATCGCGCTCGGCATAAGCCTTATCTATTGCAGCAATCATCGAAGCCTTCACACGTTGCAGTTCACCCTCGGTAAAACCAAAGCGTTTGGCACGCTCAAACTCACAAAGAGCCGAAGGCAGTGCCTCATTTATGCGCTCCACCTTGCAACTTAATGCAAAGAGAAAGCCTTTCTTTGTGTTCGACACTATAAAATCATCATCATCGACGCCTGCACCAAGATAGGGAGGATTTTCCTTCATCGCAATTTCGGTGAAACGAGTGTTCAGCATACTGGTCATCATCGCCATTTTGCTATCGTTGCGTTTATACTCCTTTGTATTACGCAGTTCACGAGGAGCAGCATCGCGCTTGAATATAAGTTGAAAGGCGTAATTTTGCTGTTCCTTGTCGGTTCCTTGGGCAAAAATAAGTCCCTCATTGTCCGAAACGGAGTAATATACCCTCTCGGCCGGTTTTTTAGCCTTCTTTATTCCCTTGAATATCTTTTTTATCTTCTTCTCAACATCGTCTACATCAATATCACCCACCACTATAATACCTTGAAGGTCGGGGCGGTACCACTTTTCATAATAATCGCGTAACGCCTTGTGAGGGAAACTATCTATAACCTCCATTGTGCCAATGGGCATACGATAGGCATATTTCTCGCCCTGATAGACAATGGGCAGCACTTGGTCGAACATACGCGAAGTGGCATTGCTTCTCTGTCGCCACTCCTCGTGAATTACGCCACGCTCCTTGTCAATCTCCTCGCCATCGAGAGTGAGCCCGTCGGCCCAATCGCGCAAAATCCACAAACAGGAGTCGATGGCTCCCACACTCTCCACAGGAACATCGTTTATATTATAGACAGTCTCTTCGATGGATGTATAGGCGTTAAGATTTACGCCAAATTTAACACCAATCGTTTCAAGATAATTTATAAGGCTCTTGCCCGGAAAGTGGTCGGTACCATTGAAGCACATATGTTCCAAGAAGTGAGCAAGACCACGCTGGTTATCCTCCTCTTGAATAGAGCCCACCTTTTGAGCAATATAAAAATTCACCTTCTTTTCGGGCTCTTCATTGTGTTTAATGTAATATGTAAGCCCGTTTTTCAGTTTACCCACCCTCACGCTCGGGTCGATGGGCAATTGTTCGACGCCTTTCTGCGCCACCGCCTGAATTGCCACACAGAAAAGGAGTAGCAACGGCATTAACGCTTTTCTCAATTCGTTTTTCATATATAATTTACTATTTTACAATAATACTTGCGAAGATACTCAATAAAATTCGTTTACACAGCCACATTAGCATTTATTTAATAAAATAAACACCATTTTAGACAGGCGTTTATGCAGTATAACAATAAATTATCCCTATCTTCGCAAAAACAACCTGTATGAATAGTGAACGCATAGAAAAAGTATTGAAATATCTTGCCGACAATGGCATTGAGTACAGCTGGTACACACACGAAGAGGCACCCACCATAGAGATTGCACGCACGCAGTGGCGAGCCGATGGTTCGAAGCATTGTAAAAATCTATTCTTTCGCAACCACAAAGGGAACAGACACTATCTGGTAATACTCGATTGCGAGCGCGACCTTGCCATACACGACCTTGAACAACTGCTGCACCAGGGCAAGCTATCCTTTGCCTCGCCCCAACGTATGGAGAGATATTTAGGCCTGCAACCCGGCTCCGTATCACCATTCGGGCTTATAAACGACACCGGCAACCACGTTCATCTTTTCATCGACGAAAATCTGAAAAAAGAGAAGTCGTTGAGCTTTCACCCCAACGACAACCACGCAACGGTCGTAATCTCACAAGCCGAATTTATGCGCTACCTCTCAATCGTGGGCAACAACCACGAATTCATCGCCCTCTATTAGTGCGGCAAAATAAAGAAGGAAATTACAGGCACGGCAACAAATGTAGCATACATAAAGAGCAGCAGCAGATAAACATCGGTAACCTCGTAACCGCTTTTTGTATAGCGATTGCTCACCCAATCGCGGCGCACACGTTGCCTCTTCTGGTAAAGTTCAAACAATTTATAGGCAACAACACCGCAGAGCAATCCAAGCAGAATACCCGCAACCACATCCCAAGGATAGAATACCGCCATATACACTCCGGCAAAGCAATTTATCCCCGCCCAAAGAAGCAACGACACACTCAACGCCGTGTGCCTCACAAGCAGCATAAGGAAACAGGCAAGCGACGTTACAACTGCCGACAGAGTCAATAGCGAGCCATCGCCCGCACGATACTCGTTCAAGGCATTCAACATCTCCATAGTTTCGCCATCGTAGGCCTGTCGCATATAGAGCGAGAGAGGTTGCAGAGCATAGGTCGTGAGCAACATAGAAAGCCCTATCATCGACAGCATCAACACAATTATAGCAAAGAAATTGGAGAAGGTGTTATTCTTCATAAACACATACAGAAGCACAAGAGCCAACGGCACCCACACCCACGGCGTTACATAGGCGGTTATACACCCTTCGAGGAATGCCGAATTACCCCCATTGACCGACTGCAACAGATAACTGTCAAAATCAATAATCTCCTGTATAGTATACATTCTCTTTTTTCCGATTAAATTTTTTCAATAGCATTGGCAGGAACCCATCCAAGAGTGCCATCCTCTAATTCAATCTCCTTCCACCCTTTCATCGTGTCGTCCGACACATAAACTTTGCGGCCCTCGTGAATAACAAAAAGGTCGGTACCCGATGCATCGGGGGTACTTTTTGCCGTAACACTCGGCAACATCACTATGGCAGCATTGCCATTGGTGATATAATGATAGTGGTGCAATGCCGACAAGTTTGCAAATATGGTAACAACAAGAGCCGAAAGAGATACAAAGAAGGTTATTTTTCTCACAGTAATACTCTTGCCAAAAAGGAACAACAACAGAGCAACCAGAAACAGCACAAAAGCGACAATTGCAACAACAGCCCAAGCGGTCATACCCAATAAATTCACCACAGCCTCAATCCACACTACAAAGAATATTTTATAAGGCTCGTTAACCTTATCGACAGCCTTTCCGGCAGCTATTGCAAGATTGAATTTTACATCCTTATCGGCAGGAGAAAGCAACAAGGCTCTCTCATAATTAAGAATGGCTTTTGCAATTTCATTCTCTTTGTAATAGGCATTTGCGAGGTTATAATAGACCTCGGCAGCCTTGCCCTCCTGCACAAGCAACTGTTCATACACATAAACAGCCTCTTTATAGTTATTGGCCATATAAAGGCTGTCGCCCATTGCCTTTGTGCAGACCTGTGCCGTAGCACCCGATTTTGCATCCTGCGCAAGAAGAACCACAGGCAGGAGCATCACCAGAATATATGCTATAATCTTTTTCATATTATCGTTTTATTGAATTTTCCAATTTACTTATAGCCTCGATAGACATATTATAGACCTTGTCCATTGCCTCGCCTGCATCACCGGGAGCATAGCGGGCAAATTCACACTCATTAAGCACATTGTGCATTTCTGCTATAATCTGTGCATCGGCACCCTTCTTTTCAAGCTCTGTGGCAATATTCTCTTTCGACAGTTGCGACACGGGAATACTTAACTTATCGCTCATATACCCCCACAAAGTTTTAAGAATTTCATCATAAAATTCCCCTTTTTTGTTCTCTTTAAGGAGTTTCTTTGCAACCTTCAAACGCTTGACAGCCACTTTATTTGCCTTTTTCGTGCGCATAGCTGCCATATTGGCATTCTCTAAGGCCGCCTTGCGGTGCACAAGCACAAATATTGCACACAGCAACAGGGGAATTATGTAGCAGAAATAATAAAGCGGAGAGGCAAAAAAGATATTGCCATCCTTGCTAAATAACACATCACCACGCTTTATAAATCTTATATCCTGCCCAAGCAGTTTCAATTCCTCCTTGCTCACGTATGCCGCCACAGCCGTATTTCCCTCATCTTTTCCCTTCTCCACTTTCAGTGTGTAGCTTTCAGTCTCCACGGTCTTATACTGCTTGCTTGCAATATCGTAGTACGAGAATTTAACAGACGGCACGATAAATTCGCCACCGAAGCGCGGTATTGCAAGATATTCTATAATCTTGTTACCCGAAAAGCCGTTTGTGCGTAGCGAGAATTTATTTTCCACTTTTGGGTCGTACACCTCAAAATCCTCGGGGAAGAGAACCTCGGGAGTCTTTATGAGTTTCATATTACCGGTTCCCGAAATTACAAGACGCAATGTAACAGCCTCATTTGCTTTAAGCTCCGTGGGACTAATGGTAGACGATATTTTAAAACTGCCCACAGCACCCGAGAATCCCTCGGGCCTGCCGGCCGGCAGTTTCTGTACATTCAATTTTAATTTAGGCGTGCGCAGCTCTTTTTTAACCTCCACGAAATTGCTCCCTCCGAAAATGTCGAATGGGTCGTATGAACGCATCTGCTGTGCCACCACTCCCTCAAAGGTTGCCGACGGAATCTCAATCTCTCCACTCTGTTGGGGGAAAAGAACATATTGCTGCCACAGAATTGTGCGATAATTGCGCCCATTATAATGCTCCATCTGCCACTCTTTGTCGCGTGGGAGCTCCACCTCCTGTATCTGGAAGCCTTTAAGGTCGGGAATTTTGCCATTTAGCGCAGTGAGGTTCACTGCCGAATATACCTTGAAGGTGAGCAGCACCGCCTCCTGTTCCACCACACTTGTCTTGTTAAGAGTGGCAGTCATAAAGAGGTCGCTGGCGGCAATATCTACCGTTCCCGAGCCATTTTGATATTGAGCCCCACGGCGTTGCGAATTTCTCTGTTGTGCAGCGGCAGTCTTATCCTCGGGCAACACCTTAACTGTTACCTTGTTTGAGGTAATTTCGCTGCCATCGACCGATATTGTGGCACCCGGGATTGTGAACTCCCCCTCTTTTTGAGGCATCAGCACATAGGTGAATGTAACCGACTGCGTAGAGGTTACATTGCCATTTATAATCTGCGTGCTCGATTGTTCCGAGCGGCTCGGTCCCGACAGAATGGCAAAATCACCAATTTGCGGTATTCTTGGTTCCTTTACATTGCGGCGGTTCACCGTGTACTTCAATCTAAACGCTTTATTCAGCTCCACGGCCTTTGGTGCCGATGTTACGAATGTAACCTCGTCGGCAAAGGCGGTAAGTGTGGTTAGCAATATAAGGGTTGTCAGAAATATTTTTTTCATTATTACTCGTTTATTTATCCTATTTTATATTACAGTGTCTGCATTACCAATCTTTGTCGAGCTTGCGGCCTTTTATCTGCATCATTTTTTTCACCTTCTCCTGTACATCCTTTTCGTCCTGCATTGCCGATTCGAGCAACTGTTCGGCATTCTCTTTCGACATTTCATCATCCTGCTCCTGTTGCTGCTGTTCTTGTTGTTGTTCTTGTTGTTGCTCCTGTTGTTCTTTATTTTGTTGCTGCTGTTCTTGTTGCTGCTCCTGCTGTTCTTGCTGTTCTTGCTGCTGCTCTTGATTTTGTTGATTCTGATTTTGCTGGTCCTTTAATTGTTTCATTGCAACTGCAAGATTATAGCGCGTTTCGTGGTCGGTGGAATTCTCGCGCAACGCCTGTTTGTAATACTCCACTGCCCGAGCATAATCCTTCGAGGCTTGACAGATAACCCCCATATTATGGTGAATTTGTGCAAGATTGCTCTTTTCACTCTCGCGTTTCTCGGCCATCATATATTGGTCCATAGCCTCCTGTGCCTTATCCTGATAGAGCAAAGCATTGCCCAAATTAAAGAGTGCCTGACTGCCATTAGGGTCAAGTTCCAATGCTTTGCGATACTCAACCTCCGCCTTGTCGAAGAGGCTGTCGGCATACAATTTGTTGCCGCTCCTCAAATATTCACGATAGCTCTTTTGAGCCGACAATCCCATAAACGGAAGAGCCGCGCAAAGAAATATGATATATTTCAAATTCAACATATTCAATCTTATTTATCAAATAATTTAAAGCCTTTTGTGAAGCGGCTCTTGCCTGTAAGTATCACAATATCGATAACCAAAAGCAGAAGCACCACCCACGCTATAAATTCAAACTGCTCATTATACTCGGTAAAAACCTCTGTCTCAACATCGGCCTTTGCCAACTTGTTAACCTCACTTTCGAGCATCTTTTGTGCGTTGTTTGTATTATCGACACGAATATATGCGCCGCTACCGGCCTGTGCAATAGATTGTGCCATCTGCTCATTCAGTTTAGTAACAACTACATTATTCTCCTTGTCGCGACGATAATCGTTGGTACCGGCAATGGGAATGGGGGCACCATCGAGCGAACCCACTCCAAGCATATATACATTCATTCCCTTTTCCGATGCAAGTTTTGCCGCATCCTCGGCACCACCCTCGTGATTCTCTCCGTCGGTAATTACAATAATCGCTTTACCAATTCCTTCCTTTGGAGTAAAGCTCTTCATTGCCAAGCTTATGGCACCGCCAATATCGGTACCTTGTCGGGATATAAGGTCGGGCGAGATTGTCTCCAAGAACATTTTTGCCGATATAAAATCATTCGTAATAGGTAACTGCACAAAGGCATCTCCAGCAAAGACAATAAGCCCTACTTTATCATTTTCAAACTTGTCAATGAGGCGCGATATAATCTTCTTTGCCTTTTCCAGACGGTTAGGTACAATATCCTCGGCCAGCATCGAGTTTGAAATATCCAACGCAATTACAACCTCAATACCCTGCCTTGTGATTGTCTCTTTCTTTGAACCAAACTGCGGGCGGGCAAGAGCAACCACAATAAAGAGAAGTGCCACAAGAGAGAGCCAAAATTTTATTCCCGGACGATAGTTCGACACGTCTGGCATAAGGCTACGCAACAATTCTACATCGCCGTATAGCTTCAAATTCCTTTTACGACGATAATTCGAGTATATGTACACCGCCAATATTATTGGAATAAATATCAGCAGATAAAGATATTCGGGACTTGCAAACTTCATTTCAAGCGTCTTTTAAGGTATCTTTTTAAGTATGGTATTACGCAACAACAATTCGAGCAACAGTGCCACGAATGCCACCAATGCAAATATCTGGAATTCCTCTTCGCGGGTGCTGAATTCTTTGACATTCAATTTAGTACGTTCCAGCTTATCAATCTTTTCATAAACCTCCTTTAATTTTGAATTGCTGGTTGCACGATAGTAATTTCCATCGGTTATTGTTGCAATCTTGTTAAGCGTTGTTTCATCAATCTCCACGGGAACACTCACAATCTGTCCGCCATAAGGATAAGGGGCAGTGCCATTTGTGCCTACACCTATTGTATATATTCTTATGCCGAATTTCTTGGCAATTTCAGCAGCGGCCTCCGGCGATATTTCGCCACGATTATTGGAACCGTCGGTGAGCAGGATTATCACTTTCGATTTTGCCTTGCTCTCCTTCAAACGACTCACGGCATTGGCAATTCCCATTCCGATAGCTGTTCCATCCTCAATAATTCCCTGTGCGGCAATATCGCATTTAACGGAATTGAGCATATTGAGCATTACTGCGTGGTCTATTGTAAGAGGGCATTGCGTGAAGCTCTCTCCCGCAAAAATAGTAAGTCCCATATTGTCGTTGGGACGGCTGTTCACAAAATCGGCGGCAACCATCTTGGCCGCCTCCAAACGATTGGGAGTGAGGTCCATAGCCAACATACTCGTGGAAACATCCATAGCCAGCATTATATCTATACCCTCAACCTCGCTATTCTGCCAGCGATTGGTACTTTGAGGACGTGCAAGCACAAAAATCACCATTGACAATGTGATTACACGTAGCACGAATGGCAGGTCGATTATATAGTTTCTGTAACTCTTCACATTCTTCAAAAATGGAGCAACGGTCGACACCTTCATCGTCGGTTCCATCTTACGGCCTTTAAGTATGTACCACACAATATAGGCCACCAGCGGTATAAAGAGAAATAAATATCCTATTTTTGAAAAATACATAGCTCCAAAATTAACTTATCAAATAATAGAGGTCGAGAATAAACCACACAAGAGCAAAGCACACTCCTATCGAGAGAAGCACTATTGCCGCGAGCAGCAATCTCTTCGAGCGTAAGGATCGTTCATTCACAATCCTCTTCTCTGTCGGCTGTTGGGGAATTTCTCCCTCCTCGGGCTTTGTTTCATTCACAAAATCTCTTGCACTCACCAAATTGCGGTCGTTCTCGTTCATTGGCGGATTGAACTTTGCAAACTTCACTAAATCCGATGTTTCGAGCAACTCACGTACCTCCTTTATACTCTCCTTCTCCTTTACGAGCAACAACTGTTCCACAATCTCCTCTGTTGTCATTTCCGTTGCATTGAACCCGAAACGCTCGTTCATATAAAGACGCAGAGCATCGGTGAGAGCCGTGTAATACTCTTTACAATTACCCGAAGCGCGCCAAGAGTTATCCTCCTTAATACGTTCAATCTCACTAAGCGCCACTACGTGAGCCGGCAATTTCGGCTTAATTTTTACGATGCGTATTATAGGCTTGTTATTTATGTATCTCACCAATATCCACGCAAGTAACGCCGAGAGAATGAGCAATAACATAAAGTAGCCTACTATGCTTTTATAGTCGTCCCAAGTGAGCTCCACTGCCCAAACATCTTTTGGCGGGAAGAATTGGTCGAGATTTGTAGTATCCACCGGCATCATATAAACGGCAAGAGCCAGTTCCTCGGAATAGTAAGGAATACCATCGACAAGCACTTCAAATGGAGGAATCACATACAACGCACTATCGAACGATGTTACGACATACTCTTCGGTTATTAAAAGACGCTTGCCATCGTTCAGCAGTTGCGTGTCGTTAGGCAGCTTCTCTACAATCTCCACTCCTTCGACAATCTCCTTGTCGAACAGTGGGAGAAGAGCTCTTTTGCCGGCGTCTACGCCCACCTTTAATTTAATCCTTGCCTGCTCGCCAATGAGCCTTTGGCACGAATCCATTTCAGCATTTACCGACACATTCTGCGCCGCAGCTGTAACAAAAACTGCCGCAACAAGTGATATTACGAATAATAATCTTTTCATCATAAATAACAAACTCCAAAGCTCTTATGCTCGCATAGCAAAGAGCGACATTAGGGCTTTTACATAATCTTGGTCGGTGCGCACCGATACAGAATCTACACGACTCTTCTTGAAAATCTCCTCAATGGCGGCACATTGAGCCTTCCACCATTCACGTTGCGCCTTCTGCACCTTTGCCGATGAGGTATCTATGTACATCTCCTGTCCACTCTCGGCATCCTTTACCTTCATAAGGCCTATCTGTGGCAGCTCCACAAGGCGACGATCGTACACTCTCACCGCAACAACATCGTGCTTCCTGTTGGCAATGGTAAGAGCATTCTTGTAGTCATTAGAAGCAATAAAATCGCTCAACACAAAAGCCGTACACCTCTTCTTAATAGCGTTGGTGAGGAATTGTAACGGAACTTTTATATCGGTACCACTGCTCTCAGGCTCAAAATTCAGCAACTCCCTTATTATATATAGGATGTGCTTGCGTCCTTTTTGCGGGGGGATAAATTTCTCCACCCTATCCGAGAAGAAAATAACACCAATCTTATCGTTATTCTGTATCGCAGCAAAAGCAATGGTGGCTGCAATTTCGGTGAGCATATCACGTTTAGTCTGTTTCATGGTACCAAAATCGAGGCTCTGCGATACATCCACAAGCAGCATCACAGTGAGCTCTCGTTCCTCCTCAAAGACCTTCACAAAGGGTTTATTGAAACGCGCAGTAACATTCCAATCAATATCACGCACATCGTCGCCATACTGATACTCACGCACCTCGCTGAACGACATTCCACGCCCTTTGAAGGCCGAATGATACTGTCCGGCAAAGATATTGTGCGACAAGCCACGGGTTTTTATTTCAATCTTGCGAAACTTCTTTATAAGCTCACTTGTCTCCATACTACTCTTGTTAAGGCACCTCTACACGGTTCAAAATAGTGCTTACAATCTCGTCGGCAGTCATATTGCTTGCCTCGGCCTCATAGCTCAGCCCTATACGATGACGCAATACATCGTGTGCCACGGCACGCACATCCTCGGGAATTACATATCCGCGACGCTTAATAAATGCATAGGCACGTGCAGCAAGTGCAAGGTTTATCGATGCACGGGGAGAGCCTCCGAAAGAGATCATATCTTTCAGTTCCTTCATTCCATATTTATCGGGGAAGCGTGTAGCAAATACAATATCGGCAATATACTGCTCGATTTTCTCGTCGAGATACACCTGACGCACCACCTTGCGAGCCTCGATAATCTCCTCGGGTTTAAGAATAGGCTTTACTGCAACCCTCTCACCCGAAATATTCTGGCGTATAATCTTCTTCTCCTCCGATAGTTCGGGGTAACCGATAACCACTTTCAGCATAAAGCGGTCCACTTGCGCCTCGGGAAGCGGATAGGTACCCTCCTGCTCAATGGGGTTCTGTGTAGCAAGCACCAAGAAAGGCGAAGGCAATTTGAAAGTCTCTTTACCAATTGTCACCTGACGCTCCTGCATAGCTTCGAGCAACGCACTCTGCACCTTTGCCGGCGCACGGTTAATCTCGTCGGCCAATACAAAATTAGCAAAAATAGGACCACGTTTGGGCTTAAATTCCTCCTCCTTCTGGCTGTAAACCATTGTACCGATAACATCGGCAGGCAACAGGTCGGGAGTAAACTGAATGCGACTAAAATCGGCATCAATAAGTTCCGACAAAGTTTTTATCGCCAATGTCTTTGCAAGGCCGGGAAGGCCCTCCAACAGCACGTGGCCATCGGCCAAGAGCCCTATGAGCAACGATTCCACAAGATGTTTTTGACCAACAATCACTTGGTCCATTCCGGTGAGCAGATTGGTAACAAAGCCACTCTGCTTCTCAATCATTTCATTTAATTCTCTGATGTCAATTGCACCATTCATAGCTATTATATTCCTTTATTATTTAATTCTATTCCAAAATTAATCTATTGCATTAACATTCGATGTTAATATTATTAAAATAGATTTAAGCATTGTTACATTAAAGAATGTTTAACACTATTTCACAGGCTCCAAGCGAGGAATTTCCAATTCCATTCCCTTGCACAAGCCGTTAGGGTCGGTCAGTTTGTTATACTGCACAATGTAGGGCCACAAACGCTTGTCGCCATAATATTTAAGCGCGATACGTGTGAGCGTCTCATTTTCGGCAACAACGTGTGTCTCTATGGAACTATTTGCGGTGTAGAGCAATGTATCGCCTATATTCACCGCCCCCACTCGCTTGGCAGCAAGCTCTTCCACAAGTTTAAACTCATAGGGTTCCTCGGCAGTGGGAGTAACAGGCATCGTATCCTGCGCAACAACAATAGTATCAGCCGGCAAACTCTTTTGCTCGACAACCACTATTGCCGGTTCCAATTCTGCGACGGGCACCACATTGCTCTTTTTGCCTGTGAGAATTACAAGCAACGATGGCACTGATATTGCCAAGAGGGCGATAACTATCACTATAAGCAACAACACCATACAAGTAATCTTGCCACCACCTTTTTTAACAGGTTTTTCGGCGGTTGCAGGTGCTTTCTCGGCAGTTTCGGTAACCGGAGCAACAGCCTCTTCTGTACTTTCTACCGCGGGGATTGTTTCATCGGCTACAATCTTCTCTTCTTCTGCTGTATCGGCTGGTTCAACAGTTTCAACAGCAACCTCTGCAACGGCAACAGCCTCGGCAATCTCTTCGGCAGCATCAGTTTCACATTCGGGAGCAATGCTATCATCATCAACGTAACTATCGTCAATCTCCACTGGCTCAAACATTGCAAAAGGCTTATTCACCTTCTCTTTAAGAGTGTCGGCTGGCAGGAATGTGAGCTTTCTGTGTCCTTTAATTTCAATTTTCTCACCGGTATTCACATTTACGCTTCCACGGCTGGCAACATCGGTAACCTTGAATGTCCCGAGGCCGTTAATCTTCACAATTCCATCCTTTTCGAGCCCCTCGATTATTATATCAAAGAAGTTTTTTGTAAACGCTTCGGCCTTGGCAGCGGTAAGCTTACTGTTTTTTGCCAATAGGGCTGTTAAATCGGAGTGATTCAATTTTGCATCCATATATTACCCTCCTTAATCTTTAAATTTATCTTTAAGTTTGCTACTGGGGCGAAAAGCCGGAACTATTTTGGGTGGCACGAGAAAACGCTGCCCTGTCTTTGGGTTCACAGACACCCTTTCGTTGCGTACTTTCACTTCGAACACTCCAAAGCCCGATACATTGAGCTGATTATTCTCCTTCAAACACTCGGTCATCACCTCCACAAACTCCTCAATAGTGGTTGTTGCCTCTGCGGTGGTTATTCCGCATCGTTTGGCCAATTTGCCGACAAATTCCTTGTTGTTCATAGATGGTCTATTATATTATTTCTTTATTATTCCCATTAAGTCAAATTCGGTAGCATCGGTAATGAGCACATTGTAAAACTCGCCAATAACCATTTTGCCCTCACTTTTGTGTATAAGTACCTCTGTATCAACATCGGGCGAGTCGAATTCCGTGCGTCCTATATAGTAGTCGCCCTCCACTTTATCTATTATGGTTCTGAATACCTGCCCCACTTTTTCGTCGTTCAATCGGGTGGATATTCGTTGTTGCACAGCCATAAGAGTGTCGAGGCGCTCCTGTTTTTTCTTCTTTGACACACTGTCTCTGTAATTCTCGGCAGCAAAGGTGCCATCCTCCTCGCTGTAAGCAAATGCACCCAAACGGTCGAATTTTGCCCACTTAACAAACTCCACAAGTTCTTCAAATTCCTTGTCACCCTCGCCCGGGAAACCCACCATCATTGTGGTGCGTATGCAGATTCCGGGTACCTCGCGACGCATTTTCTCGACGAGCGCGTATGTATCCTCCTTTGTCACGTGACGATGCATTTTCTTCAACACCTTTGTGCTCACGTGCTGCAAGGCAATGTCAATATATTTGCACACGTTCTTTCTTTCGCGCATCACACGCAATAAATCCTCGGGAAAATGCAAGGGGTAGCCATAATGCAGGCGTATCCACTCAACCCCCTCAATATCCGAGATTCTCTCCACAAGCTCGGCTATTGCCTGTCGTTTATACAGATCGACGCCATAATAGGTTAGTTCCTGCGCAATAATCTGAAACTCCTTCACCCCTCTCGACACAAGATAGCAAACCTCGTCGAGAATCTCCTCTATGGGGCGCGACACGTGTGCACCGGTGATTATAGGTATTGCGCAATAGGCGCAATTGCGGTTGCACCCCTCCGATATTTTAAGATAAGCGTAGTGTGCGGGAGTAGAGAGCAACCTTTCATTGGCAATCTCACTCTTATACTCCTGTTTAAGGTCGTCGAGCAGTTCGTTCCAATTGAACTTACCATAAAATTTATCCACCTGTGTAATCTCCTCGCTCAATTCCGTGAGGTAACGCTGCGAAAGGCACCCCATCACATACAATTTGTTAAGGTCGCCCTTCTCCTTACGCTCGCAAAATTCAAGAATCATATTTATAGACTCTTGTTTCGCGTCGCCAATAAAGCCACAGGTATTTATCACGGCAATCTCACCGCAAGGCTGCTCACTATCGTGAGTAACCTCGTAGCCACACTCCTGCAATTGTCGCATAAGCCGTTCCGAATCGACAAGATTCTTGGAGCAGCCCATCGTTATTACATCTACGCAATTCCTCTTCATTCCTTCAATTATCCAAAAAGAGAGTCCACAAATTCGGCACGATTAAAAATCTGCAAATGGTCGATTCCCTCACCCAATCCTATGTATTTTACAGGAATTTTAAATTGGTCACTGATTCCTATGACCACGCCTCCTTTGGCTGTTCCGTCGAGTTTTGTGATTGCAAGCGAAGAGACCTCGGTAGCCTTGGTAAACTGCTTTGCCTGCTCAAAAGCATTCTGGCCTGTCGAGCCGTCGAGCACAAGGAGTACATCATTGGGCGCGGTGGGCACAATCTTTTTCATCACATTCTTTATCTTGGTAAGCTCATTCATAAGCCCCACTTTATTGTGCAGACGGCCGGCAGTGTCTATAATCACAACATCGGCACCATTGGCAACTGCCGAAGAGAGAGTATCGTATGCCACCGAGGCAGGGTCGCTTCCCATTCCCTGCTTAATCACAGGAACGTCGGCACGATGCCCCCACTCCACAAGCTGTTCCACAGCTGCTGCACGGAACGTGTCGGCTGCACCAAGATACACCTTCTTGCCCGCCTTCTTGAATTGGTGGGCCAGCTTGCCGATAGTGGTTGTTTTTCCCACTCCGTTAACACCCACAACCATAATCACGTATGGGCTGCCGGGTGTGGTGGGAAAATCAAAAGTACCATTATCCTCGGTATTATTCTCCATAAGCAGAGCCGCAATCTCATCTTTGAGCAAATAGTTCAGCTCGGCTGTGCCCATATATTTGTCGCGTGCGGCACGAGCCTGTATGCGGTCTATTATTTTAAGCGTTGTTTCCACGCCAACATCCGAAGTAATGAGCACCTCCTCCAAATTATCGAGCACCTCATCGTCTATTTGTGTCTTTCCAACTATTGCACGTGCTATTTTACCAAACACGCTCTCTTTGGTCTTCGACAATCCCTTGTCAAGAACCTCTTTTTTCTCCTTTGTAAAAAAACTGAATATTCCCATATTCCAAAAATCATTAGTCAAGTTTAAGAACTGCAAGGAAAGCCTTTTGAGGAACCTCCACATTGCCAATCTGTTTCATACGTTTTTTACCCTTCTTCTGCTTTTCGAGCAATTTGCGTTTACGTGATACGTCGCCACCATAGCACTTTGCCGTTACATCCTTGCGCACCTGCTTAATAGTTTCGCGGGCAATAATCTTGGTGCCGATTGCCGCTTGAAGAGCAATATCAAACTGCTGACGAGGTATAAGGTCGCGCAACTTCTCGCACATCTGTCGGCCAAGGCCATAAGCATTATCCACGTGAGTGAGTGTAGAGAGAGCATCCACAGGCTCACCGTTAAGCAGAATATCGAGCTTAATGAGTTTCGATGTACGGAACCCTGCCGGATGATAGTCAAACGAAGCATAACCCTTTGAAATACTCTTCAACTTATCGTAGAAGTCTATCACAATTTCGCCCAGCGGCAAGAGGAAACGAATATCCACACGGTTACCGGTAATAAATTCCTGCTTCAACAACTCGCCACGTTTCGAAAGGCAGAGAGTCATAATGGGGCCTATATATTCGGCACGAGTAATTATGCTTGCGTTTATATAAGGCTCCTCAATATGGTCTATAAGAGTCTGGTCGGGCATACCTCCCGGATTGTGCACCTCCTGAACACCACCCTGTTTATCATACACCATATACGACACGTTGGGAACGGTGGTAATTACGCTCATATCAAACTCGCGGTCCAGACGTTCCTGCACAATCTCCATATGCAGCAGTCCCAAAAAACCGCAACGGAAGCCAAAGCCGAGCGCAGCCGACGACTCGGGAGAGAATGTGAGCGAAGCATCGTTCAACTGCAATTTTTCGAGCGAAGCACGCAGGTCCTCATAATCCTCGGCCTCAATGGGATAGACACCGGCAAACACCATAGGCTTCACCTCCTCGAATCCGGCAATAGCCGCCGAGCAGGGCTTTGCTATATGGGTAATAGTATCGCCCACTTTCACCTCGCGCGAGGTTTTAATGCCAGAAATAATATATCCTACATCACCCGTGCGCAACTCCTGACGCGGCGACAGGTCCATTTTCAATACACCAACCTCATCGGCATCATACTCCTTGCCTGTATTAAAGAATTTAACCTTGTCACCCTTGCGCAATACACCGTTTACAATCTTGAAGTATGCGATAATGCCACGGAACGAGTTAAATACAGAGTCGAAAATAAGAGCCTGCAAGGGAGCCTCTTCGTCGCCCACGGGAGCGGGAATACGCTCAACCACAGCCTGCAAAATATCCTCTACACCCATTCCTGTTTTTCCCGAAGCCTCGATAATATCCTCGCGGTCGCAACCAATGAGGTCTATAATCTCGTCCTTAACCTCCTCGGGCATAGCATTTATCATATCACATTTGTTAATCACGGGAATAATCTCCAACCCTTGGTCCACCGCCATATAAAGATTCGAAATTGTCTGTGCCTGCACACCCTGTGTGGCATCAACCACAAGAAGAGCACCCTCGCAAGCGGCAATAGAACGAGAAACCTCGTATGAAAAGTCCACGTGTCCCGGAGTATCTATGAGGTTCAGAATATATTTCTCCCCCTTGTACATATACTCCATCTGTATCGCGTGGCTCTTGATGGTAATTCCACGCTCTTTCTCCAAGTCCATATTATCGAGCATCTGTCCCTCGGTAATATTTATGGTCTTTGTTGTTTCGAGCAAACGGTCGGCCAAGGTAGATTTTCCGTGGTCGATGTGCGCAATAATGCAAAAGTTCCTTATCTTATCCATATATCGTTTTTATTCTTATTCACAAATACAAAAGGCAAAAAGTGCCCATAATAGCAGTATATATTCGCATTTACCGCAAAGTGCAAAGATAATAATAATTTTTAAATTATATATTATATATAATAACAAGAAAGAGGCCGACTAAAAAGTATTTTTTAGCGGTCTCTTTTGTGTAGGAGATGAATAAAAAGATATAGTTCAAGGCTTGCGTAGCCAGAGAAACCGGAGTCTACCAAGCGTAAATGAGGATTTTGGAGGCAAGCGTAACGCAGAAATTACACTTTTTAGTCATCTTCCATTGTGTAAATAAGAAGTTATCTACCACTCTTTCAAAATTCTTTTTGCATCCTCGTTGCCGAGCCTTGCTGCATCGCGATAAAGGTCCTTTGCAAGCTTTTTGTTACGACGCACCACCCTGCCCTCCAACGAGCAGTCGGCCATATACTTAATACCCTGATGCACCTTGTGCATATAAAGCTCGTGTGCCCAATTATATGCCGCCGAGTAGTTGCCGGCATTATCCTCGTAACGCATCATAAAGAGCATTGCATCATCATATTTAAACTCTGCGCTGCGCATTATGCAAGCATTTGGCGTGCCCAAAATTGAATCATTCTCCCGCCCCACAGCCCACATATAGTGAGCATAGCAATAGAGAGCCTCGGCATTATCGAGCAGTGCCGACGAGCGCAGCAATTCCCCGCCCTTTATGCTGTCGCGCATACTCTCCGACTCCAAATAGAGCTTCCCAAGCTCCAACATTGCATTATTTTCCCCATTTTCTATCGCCTTTTCGAGCCAATAGACAGAAGCATCATCGTCAGCTTCACACCCCCGTCCGTGGCGATACATCAACGCAAGCTCATACTGTGATTGCGGGTGCTCCTTTTCGGCACCTTTCTTCATAAAATCAAAAGCAAGGGCTGGATTTTTCTTCAACGAGTAACCGTGCATATAGCACAGTCCGATGCGATAGAATGCCGGCGGGTAACCATTAGTGGCAAGTTCAATATAATGTGGAAGAGCAAGGGAGTATCTCTTCTGGTTATAAAAAATCTCGGCATACTCATATTCCGACATTCGTTTCTTCAACAAGAGCGAGTCTTGCTCTGCACGCATCCTTTTCACCCTCTCTATAAGCTCTTCGGCAACATTGTATATACCGCTTACGTTGGCAGAATCGGCAATCTCCTCCACCGATTCTCCATCTTCTGCCCGAGAGGAAAAAATCTCACAATCGGAGTAAAAAGTGTTTCCGCAACACCCCTCCACCGTTACATCAAAAAAAGCACAATCGGTACTGTTGTAAAAATCCACCGACAGACGGCCATTCGCAGCCCTCACACGGGGGTTCCATAATAGCGTGCGGCGATAATCCTTCTCCACAGGAGGCAGCGACGAATAGTCGGGAGAGTAGAACCGCTTACTCACAGTGTAACCCTGCACGCTCGTATATCGACGAGTGCTTGTGGAATAGCTTAAATCGGGTACAATACCCACTTCCTGTTCATCCGTTCCATCATACGGAATAAAGCAGGCAATATAATTGGGCTTTTTAGGCCTCACCATAATATCCTTATAAGTTTCACCGAACATCTCCTTCATTCTCCTCGCAAAAACATCACCGTCTAAGTCCACACTATATTTTGGAGTAATCACTTGGGGAGAAAGAAAGCCATCGTAGAACATCGCGTGAGCCCCTTTATTTTCATAAGCAAATTCTTTAAATCTCCAAAAAGCATTTTGGTCGCCAACCTCCACTACGTCCCTTTTCTTTGGGTCGCTGGTTATCACAACCTCCTTGAAGTTGGTCATCTTCTCCACATTTATCCCGTGCAGATACTCGTGGTCTATCACAAGAGCCGAATCCTTGTTGTAACCACCCTTCGGCACCACATTATATACCCAATAGGCATACATAAGATTGTAACGGTGAAACGCGCTTTTCACAACCTCGCTTGCAGTGAGTACATCGCCTGCATTGCCCAAGCGGCCACGTTTCTCTTCGAGTGCTTTATCGGCGTTGTAAATACCGGCCTTCGAGGCAGAGGTAGTTTCATCGTGATATTCCGGGGTTTTATACTCATCATTAAGGCTGTCGACAAAATGGGAATAATTGTAACCGCCAAAATAAGTGACATCGTTAGCATACTCCCACTCTTCGAGGTAGTCGAGCCGCAGCTCACTTATAGGAGGCGTATCGAATGTTCCGCGTTTCTTCTTGGCAACAATCTCCACATTGTCGAGAAAATAGTACTCTTTCGGCAGTTTCAGCGTATCCTCGGCCTCTGCAACGCAAGAACTGCCAACGTTTCGTTCCCAATAGGCAAGGAAACGCGGCTGTGGCGAGAAGTAGCGGTCGAGCACCACCTGGTATCTTACGCTGTTACTGTGGCGCAATTTTGTTCTTGGCGAGAGAGCCACCACCCGTTTGCCATAAAAATCCCTTAACCCCAGCATAAATGAAGCATTCCCGTCGGTGCGGAAAGTCGATGTTCTAATAGTATCGGAAGTATAGGCAATGTCGAGCCTGATAAGATTATAGGGTTGTGGAATTGTGTGCAACGTGTATGTACCGAGCCAAGCATCATTCAGTTTCTTGAAACGACGATAGAATTTTCCGCGCAGAGTAATCTCCTTTTCCGCCTCCACCAGCCCTGAGAGCGACGGAGCCGATAGTTTCCTCCAATCATACGCAGTCCAGCCGTTGGTCATCATCACAAGGTCGAGATTTCTCTTTCGCTCCTTATTCCCGCGGTCGAAATATTGCGCAGCATCGGGAATGTATCCTTTAATTTCGGAGCCCAAGAGCATATACGTGTAGATATTCCACCCCCAAGAGGTTGTTATTTTTCTGGCCTTGTCCACCACCGCAACCGAGAATTCCGCATCCTTTTCTATGGGCAGGCCATCCTCCCTTTCCACCATTATCGACACTTTGCTGTATGGTTCCGCCTCCGCGCCATTCAATGGTGCGCCGTTTGTCGTTACATTGAGCTTTACTGTTTTTGCATCCTTTTCGCCACGCACTTTATGCTCCACAAAGAATATACGCTCGGCAAGCGGGCTATTCCCTGCAAACACCACGGCACGGCAAACACCTTCGGGAAGAGAGTGCAGTGGCAGGGCAAGAGTGTCGCTCGTCTGCTCCTCGGGAAGAGGCGAATAATAACAGACATTGCTGCGATAAACAATGGCAACGCCCAACCCATCGGATACATTTAAATTCCGTTGCATAATAAGGTGCACACTATCGCCCTTTTCATCTACCCGCATCGCCACTCCCTTCTCGGCAATTTCGGGCAGTTGCACTTTGTGTTTCTCGGGCCTGCCCTTCTCATTCTCCACATAAACCTCGGCAGTATATTTCACCCCCTTTTCGGGAGTAAACTCAAACAATCCTTTCCCTTGATGCACCGGAGCACTCCTCAGGAGTGGTTCCCCGTCGGCAAAAACTGTGACAGTGTCGTACCGCTCCACCCCTCTCGGGCCGCGCACCTCAAACGCCACACGCGCCGGAAGTTTATCGACCAAATGCCCTCCCTCGGGATAAAAAGAGAGCACATTATTATCGTCGCTCTCCTGTACCCATCTTCCTCCTTTTGCAAAAGCACGGCGCCGGTCGAGCATATTCTTAAAATCCCAATTATTGCCGTTCACCTTGTCGAACACCGGAAACACACGGCTGAACACCGCCGATGGCCCCCAATTGAGCATATAGCGCGTGTATGCACGAATTTCAAAATATCCCGACAGATAAAGAGGATCCATATAGAATTCTCCTACACAAACCCCTGCATCGTCTATTTTATACTTTTCGGTCTTCACCACATAACCCTCGGGCGCAACAAGTTCCACATAAAGCACCCTGCTAATATCGGTAGGGCGATTGTCGTTGCCGCTTGTCACATAGGCCTTGAACCAGATTGTTTCCCCAAGAAAATAGGTGCTATTATCAAACTGCATATAAACCCTCTCGGGCACAAGCACCATACCCACCTGCACCGCTCGCAACGCCACGCTGTCGCATAGCGCACTCGCCTGTTTCTGTGCATAAACAGCAAGCACAGAACAGGCGAGTGCAAATATACAAAGCAAGCGATTTATCATTCTAATCCCCATTTATTAAGAAGCTGTTTTAAATTTCTTATAAAAAGCCGGACAAAGTGTTGTTTCGGCTTGTTTAAGTTTGTTTTCTGCATCTTTCCCTCCTTTAAATTTGGAAATAGTCCACTATTCCCGGCATTCAAAGTAGTAAAATCTGTTTTAAAGCAATCCTTAAACAATCGCGAAATAAATTTAAACATCTTCTAAGAAGACGCGAAAATAATATACAGTGTCACAATCTTAATAAACTTTTTTCTGAATCCGGTAATTATTTCTTCTTAAAAAGGTCAAAAACTTTTTCAATGGCCTTGCCGGCATCCTCGGCATTGATATTTTTCGCACCATTGGAACCACTGCTACTACCGCCAAGATACTTGTTTACAACCTTGTCGGTAGCTTCCGCAACAGCCTGCGAAGCAGCTTTCTTCGCAAGTGAAGCCATATCTATATTAACTTTTGGCGAAGCAAACGAACCACCTATGTTCATATCCACGGTACCCAATTGAGCCACCTTGCCGGCCGATGCGGGAATTGTTATTTCGCCCTTATAATCAATCGTTTGGTCAAGACCGGTAGTACCCGAGAGGTTCATTTTATAATCCCCCAACTTAATATTGAAAGGCTTGGTACTAACCTTGCCATCCTTAATGGTAAATTCCAAATTAAGGTCCTTAACCTTTGTATCCTTCAACGACGGTTTTTGCACAATATCAGCAACCATTTGTATGGCTTTGACATTATTAAGGCTCAAATCCTTTGTCGACAAGGCACCGGAACCATTAAGCGTTTGCAGCACCGGGCTCATAGTATCATCAAGCTTAGTATCTATATTCACATTACCCGAAAAATCTCCGGTGAGGCCATTGAATATAGGCGCAAGTTTACGAACTATATTCAGGTCATTATAAGCCTTTGCAAATACAATTTTATTCAGTTTAAAGCCACCCTTAAACTGCGGTTGGGCATTTTGGGGAGTATAGTAAAAACCATTTACAACAACATCGCCACCCATAGTATTCATCGAGAGGTTTTTCATATCCACTTTGCTGTCCTTTACCGCAAGCGAGCCTTTAAGATTGTCGAATACCATATTATCGAACAACACCTTTTTGAAAGCAGCCTGCATTGTAAAATCTATATTATCGGGCACCTCAATAACACCTGTGGCAACACTGTCGGGTACAGCTGCAACATCACCGCCATCGGCAGCAGAGTGTGTGCTCTCGCCACTCATAAAGTCGTTAAGATTAAAGTAGTTACTCTTTAAATTGAGCGAGCCTTTTAGAGTGGTACCCTTCACAACGTAGCCAATGTAATTCTCAAATTTGCTATCCACAACAATATCATTCTTGCCAATATTCACAGTCGTTTCGCTCAACTGCAAATAACGCGGAGTAAAGGTGAGCAGCGACTTCTTTATATCCACCGCAGGCATATCCTCCATTTCCAGCTGCATATTTTTGAGAGCAACGGTACCCGACGCCTTAATCTTATCATATTGTTCTTTCTCAATATAGGACATTCGGCCATCGATGGAAATATCAGCATCCACAACACCATTCAAATTCATATCCTCCAACGGGTAAATATCCTTTATCTTGCCCAAGTCCATACGACCTTTTGCCGCCGCATCGAAAGCAAGGTCGCTCACAGGATTTTTCAAATAAAGTGCAACGCTGAAAGGATTACCGGCCATTACAAAATTAAAGGGATTAACCTTAACCACAGTCGCATCGGGTGAGCCGCCCGGGTTGCTCACATTTGCCGAAATATTTATATTATCAATGCCGGCTGGAAGATCGGGATAACGGAACATTGCATTCTTCACATCAAATGCAAGATTAAACTCCGGCACCACATTTTCCCCTTCGAGCGAGCCTTTCGCGTATGCTGCGAGCGACACGGCACCATCGGCCTTTAATCCATCGAAGTCCTGTGCATAGACAGCGGGAACGAGCGATAGAATCTCCTTAAATTCCACCTTGTTGCTGTTGAGTTTCAGGTCCATATTCATTCCAGCATCGGTGAGTTCCACCCATCCGTCGACAGCAGCCTTTATAGCATTTAACTGCAAGAGATTATCGTTGAGTGTAAATTTATTATTCTCAAAATCCGCATCAATTTTCATATCAGCCTTTATACGGGCCTTGTTTAAGAAAGGTACCCCTTCGAGGATATATGTAACGGACGATGCATCGGCTGCAAGATTGAGTAAAGTTCGCGAGCTTCCAAAATCGCCCGACACAGTTGCATCAAGCCCGTTCACAGCTGCCGACATTGCAGCTTGTCGGTCGTCGTACAGAAGAGAAAAATCCTCAATCTCCAATTTTTCGAGCAGAATGCGAATGGGAGCATCAGCCGACAGTGTATCCTCGGGAGTGCTCTCCTCCACCGCCTCTTCTGTTGCCTTCATCACATCCCAATTTACCGTGCCATCGGCAAGCACCAGTGCCTTTACCTTTACCCCATCGAGCAGAATTTTCTTTATCTCATAGCCATTATCACCGAAGAGAGACATAAGATTTATCGACGCGGTAATCTCATCGGCCTCCAAAAGAGTGTCCTTTTCAAAGACTCCCACTCCTTTTAAATAGAACTCTTCCAAGCTCACCGACACTCGCGGGAATTGGCGCAAGAGACTAATATCGAGACTCTCAAAGTCAAATTCCGCGTTAAGCATTTTATTACCCTCCTCTTTTATGATTGCCTCAACCTTGTCTGTAAACAACAAGGGCAAAGAGAACAATAAAAGAACAATAACGGCCACAAAGCCTAATGCGATTTTTAAAATTTTCTTCATCTTAATTTCTTTTGTTCATACATAACATACACCGGAATTTAGTGATACAACTATATTCCGGCATATATTTATATTATTTTAAATTACTTAAATATATGTTTGCCATAATTTACACCACGCAAACGATAATATTCCGCTTCGGCCTGAATACGCTTCACGAAGCTGTCGTAAGAGCGTTTCTCCTGTGGCGTCCAGCCGGCCTCGGCAACTGCGGCAAGGCGCGGAAAGGTTAGATACTGCACAATATTGGCCTCTTCAACCCATTCGGTCCAGAAGTTTGCCTGTACGCCAAGATATCTCCCTTGAAGCTCAACAGGAATATTGTTCATCGGCTTATAGCCATAGACACGCTCCACCGTTTCATCGCCGTAGCCTTGCGAGCGTGGCTCTGTCTCCAAATTCGACTGGCGACGGTTAATATAATAAGGTATCTGCGGCGAGAGAATGGTGTTCATTCCGCGCATTGCAGCATCCTTTGCGGCACCATCGGCACCAATCCACGCCATAATGGTAATATCGCTGCCAAGAGGGGCTGTATTGCCGTGCAATACCTCGTTCCAGAATATGAGTTTACGCTGTTTATCGGCAGGCTTTGTTGCCACATAATCCTTCAACTGCTTGTAGAAGTGAATTTGCAGGTCGCGATACTTCTCGCTGCCAATTTCGGCAAGCAACTTTTGGCAATCGGCATTATGCTCCCATTTATGCGTGGGACACTCATCGCCGCCCAGATGTATGTAACCAAATGGGAAAATATCGGTAAGTTCGTCAATAACATCCTTTGCAAACTGCACGGCAAGAGGATTGGCCACGTTTATAACATCGCTCGACACTCCTTGCCACAACCACACTTCGTGATTATTTTGCGGGTCGCAAGAGAGAAACTCAGGATAAGAGGCCACTGCAGCCTGTGAGTGTCCGGGAATATCAACCTCGGGCACAATCTCAATGAAACGCTCTTTTGCATAGGCGACAACCTCCTGCGCATCCTTCTTTGTGTAGAAACCTCCATAGGGAATGCCGTCGGGCTTAACTTCGCCCCACCCTAACACCTTGCTGTTGCGCCAAGCACCAATCTCGGTTAGTTTGGGATATTTCTTAATCTCTATGCGCCAGCCTTGGTCCTCGGTAAGATGCCAATGAAAGCGATTCATCTTATAAGCAGACATTACATCGATAATCTTCTTCACCTCCTCCTTGCCGTAGAAGTGACGACCTTCGTCGAGCATAAATCCTCGCCAAGCGAAACGGGGCTCATCCTCAATATCCACACAAGGCAATTTCCACACATCTATCGAGTCGCAGGATACACCCGCCATAACTGTGCGCGGCAGCAACTGTTTCAATGTCTGAAAAGCATAGAAAAATCCCGCAGGCTTCGACGCTGAAATTCTCACCTGCACAGGAGTCACGTTCAATTTGTACCCCTCGGCAGCAAGCGAATTATCAAGTTCCAAAATAATTTTTGCCGAAGATACTTTCTTTGTCTTCTTTATGGAAACACCGGTAGCAGTCTTAAAATCCTTTGCGAACTTCTTAAAAACCCAAACAATGCTGTCACCGCTATATGCAGGAACAACTGCACGCAAACTCCGGGGAAATTCAAAAAAGCCCTCGCTAACAGTAATATTCGCCGGTTGCGGGATTATTGAAATTTCCGCAGCCGAGAGTGTTATTGCGCCCAAGCACAAAAAGAATATAAACAATCTTTTCATTTTTTACTTTTTCTATTTCTCGTTAGACATAACAGCTGCAACGGATAGCAACACACCAAGCACAATGCTCAACGATGCGGCAAACAGCACCTGATAGGCTGCGGGTAACAAGAAAGTAATTGTGTGCGCAGGAATCCAGAAAAGCGGAATAGTGCGTTTAAAGACAAAGCCCCACTGTACTCTCCAATTTATAGAGGCAAGTATTTCGCCGAACTTTATCGGGGTAACAAGTGAGGTAATCTTGCCACCGCAATTTAGAATATGTGTGTCGGTTAGCTTGTGCAGAGTCATAAACATTGGTGCAAAAAAGGTATTCATTGCTGTTGAAATACAGAATGCATCAATCAATTTTGCAAGGCTGAAATCTCCACCCATTGCTGCAATCATACCTTCGAGGCCCCAGCTTTCGAGCATCACAGGCACACCGCTGGCAAAAATCTTCATCGCAACGGCAATCATCACTCCAAGCACGCCCCAAACAATGGCACGCGGCAGAATGCCGTAACCTTTATATGTGTAGACACCCTGCTTGATGCGCAAGCCCAGCATCTCACCAATGGATGAGAGAATCATAAATTTGAGGAAAGCCATCAAATAGGGATGCGCACCGTTAAAACTCTTGTATCCCTCATACACAGCATCGCTCACGAAGAAGGGCAGGAGCAATAAAATTACTATCGCCCAAAATATAAAATCACACTTCTTCATATCATTCAAATTTAACCATTTTAGAAAGCAAATCCTCCATTGTGCAGGCCTCAATACCGTTGCGACGCATTACATCGACTGCCTTCAATGTATTATGAACTTTTATTATCACATAGGAACTCTCGCCAAAGGAGAAGCAGTACATATACTCGATGCTAATGTTCGATTGCGACATTTTCTTAATTCGTTCATAGAAGCCGCCAACCTCGCTGCCACAAGAGAATATAACAACATCCGAAATATTCGATGGTACATTATTCTCTTCGAGCACTTTATGCGCCTTTTCACTGTTCGATGTTATAAGGCGCAAAATACCAAACTCGGCAGTGTCGGACACTGTTGCGGCAATAACACCTACATTGGCCTTTGCAAGAATTTCCATCACTTCGTACAAACGGCCCGATTTATTCTCCAAAAATATTGATAATTGTTTCACTGTACTCATAGTTCTTCAATTTAAATTATCCCTTGCGTAAATCTTTAACTCTCACGGCCTTACCCTCCGACTGTGGCAAGCTGCCTTTCGACACGATGCGCACCTTGGGGGTTACCAGAATTTCGTCTTTTATGCGACGGGTAATCTCCTTGCTCAAATTCTGCAAGTTTGCAAAATTATCACTTGTAAGGCTGTTGAGCTCAACATCCACAAATATAACATCGTTATTATCAATGGGCTCGATGGTTATTAGATAGTTTGTTCCAAGCTCGGGGAACTGCATAAGAATTTTCTCTATCTGCATAGGGAATATATTTACTCCCTTAACAATGAACATATCATCGCTACGCCCCTTCATACGGTCGAGACGGCGGTGCGTGCGGCCACAGGGACACTCATCCACGAGGAAGCGGGTGAGGTCGCGCGTGCGGTAACGTATAAGAGGCATTGCCTCGCGGTCGAGCGTTGTCAGCACAAGCTCTCCTGTCTCACCATCGGGCACAGGCTCCAAAGTATCGGGGTCCACAATCTCCACAAGATAAGAATCCTCCCAAATGTGCATACCATTCTGCTCCTGACACTCAAATGCAACGCCGGGGCCGCTCATTTCAGTCATACCAAAGCTATTGTAAGCCTTAACGCCGAAGCGTTCCTCTATCTTGCGACGTGTCTCCTCTGTGTGAGGCTCGGCACCAATGAGGAATGTGGTCAGGTGTGTCTGTGTCTTTGGATCAATACCCACCTCCTCGAATACATCGGCAAGACGAAGCGCATAGCTGGGGATTGCGTGTATGGCGGTTGTGCCAAAGTCCATAATGAATTTTATCTGGCGCAAGCTGTTACCGGCAGCGGCAGGAATGGACAATGCTCCCAAACGCTCAATACCCGCCTGCATACCCAATCCTCCGGTGAACATTCCGTAACCCGAAGAGTTCTGAATAACATCGGTGTTACGCAAGCCCACCATATAGAAACTGCGTGCCACGCGGTTGGCCCAAGCATCAAGGTCGTTCTTTGTGTGGCATATTACAGTGGGGTTACCGGTTGTACCGCTCGACGAGTGGAGGCGTGTAACCTCTTTCTGGTCGCAGGCAAGGAAGCCAAAGGGGTAATTATCGCGCATATCCTGCTTGGTGGTAAACGGCAGTTTACGAATATCATCGAGGCTTTTCACCGTATCGGCTGTAATTCCAAGCTCGGAATAGAGTTTCTTATAGAATGGCGAATTTACAGCCTGCTCTATTGTTTTTTTCAAACGCTCGAGCTGTAATTTTTCAAGCTCCGCACGCGGCATTGTTTCTATTTGCGGTTCAAAATATTTGCTGTCCATAACTGTATTGTGTATTATTGGTGGTTCTCGTTAAAAAGTTTCAGGCGTTCTTCGAGTATTGCATAGTGGTGCGGTTTTATGTTAGACGAACAGGCGCGTATTCCTTTTCTGTTGCTGCCTGTGGTAGAGAGGTCAATTCCACTCACTCCATAATAGAGCAATTCCTGCAAAAGTGTCGCGCCATCCATATCCTTATAGCCCATTGTAAAGAAAAATCCATCGCTCACAGGTTCTTCGTCGTCCTTGTCATATACCACATTAAAGCCGGTACGTTCAAGAATTTCCTTCAAACGCGCAGTGCGGTCGGCATACTCCTTTACATCGGCTACGAAATTATAATCGCCATCGCAGGCAGCCTTCAACATTGCAGCCATCGCATACTGTGCCGAGTGCGACACACCCGACGAGAATGTATAAAGGAAAATATAGGCAAAGGCAGCACCGAAGCGGGGAATGCCGTAACGCTCCTTCAAGCTATCATAGTGACGCTCATATAGTTTATCGGAAATACAGGCCATAGCAATACGCTGCCCCGCATAACTGAAAATCTTTGAGGCACTCATAAGCATCACATAATTATCGGTGTACTTCGACACGCTCAATTGGAAGGGCGGTTCAAACGGCTTGCTCATATCACGACGGAAGTCCATTGTCATATAAGCAAGGTCCTCTATAACCACTACATCGTATTTTGTTGCCAGGCGACCGATTATCTCCAATTCCGTGTCGTTAAGGCACATCCAAGTGGGGTTATTGGGGCTCGAATAGAGCACGGCACAAATATTGCCCTGTGCAAAATAACTTTCGAGTTTCTCTTCGAGCTTCTCGCCACGATAATCGGCAATGTCGAACGAAGCTATTTTCACACCAATCACATTGGCCTGCATCTTCTGCACGGGGAAGCCTGGGTCTATATAGAGCACAGTATCCTTTTCGGGGCTCAACTGCGAAGCAAGCATAAGCGAAGCAAAGGAGGCCTGCATAGAACCCACTGTGGGAATACAGCCCGAAGGCTTAATATCAGTATCCACAAAAGCCTTCAAAAAGCGCGAAGCCTGTTCCTTAACCTCGGGAATTCCATCAATTATAGGATATATCGAAGCTACCCCCTTTTGCAACGCCTCACACTCGGCTTTTACTCCCACAGCCGAGGGAGGAAGGCCCGGCACACCCATTTCAAAATGGATGAACTCGGTACCAGTGGCAGCCTCGGCTGCACGGACAATTGCCCCCACCTGACGTATGGAGGCGGTTTTTATGTCGGTAATCTCCAATTCCTTCATTATCCCGTCGATAACCGACGGCTCAATAACGGTCTTCATAGTTATATATCTTTTCTTAATCCTCCATCAATTTACGGTAACGAGTCTTTTTAGGCTCCTCTATGCCCAAACGACGCATTTTATTCTCCTCATATTCCGAATATGAACCTTCGAAGCAATAGACATTGCCATCGCCCTCAAAAGCAATAATATGGGTGCATATACGGTCGAGGAACCAACGGTCGTGGCTGATTACAACAGCACAGCCTGCAAAATTCTCCAAGCCCTCTTCGAGAGCACGCAAAGTATTCACGTCAATATCGTTGGTGGGCTCGTCGAGCAAAAGTACGTTACCACACTCTTTCAGCGCCATTGCAAGATGCAAGCGGTTGCGCTCACCACCCGACAACACTCCGCACTTCTTCTCTTGGTCGGCTCCGGTGAAATTGAAGCGCGACAGATAGGCACGCACATTCACCTCCTTTGTACCTAGACGCATAAGTTCGTTACCTTGGCTCATTACCTCGTAAACAGATTTATCGGCAACAATATCCTTGTGAGTCTGGTCCACATAGGCAATCTTCACAGTGTCGCCCACTTCAAATGTACCACTGTCAACACTCTCCAGTCCCATAATCATACGGAACAGCGTGGTTTTACCGGCACCGTTGGGACCTATAATACCCACAATGCCGTTGGGAGGAAGCATAAATTCAAGGTCGGTAAAGAGAGTTTTTGAGCCAAAAGCCTTCGACACCTTGTCGGCAACAATAACCTTGTTACCAAGACGCGGGCCGTTGGGGATAAATATCTCCAATTTCTCTTCGCGCTCCTTCTGGTCCTCGTTAAGCATACGCTCGTAAGAATTCAGGCGGGCCTTTCCCTTTGCCTGACGGGCCTTCGGTGCCATACGCACCCATTCAAGCTCACGTTCAAGAGTCTTGCGACGCTTGCTCGCGCTCTTCTCCTCCTGCTCCATACGCTTGGTCTTCTGGTCGAGCCACGAAGAGTAGTTACCCTTCCAAGGAATTCCCTCGCCACGGTCAAGTTCAAGAATCCATCCGGCAACATCGTCAAGAAAGTAGCGGTCGTGAGTAACGGCAATAACCGTACCCTCATATTGGTTGAGGTGCTGTTCCAGCCAATCGATGCTCTCTGCATCAAGGTGGTTGGTGGGCTCGTCGAGCAACAAGACATCGGGCTTTTGCAACAACAGGCGGCAAAGAGCCACGCGACGACGCTCACCACCCGACAAATGGTCGACAAGTTCATCGGGCGAGGGACAACGCAAGGCTGCCATCGCACGCTCGAGCTTGCTGTCGAGGTTCCAAGCATCGGTAGCATCTATAATATCCTGCAATTCTGCCTGACGGGCAAAAAGAGCATTCATTTTATCCTCATCCTCGTAATATTCGGGCAAGCCGAACTTGTTGTTAATCTCCTCATACTCGTTAAGAGCATCCACAGTACTCTGCACGCCCTCCATCACAACCTCTTTTACAGTTTTTCCATCCTGCAACTGCGGTTCCTGTGGCAGATAGCCCACCGAGTAACCGGGCGACCACACAACCTCACCCTGATAATCATTGTCGAGGCCGGCAATAATCTTCATAAGGGTGGATTTACCCGAACCGTTCATACCTATGATACCGATTTTCGCACCATAGAAGAACGAGAGATAAATATTTTTAAGCACCTGCTTATTATTCTGGCGGATTGTTTTGTTCAAACCTACCATTGAGAAGATAATCTTCTTGTCATCAACTGTTGCCATAAATTCTTTCCGTTTTTTATCTATTTTTTATTCAATTATACCTTATTTATAAAATTTCTGCGAATATAAGTAATTTTGTTGATATTTTGTTAAGTATCGGACATAAAATACACTTATTTCAAACCCACGAGCGGGAAGTTGTAAAGAAATAAAAAAAAGCACTGAATTTTCAGTGCTTTTATCCTTTGTGGAGCATACGAGAGTCGAACTCGTCACCTTTTGACTGCCAGTCAAACGCTCTAGCCAGATGAGCTAATGCCCCATTTCCTGCATTTGCGGTGCAAAGATACAAAAAGTTTTAATAAAGTACACAAATCGGAGAAATATTTTACTCGCAAAGCTAAAAAAATATGAGAAAAAAGCATCACCCGACCCCAAGGTCGGTATTTTCGAGCAGAACCTCCACCCTATCGTCATCTTTTATAGAGGGATAGACCTCACGCACGAACCAAGCAGCAAGTTCATCGTTACGCCTCACCGCCGTGCCATTATTACAAAAGATGTTTACGCTGAAATATTCGAAATACTCCTTCGCCGTTTCAATATCGGAGAGAATGCGCCGAGGAGTATCGTCGCCGGTGCAACAGAGAAGGCACACGCCCGAGAAATGACGAGCAACATCGGCCGCGGTAACCCAATCGGGCACCCCCTTATTCCAACGCTTGCGTTGCGCTGCATCGAAGCTCTCAATACCGCAACGGAATTTCACTTTTGCGGGAGCAAACTGCGCTGCAAATTCCTCCAATTTATTGCGATACATAAAGTGTGCCTCGAACCAAAGAGTGTGAATTCCCCTTTCCCGTACGACGCTCTTAATCAATTGAATAGTCTGCCCGTCAAGCTCCATTGCCGAGCCGGAATTTATAATATCGAGCACACCCGTTTCACCCGTAACACGGGCAAGCACTTCACGGTTAATTTCAAAGGGATTGTCGCTCACATCGCTGTGATAATCGCAGAAAGTGCACCGCCCCCAACGGCAACCGGTTCCTTGCAACAGCACAAACTCACGCGGCAGTTTGGAGCGAATAAGAGCATATCTATCCATTGTGCCTCACCTTTAAGATACTGCGTTTCAAGGCCACGATAACCGCATAGGCCATAGGAGTGCCGAAGAGCACCTCGATACCCAGCTTCATACAATACTGGAAAGCTATCATCAATAAAAGGTCGCGCGTGCTTAAAATACCTAAAAAAGCAATGAGCACAAAAGGCAGCGTATCGAGCAGATAACCCACCACCGAACTACCAATGGTGCGCACCCACAGCATACGCCCGTGAGTCATTTTCTTAATGCACTCCATAAGCCAAGCATTGGATAGCTCACCAAGCAGAAAGCCGGCCAAGGAGCCAATCACTATGCGCGGCACATAGGTAAAAATCGTATTATAAGATGCAGCGGTGCTGTCGAGATAATCGAGCGACGGCAGCCACACTCCTACCTGTGTACACACAACCATTATCACATTGCACAAAAATGTGGTCCATATAACTTTACGCGCCGTGCGATAGCCCCAAATTTCGGCGAGAACATCACCCAGCATATAAGCAAAGGGAAAAGTTATTGTTCCCGCATCGAAATAAAAAAGACCAAAGAATCCTATTATTTTTACTGCCATAATATTCGACACCAAATAGAGCGTGACGAAAAGCGCAGTAACCACCATAAGCGGCATATCGCCGCCTGCTCGGTTTTTGAAAGGGTTTTCCGATACCTTGTTCATAATTTTAAAAATTTGTCGCGAAGATACAAAAAAACGTATAAACCACAAAACTGCGCACTCCATCTGCCTGTATTTACATAAAATAAGCAAGGAAGAGCCCGTGCATTAACTCCTTTTTTACTAACTTTGCATTGAAAATGCGAAAACAGGCTGCATTAACTATAAAACAATTCACACATTATATAATTATGAAGAAAACAATTTATCTATTTTCATTTATCACAATTATGCTGACAACCCTATCTTGTAATTCACAAAGCGACGGCAACGCTCTTCTGCGCGAGAGTAAAGCCCCCTTCGGCGCACCCGAATTTCCTCTATATTCCGTAGCCGACTATAAGGATGGATTCTGCAAAGGTATTGCCGAGAAGAAGGCCGACATAAAGAAAATAATCGAAGATACCCAAGAGCCCACATTCGAGAATACCATAGAAGCACTCGAAAAGAGCGGAAAATTGCTCGACAAGGTGTCAAACATATTCTTCACCCTTAACGAGAGCGACAACAGCGACGAAATGACCGAGGTTGAGAACTATGCTATTCCCCTGCTCACCGACCTTGGCGGCTACGTCTATATGAACGACACGCTGTTTGCCCGCATACGCACCCTCTACGACAACCGCGAGTCCCTTTCGCTCGACGAGGAGCAGAGCATAGTACTCGAAAATTATTACAACGCCTTTGTACGTGGCGGTGCACTGCTCGACGAGGCAGGCAAAGCCAAATTGCTCGAAATTAACACCCAATTAGGCCTTGCAGGCATAGAATTTGGCAAAAATCTGCTCAACGACAACAAAGCATATAAACTGATAATAACCGAAGAAAAAGACCTCGTAGGCCTTCCACAAAGCAGCATAGACGCCGCTGCCGAGGCTGCAAAAGCCGACAGCATCGAAGGCTGGGTATTCACCCTCGACAAGCCCAGCTGCATCCCCTTCCTGCAATATGCCGACAACCGCGAGCTGCGCAAACAGATGTACAAAGCCTATTATGGCCGTGGCGACAACAACAACGCCAACGACAACAAAGCAATCATAACCAAAATGCTTAAACTGCGCAAAGAGAAGGCCAATCTGCTTGGATTTAAGACATACGCCCACTTTGTGCTCGACGAAAAAATGGCAAAAACTCCCGAAGCTGCGCTCAACCTTCTCAACAGCATCTGGGCGCCGGCAATGGAGCGTGCCAAAGAAGAATCGGCCGCCCTGCGCAAAATTGCCGGACACAAAATTGAAGGGTGGGACTGGTTCTATTACACCGAGAAACTGCGCAAAGAGAAATACGCTCTTAACGACGCAAACATTAAGCCCTATTTTGAACTCGACAAAGTGCTGCAAGGGGCATTCGACTGCGCAAAGAAACTATACGGAGTGGATTTTGTGAAGCGCAGCGATATTCCCGTGTATCACAACGAAGTAACAACCTATCAGGTACTCGATAAGGATGGCAATCATCTGGGAATTTTCTACACCGACTTTTTCCCACGCGCCTCTAAGCGTCAAGGAGCCTGGATGGTAAATTTTGTCAACCAACGCAATGTTGGTGGCGAGAGCATACGCCCCTTCATTGTGAACGTGTGCAACTTCACCGCACCGCAAGGCAACACCCCCGCATTGCTGAATATCGACGAAACACGCACACTCTTCCACGAATTTGGGCACGCTCTTCACGGCCTTCTCACCCAAGCACACTACCCCAGCGTGAGCGGCACAAGCGTAAAGCACGATTTTGTTGAGCTCTTCTCGCAAATAAATGAAAAATGGGCCATACACCCCGAAGTTCTCCGCACATACGCCAAGCACTATCAGAGTGGCGAAATTATCCCCGACAATCTGATAGAAAAGATGCAGCGTAGTTCGCACTTCAATTCGGGCTTCGAAACAGGCGAGGTTGTTGCAGCTGCGCTTCTTGATATGAAAATGCACCTTGTGGAGGATTACAGCAACTTCAACTGCAACACTTTTGAGAAGGAGCTTCGCAAAGAGCTCGGCTTTATCGACGAGATTGAATACCGCTACCGCAGTACCAATTTCTCTCACGTATTCGGTGGCGGTTACGAGGTTGGCTACTACTCCTATCTATGGGCCGAAGTGCTCGATTGCGACGCCTTTGAGCTGTTCAAAGAGAAAGGCATTTTCGATGCAGAAACAGCCGCAAGTTTCAAGCAGTTGTTGGAAATGGGCGGTAGCAAAGACCCTATGCGCGAGTATCGCCGTTTCCGCGGAGCCGACCCCGACCCCGCAGCCCTGTTGCGTACAAGAGGACTTATACAAGAATAAACAGTGACAATTATGGAAGATAGAATAACACTTGCCGTTTCACTCTTTAAAGAGGGGTACAATTGCAGTCAGGCGGTGGTTGCCGCCTACGCCGACCTTTATGGCTTCACCCGCGAGCAAGCACTGAAAATGGCAGCCTCCTTTGGCGGAGGCATCGGCCGTATGCGTAAGACCTGCGGAGCAGCCTGCGGGCTCTTTATGCTTGCCGGCCTTGAAACAGGCTGTACCGATGGCAAAGACCGCGAGGGTAAAGAGGCCAACTATATTCTTGTGCAGCAGCTTGCCCAAGAGTTTGCCAAACGTAACGGCTCACTGACCTGTGCCGAACTGTTAGGGCTCGAAAAAGGAGCACCCACTCCCACCACTCCCGAGCCCCGCACAGCCGAATATTACAAGAAACGCCCCTGTTCAATGATGGTTGAAGAGGCTGCACGCATCTGGGCCGAATATTTGGAAAATAGAAAATAAATGCCTGTTTTTGTTTACAGACAAGGGCTATTATACTAAATTTTACTAAAAATCTTGAATATCACCGCTTTTTGTTTTGCACAGAAAAAATAAAAAGTGTACCTTTGCACCCGGAAATGCGAAAATAGGCTGCACTCGCCGAGAAACTTACAAGTAAACTTGTGTTACGCTCGTTTGCACTATCTTTGCACCCGATTTTAAAAGCCATTTACTAAACGGCTATAATATTAAACTTAAATATATTAAATTATGATGATTACAGAACAGGCTGGTGTATTCGCAGGCCGCATTTGGACAGCCCTTAACGAGACAGAGGGTTTGACACTTAAAGAGATTAAAAAAGAGACAAAGCTCAAAGATAAAGAGTTGTACTTGGGCCTTGGTTGGTTGCTCCGCGAGGATAAAATATTCTCTTGCATTGCAGGTGAGGACGAGATCTTCGCATTGAAGTAATAACCTCTCTTTTTTTAACATAAAACAGCTCGGCAATTGCCGAGCTGTTTTATGTTTATAAGAGACTATTCAAAGCCTTACAACAGGCTGAACGCAAGGGTAAGCCCACTCATAACAATTGCCACCATACTCATCAATTTTATAAGAATGTTCAAACTCGGACCCGAAGTATCCTTGCAGGGATCGCCCACAGTATCACCCACAACAGTAGCCTTGTGAGTATCGCTTCCCTTACCGCCGAAATTGCCCTCCTCGACATATTTCTTTGCATTGTCCCACGCACCACCGGCGTTGGCAAGGAATACCGCAAGCAAAAATCCGCTCGACAAGGCACCGATGAGTAATCCGATAACACCGGCTACACCAAGCACAGCACCGGTGATAATGGGAGCGGCAATAGCCAACAACGATGGTAACACCATCTCCTGCTGCGCACCCAAAGTAGAAATTTCCACACAACGCGAATAATCGGGCTCGGCTTTTCCTTCGAGAATACCCTTAATTTCGCCAAACTGGCGACGTACCTCGGCAACCATCTTCTGTGCGGCACGCCCCACTGCATTCATCGTAAGGCCACAGAAAAGGAAACTCATCATTGCCCCCACAAACACTCCGCAAAGCACCGTGGGGTTCATAAGCGTTACATTAAAGTGATGCATAAAATCGAAAATATCGGCCTCCATAAGTGCCTTGCCGTTAATTATAATATCGGGAGTTGAACGCTCCAAGGCAATGCGTATCTCCTCTATATACGATGCAAGAAGAGCAAGCGCGGTCAGTGCCGCCGAGCCTATTGCAAAGCCCTTTCCGGTGGCTGCCGTGGTGTTACCCAGCGAGTCGAGAGCATCGGTACGACGACGCACCTCCGGTTCAAGGCCACTCATTTCGGCATTACCACCCGCATTGTCGGCAATAGGGCCATAAGCATCGGTTGCGAGCGTTATACCAAGAGTCGACAACATACCCACCGAAGCTATGGCAATACCATACAAGCCTATTGTAATATGTGAAGCATCGAGCACAAAACCGGTGGCACACAGATAAGAGAGAATTATGCCCACAACAACTGCAAGAACAGGAATAGCGGTAGACAACATTCCAAGCCCCATTCCCGAGATTATAACCGTAGCGGGCCCTGTCAATCCCGCCTCCGACACTCGGCGAGTGGGAGCATAAGTCTGCGAAGTGTAATACTCCGTAGCACGCCCTATGACTATACCTACGACAAGACCCACCACCACAGAGAATGAGAGCCCTATCCAATTTTCAATTCCCAGCAGATAGAGAATAGCGAATGTGGCAACCACTATCAGTGCCGATGCAAGATTGGTTCCTCGCGATAAGGCGGCAATAAGAGCCTTTATATCGGAATTCTCTTTCGTGCGCACAGCAAATATACCTATTATAGATAGCACAATACCCACCGCCGCAATAATCATCGGTGCAAACACAGCCTTCACCTGCGCAGCGCCACCCTCGGCAGCAAAAGCAGCAGCGCCAAGAGCAGCCGTCGAGAGGATTGAACCACAATAGCTCTCGTAAAGGTCGGCACCCATACCCGCAACGTCACCCACATTGTCACCCACATTATCGGCAATGGTGGCAGGGTTACGAGGGTCATCCTCGGGAATATTATACTCGGTCTTTCCCACAAGGTCGGCACCAACGTCGGCAGCCTTGGTATATATTCCGCCACCCACACGCGCAAACAACGCCTGTGTCGACGCACCCATTCCAAAAGTGAGCATTGTGGTGGTTATAAAGCATAACTTCATTCCCGCATTATCGGCATCTTCCGGAACAAAAGCATCGAGCACCAAATACCACACTGAAATATCGAGCAATCCCAGCCCCACAACTATGAGCCCCATTACCGCACCGCTGCGGAATGCCATTCTCAGCCCCTTGTTCATACTATCACGGGCAGCATTGGCCGTGCGTGCCGAAGCATACGTGGCAGTTTTCATTCCCAAATACCCCGACACACCGCTGAACAATCCTCCGGTGAGGAAGGCAAAAGGCACCCACTCATTCTGAATGTGAAACACATAGGCCATAATAGCAAAAATAGCGGCAAGCACCACAAATACCACAGCAACGACCCTGTACTGTTGTTTCAGATAGGCCATAGCACCCTTGCGCACCGCAGCGGCAATATAGGTCATACGTTCCGTGCCTTCACTCTCGCGCTTCATCTGCACAAAGAAGAACCATGCAAACAACAAGGCCAGAATAGCGGCCGCAGGAACAATCCAAAATAAAATATTAAAATCCATAATCGTATAGTTTTTAGATAAAAATACACAAACAATATTATTTATAGAATGTTAATCTGTCGTAACCGAACTTTGCAAATATAAACTACACGGCAAATAAAAACAACAAAAACGGGAAAAAGACGTTTTTGAAAATTAAAACAATAAAAAAAGAGCATTTTTTATTAAAAGAATAACATATATTTGTAACACATTTACATATACGATGAAAAGACATCTAATCCTCATAATAATCGCCATTGTGCTATTTCCCTCATTGCTGTCGGCCCAAAAAGTGGGCCTTGTGATGAGTGGCGGCGGCGCGCGTGGTCTTGCCCACATTGGCGTGATAAAAGCCTTGGAAGAAAACGAAATTCCCATAGACTACGTTACAGGTACATCTATGGGAGCTATTGTTGCAGCCCTTTACTCTATGGGCTACACCCCCGACGAAATGGTTGCGGCAATGAGCACCGAGGACTTCCAGCGTTGGTACACCGGAACAATGGACAAGAACTATATGTTCTACTTCAAACGCAACGCCGAACTACCCGAACTATTGAACCTGCACATAGACATTAAAGATACCATACGATTGGTAAAGCCCTCTATCCAATTGGTAAACCCCGCCCCTATGAATATGGGATTCTTGGAGATTTATGCAAGCTCCACAGCTGCCTGCCGTGGCAATTTCGATAAGTTGATGGTACCCTTTCGTTGCGTGGCAGCCGATGTTTACAACAAGAAACAGGTGATATTCTCCAACGGCGACCTTGGCGACGCTGTTCGTGCCTCAATGAGCTTCCCTCTTGTGTTCAAGCCCATAAAGAAAGATAGCGTATTGCTATACGATGGTGGCATATTCAACAACTTCCCACGCGATGTAATGCAGGAGACTTTTGCACCCGATTTTATTTTCGGCAGTGTAGTAAGTGAAAATCCTCCGCTCCCCGAAGAGCACGACATTATGAGCCAAGTAAAAAACCTCATAATGGGAAAAAGCGACTACACCCTCCCCGACTCTCTGGGCATACTCCTTAATATGAATATAAAGGATGTAAAACTGCTCGATTTTCACAAAATGAATCAGGTGGTACAGTATGGATACGAAAGTACCAATGCCATTATAGACTCCGTGCGCCAAAGAGTGACACGCCATCAAAGCCGTGCCGAACTTGCTGCGAAACGAAAAGAGTTCAACAGCCGCAAGCCCGAGATAATATTCAGCAAAGTGGAGATAAGCGGAGTGACACCCTCACAGGCCGAAGCCATTAAAAAGGAGTTTCAACGAGGCGACGAGCCCTTTACCTACGAAGATTGCAAAAAGGCCTATTTCCGCATATTGTCGGGAAATGCCGTATCGTCACTCCTGCCACACGCCATATACAACGAGGATAGCAACACCTACACATTACATCTGCACGCAGAGCTCAATCCTGCGATAAATCTTAAAATAGGCGGAGGCGTCTCCACAAAGGTGTCCAACCAGATATATTTAGGCGTTCATTATCGCAATATCGGCCGTTTCTCCAAGGAATTTATGCTCGACGGGCAGTTGGGTAAAGTATATAATGCCATACAATTCAGCAGCCGTTTCGACCTTCCGAGCTACGTTCCCGTGTCGCTGAAATTCATCACCTCCTACTCCACAACCGATTACTACAATATGAAGTATATATTCTCGCAAGAAAATTCGCTCGCTCTCAACCACGAGCGCGAATTCTTTGCAAAGCTCAAAGTATCACTCCCCTTCCTTATGCGTAAAAAAGCAGAGATTGGCATTGGAGTAGCCGAGATTACCGACGAATATATGCCATCGAGCATAATAGACCTAGACGCTCCGGAGTATGACAAGAACAAGAGCCGCCTCATTGGAGCAAGCATAAAATTCCAAGGCAACACATTCGACCACTTTGCATTCCCCACCGAAGGCTCCTACGAATCCCTTGCGGCACAATTCTATTTAGGCAAAGAGTATTTCACTAGCAAGAACCGCAGTTACACCGACGACGAAAGTAAGTCGTGGTTGCAAATAAACTACATACGCCACGAAATATTCAAGCTCAACCGCGCCCTCTCCCTCGGTGCATATATTCAGGTATACTACTCCACCCGCAGTTTGTCGGCAACCTACCAAGCATCTATGATGCAGGCAGGAGCCTTCACGCCCACAATGAACACACTCTTCAACTACGACCCCAAATTCCGCGCCAATCAGTTTATAGGCGCAGGCCTATCCCCCATAATCAAACTCAGTAACTATATACAGATACGCCCCGCCTTTTACCTCTTCTCCCCCTATCGAAAAATCGAAGAAGCCCCCGACGGAACAGCCTTTTACAGCAAAAAGCGTTTCGACGACTTTCAATATATTGCCGAACTTAATGCAGTGGGTACAATATCCACCATAAACATCAGTGCATTCGTAAACTATTATAGCTCACGCAGTAACAGTATCGGCGTAGGGTTAAGAATAGGATGGTTCGTATTCAACGAGCGTTTCTTTGAATAAAAATTTTTATTTTTATCGAAAAAAAGTTCTATAAAATTTTGCAGATTACAGAAAAAGCAGTACTTTTGCATCGTCAAACAAGACACGAGGTCTCGTAGCTCAACTGAATAGAGCATCTGACTACGGATCAGAAGGTTGCAGGTTTGAATCCTGCCGGGATCACAAAGAGGAACTCAACAGAGTTCCTCTTTTGTTTTTATACCCTTTACATCCATTCTGGCTGTTTACAAAACGGGTTCACGGCTCACCTGCAAAACAAGGCTCAGTAGGAAAAAGGGGTCACCTGCAAACTACTCTGGGGGGGCCTTTGTTTAACGAAATAACTTTCGCTCGGCATAATGCAAGTAAACTTACCTTCTGCACTCGCTTAATCGTTATTTCCGCTTTCAGCGACGAGTATGTTGTGCTGTACGCTGGCAATGGTAATTCTAAAAAAAAAAGAACCGGCACTGTGTGAGCGACAGTTGTTGTTAGCGACAAATGAGGAAAAGAATGGGGATTTGTTTGAGCGGTGGAATGCGGCGTTGCTGTGTGTGTGAAGAGCGAGTTGCCCCATTCCCGAATTTACCGCGTAAAGACAACAACGGCGAGAATAAAGCGACTGAGTTATGTTGCAATAGCAACTCACGAGCAAAGCTTTATTCGAATCGTGAGGTCTGTGCCGGGCGTTTG
>JAZRAC010000033.1:0-26294 GCA_045634365.1 Bacteroidaceae bacterium | reverse complement strand
TCTACTGCGTAGTACTCGCCATCGAACTCAACTTCGATGCCTTCGGGAAGGTCGAGGTCGAACTGAATAGCCGAGAAGGGATACTCGGGGTTGCTGATGTTGATGAGCAGTGTTGAGCCATCGCCATCGGCCGATACGGTGCTGGTTGCTACTTCCTCGGCGCGTGTGGCGGCTGCCTTGGCGGGAGCTCCGTTTGCGTCGGTGCCGAGGATGATTGAGACAATCTTTGTAACATCGGCAACGTCTACTGTGCCGTCACCGTCAACATCTGCGGCGGAGCCCACTGTGCTACCACCAAGAATTATGCTTACAACACTTGTAACATCGGCAACATCTACTGTGCCGTCGTTATTAACGTCGCCTATAAGCACTTCTGTTTGGATTGCAAAAGCCGCTTCAACCCCATTCATACGCACGGCGTCGATATTTTCATCGACAGCAAGGACATTTGTAATGCTCACTTTGCAATCCTCGGCCGCAATATCGGCATAATTGATAAGTGCGAGATTTACAACAGCGTCGTCGGCTGTTCCAAAGAACTTATCGCCATTGGAATACACAAGCACGCGGTAGGTTGTCATATCCATTTGCGACAATGCTACAACGTGTGTAGGTGCCGCAGCGGCGGCTGTCGCCTCGAACATCAACATTCCGTCGGGAAGTGTTATATCGAACTGAATAGCTTTGTAGTTCTCCTCGCCGGCACGTTTCACTTTAATCGGCAGGCTATACTCGCCATTCTGTTCGATGGCAAAATTGTCGACCTGCAATTCGCCTATGGCGATTGGAACTTCGTAGTATTGTGCGGCTGTGAGGAATTCAGTTTCGAGCACCATTGCTTCAATATCTGCAATATCAACGGATGTTATAGAGCCATCGCCGTTAATATCGGCTTTCTCAAAAGTGAAGGCAGGGTTATAGTTGCCGTTCCTGTAAGCAGCAATCAATGAAAGGTCTTGTACAGTGAGCAGATTATCTTTGTTCACGTCACCCATAAGAGGATAGAGGAATTCATCAAGATTATACTCGGCGAGATTCGCATATAAATAGGTGGCACGGTTACTCAACCACGCCTGCATACGGCTGTTAATGGCAGCATAGCCTGTTCCGTCGCTCCAAATGGTTGCGTTATTTTCGAATGACGATTTTGCGAAGTTATAGTAGCACTCCATATAGTCGCAAAGCTCGGCAATGGAGTTCTTGTCGAGGAATTCGGTCCACACTTTGTAATAATATTTCTGCACATCCACATCAGCCATCAAATCTCTGAAAAAGCGTGAGCCGCTCTCTGACATCATCGAACTGCTGAACATAGAGATTGCATAATCCTGTGTACAATATTGTTTTGTACTCTCGTAGCCGTATGCCCAATCGAAGTCCCACAAGGGGCCGAATTTTATCTTGCTGTCGGGATTTTCCAATTCCTCCTTGAAGAGGAATGTGCTCTTCGGGTGGCCAAGCTCTTGGTTGCACACAAGATCGTTGGCAAGCAAGAAACGGGCCAATGCGTCTAAATCCACAATAGTATCTATTGGCAGCCCTTTGTAGAGAGCCGTGGCAAGTTCATTAAAATCGGCCTGTATGAGAGTCTTACGAGCAGTGGCTGCATCAGTGGTGTACTCTGTGAGGTCGGGCTCCTTTATGTTTACCGGAAGAGTATAGAATTTTGAATAGAATTTATATGTTTCGTCGTAATATGTATCCAATTCGAGCATATAACCGAGTGCTTCATCGGCATCTACACTGTTATTGGAGAAGCCCACCTTCTCGGTGAACATATAGCTTCCTTTGTACACACCGTTCATATAGAGTTCCACGGGAACAATGTGGTTGGTGTATTCTGCACCTGCCATTTGGCCTATTTTCATTGCGGCGGCATTGGCCAGCATAGAGCCGCTCTGTGCATTTGCGAGCAGCACCCAGCTTTTGCCTTTTGTAAGGCCGAAGGGTTTTACTTTGGAGGCGAATTTAAGGCGGTAGGGCTTTTTAGGATAACTCCACGTTGAGTTTCCACGACCTTTTATCTGCACAGAATCTTCAAAGTCGTCGTATATGCCATAGCCGGTTATGCGGAATTTGGCATTCAGATAATAGCTCTTGCTTGTTACTGTGGCACCGCCATCAATATCAATATCTATGCGTGGTACCGACACGGCATTATCCACCAACCAATCGATACTCACCTTGTAGTTGCGGCCGAAAGGAGTGCGCTTTGTTTCATATACGGCCTCGCTCACAAGAATGGAATCGCCAGGCTCAACATCGTATATACGCATTTCGGCAAGGGCCATATGGTTCTTGGAGTACTCGCCTGCCGTTTGCAGGATTTTCAAATATGAGTAACTGCCACCGAGAGGAATTACAGGTGATTTATATGTAGCATAGGCTGTGCCACCGGCAGGAAGGCCGTCGGCTGTGGTGAGCGTGCGCACGAGTGTCCAATCGACACTGTCGTTACTTGCATAAATCTCCAATTCCAAAGGTGCGTAACCATTTTGCGGACGGCACTGATAATAGAGCCTGAAATTTTCGAGCGACGTGGGAAGGGCTATTGCTATAAATGCATTTACATTCAATGTGGCATTATTGGCCGCCCCCCAAGTAGAATGGTATATTGTGGTAGAGAGTCCATCGAGCAGACTGCCAACCCCCTCGTTGGATTGAGTGGAAGGCTTGTTTGTGCTCAACATACTTGCTGTCAAAGGAACTTCCGTTTCGCTACCATCGACATAGTTCCACTCTTCGTCCTTTATTTTAACCGAGCCAACCTTGTTGTAGCCAGGATAGGTTACTGTATATACCCTTGGAGTGGCAAAGCTCTGGCGGGTAACCTTCGACTCTTGCAGAACCGAATCGACATAGGCTATGGCTCCATCGTCGCTCAGCTGAAAACTTGCTGTGAGCCACTTGCCTATGGAGTTAAGGGAGAATTGCATATTTTCTGTTATAACATCGGCTATGGCATCGACGTGCAGGTTGGGATTGTATTTGTTGTTGAATTTATAGGAAGTAAGTTCGGGCAACTGTGGTGCAACCGTAGAAATACTGTCGAACTCTTGTGCGGTGTAATAATATACAGAACCCGACTTCAATGGGAAATAGGTGTATTCTCCCTCTACATAATAATTGCCATCCATTTCCTCGGTGGCATAAGCATCAATGCCACCATCGGCAAGGTAAACATAGACAGCATCGCCCATCGAGGGGGAGACATCATCGGAGGCTGTGCCCGGCAATGACACTTCTACTGCGGTGGGGGCAAAATTGCCGTTACTTCGGCTATACATTGTGAAGTAGAATGAGCTCATTGCCGATGGGAAGGTAATATCGAGGTATACATTACCCTCGGGCGACATTGTTCCGTTGCCCCAGATTGAGTGCCAATAGTTTGCGAGTACTCCATCGCATATATTCTCCATTGCGCCCTCGCTAGTTTCTTGTGAGTTTGTTGTAAAATTTGCAGCACTCAAAGGCACTGCAAAGCCCTCTTCGTCGTACAATTCAAATTCGGCGAGGCTGGCTATGGGGTAACCATTATAGGATTGCACCGAGGTACCTACTGGAACGCTTGTGGCCGCAAATGTTATACGAATACCTGTAACGGCTGTATTCAAGGTGATGAGCGGTGATTCCCACACATAGCCTCCGTTAATGGCCGTTGAGCCGGGAAGGCCGTCAGCTTCGGAATAGGTTAAAGGCAGTGTGGAGTATGTTATTTTTGTTGAGTAGAAACGTTCAACATCCTTGTCTATTTGGTTGTAGATGGCGATAAGCTGTTCGGGAGTGTAAATATCAATCTTCGATTTTGCATCGCTGATGGTGGTCTTTGCTGTTTCGAGCATTGTGCGCGAGCTTTCGGGGTAAGTATCGGCAACGTATGGGTATGTGCTGAACGACGATGCAGACAATATACTGTCGATACGGGTTTCGTACACATTCAGCTGCAATCCCACGTACTTGCTTGTTACAAGCGAGAGAGTTGCCGATGCACTCTTTATCTGTGCCATTGTGGGGGTTGCTCCATCGGCCATATAACTTTCGGCTGTGGTTATTGCAGCCTCTAATTCATTGATTGTTGTTCCTGTGGATATTCCGCCAAAGTCGCCATACTCCAACATATACTCCTGTGCCTGACGAACAGGTACCAACAGATAGTGCGACGCTATCTGTGCCATTGTCATTGAGACAGAAGAGATTGTCGATTCATCGAGCTTGGCAACATATATACTCCAATTGAAGGACGCCGGCAGAGAGTAGCCCTGGGTGTAGTCGCCACTCTCCAATGCAACTTTCTTTTCCGAGGCAAAAGTCTTCATCTTCGTCCCTAATCCATCGCGAAGATCGCCTGCGACAAAGAGAGTGTCGGTGACACTGTCGCCGTTAGGGTCGTTGAATGTGGTAATGTACGATATTTCAAAATCGCCCGACGGCAAGGCTTTCAGCCCCACATAGGCCGCGTTATTCAGGCTGCTTGTGCTGTATTGCCAACCATTGAGGCCATTATATTCGGCACCGCAATCTTTGAGATAAACGCCTTTCGAAGGCCAATAAACAAGGAATTTATTGTCGCCCACGGGAATAAATTGCACAACATTATCAAATGCAGCCTCCTTGGTTCCCTCCTCGGCGCCGGTCATATACACCGGCCCACTGCCCGAATATGTAATTCCGCTTGATGTTGTGAACGACTCCACCACATTGCATTTCAGCACAAAGAGCCCTTTGCTCTGCGAGAGTGCTTCCACACTTGTTGCAGCATCGCCCAAAGAAAATTCTGTGCCGGTGGACGTTTCCACATATTCGGTACCAAGAGTAACGCCCACCTTTGTTGGAGCATTCTTGGACTCGCCGGCACGAGTGGCCCATTCGAGCGAGAATACCGAAACGGGACTTGTAAGCGAGAGGTCTATATAGTGATATTCGGCAACTGCACCATAGGATGCCCACATTGAGTGGAAATATGTGCCATAGTCGCCGTCGGAGAGGGCATAAATACCATCGCCGTCGGTAATCCAGCTTAAATTATTATGGTCGGCATTGGAACTTGCCACATAAGAAATTTTGTTGCCATTGCCATCGTACACAGCTAGCTCCGACAGGGCGAAACAATAGTTATTGCCGTTGGGTTGCTCGTGGTTATATGTGTCGAGCACTGTCAGACGGACACGCTGAGTGGTTGTTCCACCCAAATTGTACACCGGCGATACAAATTTATAGAATGTACCCGCCGTAGCTGTTGTTTCCACTCCCGGGAGCCCCGAAGCAGTGTTCAATGTTGCCGACCAATCCTGCGCCGACACGCCGGCAAAAGAGAGGAGGCACACTGCGATGAAGATAAAAATCTTTTTCATATAGCATTGTTTTTTAATAGTACCAACAAGCATTGCGCAATTTTGCAAGTTCACATAATAAGCGCAATATATCCTTACAAAGGAACGAAATTATTATGTAAATACAAAAAATATATAATATTTTTAAATATACGCGACGGGGACGACTACGAAACAGGCAAAAGCTCGGGAAAATATAAAAACAGAAACATAAAAAAGAGGCCGACTAAAAAGCATTTTTTAGCGGCCTCTTTTGTGTAGGAGATGAATTAAAAGATGTAGTTCAAGGCTTGCGTAGTCTGAAAAACCGGAGTTTACTAAGCGTAAATGAGGATTTTGAAGGCAAGCGTAACACAGAAATACACTTTTTAGTCATCTTCTTATACCAAGAGGGCTACTTCTAAAATTGGGGCTAAATATGGTTTTTCAGTGCTAATTTAAAAAAAGACTGCAATTTCATTAGTTTAATAGTATATAAATCGCAAGATGTAATTCAAAATTCTTTTTCACACTTCTATTTTCTCGCCCAAGAACTTCGGTTGTTTGTTAAAGAGAATATCCAAATACATCTTTGTTCGGGCAAGTAGCTCTCTAACAACACCATACATATAGTAGGTTCTTGTTTTTTTAATATCCTTCGCATTAAATCCAACAGCGTCGATATTATTGTGCAAAGCCAAGCAAACAGCTCTTGCATTATGAAAACCTTGGGATATTATAGTAAGGTTCGTTTGCCCAAAAACCTCCTTGCTTCTCACAACAGAATCGAGAGTGCGGAAGCCGGCATAGTCCAGCACAATATCTTCTGCGGGAATGCCTCTCTGCATTAAAGCATCTTTCATACACTGGGGCTCATCGTACTCTTTAATATGATTATCTCCGCTGACAAGAATTTTTAATATTTTACCGGCCTTGTAAAGGGCCTCGCAAGCATCAATCCTATACTTAAAATAGAAATTCATATTACCGTTAGGCCCGACAGGATTTGTTCCAAGCACCAATCCTACCCGACGGTAAGGCACATCCTTAACCGACGTGAATAATTTATCCTTTGAGATATACTCTACCGAGAAATATGCCACAATACAACATGCTGCGACCGACAAGAAAATCAGTACAACTGATATTAAGACCTTTTTTAAAACCATCCTCATAATTATCTCTCCATTTACTTTTTATTCAATTCTTTCGCTCTCTCTTCCACGAGTCGATAAAACTCTCTTCTTTGTTCGGGAGTTTCACTATATTTATCCAACATTTTTGAGGAATATTCCATATATTCTCGTGTATATTGCTCATATTCCTTTTTTGTCATTCGCTTTCCGGCCAAATTGCTACGGTCCTTCATACGCTCCTGCATACGTCTAAATTCCACAACACGCTCGGCCATTTTATTGACATCCCGTTCCATCTGCGAAGAACAGGCGACCAATAACATTACAGATAATAGTAATACAATTTTTCTCATAGCTATAAATTACATTTTAATATCTTTCCACGAACTTAACCTCATAGGAGCTCACATTGCCACCACAGAAAAGCCCGCCCACTGTTCCCGTTCCACCGGGTGCAATTCTTCTGGCACAAAGTTGTCTCTTGCCTCCGGCTACAACTTCCAATCCCACCATCAGTTCAATTTCAGATTTATTGGTAATATGCAACACATCGCCACCTCCCCAACCATCACGTTTAAGCTCAAACTCAACTAGGTCGTCATACTTATTTGTTTTTACGACAGAGAGCCCCATCGACTTTACAAATTCAATCTTCCAATCTTCGGCCCCGGGAAGCCAGTAGGCTATCTTTACACGAGCATTAAAAGCCTGCCGTTCACCTTCCAGACGCATTGTCGCAATAAAGATATATTCTGTTGAATTATCACTCAGGACTTCTTCAATTTCAAAATTCCGAATCCCATTCTCCTCAATGCTCCAAGCCCAATCTTCGGGGAAGAAGCATTTTTTTCTTTCAAAGCCTTCATATAATTTGTGCCCCACCAGGTCCTCTTGTATCTTGGATATATCCGGCTTAACCGGTACAACACTCTTTACCACAGCCAACACCCCCTCGGGATAGCTTGTATCGGCCATCTTCTCCACTAAATGGGCCCGCAATTCAGAATCTATATTATTCTTATATGCAGTTTTAAATTCCATTCTTTTATTATAATCATCGGCAAACTTTCCGGCAATCTTGGTTTTCTGTATCGAAATTTCATCATAGTCGGCGTTATACTCATCCAGCACAGCTGTTACGGCCTTGTCGTAGACCTCCAAGGCCTCGGCTCTCGACGAATAGTCCGACGCATTAAAATTGCTCACAAAATCTGTTGCAGCTTTTTGTCTGTTTTTTATATACCTCTCGGAACATTTGTTCAAGCGGAGTGCCAATGCCTTGCCTTCACTCTCGGGTGATGAGCAGGAGAGCAGCAACAATAACAGAACAGGAATTACATAAATGGTATTTTTCATAGTTTCAAGCTATTATGATGATTATTTATTGGATTAAAAAACAGCAAGGCTCTACTCTTCGTCATTTTCCTCCTCGTAGGGAATATCATCCACGATGGTGAACTCCGGCATACTATTATATTTATACTCACTATCGACCAATTTACATTGCTCGTAAATATAAGAGCGGGCCTCAACAGCCGGAAGCAAGCAATACTCTTTATACAGTTTCTTAAAGGTTGACACATCCTCCTCGGACATTCCGCTCAATGTCCCAATATGTGGGAAAAGCAGCTTGCAATAGGCTGTGGCAATCTTTTTTACCGCCTTAACGTGTCGAACATACGCCGCATTCTTGTCATACTCCACCAATTCATCAAAAAGATTCTGACTATGCGTTTCGGTTCTCATAAAATGCAGATACTCCGAAAAGACCTCGGCATCTATTGCCCAGCCATAATAGAGCTGTCCTTCCGAGATTTTAGGCAACCGCCACCCGGGGATAAACAGATGGAAACGATCCATCATTGCCGAAGAACGGAATATATCGGGGAGAATCTGTTGAAAATCGTCACTCACCGGTTGCATATCCTCGGTTAGAGCAATATTGCCAGCCAGGCCAAGGCCACACGACGAAACAATCTTTATGTCGGTCAGCGAGGCTGTACCCGCTTCCAAAAAGCTCTTCAAAAAGCCCTGCAATTCACCTGTTCGGTCGTCAAAACTCAAAGTCGACACCTCGTCAAAAACAATTAAGTCGTGGTTTTTTATTGCCCCATACTGTTTAGTGGAATGGTTGTATATTAGCTGTGCTCTTGTACACTTGCCACTAATCATACGGAAATATTGGCTCAGATTATTATAGGTAAAACTTTTACCCGAGGACTTCGGGCCAAGTTCTATAAAATTCAAATTGGGCTCAATGGCCGGCAGTAGCCTTGTAATCATTGTAAATTTCGCTCCAAGAGAGGTAAAGCTATCGGGCGTATACCCCATCGTTGTCAAAAGAACATCGATCCACTCCTCGGTGCTGAAACACTCCCTGCGGGATTGAAAATCCTCAAAATTCAAATTCTTATAAGGATTAAAGGATTTATAAGAGGTCATTAGAACATACCCCTTCTTTCTTCCCTCGGGTGGCATATATTGCATTGTTATATTACCCCAATTCTCGCCATCGACAAGCTCGTTTTTATTGTCGGCAAGCACTTTCGGCTGTATGAACATATTGGCCGAAATGTTAAGGTCGGGCAACATAAAAGCAACCATTCCATCATCCAATTTTGTTTTAACCACAATGCGTGTGGTGATATTTACATTCTCGCCTTCGAGCAGACGCATCATAAGAGTATCGCTATTCTGTGGCATTTTTGCAGCAAGATACTCGCGTATACCCTCCTCGTCCCGCTCTTCGCCATTTGAAAAACGATTGAGTATATAATCTTTAACAAAAGTGGGGAGGTTGCGCCCTGCAAATAAACTATATGCCGACTTATCTTTGCAAATAGCATAATCGGCATAAACCTCTTGTATTTTAGCTGAAATTGCGTTCATAACTATTTTGTGTTTATAGTTCTAGAAAGTTGTATCAATATCAAAGCCCCTCTTTTCTATTTTACGGGGAGAAGTGTCGCCCACTGCGGTGGCCGGCAAGGTGTCGGGCTTTGTCATAATCGGAGGAATGGGCACTTCCCTATCTCTGCCAAATATATTTTTGGATGGCTTCTTTACTCCCGCCGACGGCTTATCTGTTATTTTATTTTTTGGATTCTCACCTTTATTTGGAGAGGGCGAGCGTTTTTCCTTTTGTGGCGCAGGCATTGTAGGCTTTGAGAGTATCTCAATTATTGTTTGTGTCATATTGTTGCCACCCAAATTATGCTTCACTTTGCACTCTGCCGTTCCATCGATAGAATGACAATTATCGTGGTTAACATACAGCTTATTATTGCCGACAGACACACTCAGCAAATTATTAAATTTAAAATAGCCAAAGTGACGCTTTGTACTGCTCTTGCGTTCTACAATAGGGAAAGGCACTACGCTCATTTTGGGTTTAAACTCTATTTTATTTCTAATGAGTTCATTTTCAAATTCCAAGTCTCTATATTCGTGCACAATCTTTATCTTTCCACCATCAATTATAATTGTGTCGAATATGGCATAATGAGAATATGCCTTCAACAAGCAATTCAACAAGAAACGATACAGTACGATTCTTGCTTTTTCGAACCAACTATGCGACCTTCGTCTCAATAGTTCGTTGGATGGTTTTAATATTCTTAACAGAAAGCGAAAAAACATTTCCGGTTAAAATATAAAATTCCAACAATTTACAATATCATCCCAATATTGGGGGAATATATAAGACAATGTGTTAACTATTCCCTTTCTTATGCATAGCAATATAATTGTCGCATTAAAGAACCACGCAGTGCCAATAAACAACAATGAGCGCAGCACTCCTTGCCCCAAAATATCGGGCTGGTACAATCTTGTCTGTTTATAAAAGCACAGTATGTGAAAGGCAAGAGTAAAGCCTATGCACAAATCAAACACATAAAGCATTCTATTGGCACCCCAAATGCGCATTATTATAAACAGATAGGTAAGGAACGGCAGACAATATGGTGCCAGGCTTATGAATATTGCGCCCTGCTTACGGCCACTATGATAGACCACTCCACCATCTTCACTTGCTTGCAACGAGTGTATTTTATGGAAAAACATCATTCCCACAATTGCGTGAGTTGCTTCGTGAGACGTTGTTTGCATCCACAGCTCGTTACGGGAGAAAAAATCGAATCTGCGTATTATAAAATATGCAGCAACGCCATAGAGCATCCATTGGTAGACTGCAATGTGACCGCACGCATACATAAACACCGGAATAAACTCAACCACGGCCAATATTAAGAACAACACTATTATGGGATAATACAGATATTTCATAGTTTATCTTGCTTAACAAATTTATTGGGGGATATAACCATTTATTATATAGTGGTTACTCCTCTTCCACATATATCAGAATATTATAATCGAGTTTATCGGAAACAATGCTTCCTTGTATCTGCATTGATATATTTTCGGGGGCAACCTCGGCATTCTTGATAAGAAACTCGGCCACAGAACTCGCTTGTAGAGTGCTGAGCTTTTCGGCATACATCATCGGCAACGAAGGGTCGCCAAAGCCACACACAACAATTTTTGAGCCCTGTACGTTCTTGTGGTATCGCACAACTTTCATTATTTTCGAGTGGTGCATCTTGTCAATTTTCTCTTTTGTTACAAGCAAGTGCATACGCGACACTCCACCATCTACTATTTTATAGGTTTGAAGCATAGACTCGAACTCCTTGTTTTTACGGCCTGTCATAGTCTTGTATATCTCGTAACACGATAAAGCCTTCTCGCCATTACCCTCCTGCAAATTTCGCTTTGCCTCTTTAAGATATTTGTCATAGTTTGCTTGTGCCGGAGCCACAAGGGGACAGAAAAGCAACATTAAAATAAGAATTGTGTTTCTCATAATCTTTATAACTCTATTTTATACTTCATTTTAGTGCCTCGACAGGAATGATTATCGGGAGCAAAATAACACATAACTTCTATAAAACGCAAAAAGTGCGTAAATAAATTAAATCGCGCCTGCGGCGCTTTTAAATCGACTGCGTCGATGATTGAGTTTTATCGCCCGACAGGCGATAAAACGCTCGCTCTTTTTATTATGGACACACAGGGCGCACCGTGCGGCCGTAGCAGCGGCCGTCGTCGACCCAGTCGAAGTCGCTGCTGTCGAAGTACAGGCTGCAGGCGTAGTAGCTGCTACTGCTATCCAACGAACTCGACCAATAGCTGCCGAGGAAACCCTGATAGTTGACTCCCGTACCGCCGCGGTAGCCCGCAAAGGGCAGGAATATGCTGTTGCCGTTGGGGCCGGTTACGCGGTAACCCTTAACATCGTTAAGGGTGGTCCACTCCCAAGTGCAGTTGTCTATTAGCTCTTGTAGTTCTTTTATGGTGGGCATTCGCCAAGTGCCACCCCATTTAACGGTGGCTACATCGTCTTCCGGTTCAAGGGTGGTTTTGCCATCAACGGTACCGTAACTGCTACTTGTGCAGTATTTTGTTTGAGTATCGTAACTGCCGTTGCAATATTTATAGGTTTTCCAAGAGTAGTCTCTCTTCTCCTCTGTTTCGCCCCAAGCATAGTAATCGCCATACTCCTCGGGGGCGGTGGCACCAACATTATATGCTGCCCATTTAACCGAGAGACCAAGGTCCACTGCACGGCTGTCGGTGGCAGTAACTTTCACAGCCTGCGATTTTTCAAACTCCGCAACCCTTTTGCGCGCAATTGGGTCTTTGGGGTTTATTGACAACAGCTTGCGATAGTTCTCTATTGCCACATTCATATCCTGTTTGTAAAGAGCATCCTCGGCTTTTGCTGTCAACGAAAGGCACTTTTTAATTTTGGAGGCAAGTTCATCGGCGCGACCATCCAAGGCAACATACACATTCAGTGATTTTTGAGCATTGGCATACTCTCCTTTCTCGAACTGCATTTTTGCCGTTTTTAAATATTTCGCATTATCTTGCGAAGCTATCTGCACAGAGACAAGCAATAAACACAAAGAGAAGAATATGTTAATTGTAATCTGTTTCATTAGTAATTTATGTTTGGGGGATTATAGCTCAATCTAACAATCGGCCATATTCCCAAGTTCCGCGACGAACATCCCCATTACTGAAATAGTACTTCCCTTCGCCGTGGGGCTGGTCGTTCAAATAGTAACCGACAAATTTATCACCATTGCTATAATAGTATGTACCTTCGCCGTTTCTTCGGTTATTATCGAAGTTTCCTACATATTTATCACCGTTACTGTAATAAAACTCTCCGGGGCCCGACATTACATTATTCTTGTAATAGCCTACATATTTATCACCGGTGCTATAATAGTAGGTTCCCTTTCCTTCTTTCCGCCCTGTTTTATACAAACCTTCGAACTGGTCACCATCGTTGTAATAATATTTTCCCGGGCCATGCTGGACATCATTTTCCCAACATCCTTCATATTTCCCTCCATCGTTGTATTCCAATACGCCCCAACCTTCACGTTTGCCATTGGCACAAGCCCCTTTGTAGGTGCCATTGCTATATACTATGGTAACCTGTTCAGCATCCCTATCGACCTTATTGGAGACCAATTCCAACATATATTCAATATCGGGGTCGCTCTTCCCCGACATCCCTTTATATGCCTCATAATTAGCCTTTGAGAGCTCGTAACGCCCCGAATACATCTGTTTATAAGCAGTATTCAAATATTTATCATAATTGTTCTGCGAGAAGAGCCCAATCGGGCATAATAGAATTGATAAAAATACAATTATGTTTTTCATACTCTTCTGTTTATTGTTCATCTATTTCGTCATTAACTTCTGCAACGGGCTCTTCAACGGATATATTGTCTATTATGGATGAAGCGACGGGATATTCCGTGGATACAAACTCCCCTATCTTATTAAACACCGTATCTATGCGATGAGAGAAGAATGAGGGGAAATACTCTTTTCCGGTATATCCACCAAGAATATAACCCACTGCAAACATAATAATGGAGAGAATAATCAAAATTGAATAAACCAATTTTCCACCTCTCTTTTTTACAGGACAATCCTCGGCCGATGTATCTTCAACATCGTCGTTCACTTCCGGCTCTGTCGATTGTGGTTCATTCTCTTGTTGCTCACAAACGGGTTCCTCACCCTCTGTTGGAGCATTCGTCGGTTCTATTGCCGGAGCCAGCACATCCTGTGGGTTATAGTCGGGGCAGTTATACTCTATGAGCACAACTGTTACATTATCTTTTCCACCTGCATTATTTGCTGCTGCAATGAGATTGGCCACTTTTTCTTCGAGAGGAATCCCCTTCTCTTCGATACACGCCTTCATCTGCTCCGATGTTATCATATCGCAAAGGCCATCGGAACATAACAACAGGGTTGAATTGGGGAGCAACGGGAAGGTCGCAACCTCTATATAATCATTCTCATCGCCATCGAGCAACTTTGAGCCCACATCGCGACCGATTATATTACGTTGAGGGTGGTTCATTGCTTCAAGCTCGGTAAGCTCGCCTATCTCCTCGCGATATCCCACCAATGAGTGGTCGTGCGACAACTTCATTATATGCCCGCAGGTGCATTGATACAGGCGTGTATCTCCCACGTGGGCCATATGTATAAGATTCTTCTCAACTTCAACCAGCACAGCAGTCAACACACAGCTCATACTGCTATATTCCGGTTGGTTATTGCGCTCCGTAAATATCGCATTATTGGCGTAAATCACTGCCTGTTTAAGCAGTTCCGAACGTTCACCATTAGGATATGTTTCGAGATACTCCACTATTTTTTGTTGGGCCAAGGAGGATGCAATCTCTCCTCCTTCATAGCCACCGACACCATCTATGGCAGCAGCCAAAATATGTCTATCACCCCACAAACATTGAGCAATAAAAGCATCCTCATTATTAGAGCGCTTCTGCCCCATATCTGTATTTCCGGAAAATGTTATCGTATCCATATATAAATACTATTATTTAATTTCAAACTTTATACTTATCTCGTCGTTAATGAAAATACTTGAATTATTGGCAAGGTCGTACCAGGTTACATCACCTCCGCTACTCTCAATCAATTTGCGACTATTAAGCCTTGTCGGCCCAAAAGCTGCAATCTGGAATTTTTTATCCGAAGGCAAATATTTTATCTGCACGTGAGAGTCTTTTATGTCGTGTTCTTCCAAAATGAAGAACGTACGTCCGCTTCGTTTTTCACTCTTTCCGGATATGTTAATAAGGTTATCTTTCATTATATAATGAAGATTACGTCCTCCTCTGGAATATGTCAATTCGGCAATGCCGTCCATATCACTCACACTCGAATAGTCGGTAACACGTTGTATATCACCTCCCAGATTATTGTCGAAGTTATAGCAGAATGTACCCTCGCCAATAACATCAAGGCTTTTTATCGCATTCCAGTTAACATTTACATCGTTCATCACATTGGAGTCGTCCAATTTTATCGACATACGGGTATTGGTATCGGCATACACATTATTAGCCTCTCTTATATCAAACGTCAAAAGGTTGGCAACTGTTGCTATGTGACCTTTACGAATAATCAATGAAGCCGTAGAATTTGATTGTACCTTACCGGCCTGACACGCCGAGAATTGGAAGAACCAATACTTTGCAGGAGGGGTGTAGTCGGGATATTTTACTCTCATCTCTTTAATAATCTTGTAAAAACCGGCAACAACCTGCGGCAAGACAAACGGCAAAGACTGTCTTCGGCTATCATAGTCCTCGGGAGCCATTAGTATGTTAAAGGACATAGGATACAACATTCGTTGTCCCACAGACTCATTTTTCAGCATAGTTTTAAAATGAGAGGTAAGCTCTTTAAGCAAGCCCTCATTTGTGATTAAACCCTCACTTGTTAATTTATCAGGTTTAAATATATCCAATATTTTTTTTATAAAATCCATTGTTAAGCTTTTTTAAACAATAAATGAACATATTTGCTCAGAACAATGTAATCGCCATCGTGCAATTGTTCGGGAACCAACGTATTATTAAGTTCTATTTTCTCTGAACCACGATAAATGTGGGTGCGTTTCTGGGCTGCTCGCGTGCCGGACATCTCCACATATAACAAAAATCCATAATCCTCGGAATATGAGATATGTGCGTGTGCTCTGCTCACATATTTGTTTTTATCATATTCGGCAGAGTTTGGATTATCGTCTATTGCTATGTGATTTACTCTATGAGTACCATCGGCCATATGCGGTTGTCGGCCCACGCCGATATTATAATTGGAACCGGGCAATGTGCTTATTTCCTGTGAATCGAGGCAGACACAATCATCCAGCATTGATCCAAAGCCTTTAACAGGGTATATTACGGCTTTACACACCTTTTGCACCTGTTGGTGGTTTTCTATCTGCAAACAGCACCTCTCCATTACATCGGTACAAGAGCTATTGTCGGGAGTGCCCTGCTTAATTTCTATCGCCCCAAATTCAAAGCCAAGCTCGTCGATAAGGGTTGTTATAAGCTGCTCTTTAAAACTGCTCAATGTCAAGGAGTTGTAGAACAATCCATCATCTACCCATACGATTAAGGATTTCTCTTTCATCGACACTCTTATTCCTGCATAATTCGATTTTAGAACAGATAGTATACGTTCTAACAAAAGTGCATTTTTATTTATAGCATTCTGCGAAGAATTCGCAGAATCGGCAACATCGTTTACACCTTCTGCCTTGTTTCCATTTATCAGGTCGGCAATTCGTTCAAAAAAACTCTTTCCCATATTATTTTACTATTGTACTCCTAATGATTTTTCTAATACCTTTATTAAACGGTCTTTCTCTTCTATCAAATTCTCCAATCGAGAGACTTTGGCTTTGAGTTCATTCTCGATAGTTTTGTTGCCTGCTGCCGATTTTGCATTTGACAACTCTTTTTTCAATTCAGCAATACGAGAATTTAGTTCCTCTACCTCCTTATCGGACGAAGAACTGTTTTTAAGATTAAGAAGCGAATCTTTCGTTGCAAGAAGTTTCTTGTTCTTCTTTAATTCAGCATTATACTTATTCTTATACTCTGTATCGTTGGTGGATGATGATGGTACTTTTATAACCACCAACAAGAATATAATCGCAAGCATTACAAAGAACAATATTTTCCAAATTTTCGCACCACCTTTGCCGGTATTCTTTTTTAGTGTGGCAACCTCTTTCTTTAATTCATCATTTTCTTTGGTGGCTACGGACAATTTATTGGGAATCTGTTGCAACTCCTCTTCGGCTTGTTTCAACGCATTTTCCAGTTCCTCTATTCTTTCACAAAGCTTTTCATCGTTGCTCCTCGCTCCCCGCTCCTCTTTTAATCTTGCATTCTCGCCTTGCAACCTCTTCACATCCATTTCGAGCATATTCTTCGCATACAAGACATCCTTTAACTGATTTTGCAGATTCAGCGTAAGTTTTTCTTGCTCAACCGGATTAGAAAGGGCTGGTTTCTGCTCCTGCAAACGGATAATATCCTTGTTCAAACGAACAATATCTTCGTTTAGGCGAGTTGCCTCTGTATGCGATTTATCAAGTTCCTCTTTCAGATTCTGAATTAACGCATCCCTGTCGGAGCCTACACAGCTTAAAACACGTGTATATAGTTCTTTACCATTCTTAAAGCGGTCCTCGGGAGATTTTTCCAAGCATTTAAAGATTACATCCTCCAACCAATCGGGGTAATCCTTTTTATAGGTCTCCCCCGGGTGGGCCTGTTCAAAAGCCGCTTTTCTAAATTCAAATATAGGAGCCGGCTTTTGCTCTTTATGAGCCTTTACAAGCAGATATTCGGCCTCAACAGAGTTGTGGTTCTTAATATCGCGCATAAAGGGAACTCTACCTGCGAGATATTCATACAAAACAACGCCAAAGCTATATATATCGGATTGGGGAGCAAGCAAACTCTCATTGTCCCACTTCTCGGGTGCCTTAAATTCGGGTGCACCGTTCTTGCGACGGCTGCTCCTTATAACGCTATCTCCTTCAATGGCCAATCCAAAATCCAACAATACAAAACTTCCATCTTCGCGACGGATAATATTGCCCGAATGTATATCGTTGTGCACAACACGATATTTGTCAATCAATCTACGCTTTGTATCATCATCTATCAACGCCTTACGGCCATCGTTCGGGTCATCGAGCAGATTATCAAGTTCTTTGTCCATACAGAACTTGTATATATCCTCGTGACAATAGGCAAGCGCACTACCAATATCGGTCAACAACCTTAACACATCTTCTATTTCAATGAAAGAGTGCTTGTCTATGAGATAATGAGAGAGGTCCTTTCCATCGACAAAATCCATTTCAACAATCGCTTTTTGGGCTTTCAGCAATGGTTGATAGATGTGTACTATATTGGGGTGATTGCCATTGCCCAAGCGAAGCAGCAATCGACACTCTTCCAAAAACTTTTGGTAAGCGTCGTCCCTCTCTCCACGGGCAATAGTAGCATTCAAAACACGCAATGCTCTGATATATCCCAAATTATTATGACGAACCTTATAGACGGTGGCAAAACCACCTTGTCCCAATTCGTCCAACAGAGTATAATCTTCTAAAAACGCCATATTATTTTACTAAAAATTTATTTAAAACCTATTACTTTCCAATTTCCATTCAACAGAACCAGCATTACACGGACATCCGTGTCAAACCGTCCATATCTGCCATCGTAGGATTCTCCATCGGGAGTTACACAATCGAACCTTACATTCATTGCTTCGCAGCCTGCATACGACTCGGAATTTGAAACATTCAATTCGTCACATCGCGTTATAACCGGATAATAACCAAGCGGAATAACATTACGCATATCGGCAATATCGTGCGCTTTCTCAAAACACTGCATCATCATCACATCGCCACCAAATTCAGAATAAGCCTCCCAATCAAAATATTTTCTTACATTTTCTATCTCTCTATTTATAAAAGCATATACAAAATTATATGCAACGGATTTATAGCTCCGGCACAATATTATCTCCTCGGCACTAATTCTTTCATATTCCCGAAATTGCGCAAAGGAAACATTTGCAGTCAACAGCAATAATAAAAATAGAATCTTTTTCATCTTATCACTTTTTTATATTCAGCAAAATTCATTATTTCATATATCCACACTCTGTAAGTGCCTTAATAACTATCTCGTCCATTAAACGTGTTGCATTACCCGACATTTCGCCTTTCCCCAGACGCTCCATTCTTATTGCTATCGCAAGAGGCGCAGTCGTTGAAGTAGAGGCAAGGTCCTTATCTTGTTTCCTGGGTAACTGATTAAGTCTCGTCGATTTAATAGTAGCATTCTCGATGAAACATATATACCATCCATCATTTTGCCTGCCTTTCTCTACTGTAATATACTTTCCTCTTTTTGTTCTTATTCTCTTTGTTGATGAAGTGCGCTCGGGTGTTCCAGTCTTTCCACCAATATATTCACATTTACTGAAACTTCTACCACTCTCGTGACTCGCACGTGTATCTTTGAGATGTTTCTTTAATATCTTTGTCGAAGAGAGTAATTCAACATTTTTAACCTCATCGTGTAAAGTATATCTGGTTACAGGCATTACACCATCGTTCACAATAACCGATGCAGCCCTGGCCATTGCAAGAGGTGTCGCAGTTATGCCATATTGTCCCCACGACCATCCCCAAGCGTGTGGCTTATTTTTGCTCATCTTGTCCCATTTGCCGGCAGCCTTGTAACGTTCATATCGTCTCATTGATTCGCCTCTTGCCGATGTTACACGTGACAGCCATCCAAGAGAGGGTTCGTTGTAGTTTAATGTGTAGGATTTTACACCATCTATGGTTATACCCAGTGTAGCATAGGTTATTGCCAGATCATCAAACAAATCCTTATCGTTCAACAGATTAACAAAATAGCAGTTCGACGATTTTCTGAATGCTAGATTCATATCAACCACCATACCGACAGGCTCACCCGGGAATATTCTTTCCTGAGGATAAATATAGTATTTCGCACTCTCTATCTTATCGCCCTCCTTCTTATATCCGGCCAATCCTGTAACAACCTTCGCCGTAGAACCGGGAGCAGTGGGGAAAGTCAACCCCAGGTCCATATCGGTGTATGCCTTCCACGACCAATCCCGATTCATATCGTTATACGAGACTTCATTATCTTTTAATATATCGTAGTTGGGCAAGGGATATACAGCCGAGGTGAGCAAATCTCCATTCTTACCATCGAGAATAACCACCGACACTCTTAATTTATTCAAATGAGAGTGTTTCCTATTAACATATTCATTTATATAACTTTGCAATTTTGCCTGCAATTCTGCATCTATTGTAAGTTGTATATCTTTTGGTTCAATATCGCCTCTCTTTCTTTCGTTCAATCTTTTCACTTTTTCACTATGCAGACCGGCTTTCAAATATGGCACCAATGCCGAATAATCGCGTATTTGATAGTCTTTGTAAGATATTTCATATTTATCGGAATGATATTTATCGGGATTGTATTTGTTTGAATAGAGGTCCACAGTTACAGGCTTACCGGTTCTTTTATCTCTCATCTTGTTGTCATAACCTCTTAAATCGGTAATATGGTAGAATTCGGCCATATATCCTCTCGGGAATTGAGATGAGGCATCGGAAGAAGAGTATAGTTTTGAATTATAATCTCCCAACATAAAATAGAGATGTTCACCAAATGGATAATATCTGTCTTGAAGTTTAAGAGTATCCAATTTCAATCTCAATTCTTGCGCAACTTTTGTAGTAGGCGAACTATTCCTGAATTTAGACTTGTCGCTCGTTGCCAGTAGCAATCCATTTCTGTCATATATATCTCCGGCATAAAGTTTGTTTGTCAACTGCATTATTCTAGGGTTATACTCCACAATGGGAATACCATTGGTGTTGTTCAGATAAACCGGCTTTATCAATGTGTCGTCTCGGTCGATAACCTGATAAAAATAGAATACCCAAGCAATAAACAATGCCAATGCGCTGTATGCCCAACTCAAAAGAGATACAGAATAGTTGTATTTTTCAATATTTTGCTTTGTAAGCATTGCCGATTCATTTTCAGCCTCTGTTATATTATTTGTGGAGATTGAAAGGACCACTCCAAATGCAACGAGGTTCAATATCATACTTACCTTGCCATAGCTGAAAAATGGGACCGTAACACCTGTCAATGGGATTATACCCGTACTGCCAAGCGAGATAACTACAAATTGAATTGCAGTAACAATGGCTATACCCAGACACAAATAAAAGACAAATGGATGAGAGGTCCTATACCCCAGGACTATTGTATTTCGCAACAGGAGAGCCAGAAGCAATATTACCACGAATATGCCCACAAAGCCTGTCTGCTCTCCAATACTTTCGAGAATCATATCAGTGTGGAATGCCGGTATAAAATGGGGTGTACCATCGCCCAGGCCCTGCCCCCACATTCCACCGGAAGCCAACGCCCACAAGCCCTCGACCACCTGGGTATTCTCACCCGCATCGGCACCCTCGCCATTAAGCGGCAATGTACCCCAAGTATTCGTACACATTCTGGTACGGCTGTCAAGTCTTTTTGCGACACTGTCGAGGCCTGATATACTGCCCAATATTGTACCGCCGAAAATAAAGGCCGACACTATAAAATTGAAGAAGATCGCAGTTTCAAATATCTGTTTTCTGATAATACCGCCTACTATCCACACAGCAAACCACAGGAAGCAAAATACGCCCATACTGCCTATTTTGTTACCTATATATAGGAATATGGCAAAAGAGAATATTCCATATATTAACATTGCAAAATCGCAGGTAAATATTTTTTGCAATTGTTTATCCAAAGTCAAACCTTGCAGGTTTATTTTAGATTTTATGAGCGAATAGAGGATAATAAACGTAAAAGCCAATATAAGGGCTGGGCCCATATCACCCAACACCAGATATACCAACATCAAAAAGCCCAGGCCCATTATTACGAATGTCAGCATCTTTATTTTTGCCATAAAGAGGCCTGCATTGCCCTCCTCGGAATATTGCACAATTCTGTTGGCATTTACACAGAAGTAGGCCGCCATAAAGAATATTATAAGATATTTGGCAATTTCACTCGGCTGGAACAAGATACCAACATTCAAATTCACCTTCATTCCACCAACCTCGGCTCCCAAAGGAGTAAAGAGCAACATTGTCAGGAATATGGCAAACAACAAATATCCACATCCTTTTGGCAATTTATTCAGCAATCGACACAAAGCATCGTAGAAATTTGTGACTTTCAATAAGTCTAACAACAGAAATGGCAAACACGCAACAACTCCCAGCAGGGCCAAAAGTTTCTTTATAGAATTACTTGAACGGTTCGAAAGTATACCCGTCAGATAGGAGACTTTTCGTCTGAATGGCTTAAAGACCCACAAAAGTATCTCCAAAGGAACATCGAAACTCACTCCCAATCTATTCTGGTACAGTTCTTTGAAGTTCACATTCTGCAAAATCGTAATAAATATGACTCCAAAAATTATACCATAAGCCATATCTATGCCCAACAATGTATCTGTCAATGGGTCGTTTATAGAGAACATTGTCAAAAGGCACAAGCCCGTGAGTGCCATAAGAATCGACAATATTGTACTATTTATTCTCTTCTTACGCAGATAGCAGAAGAACCATAAGCTCCACCAGGAGATAAAGAACAAGACAACACAGGCCGAGAGCTTCTCCTTGAACTTCTCGGGCGAGCGCACGGTCATTGTCGCATCTTCTTTTATCCGCTTCAAAGTAATCGCATCAAAGATTCTTATTTTATGCTCCTTTTGCACAAAAGAACATTCAAGGCTCTCGTTCTCATATTTGGATAACCCGCCTCCGATTGTACCCTTGGAACTGCCATATTCACACCCTTTACTTATGGGAATTACACTATAAGAGTGTGCCGGATCGAGACCTTCAAACACGGCAACGCCTTTTGCATTGGTTTTTGCAAAGCATAGTGTTTCTCTCTGTGAGACATTCAAGCTATCGAGATACTGCTCGGACAAGCGAACAACCACGCCGGCACATTTTTCTCCACCGCCACCAAAAAGTTTATTCAGAAGACCTGCGCTCTCGGCCTCTTTGGTTATTGTTACGGTAATCCGGCCATTATACTCTTTATTGTGTACCGTAACCTCGCTTTTCAATTGAGCTGTGTCGACCTTTGCAAAAACGCTGTCAATCCCAAGCGATTCCAAAGAATTCCTCCATTTTGCAACCAGATAGGATTCTTCCTTTTTTGAGCCATTTTTCTTTAATTCACTCGCATTAGCTATACTATCGATCAAAGAGGCGGGAATCTGCCAAGCACGTTTATTTAGGTTATAGAGAGCAGGAAGAGGTGCACCTGCTTCGAGCTTTTCTGCAATAAATTTAGAAACAACATCAATATCGACTTTCCCCAATATGTAATTATTCACCTGTAATACAGAAGCAATATCATCAGGGTTCACTCCTTTTGCCAAATTTACGGCACCCACAGGCCTTGCCTTATATTTAATATCAATCTGTTCAAATCTATCGTTGTAATTAAGCAACAATGTCACGAACATTAAAACCAATAATAATGTAACCAGGACTATCTTTTTCATTTTTCTTCTGTATTTTATTACATACCAATACGATTTATAAATGCAAATTTACTCAAAATATTGTAAAAGAAATGAGAATATTACATAAAATAATCCCATATTTATAATATCGCGAAGAGAGCGGAACAATTATACGACAACTCCACTTTAACTAAGAATTAAAGAGAATAAACAAAAAAAATTGTGGCCGAAAATTTATTTGTTTGTCAAGATTTTTGCAATATAACAGTTTCTAAGAATCGGCACATACCTCTTTTTGCAAAAAGAGTTCTACTCTACATATAGCCAATTGGTCTGTTTATGCCTTGTGAAATATCCCCAAATGTATAGTGGTCTTGTGAACAATCCATTTTTGATATATCCGTAACCAAATTCTCCCATATCAAGGTAGGTTGCATTGGTACAGCGTTTGCCACATTCTAAAGCAAAATCGGACATTGTCATTGGGTAATTGGACTGCAATATAAAAGCACCGTTCTTGTCTTTACATAAAGCTCTGCGTATATATTTCCGCTTATCGTGGAACTTCATTGCTTTTGAATTATTAACCAATGTCAGTTGCTGAAAACCATTGTCACCCATCCAATTTCTGCTGATAAAGAACATGTCCCCTTTTAAGGAGACTCTCATTATCATTGTTTTGTTTGCTTCATAGGTCTTTCCATTTATCCTGTAAGCCCCGAGGATTTGTCCTTGTTCATCGGTAAAAGCGGCTGGGATGCACATCTTGGCATTTTGCGGTCTTTTGTTCGACCATTTTAGTTCACCCTTTGGCAACTCAATTCTGGTTACCTTTTTTTCAATATGAAGATAAACTATTCCTAAACAAATGCATAAGATAAAAAAGATAACGCTTAGAGTCTGTATAAGCCGTCTCATGACTATCGAAGAATTATATCGAACTCACATTAATTGATATTTAAAGGTATTCACAGAGCGCCATAGAGCTACAATCAAGTAACTAACCAATGCCTAAAACCCATTTGAAATGAGGTTTGTAAAGCCAACCGATATCTTGTAGATATCTGATAAGGCTTTCGTGGAATTTAAAAGGTCCGATAATTGTTGGTTCTGGTAGTACCGGAAATGCAAATTCCTTTATGTTTGATATTACCCATTCTCCATTATCTTTATATAAAAACATTCCATTACACGCTAAAGCAATTCTTGCATTTTGAAAAGTGTATGCCGACCATAATCCAAATTCATTATAGTCAGCCTTCCAAGCAATTTTCGTTGGATTGTCAACAGTCGTATTGGGGTGTTTTTTAATTAAAGACTTTATCTTTTCGTGATTGGAAAAGTAATCACTGTGTGCAATAATGGTGTCGTTTGTAGGAAAAGTGCACCATATCTGTTGTCTTGTAGCTTCGGGTGAGAGAGGCCATCCAAAAGCACAGATGCAGAGATTTATAGAATATATGCTGAACTTTTCATATAGATTAAGTTCTGCACCATTTTTAATTCTAATAAAACAATCTTGTTGTATATCACTCAAAGTCCAATATAAGACATTTGCAGTGAGCACGACCATGAGTGTGGCTAATGCGATGATAATTTTTTTTCTCATCATTTTTTATGTTTGCACTCTGTTTTTATAATAATCTCTGCAAATGAAAAACAATAACTTTATTTTTCCAAATAATCAATAGGGTTCAAGTAAAACATCTTCTGCCAACCGAGTGGGGCACTGTCAATTCTCCACAAATATGGTATCAGTGTTCCAATCCCATAGTGCAAGTGTGCAGGCGTTGTAATTGCATTTCCTGTATTTCCAACAGTGCCAATCTCGGTCTCATGAGTAACAAATGCAAATGGTCTGGTCTTGATTTCGTCCAAATGTGCATAGTAATGCAATCTCCATTTCGGACCAAGTGTCACGACGAATTTACCACCTTTGCCACGTTCGGCAGTCATAAGCACTATGCCCCAAGTTGCAGAGTTTACCCTCGTTCCTTTCTTGGCAAACACGTCAACACCTTTGTGTACAATGGACGTTCCCCAACCCTCGTACCAAAACGTCTCGTGGTTGTAGTCGTTGCTATCAGCCCCCACAACAGGCATTTTCAAATTTTGTGGTATAAGAAATCCTACCAAGATAATTGATAGGATTCCTATAATGGTTCTTTTAATCCATTTCTTCATAGAGTTACATTTTTACAAATGCTGTAAATTGTTTTTATAATTATTCTATGCATTATTTAGCTCAATAGCCCATATTTGTGCTTGTTTACAGAGAGGTGGCTCAACAGTTCCCATATAGTATAGCACGCCATCTGAAGCAAATAGATGCGTAACTCTATAATCAAGAATTCCCAATGTCATCCCTAATTTTTTAAAAAGCATACGAGTTGGTTCTATGACAACAGTGCCAGGAGCAACTCCGTATTGCTCTTTGCCTAACCACATTTGATTTGCTAAAAAAATGCTTGCCTCAGGAGATATTTTATATATTCCATTTAGTTTGTATGTTACCGCCATTGTTAATAAAGTTTTACAACATTAAATAATTTCTAGGTATATCGCACTCAAAGGCTAATTTCATCAAAACTTCTAATGATTCTTGAGACTTGTCAGTTGCTGCAAATGCGGCAGATAGAGTTTCTGCTATAGATCGTTTACCAGAATTACTACATTTCCTTAGTGCGGATGTCATTTCCAAATAACTCATAGCTTCAACTTTCTTGTCAAAGTCTAAAATGCCTACCTTAAAACCACCATAGATAGTTCTGATAAATGAATTTTGCCCCAATTTTGTATATTGGTTTGGATTAGGATTTGCTTCAATTATTAGTTTTGAAGCACGAAATAGTGCGATATTTCGTTTATCGCTGTAATCATTCAGAAAAGAAAACATAACTTTTAAGTATTTGGATTGAACGATAGTGTTGTGAAGCTTATTCCACACTCTTTTGCCATTAGAACTAAAACTGTCACTTCTTTCGGGTCTATATTTCCATCGCAAGAGACTGCCTGTTTCCAATAATTTAGGACTAAGTTTTTATCTTCATTTGAAAACTGTCTAATGATTGAAGACATTTTTTCTTGCGACATTGATGCTTGCTCGTACATAGCTGTTGTAGAATCTAATCCATATTTTTGGAAATAGTTTACAAGCAACTGCCCCTCGGCGTTTACTACTTTTTCATCTGCACCAATTATATAACAAAGAGATTTAAGTACAGCAATCTTTTCTTTTTTTGTCCATTCCTTTTTAAAGCTAAACCAACTCATAGTGATTTTATTGTTT